>JBBANM010000132.1:0-13201 GCA_040401995.1 Saprospiraceae bacterium
AACGGAACTCGTATTCTGCTCACCGTTGAAGCTATAACCGTGGTACTTATTCTTAAAGGGGTATCCGTCTGACTACCAGGAACTATGATCAAGTATGCCTATTCCAGGAGTGGACTTCCCCAAGTCTGAGGAACAGTTTCGTGCGTGGTTCCAAGACGATGACGCCTGCCTGGACTACTTGGATTGGCTACGCTGGGGTAACTCTCTGGTCTGCACAAGCTGTGGCATAGTAAATAAGCCACGCCCAGTCAGCGGTCGTATCTGGCGATGCTCTTCTTGCACTGCAAAAGTCTCACGAACTACCGGCACCATTTTTCAAGATACCCGAACCCCAATGACCATCTGGTTTGCTGCCGCGTGGGAGTTTTGTATGGATAAGGGCGGCGTCTCTGCCCTAACTCTCAAAAGGAGGTTGAACCTTGGAAGTTACGAGACGGCTTGGACGATGCTTCACCGTTACCGCTCGGCAATGGCCCTTGCTGGCATCTACAAACTCAAAGGAACCGTGGAAGTCGATGAGACCTTCCTCGGTGGTGTTCGTCCTGGTGTCCGCGGCCGAGGAGCTTTGGGCAAGGTGCTGGTTATCATCGCTGTCGAGCGGCAAAACCCAAAAGGGTATGGACGCGCTCGTATGAAGGTAATACCCGATGCCACGGCTGGAACTATCAAGCAGATCTTGCTCGATAACATTGAAGTTGGCTCCACCGTTATTACCGATGGGCACCGTGCTTACCCGATAGCCACTAAAGGTATCTACATCCACCAAGCTCACGCGATCAAACCATCCGGAAAACCGGCCCACACAATTTTGCCGGCTGTTCATAGAGTGGCATCACTTCTCAAACGCTGGTTTCTTGGTACATATCAAGGATCGTTTGGTCACGACCACCTAGATGCCTATCTATCCGAGTTCACCTTTCGTTGGAACCGGCGCAAGTCCCGATATCGCGGCCTAATCTTCTACCGGCTAATGACACTAGCCGTGCAGGCTCCATCATTGACCTACGATCAAATAGTAAAGAAACACCAACCAAAATCAGTCGCGCCGGTTCCACCCACAACCAAGAAGGTGCGCTCTAACTCTCTTTCTATTCCAGAAGCCACGCGGCCTTGGCGAGAGAGCACACCTACGCCTTAGGTACGACACTGTCACCAGGTACGCCACAAAGAACCCATAGTGAGTAGGAGAATAGGTAGATGCAAGTACGCAAGGCCACTGCAACTGACGCAGCCGCTCTATCAACCGTGGGTTCAGTCGTCCAGCAACTACACCACGAGCAACGACCGGACTGGTTCAAGCCAGTGCGCATTGAAGAACTAGAACCCTTCTATGTTGAACTCCTAGTGGACCCAGAGGCAATGGCGTTTATTGCCCAAGACCGACTTCGGGCATTTTTCCCAAAAGATGGATGATCATTGCGGCATGAGAAAGGCATGACTAAAATTTTGAATCTAACTATTAGGCGGTGTGAATAATGAACAAATCCAAACCATTTGAGGTCCACGAATCAGGGACTTTGTTTCACGGCACGAAAGCGGATCTAGTCGTTGGGGATTTCTTATTGCCCGGACGCGGCTCGAACTTTGAAAAAGGAAGAATCTCAAACAACGTCTATCTGACGGCCACTTTGGATGCGGCAACCTGGGGAGCTGAACTGGCCGCAGGGGAAGGCCGCGGACGAATCTATATCGTGAAAGCGACGGGTACCATCGAAGACGATCCTAACTTGACAGACAAGAAATTTCCTGGGAATCCCACCCGGTCTTATCGCACCCGAGAACCCGTGGAAGTCATCGGTGAAGTTTTGGATTGGATAGGACACTCGACTGATCAATTGCAGGCCATGCGTTATGGCCTCGCAGATTTAAAACGTCGAGGTCTTCACGTTATCTATGACTAATAGCGCCCACTAGACCTAATAGCTAAATGGCTCGATGAAAGATCATTGTCGGACACAGCGACGAGCATCAAAATTTCGGGGAATTTCACTTTCACCGCGTCTGAAGAATGGTTAGTTGGCGTCTTAAAGTCAGAGGCTTTGCATCTTAAATATGGCTAAAAACGGGGGTGATGTGAGCGTAAAACCACAGGCCAGGGGGCTTTTTTGATTGGTCCCGACTCACACCTCTTCTGACGAGCAGGGCCGCTGAGTCAGACTTCTGGTAGTCAGACGGATACCCCTTTAACTTTTAGTCCCGCATTCTTTAGGAATGGAATGATTGCAGCGACCTCGTCCGAGTTAAGCGCAATCTGAGGTGGCGCCATTCGGGCATCTTCGATGATTCCAAGATGCTTTAGGGATGCTTTGAAAGCACCAAGTGCTGATGCGCCGATGCTCATGCGTGCCATAGAGCCAACATAAATTAAGTTAAACATTTCAAAAAGACGCTCTTGTTCTGCCCGCGCAGCTTTGTAATCACCAGTAGCTACCAGGTCAAAGATTTTTACGTAGCCAGCTGGATCTACATTACCGATACCTGGAACCACGCCATGTGCACCAGCCATCAAAGCTGAATCAACGGTTAGTTCAGAGCCGGTGAGAACTACAAATTCATTTAAACCCATTTGCTGAGCTCCGAGTACGACCGCTCTGATTCCAGCATCCATGCCGGATGAGTCCTTAAGCCCCTGAATAACGCCCTCTTTAGCCAGTTTTAGCACTGTAGCGGTCTCTAGTTTTACGTTATTTACTGCAACTGGGATGTCGTACGCGTATAGAGGAACATCGCCACATTCTTCTTTAACTAATCTGAAATGCAGTGCGATTTCTTCTGGGTGGGTACGAGCGTAAAACGGCGCAGTGATAACAATTCCATCGATACCAGCTGCTACAGCGGCGCGCACATGTTCGTTAACCCGAAGGGTTGTCATATCTATCGCTCCAGCAACAACTGGTACGCGTCCTGCAGTTTCATGAATTGCAATACGAATTACATCTGCACGTCGCTTGTCCGTTAGATATGCAACTTCGCTGGTTGAACCAAGGACAAAGAGACCATGGACTCCACCGTCGATTAGGTGGTTGACCAAGCGGCGCAATGATTTCTCATCTACTTCGTAATCGGCAGTAAAAGGCGTGCAAACTGGAGGTACTATGCCTCTTAGAAGTTTTGAATTGCTCGCCATTACTTTGCTCCTTTATTTAAGTGACAGGCGACCTGGTGATCACCTTTTGAGATGTTTGAAATTTTTAATACTGGTCGTTCGGTTTTGCAGATATCCATAACTGCTGGGCAGCGTGTCGAGAAAGCACATCCTCTTGGCATATCAATTGGGCTTGGCACTTCGCCTTGTAATACAACTCGATGGTCTCTTGCTGCTGGATTCATGCTGGGAACCGCAGATAATAATGCGATCGTATAAGGGTGCTCAGCTGCCTCAGGCAATGAATCAGCCGGGAGAATTTCAACTACGTTGCCTAAATACATAACTGCGACTCGATGTCCTACATAGCGAGCAACGGCAACATCGTGAGTTACAAAAATAAACGATAAGCCATTCTCTTTTTGAATCTTCAAAAGTAAGTTAACAATTTGAGCCTGAATAGAAACATCAAGGGCTGAAACGATTTCATCAGCGATGATTAGCTCGGGTTTTGTCGCTAAACAGCGCGCAATTGCTAGACGCTGGCGTTGACCACCAGAAAACTCATGTGGGTAGCGCTGCAGGTATTCAGGGCGAATGTTGACCATTTCGCAGGCTTCCAGAATTCGCGCAGTTCGTTCCGCTTCATCTTTAACGCCGTGAACACGAAGGACTTCATCCATCGCAGCACCGACACGTTGGCGTGGGTTAAATGAAGTGTATGGGTCTTGGAAAATCATTTGAACTTTTTTGCGGAAACGCATCTGATCTGCGCCACGCAAACTAGTTACATCTTGAAGTCCTTGTCCGTAGTCAAAAGCAAGTTCGCCGCCGGTTGGCTTATCTAGTAAGGCTAACATGCGACCGAGAGTTGTCTTTCCACATCCTGATTCACCAATGACTGCAATTGTTTCACCGCGGAAAATTTCAAGATCAACGCCATCAAGAGCTTTTACATAACCTTTCGTGCGTCTTAGAACTCCACCCAAAACAGGAAAGTGCTTCTTAATTTGTCCGACTTTATAGAGAGGTGTGCGAGTATTACTCAATTTAAGCACCTCCAGTTAGAACAGGTGGTTTTCCGTTTTTATCCAAACGAATGCAGCGGACATCGTGACCCGGATTAACTTGCGTCATCTCAATTGTTTTCTCTCTGCATGCAGCAATTACGTAAGGGCAGCGTCCGACAAATTCGCAGCCAACTGTTACTTCTGCCGGAGACGGCGTTTGTCCATCAACGGTTTGTAATTCAATACTCTTGTCTGCGTCCAGTGTGGGAACGCTGGCCATCAAAGCTTTGGTATATGGGTGTCTAGGGTCACGAAGCACTTGATCAACCGCACCGTATTCAACTACTCGACCTAGGTACATAACGGCCACGTGATCTGCAACTTCTGAAACCAGTGCCATGTTGTGCGTAATTAGAATAAAAGTTTTACCTGCACTCTTTTGCAGATCTTTCAGCAGAGTCATAATCTGCGCTTGAATTGTTACATCGAGGGCGGTTGTTGGCTCATCTGCAATTACTAAATCTGGTTCGCAGATAGTGGCAATTGCGATCATTACGCGCTGGCGCATTCCGCCCGAAAACTCATGCGGGTAAGCGTCATAGCGACGTTCTGGATCAGGAATACCAAGCTTTCGAAACAGCTCAACCACCCTGGTACGAGCCTCGTCCTTAGAAATAGGAAAATGCTGCAAAAGACTTTCGGCTACCTGGCGGCCAACTTTATGGGCAGGATTTAGAGAAGAAAGTGTGTCCTGGAAAATCATTCCTATTTTCGCGCCACGGATATCACGCATCTGTTTTCCAAATTTTTCCAGTTTATTTAGCTCTAAAACCTGACCTCCTTGTGAAAAGTAAATATCACCGCTACTTATTTCTCCGTTATCTGGCAAAAGCTGCATGATTGCCTGCGCAGTTACAGATTTTCCGCAGCCAGATTCGCCAACTACACAGAGGAAAGAGCCTCTTGGAATGCTAAGGGAAACATCACGTAAGATATGTAAGGTGTCATCTTCGACCTTGAATTTAACATTTACGCTCTTGAGATCCAAAATTAAATCTTTTTCAGTCGATCGGCTCACTTTTTTCTCCCCAAACGACCAACTAGCGCACTCTTCCATCTATTCTTTGCAATTAACGATTTATGTCTTGGATCTAAGACATCTCGCAAGCCATCACCAACAAAGTTAACGCCCAATACAAACATTGCAATTGCAAGTGCCGGAAAAACCCATAACCACCAATACTCATCAATCACCACCGGGTTTTGTGCTGCAGTCAACAGATTACCCCAGGTCGGCGTTGTAACCGGCACGCCGAGTCCTAAGAATGACAAACCGGCTTCAGCGATAATGAAAATTGCAATATTAATTGTGAATGCAACCACGATTGGACTCATGGTGTTTGGAAGTAAATGGCGGAAGATGATTCTAGGTTTTGAAAATCCGAAGGCTCGATCTGCTTCAACAAAAGCTTCTTCGCGAAGAGAGAAGAATTCTCCGCGAACCAATCTAAAAGTCGTCATCCAACCAGTTAGCGCAAAGACGATGATTACATTATTGATTCCTTGGCCTAAGAGCGAAACGAAAATAAGCACCAAAATCAACTGTGGGAAGGTCATTATCAGCTCTGAAATCCGCATTACGACTGCATCAATCTTGCCGCCCAAATATCCAGCTATTGCACCTAAAACAGTTCCAATTAAATTTGCTAGAAATGAAGCGAGAACACCAATATAAATTGATTGTCTTCCTCCCGACAATATACGGCTCAACATGTCTCGACCGAGTTGATCGGTGCCCATTAGGTGATGCCAACCGGGGCCAAGGCGGCCGTTAACTGGATCTATGTATTCTGGTGCTACGCCAGAGATTTGAACTGCAAATATCGAACTGAGAATCATTATAGAAATTATGGACAAGCCAATAACAGCAGAAGGATTATGGAGCAAATTTCTTATAAAAATTCTGGCGGTCGATTGCGGTTCTTGGTTAGCTTTTTTCATTAGTTGCCTCCTCCTAATCTGACTCGAGGATCCAGTACTGATTTGATGATATCCACCAAGAAGCTCGCAACTAAAATAACCATCGCGATAAGCATGCTAACAACCATAATCACCGGATAATCTGAAGCAGAGACTGCGGCAATAATTGTGCTTCCGATTCCGGGCCATTGAAAAACAGATTCGACCAGAATCGATCCGCCAACAAGTAATGGAAGCCTAAAAGCTAAAAGCACCATTACTGGGCCAAGTGAATTTCTAAAAACGTGGCTATAAAGCACGCGCCACTCGGGTACGCCTTTGCTTCTCGCTGTTTTTACAAAATCTTTATTTAAAGTATCAAGAACCGAATTTCGGGTATAGCGGATAAGAACTGCAAGCATCGCAATAGTTAAAGTTGAAACCGGCAGAATCAGATTAGGTAATCGGTCCCAAAGCGTTACTTGTCCAGGAGCTATTCGATTGCCAGTAGGAAGCCATGCCACGCGGTATGCAAATACGTTAAGCAGGGCTAATCCAATAAAGAAATCTGGCATAGCAATTCCAACCACTGCGAGAATGCGTGATAACTTATCTGCAACTCCGCCTTTTTTAGCGCCGGCAAATAAGCCAAGAGTTAAGGCTAATAAGGTCGATAAAATCAAGGCAGAAAGCACTAGTTCAAGAGTTGCTGGCATGCGAAGTGCCAGAATTTCAGAGATTTTTTGGCCACTTTGTAGGCTGTAACCAAATTCGCCCGTTGCTATGTCTTTTAACCAGTGAAAATATTGCAAAATAATATTGTCATTTAACCCCAACTCTTGGCGAAGTTGAGCGAGGTTTGCTGAATCAGCTGCCTGATCAGGCGAAACCATTGCATTAATTGGATCAATCGGAGAAAGGCGCGATGCGAAAAAAATCAATGCGCTGATCGTAAATGCCATAGGCGCCAAGATCGCAATTCGCCGAATTAGAAACGAAACCAAGAAATTACCATCCCTATAAAATCAAAAATTCAATGAAAATAAGTGGCGGTACTGACCAAAGATACCCTCACATCTAGGTCAGTACCGCCTTTACTTAATTAGTTAGCAGACCAGCTAGTTATGTTGTTTTGATAAACATAAAGAGGATTTCCCCACTTTGTTGGTGTGCCACTGATGTTCTTCGAGATAAATACAACCTGCTTCAAGAAATGAAGTGGAAGTTTGTATAAGTTCGCTTGCTCAAGCTTTTGCAGATCTGTCAAAACTTTGCGAGTATCGCGAAGAGTTGATGCTTGTGCTAGCTGTGTGTTTAGTGCTGCGAATACAGGCTGAGCACCTAGTAACTTTTCAAATGTTGCTGGGTTGCTGTACTCGGAATACCACTCACCTACGTTAAATGCACTAAGACCCTTAAGGGCTAGCTCGTAATTACGATTTGTCCAAAGCTCTGTAGTTGCATCTCCCTGAAATGGTAGGAATTCAGTCTTCATTCCAAGTTCTGATAGCTGTTGTGCCACTGCGGCAAAGAGAGTCATAACCGCAGGTTGGGTTTGATTGTATGTGCGAATGCGGATTGTCTTTGAGAAGTCGAAGTTCGCTTCCTTTAGAAGGGCAATCGCTTTTGCCTTATTGAACTTGTATACAGGAATTGAAGAATCGTGGAAAGCCATGCCTGAAGCCACGCCACTGTTAATTACTTTGCCCTGCTGTCCGTAGATCGCTGGAATTAATTTGCCCCAGTCGACACCGAACTTAAGCGCTTCACGAGCTTTTACATTGCTGAATGGACCAGTTGGATTGATAACCAAATAGCGGTAGAAGAGCACCGCAAGTGGGGCGGACTTAAAGGTAGAGACTGAACTCATTGCACGAATTGTGTCAGGATCGTTAGTTGTGAAGTAATCCAACTTTCCAGACTTCGCATCAGCCACAAGATTTGAAGAAACAATTATGTTAATTTCTTTTAGTTTTGGCTTATCGCCTTCGTACTTGTCATTTGGCACAAGTGTGATGAAGTTACCTTGGCTAAATGTTCCAACCTTGAAAGGACCAGATACAACTGGATTCTTCCAGTAGTTATTTGTGTCTAACTTCAAAATATCTTGATCAGCTAATGAATGCCTAGGCAAGATCATGAACTGACCGAGAACAGGAATCATTGTGTTAACTGGCGCCTTAAGAGTAATAATAATGTCATTACCCTTAGTTGTAATCCCGCTCATGTTTGTTGTGTTAGTTCCGAGAACTGCTTCGCTACCAACAATTTGCTTAAATGCATTCACGTAAATCGCATTTGACTTAGCAACGCGAAGTAGAGTGTTCATAGACCAGACGACATCGTCGACAGTTAAATCTGTTCCGTCAGACCACTTGACACCTGACTTAAGTGTCACGGTAAGTGTCTTGCCATCTTTGCTGTACTTGTAATCTGAAGCTAGATCAGGTTTTACAGAAACTAAATCTGAATTTGCCTTAAATAAAGCACGGAACATTGCATGGTGAGAAATTGATCCGGAGTTAATCCAAGGGGAGAAAATAGTTTGGACTCCGCCACCACCAGCAGTTACTTCTGCCACGGTAATCGAGTTATTTGATGCTGCTTGTGATGGCGCGGCAAATACAGAAACTGCGAATGCAGCTACTAGCCCTAAGGCGCCAAGTGATTTCGTAAACTTTCTCACAAAAACCTCCAACTTTTAAACACTCCAGGTGCGTCCTAGGGTGTTGGAACTTTTCTGGAAAACCCCCGGCGGTAAGAATCTCTAGCGCCTGAGACATCCCATGTTTGCATTGACTTAAATCTATCTTTCCTTTAAATTGAGGTCAAGCATGTTGAGATAACGATTAGATTACTTTCAAAAAGCGATTTTGGGAATAAAGAAATCTCTTTTTACCTTGAAAGGTGGGATGACTATGCCAGCTAAGCACACCGGGAAAGCTCCACCAAAAGCAAAGGAATCACGCACAGACGGGGCGGTTCGCTCTCTTCGCGAATGGATATTTTCTCACGGTCTCAAGTCAGGTGACTTGCTTCCTTCGGAAACGGAATTGTGTGCGGAGTTAAATGTTGGAAGAAATTCGCTGCGTGAGGCTGTGCGAACTTTGCGAGCAACTGGTGTCCTTGAGGTAAAGCAAGGAGCCGGCACATATGTCGGAGTTCTCTCTCTTAAATCATTGTCTGATGAATTGATTTTCCATAGTCGTTTAACTATTGTTGACCAAGGCACATACCTCCGATATTTAAGTGAGGTACGTGAATCATTAGAGCAAGGCTTATTAACAAACTTAGTTACCGAAGGATTAAAACCAGACTTAGAAGCGCTAGAAAAAATCTTGGCGAAAATGGATGAAGAGGCGAAGTCAGGATTTGTTACCTCTGCAACGGACCGAGAATTCCATGAGGAGCTTCTGGCGCCTTTGAAAAACCCACTATCGATTTTGCTACTTCAAGTCTTTTGGCGAATCTTCGACGAACTATTAGATACAAAATATGACCCAGCAGCAGCGAGTAAGACTGCAGATCGTCACCATGCAATTTTATTGGCTATAAAGGCGTCAGATCCTAGAGGTGCACGTATTGCTCTTCATAGCCACTTTGATGGACTCAGAAATCGAATTGGCGGTCGAGACTTCAAGATTGATTAGTTTTATGATTTGCTACTTATACCTTTACTAAATCTTTTTGTGCTTAACCATGGATCAGTTATCGCAGAACCAACACATACTGATCAAGCGCCTGCATCAAATGCCTGACTTACTAATTCGGGTGAGTTATATCTTCCCTCTGCTATTACCGGTACGACACAATGACTTGAACACGATTTGATTAAATCAAGATCTGGAAATTCTGGTACTGGTCCATTTGTATAACCTGAAAGTGTTGTAAGAACGGCTATTGCTCCACTCTTTTCGGCTGCAATCGCCGATTCAAGATCATCAATATCTGCAAGCACTTGTGCCCCTGCCGCCGTAGCTTGCGCGACAAAATCATTACCGAGCGTGCCATCAACTCTTTTGCGCAATGTTGCATCTACCGCAATTAAATCGGCGCCTGCCTCCAAGAGTTGGTAAATATTTTTCAGTAATGGCGTGATCACAACAGGAGTATTTTCGCTCTTCAATTTTATGAGACCAATTATTGGAATTGAAACGGCTTTTTTTATTTCTGTGATGTCGCGTAAACCTTCGGCTCTTATTGCGACTGCGCCACCGGCTTCGGCAGCTTCTGCCATGTATGACATCAAGCCGCGGTTAGCTAACGGGCTTCCAGGTGATGCTTGGCAAGAAACGATTAATCCATTGCGTAAATGATCTAACGCTGCACCAGTCAAGGCTCTACTCCCATTTTTCGACTGAGTTAATATCGTTTACGTACTCAGTTAACTAATTATATTGCGTTAAATTTGGAATCGCTAGATATTTATTCCCTTATTATCCGAGGCTGTTCACAATTCTTTTAAAAATAAATGGCAATTTTTCTGCGGCTGGAACTATTAGCGGGCGGATTGTCTTATTTGAAGATGCCCAAAGCAGCCCACTAGTTCGCAGCCGATAAGACCGAGTTATTTGCCGCCATGAAGCTTTATAAGATTCGGGCTCATCTTGCAATATTGCTTTGACAGCAGCTTCAGCCTCGGCGAATCCAACTTGTAAACCTTCGCCCGAAAGCGCATCAACATAGCCAGAGGCATCTCCCACTAATAGCGCCCGACCAAGTGTTCGTTTTGAAACTTTTTGGCGCAGCGGCCCCGCTCCACGAAGTTTGCTCGCAATATTCACGCCAGATAGTTTCTTGGATAGTGCAGGTACTTCGGAAATGATCTGATTGAAGTCACTGCCTGCCTTTCCCAGTACTGCTATGCCGATAGTTTCTTCATCCACCGGGGTCACATATAACTCTGCGTTGGGAAGCCAATAAACCTCAACTAGATCTGACCATGGAGCGATCTCGAAATGTTGCCTGATTCCATAACGGTTCTTCTTTGGTTCTGCCGACTTAACTTCAAAGCCAAGCTTTTCTCGCACAGTTGAGTGCAGGCCATCGGCGCCAATTAGATATCGGCTCTTGATACCAGCCACCTCGATTGAGGATTCATTTTGAGTAATCTCCTCAACGCGCTCTTCGATAAATTTGATACCTAATTCATTCGCCCGCTCCATTAATGCGTGTTGCAAAGTGGTTCGACGAACACCACGACCTGGTTGACCAGAAAATCTTGCTTCTACATATGAGTTGACGCCAGTGTATGAAATTCCGTAGAAACTCTTTCCGGTTGGGTTAACACCAATTTTTTCGAGGTGATTTAAGGCTTTTGGCATCAACCCTTCACCACATGCCTTATCAATGTCACCACTACGGGCCTCGATGGCGCAGACTTCAAGGCCTTGTTCTGCTGCGTGAATCGCAGCGACTAAGCCGACTGGCCCAGCACCGACAACAATAAGATCAATCATTTAGCCATCGGAAGAGATGCCAACGCAGCATTCTCGCACTTTAGCCTTGTTCTTAAAACAAAGAAATTTAGGAATGAAAATATGAGAGCGGTGCGCCACGAGAATCCCACCATCGGCAGAGCAAAACCTTCAATAACTACAACTACATAGTTCGGGTGCTTAAACCATTTATATGGTCCACTGGTAATTACTGGCAAGTTCGGCACGATTACAACCAAGGTATTCCATCGCTTACCTAATGAGCCGATACACCACCAACGCAAAACTTGAGATGCGATTGCCAGAATAAACATGCTTGCAGTCAGTGCCAGATTTAAAGTTGGTTTTATTACCCAAACTTCCACTATTGAACCAATCAAAAGAAAGGTGTGGATTGCCACCATGTATTTGTAATGCGAGCGGCCATACTCGATTCCACCTTGGGCAAAACTCCATTTCAAATTGCGATTTGAAACTACAAGTTCAACTAGGCGCTCAACTGCAACCAGGGCTATCAGAACTGTAAATAGCGTGTATCCACTCATCGCCACCACTCCAAAAGTACTAGTTCGGTTGAAAATCCTGGTCCCATTGCAAGCAATAATCCGAATGTTCCAGCCTCTGGTTTTTCAAATCCTTGCCCTGCTAATAAATCACTAAGAATATGTAAAACAGCAGCTGACGAGAGGTTACCTTTTTCAGCCAGGCAGTTCCAAGAGAGTGCAAGCTCACCGACAGTTAGATTTAGGCTTTTTTCAACTGCTTCCAGAATTTTAGGACCACCGGTGTGGCAAACCCAGCGAGAAATGTCGCTAATTTTTAAATTATTTGCACCCAGTCCAAGATCTAGCAGTATTGGCTGGATTCGGGTCCCAACCACCGAGGGTGAAACAGATGGCATTAAGGTCAATACAACGTCTAGAAACCAGGGACATAGTTTTTGGAAGGGATTTACGAAAGAACGGGTGATCAAAAGCGCCGACATTAAATCCGATTGAGATTAAGATGCGCTCTCCAAGGACCGCTCCGCGAGCAAGTAGCCACGCGGATGCAGCCTCATCGACCTCTTCGGCACTGGGTGATTTGCTTTTATCGGCCAACTCTTCACGTGGAATGTTGTGAACCACTGATGCACGTTCTGACCAAGAGGTATCATCCCAACTCTCTAATGGGTAACCAATGTTGGATGTAAAGCTATCAATTTTCCCATTGATAAGCATCGAGAAACCGACCTGAATAAGGCGCCCACCAGTAGCCAGGTCGGCACTAGACATCTCACCATCCAGCCCAATCATTATCACCTTACGGCCTAATTCTGGCAGCTCAATCTTCTCCGGGTTTTTCATACTCTAGATAGTGTCAACAAGCCCAGGTGGCGCACTCACCTAACAACAATTCACTAAAACCTGATTCACTAAAACCCGTGACATTATGACCGCTCTTGTAATATAACTAAATGTAACCAGTACGTTCTTCGTCGAGTTACATTTAGTTATAAGTGGTATCGGTCTGACTACCAGGAACTAGTTTGGACTGAAAGAGGCAATGAAATCTGATCCTAAATACGATCGCTTTGGCTGGGGGTTCGGGTGTTGCTAACGCCTATTGGCAGTGACACGGATACCTGCCTATTCTTATTACAACCGTTGTTATCTTTGCAAAATTATCGGGCCATACCGCCCCTGGTGGACATCAAGTTGATTGGTCGG
>JBBANM010000133.1:0-13134 GCA_040401995.1 Saprospiraceae bacterium
TGTGTCTGTCATTGTATGGTAAAGATAACATACTTTGATCGCTTAGTACCTAATCTTTAATACTGGCGGTAATTGTATGCAGTATTTCCCAAAACTATTGAATCCTCCTCATTGACGTTAAAAAACAGGAGCCTAGGATTGATATTCCTTTGCCTCGTATCTATTTTCTCCAATTGTAATTTGACCTGAATTCGTAGATTATCGATGGGTTGATCAATGTTCGTGCCGTCGCTAGCGCGACTTAATGCCAAAGATTGACCGTTTTCTATAGACGGATTCGCCACTAGCGTGGCTTTGATGCTACCAAAGGGCGCTAGCCCTGTTTCCGTCTATAGCAATAATGAGTGGTCTGGCTTTTCGAGCCGCGTAGCGGCGACACGAGTGGTTGATTATGACCCAATTTTGCTACTTTCTTTTCGTAATTCATTCTTTATCAGCTACTATAATTCAAAACTCACGTTAGTTTAACCTAATTTTTAATACTGGCGGTAATTGTATGCAGTATTTCCCAAAACTATTGAATCCTCCTCATTGACGTTAAAAAACAGGAGCCTAGGATTGATATTCCTTTGCCTCGTATCTATTTTCTCCAATTGTAATTTGACCTGAATTCGTAGATTATCGATGGGTTGATCAATGTTCGTGCCGTCGCTAGCGCGACTTAATGCCAAAGATTGACCGTTTTCTATAGACGGATTCGCCACTAGCGTGGCTTTGATGCTACCAAAGGGCGCTAGCCCTGTTTCCGTCTATAGCAATAATGAGTGGTCTGGCTTTTCGAGCCGCGTAGCGGCGACACGAGTGGTTGATTATGACCCAATTTTGCTACTTTCTTTTCGTAATTCATTCTTTATCAGCTACTATAATTCAAAACTCACGTTAGGTAAAGATTATCGAGCCGCGTAGCGGCGACACGGTATGGCTTATTTATACAGTCTTTCCAAAAACCCATTGCCCCCTTACCCATTTTCACTAAAAAAAGCAGGGGTCTATAGGATTGACATTTCCCTAGACCCCGTACCTATTTTCTCAAATTGTAATCAAAAAAAAATAACCTAAATTTTAGATGATGGCGGTCAAAAGGACCGCCATCTTTCCAAATGTTAGATTCTTTCCTTCCTTTATTACTCTACAATAACCATTTTCTTGGTAGCAGTGAAGTTAGCAGCATCAAGAGTGTAGTAAAGAACACCTGTAGCGTTCAATTCATTACCTTTCAATACTACTTGGTTGTAACCTTTTGCGAAGTCACCTTTGATCACTTTCAACGTACGGCCAGTTACATCTTGGATCTTCAAAGTAGCTTTCACTGCTTCTGGAAGATTGAATCCGATTACTGTTTCGTTGTTGAATGGGTTTGGTGCGTTCTGCAACAATTCAAAGCTAGCAGCTGATGCTTTCAAGCTGTTGAATTTCAATGCTACATTCATAGTTGATACATCGTTGCCGTATGCTTCACCGTGCAATGCGCGAGCGTTCAAGCTCAATACACTGCTCAAATCTGCATTCTTCTTAGCACGGATCACCAAGCTGAACAATTCGTCGCTGTTTGCTGCGCCGTTCCAGCTTGCTGTGATCAAGCCTTCTGTTGCAAATACACCGAAATTTTCTGCTTTTGCTACACCGTAAGCCATGTCTACCAATTCTACTGCTGAACGATCGAAGTTCATTGCAAACTGGTATCCTTGGATTTTAGCCATGTCAGCTGCAGTGAATACTACTGTGTATTCGTTGCCTGCTTTCAATGCCTGCTCGGTAGTGTTCAATTCCAATGTGCCAGTAGCGCTACGTGCTTCTGCGCCAGTTGCGCTGTTAGCTGCTGCAGTACCGTTTACATCACCGACTTTAACTGCTACGAAGTCAGCACTTGCTGTTCCTACCAAGTTGTTGAAGTTCTTAACCTCTGGGAATGTTTCAGCCCATGGGTTGCTGCTTACAGGGAAACGGTAAGAAGCATCTACAAATCTCCAGCTGCTGTTGTTGCTGAATTCAGTGTCGATGTTCAAGATCAACTTACGCAATTGGATCAAGTCCAAAGTAGTAATTGACTTAGAGCTGTTGATGTCGGCTGCGATCATCTTGTAAGGGCTACCCAATGGAGTTACTCCCAAGATGTGCTTGCTGATCAATACTAAGTCGAATGTTGATACGCCGTTCAAGTTGTTGCGGTTCAAACGTGGAGTGATTGTGTAATCGCCACCTTTTACTACTGCTGAGAACTGGTATGATCCGTTAGCAGTTGTTTTGATGGTTGAAGTTGCGCTTCCTGACAAGGATACGTCTACGCCTTCCACTTTAACATTGCCTTCCGTTACAATCGCACCTGCTACAGTTTCAGAACCTGCTGCGCTAGCTGGACATGTTTTGTTGTTGTCTTGTACTTCTAGGTACGTTACGCACAAGTCGTCGTTACCTTTCTCATCCCATGCGTGGATCTCTACCAAGATTTGCTTGCCTTTGTCGGCACAAGTTACTGTCAAACCATTTGCTTTTACATCTTTTGGCGCGCCTACCCGGTTGATCGAGTACTTGGTGATCAATTTCAAGCCGTCTTTGTATGCCTGACCATCTCCTCTTGCTGGATCTGGGTTAGCTTGACCGTTACAGTCGTAGATTGGGCTAGCAATGAAATCTCTTGCCCATACAGTCATCGCGCCGCTGCCTTTGCCGTCAGGCATCAAGTCAGTAGACAAACCGTTGATACAGATTGGCGCTGGCGCCTTGCAATCTTTCACTGTAAATGGAATACGTGTTGGCACGCTCAAGTTGCCACATTCGTCACGTACTACTACTACCAAGTCATGCGTACCTTCTGGTAGGTTTTTAACCGTTACGGTGAAGGAATCACGAATTGTTCCTACCCGACCTGCGCTCCAAGTTTTGTCGAAGATGTTTGGATATACACATTCGCCCAAGTTTGGCGTCTGGTTAGGTGCAATTTTGATCAAGGCTGGCTCGATGTCAATTACGTTCGTACAGTTGTCAGTAGCTTTGAAGTTGATCGTTACGGTGCCCAAACATGGGGTAGTGGTAGCAATACAGAATGGAGACAGTTTTGGCTGCTTCACTACTGGACGCTCGTTGTCGTATACTTTGATGATCTGCGTGTATGACCAGCTGTGGATGAAAGGAACTTCAGATCCATTAAGACAAGTAGTTAGTCCTGGATTGATCTTCTCGTCGTTACCTTTGCCGTCTACAATGTCATCACGGTAGCCAGCCTTAGTGGTTGAGTACTTGTCATCGCGTGACAAAGTAAACTCAGCATAGTTGTAATCAGTTTTGACATCTCCTTCTAGCACCGGTGAATCCTCATCGCGAACCAATACTGAGATTGGGAATTCGCCATAGTTGCTCCATTTACGGTCTACAACGTAGGTTCCGTTATAGTTTTGGTAAGAAGGGCTAGGATCATTTACTGATCCACACTGCTCTACATAGGTACACCAGTTGATCACATTGTAGGTACGGAAAATCTTGTAGCATTCGTCGTCTGATGCGTTGAAACGCTTGTCAGCAACGTTTACTGCCAAGATATCGCAACCCAATGCATGCGTTGTTATTGTATCTACTACCGGCTTGCTACAGTTTGCACTGGCATCCTTAGGGAAGTTGATGTTGTACTGATGTACAGCTTCTACCGTTACCTCTTGTGATACGGTAGTAGCAATTGGGCCTTTTACCGTTTTCTTGGTCAAAGTCCAGCTACGCGTAATGGTACCATAACCACACTTCAAGTCTTTCTTCACTGAGTATACGGTATCCAAGTTGGCGCAATCTGCACCGCTCATTACGGTTACATCACCCAACTGAGCTGCTGATAGTTTCTTGTCATCGATGATGGCCATACCTTTGCTCAAACAGTTGATCGTTACATCTAGTGGCGCCATAACTGTTGGAGCTACTTTGTCTTCGATCAAGATCTCCTGCCAGCAGAAGTTCCAGTTACCGCCTGATGTTACAGTCTGATTGTTGTAGGTTACTTGTTGACTTGGCTCTTGACCACAAGCAGCTAAAGGACCATCAATTACATAAGCGTTGTCTCTTGCCCACATTTCGATGGTTGTCAACTGACCAGCATCACCGCAGAAGAATTCTACAAATGGCTGTAGTGGTGTCCACAATTTGCCATTCTTGTTGCGGAAAGTTTCCATCAACTTCGGTTCCAACTTGCCGTTGCCGTTGTAGTCAAATCCGTCCAAAGTATCCAACCTGTTGTTGCCGTTGGTATCATAACCTTTATCGATAAAGCTCTGTTCACTGCTTGCTGGTACGTTACGACGTACTTTGATGAACTCGATGCTGCAGTTGTCCCAAGTACCTGCGTCGATGTCTTTCACATCCACCCGCGCATAACCTGCGCTGTAGCCATTGCCATTCGATAGCGCTACGTTTAATTTGTCGTTGCACTTCATTACTGGTGCTACGCGGTCTACTACGAAGAAATCGAATGAATCGATTGATGCCTGGTAGCAGGCATCGTAAGCTTCTACGATCATTTTGTGGTGACCTACTGGTACGCCTACATAAACACCGTTTACTACTTTGTAATCATTGTCGTACCAGTTGCACTGATCAACCCAAACACCGTATACAATTTTACCTTTTGTTCTGATGCGCGTAGCGATAGACTGCAACTGACAGTTGTCAGCTACGGTTACATCAAACGTGCTCTTCAAACCTGCTACCTGCTGGCTTACAACTGTTGGATTACCCAAGTTGATGGCCGCTGTACAGTCCATCGGACCAGTCGACAACAAAATTGGCAATGGAGCGGCACTCGTTCCCTGACCCAGTACGTTGGTAGATGTCTGCTTCTTACCCAAAGCAATTGTTGGTTTCTCTACATCACCGATTTTGATCAATACCATGATGAATTGGAGAGACCTTCCTGAACACCAGTCAAAGATGCTGTAGCTGCGTTCAATCTTGATACCGCGACCTTGGCAGATCGGGTATTTGTTGTCTTTCAAATCGCTTACTGAAAAACCACACTCGATCTTGTTCAAGTAGATTTTTTCTCCCCAGTAGTTCACTGTATAGGGGAAATAATCATTTTCTTGAATCAGACTTTCGTTTGGAGTACAAGAGTTGTAAACCGTTTCAATTTGGTAATATCCGTTATTCAATTGGTCATTGAAAAGGGTATCACCAACTGTTCCGGTAGTGTAGCTGTAGCTTGGATCGCCATTTAAAGCAACTACATTAGTAGTAGTATGGTCATCCAAAAACTGAAATGAATACTGCGCATTCCAGTAGTTGCTGTTCGTGCTAGGACGACCAGTGTTAAAGTTCGGACGTACAAAATCGATACGCTGTACAGTAGTTGTTACGTTACCATAGCAGTCAGTTCCTGACCAAGTACGGAAAATTGACGCAGACAAGTTGGGTACACGCGTACTGCTCAAGCTATCACAGTTGTAATACACTACGCGATCCGACCACTTTACACTCGTTACGCATTTTTTGCATGAATTCAAGTTCGCATTCTCTGAACAGTTGTCAGTAAATGTTACTTTTCCGATGTTTTTTACACCGTCTACATCCGTTGTACCTACCGTACCAATCACCTTTGGGTTGTTCAATACCTTGCTGATGTCGGTACACAACAATGGTGTTGTCAAGTAGCTAGTAGTAAAAATTGGCCCCGTTTTGTCTTCTGCTAGTACTTTACCCCAGCAAACTAGCTTTTGGTTTGAGTCAAACAAGCCATAAGTAAACAAACCGACACAGTCAAGAGTAGCGCCATTTGCAGGGTTGCCGTCTTGTACAACGACGAAATTGTCTGCACCCGTTGTACAGTTTCCACCGGAAACTTGTTCTGGTGTAAGAGTAAACTGACAGTTGGCATTCAAAGTCACGTTGATCTGATTACAACCGCAGCTCGATTGTGCAGAAACGGACATTGAACCCAACAGCAGAGTCGACATAATGAGAAGGCCAAAGCCCCACATTTTTGTCTTCGCGTTCGTAAAGGTCAAATTTTTCATGTTAAAAATGATTTGAAAAAATTGGTTAAAAATATTTGAAAAAAAAATTAGCTCTTCTTTGTCCAATGCAATCAATCAAATTTGAATTACGCAAGAATTAACTTGTACAAATCAAGCAATAGAATTACATATCGCCTATTATGAAAATAGCGAGATAAATCACATTGGTCAGATTGCGATCCGCCATGTTATGGACTAATAATTAAATTAGGTAAAACAAAAAAAGATTAAGCTCAACGCAGCAATGACGCTACGCGAGAATTAAGTCTTTAAGCACGTATAGGCGCTAAAGAGATAAGCTAGATCTAATTTTTTTTTCAGAAACCCGAAAAACCTAATGATTTACCAAAGAATTCAGGCTGTTAGAACGGACAAATAGTATACTTGTAAGCATACCTTCGACCACAAAGTTATGAAATAGACATTTATCGTGCTCAGCGAAAAACTGCATCAAGATGTAGTTTGACTGAAAACCTCAGCATATATTGTTGATATTAAAACAGAAAAACACTAATAACCAATTAACAATCAATTGTCTTAACTTCATTTTCCATGAAGTTTTAAAAAAATCAAGCGGTAGTAAATCAAAACACACTCTATACCTTCTATCTGTATCGATCCATACTACTGGACATTTTTCTGTTGAGGGGTTGCAAAACCTTCCAGGTCTCGAAGACCTGTAAGGTTTACAGCTCGCCAAAAATTTAAAATGTCCAGTAGTATGGTCTCGATCACATTGAAATTATTCTTCTTTTGTGATGGAAAGTATAACTCCAAGCATACTCCTAGCATAAAAAAAGGGTAGGCTGTTGAGCCTTCCCAGTAAATTTATAGTATGTTTAATCTCGAAAAAGATGACCTTGACAAATTAAAAAATGAATCTGTGTCTCTGCAGACACAGATTCTTCGCCAACGCAAATCGTTGACATCATACGACCTTAAAATAGACAAATCATAAACTTGAAAAGAAAAATACTAAAACTAATCTAATAGTAATAGTTGACTGGTAGCAAAGGTATGAAATCGGTTATTGCCCATAATAACAATAAACTACATTGAGATGCAGTATGAGGAGAATATCATACTACTGGACATTTTTGCCTGGATTGCTCGTCAAACCTTCCAGGTCTTCGAGACCTGGAAGGTTTACGCATCCCCAAAATTTAAAATGTCCAGTAGTATGGGAAAATATAATTATTTCCCTTACCTACATTTGGATGTAGGTAATTGCACTTCCGTTTTTTTGCCTTAGATTATAAATACCCTAAATTTACAATTCAAAAGAGCTGCTACTATCTACAATCATACTACTGGACATTTTCATCATGATCGGTTGCCAAACCTTCCAGGTCTTCGAGACCTGGAAGGTTTACGTTTATCCGGAACTAAAAATGTCCAGTAGTATGATCTACAATCCGCATTACCATATCGACAACCTTGCAAGTACAGGGAAGTTCAATAGGAAATGAATGCGGACTCATACCTGCCAATATCCTGCTTATCAATATTGATTTTAACTGACATTCATAGCTTCACAACATTATTTAATGCTGTGCTACTTTAAATTGCCAAGCCATGCTCAACAATAATTTCAGAATTTCCATGGTGCTATCATTTATACTTTTTGCAACCTGGAATATTTTTACATCCTATTCACTATCCTATAAAAAACTATACGCAGACCCCGATTGGATAAAAATTGTACTGGTTACGATCATGATTTTATGGGTATATGCAACTGCTACAGTAGCTAAAAAAAACAAACTTCTATCCCCTATACTCCATCTAAGTATAGCATTGCAGTTGCTTTTATTTGTCGAGATGAACGTTCACCTTACTGTATTCAAAAACATACCATTTATTGACTCCTGTGATGGTTTGCTTTTTATTTTGAATTTCATGCTCATTGGGATTGGCATCAACTTTAAAGATTTTGATGATTTTATCACAAAAATGACCAATTCAAAAGCACAGGAGCTATGAAAATTCTTAACCCTAAAACCGCCTACTCTTTAACCGCTTTGGTAGGGATTGCTATCATCTTGGTGCTCCATTTAAAAGCGTTTCTAAGCTGGAGAAACAATGAAATTTATTATCCTGATTTTAATGTTGCTTTAAGTTTTCATGTTTTCAATTTTGGAGGGATGTGTGTATTGGTGTTTTTGACCTATTTAAAATACAGCCTAATCAAGGTTTGCTCGTACCTCTCTTTGTTTTTTGGAACCCTAATCTATTCCGGATTACTGTATGGCAGCGCTTTAGGCATCCTGAAGTATGATCAAATAGATGTTTTTTTACCCTTGGGGATATCCTTATTGTGTTTAGGCTGGTTGCTTTTCTTTCTATCTACTTATAGCGCTGAAAACGCTAGCGGTACAACTGTAAGACGCTGATGATACCTAAAGTTGATATAAAAACCCTTTTCATACTACCGCTGGCAGTTCTATTGTGCAGCTTGCCGGTTGGCGCGCAGTCGTTACCGACGCCTTATACGCCTGCACAAGAGGAAATGACCAAGCAATACCGATTTGGCGGATTAGAAGACTCGTTGCTTACGGCATTAAAAGCCTCCGGCTGGTTGAACATCCGCGTACAGTCAACGGCCGATAAACTGATCATTGCCTTTGAAAACCGTACCTATCGTTTTGAGGCAAGGGCAATCAAAGCCTTGGTAAAAGAGGTAGCGCCGATCATTGGCAATCGCTACAAAACCTTAGCGCTCATTGTACTGAACCGCAACGTACCAATTATGGGTGTGTCGTTATCCCTGGAAGCCTGGAATGCCTTTCTCCATGATGCCCAGGCCTTTCCCGCTTTTGCCAATAGTATACATACCACCATGAGCATTCATTCTGATTGGCAATTGCTAAAAAATCAACCCATTACCCAATCGGGAGCACTGCGCACCGAAGCCTACGTAGATCCCCAACTTAGAATGGGGTTGGGCGGATATCCCAAGCCGGTATTGGTGCAGGTCAATCTGCTACCCACTGCCAACATCTATTTGTGGCGTGGCGCGCAATTCAAAGCGCAAGCTATTGTACCTATTTTTAATCAACTACCGATCCCTGAAGACAAATTAATTCGCCCCGGATTGATTGGCATCAACCAATATTTCAGGCTACCTGGAGCAACATTTTTGGGACTTTCGGCAGGGTATTTTACCAACTATGTTTATGGAGCGGAGCTTGAACTAAGCAAAATCATGTTCAATGGACGATTCATTTGGCGCAATAAGTTGGGGTACACCGGTTATGCTTCCTTCCCTAAGCGATTGGGACTGGAGAAACCTGTGCCAGGCTGGCAAGTTTCATTGCTGGCTAATCTAGATTATCGAAGCAGCTTGGAATACCGGCTTGCTAAATATGATCTGGTCGCCAAAGTTGAAGCGGGGCGGTATTTGTACCATCAAAATGCGGTAAAAGTGAGCGTAGTAAGGCAGTTTCAAGAAACCGATATTGGTTTTTTTGCCCAAAAAAGCGCCCAAGGCGCCAATTATGGTTTCCAGTTGTCGATCCCCATTTTATCAAAAAAATATGGCAAACCTCAACGGTTTCAATTCCGAAGCAGCAAGTCTCTGCCCTACACCTATACCGCCACCCAATACGTGGTGGAAGATTATCAAAGCGGGAATGACTTGTATCTTTTCCTGAAAAAGCTAAATCCGTCATTTATCCAAAACCAATTGCGGAATTCCTTGGATTGGTAATTGTTACTCAAAATCCTTGAAATGAAAATGATGAAACAATCCATAAGATTTATACTCATTGCTTTATGCTGTCTTAGCTTTGGCAGGCTGGTCGCTCAGCTTAGCCCGGAGCAGCCTCAGCGGGCATTGTACGGAAATACGGGAACCATCCTTACACCCACAGGTTACTTGAGCCCCGATGGGCAATTGGCTTTTGGAGTAAGTTATATTCCGCAAGGGTATACCCAAATTAACCGGCGCGAGCCGCTTTGGCGTGGCGATCGGGTTATTTACGCCAATTTGGGGTTGTTGCCTTTTTTAGAGGTAACCTTCCGATTGACTAGCCCCGATGGCTCTAAAAATAATTTTGGCATTGGGGATCGCTCTTTGTTTTTACGCGGTAGGATCACCAAAGAGAAAAAAATATTGCCAGCAATAGCAATAGGGCTTCATGATGTAGTTGGAGTAGTGGGGTACCACCATGTTGCTTATCTGGTAGGCTCAAAAAGCGTTGCGTTAAACTCCAGTACGCAACTCATTTTATCAGCAGGATATGGCGCCAAAATCATCAAAAATGTACCCAATACCTATTTACAAGGCTTTTTTGGTAGCGCATCCTGGCACTGGAAGTTTGTTACGCTCAATGCCGAGTACGATGCAAAAAAAGTCAACGCGGCGCTATATGTAAGAGTGCTCAAAAAAATCGACTTCCATCTTGCTTATTTGGATTTGAAAAAATGGAGCGGGAGGGTCAGTATGCAATTGAAGTTATTGAAGTAAAGAGTAAATGACATGATATCAAGCAAGTATTCCATAACTGTTCTCATTTCCATTCTATTACCCCTTATTCATTCCATCAATTGGACTTTACTGTACCATATACCTTTACGAGATATATTCCTCGCGAACATGTTTATTGTTTCATTTTTTCTTTCACTTGGGATTGCCAATATCCATTATGAAAAAAAATACAATGCGAATGCGAATACGTTTAGCCGAAGCATTTTAATGCTATTTAGATTTGTAATTGCTGCATTCATTAGCGTTTTACTATTGTATAGCGTCTTACTTGAATGCTATTCCCGTGTCAATTATTGGTTGGTATTTTGGAAAATGACCTATGGCTCGATGATTCTATTTATCATTCAGGAAGCGCAATTCGCTTGGCATAGAGCGGAGACCACCAAAATGAATTTTATCAATGCTCAAGTAGAATTTGAACTAGATCAACTCCGACAGCAGGTAGATCCGCATTTTTTATTCAATTCGCTCAATATCTTGCGCGCTATGGTAGCTGAAGCCGATGAGAATACCGAAAAATACATCATCTCATTGTCCAAAGTTTACCGCCAAATGCGGGGCAGCGATAAATTGGCCATTACAACGCTGAATGACGAGCTTATCTTTTTAAAATCTTATACTTACTTACTCGAAACAAGATTTGAGAATAGTTTCCATTTGGAGATAGACATCCCCCAAGAAGCTGAACGGCAAAAAATCCCTGCTTTTAGCCTCCAAATCTTAATTGAAAACTGCATAAAACACAATGCATTATCCAAAACAAACCCTTTAAAGATAAGAATCTTTCAGTCGTGCGCCGATACCATTACAGTGTCGAATGATTTTAGACCCATGTCGTCAAAGAATACCAGCAATCATATCGGTTTACAAAATCTAACCAAACGCTATGCCTTGCTAAATATTCAAGAAGGGATAATGATTACGCAAACTGAACATTCCTTTTTAGCTACCCTTAAACTGATCCAAGCATGAACATTCTTATTGTAGAAGATGAACCTAAGGCTGCGCAACTGTTGAGCAATTGTATTAAAAAAGAAAGTGGATTGCATCATGTGGTCGGTATTTGCGAAAGCATTAATGATACCGTTACCTTTTGGAAAAGCTGTCCGCATAAAATTGATCTCCTGTTCATGGACATACAATTGGCCGACGGGCTTAGTTTTGAGATTTTTGACAAAATCGACATTACCGTCCCCGTGGTATTCTGTACCGCATATGGCAACTATATGTTTCAGGCCTTTAAAAAAAATGGCTTTGATTACATCCTCAAACCTTTTGAACAAGATGAAATACAGTTTGCTTTAAATAAATACAAAACTTTTTTTACCAACTCAACTGTTCATCAGTCAAAAGATTTTGCGCTAGTACAGCGTTCAACCCTGCAAGAAGATTTTGCGCTACTGGGATTCAAAAGAAACAATAGGGTGTTGCTCTCACCAGATGGCGTTGCGCTGGCGTTATTAGAAAACAAGGTATTGCGGGCCATTACTTTTGATGGTGAAAAATTAAGACTCCACAAAACTATTGATGAAATGATTGAGCTACTCCCTGAACATAAATTTTACCGCATCAATCGGCAAATGTTGATAAATCGAAATTGCATAACCAAAATTATTCCCTTAGAGAGTAGGAAAGTTAGGTTGGAAACAAAAATTTCGAATTATGATTCGCCAATAATTGTCAGTCGGTTGAAGGTGCCCGCTTTTTTAAAATGGGTTGAAGGGGAATGGTGAATAACGACGGAATCAAGGTTGTTTTTTAGCGCTTGTTCAGGATTCTGGTTCATTTAAACACTTGATTCAATAGTATACTTAACGCTGTCAAGTTTTAAGCATAGGAAAATATTAAAATTTGGAGTTTTATCTTGATTAACGCTTAAAATAAACTACGCGCAAAGATGATCGACCACAGATTCACAGATTCCACAGATTCTTGTGATGCATCACAAGCACGATTCCACAGATTGTGGATTAGCCCCATCTGTGGAATCGTGCTTACGCCGAAGGCGATAAGAATCTGTGAATCTGTGGTGGATTTTCTTTGGTGAATTTTAGGATGACAAAAGATTTAAATTTGAAAAAAGTTGTCCTTTACCTGAACCGGATCTTTATTTTTCATGCTCGAAACTTGACGACGCGAAGTATAAATTATACTTAACGCCGTTAAGTTTTGAGCATGGAAAAATATTAATATTTGGAATTTTATCTTGATTAACGTTTAAAAATTGACTCCGTCAAATATTTATCGACCACAGATTGGCACAGATTACACAGATTCTTGTGATGCATCACAAGCGAGATTCCACAGATTGGGGATTCGTTCAATCTGTAGAATCTCGCTTACGCCGAAGGCGATAAGAATCTGTGGTGGATTTTAGAATGACCATAGATTCAGATTTAAAACAGTTGTTTTTTTACGTGAATCGAATCGTTATTTTTCATGCTCGAAACTTGACGACCCGAAGTATAACCCCCCTGAAACTACATCAAAATGCAGTTTTTAGTACTGAAATTTCATTGTATTAATTATCATTTAGTTTATCTTTGTACTAAATACATTTGAATACAAAAAAATAATCATATTCAAGATGTATTTATAAATTTTGTAACTATCCAGCCGGCCAATGGGGCGAATAAAAAAAGTAAAGAATTAAAG
>JBBANM010000134.1:0-13034 GCA_040401995.1 Saprospiraceae bacterium
GGGGGCTTTGCTGGAAAATATTATTTACGCATTTAAGGGGTGGGGAATGTCGGTTAGATGCTTCCATACCTCTTTTCCCATTTTCGTTAAAATATGTCCAGTTTTTATAGTCAAACTGACTTCCTGACCCCAACCAGATTTTAGCATATGTTTCGTTATTATAGCGTTGTTCTACTAGACTATTTACAACTTCATAGTCTAGATTGGAAAAAGATGTTCGATCAACATCGGTAAATAAAGTTGGCTTATGAAATCTATCAGGATCTCCAAAAAAAGAATAATAGGAATTACCTTTAAAATAGCGTTGACCCGCAATAGATATATTACCATCTTTATGCTTCAACCAATAGGTGTGATCCCCATCTAATTTCACACGTCTATTTTCAGTTCCATTAAGATTGTAAAAAATTGAATCTGCTCCATTTGGATCTGTAAAACTAATTGGGTTATTTGCAAAAGTAGAATAGCTAGAAAGCGAATGTTTGACGACAGGATCTTGGTTCCAACGAGTTCCTAATCTTGGGTCATATTCCCAAAATTCTGCTGTATAGTGATTCCCATTTCCTTTTAATTCATCTACTTTTTCCTGCCCATTAAAACCAAATCGGTAATTCGCCAACCTACTACTCCGCATTTCTGACCCAAAGGGGAAATAATCGGTGCCATTGAGTACCGCAGCGCTGTAGTAAAGCCCGGCAGTATTGTACGTGCGCCGGTCGTTGATGATGGCGCGTACGTTGCCCAGGTGGTCGCTCAGCTCGTAGCGTTTCCAGCCCAGGCGTAGCGTGGGCGTAGCGCGGAAGTAGGGCGTGGCAGCCGGGGCCGTCGTCCAGCTCACTCCCGGCTCCAGGCTACCCAGGCGGCTGGAGCCATACAAATGCTGCTCCTGCCAGGCTACCGTAGTACCGAACTGGCTGTATACGGCCAGCACATTGCCTTGCGCATCGCGGATGTAGTAAGTGGAGGTATCGGTAGTAGCGGTTACCTGTTGCTTGCGGATGCGGTACTGGCTGGCATCGTAGCTGAAGTTGGTCAGGTTGCCGCTACCCCGGTTCACGCTCAGCACTTTGCCGTAGGGGCTCCACTTGATGCCGTTGCGCGCGATGCCGCTTTGGAGGTCCTGGTTTAAGTTCCCACTGCCATCGTAATTGTAGTTGTTAGCCACTTGCGAGTCTACATCTCCGGCAAACTGCCCGGCCGCTACCGCATCAGTCACCCCGGAGAGGCGGTTGATGCCGGGGTAGTAGGTATAGCTCAGGTTATCCATCTGCGTGGCGTTTTGCTCGCGCCAGCGGCTGTAGCTGAGCAGGTTGCCGTTGCGGTCGTAACTGATGTTGGCTTCTTTGAAACCGGCGTTGGCCGGGGCAGCGTTTTGGGAGCTGATGGCCCAGGCATTGATCGCCGCCGCGGTCGGTTCGTAGGTGTTCATGCCTTTGATGCGCATCAGCTGGTCATAGCTGTAGCTTTGGATGTAGGGGTTCGCGCTGCTCGATATACCCTTATTGTGCTGCATGATGTAGCGGATGTTGCCGTTGTACAGCGAGCGCCCGTAGCTGTTGAAAGGCGCGTTGACCGGGTAGCTGGGCTCGATGTTGTAAGCGCTGCCGCCGATGGGCGTGTAATCTTTTTGCCGCGAATAGGTACTGTCGTAATAAAACCCTAGCGTGTAGGCAAATACATCGCGGGCGCTGTAGCGGTTGCTGCCATTGGTGGCGGTATTGCCGTCGCGACCCATATCCTTCGATTCTACCAGCGCGGCGCTATTGAGGCCTTTGATCCAGCCTTGCAGGGTGTAGGCGTAGTCTTGCCCCTGTACGCGGTAGTGCCCTAGCTCGGCGCGGGCCAGCGCGCCGTGGGGGTAGTATTGATAAGCCGCATCCCGATCCCAAAACAGGCGACTTTGACTCGCCGAGGGGTAAAGCGTGTCGATAAAGCTGCTGTAGGCGCTGGTGAGGCGGTTGGTGAGGTCGTAGCGATAGTAAAAACTGAACTGATCGGCACGTCCTTTTTGATAATGTATATAGTTGACCTTGCCGCTGAGCTGGTCGTATTGGTAGCTTACCCGTTTGTAGCGGTGTCCGGCGCTTTGCAGCTGGGGAAGGTCTTGAAGTAGGGTTTTTACATTGCCCAGGAGGTCGTAATCGTAGTGGGTGGCGTAATCGTAGGTGCTTACGCCTCCTACCCCATCGTAGGTGGTTTCGATGCTGCGCATCACTACCCGGCTGCGCAGGTTTTTTTGCACCAGTAGATCGGGCGGGCTACTCAGCGGGCTGGCATCGTAGTAGGTGCGCGTCACTTGGGTGCGGGCGCCGCCACTCAGCAGCGCGTCTACGTCGGCTTGTAGTACGGGGCTCGTTTTACCAAAAAAGGTGCTAGCTATGGTTACTGTTTGGGGTTGTACTTCGCCGCTTTCGATTACGCGCCCTAGCTCGTCGTAGAGGGTGTAAGAGAAACGGGGCGCACTGGCTATGGATGATTGTCGGCTATCTTGTGAGACGACTAATCGGCCTACGGCATCGTACCAACTGCGAATTGCCAGGGAGTCGTCAGGGCTTTTGCGCCGGATCTGTCCGTTGAGGGAGGTGTAGGCATAGCGCGTAGGGAGCGTATGCGCTGGATACACGGGCGTACCACCGGTTTTGCGGTAAGTTTGGGCAGCGGTTACTTGAACATCCGTGAGCAAGGTAACACCGGCAGGCGGTATGGTTTGAATCAACTGCCCCGATTGGTCGTAGTAATATAAGGTGTATTGGTACTCTTTAAAATTGGAGGTGGCCACCAATTGTTCGGTGCTGATGTTGCGCAGACAAGCTTTGAAATACTGGTTCAAAAAGTCGGTCTTGAGGGCATCGAGCTGAGTGCGGTAAGCAATTTCCGCTTGTTGGTCGGCTTGCGCGTTGAGACTGGCTACGCAATTATTGGGGTAACTGTCGGTGGCAAAAGGTTCATTGGGGCACAACAGTCTGGGAGCTGCCGGTGCAGGTACGATTTGGCATTTGGCGATGAAACTTTGGTACTCATCGCCACTTAAGTTCATACCCAAGTTGTAATTAAGGAAACGCGCCAGGTTATCATTGTAGTTGGCCGAGCCGGGCGCGCAAGTTCCGCCTAAGGCATTGAACGTGGTGACAAGGGTTTGAATATCGCTGCAGGATTTACAAACACCGCATTCCAGATAAGGCGGGAGCACAATTTCCTGAGGCAGGGTGCGTACGGTGCTACTAGCACAGTTGGCCTCCAACATGCTGATGTCGGCAGCACTAATGGGAACCGATGAATATTGCTGCAGGTAATCGGCAAAGGTGGCATAGCCAGAGTTGTTGGCAGTATAGGCTACGCGAAATGCCTTAATGTTGACGCAGGCACAAGTGTTGACACGGGTATTCACTGGCCGAGCGCCATTGTAAGCAGGCGCCAAATATGTCCCGGGAAAGGTAATCACGCCGGCGTAGCAATCTTTGCAAGCGCCATGACGGGTGGTGGTCAGCACATCATTGAGAATCTGTACAAAGCTGCTATCGCTGCCGCTCACTTTTACCCGGGTGGGCGTGGTGGTAGCACCATAAGGATGTGATTCGTCACAACCTGCTTTACACACCGCAATCAAGCGCGGCCGCAAGAGATTGATTTCACTGATGGTCAGTGAGCAGGAGGTAGTCAATCTACTCAGCCATTCCTCCACATTATCCACGCAGGTTTGCTCGCAATCGGTGCGCAAAGATAGTGTAGCCGACTGTTTTTGGGTACTCAGATCGGCAGCGCTGGGCGGTGCGGGGTAGCTGCTGGGCGTTACATCGTTAACAGCACGGCGCTCCTTGGTATTGTAATTGACGTTGGTGCAAGCCGTGTTACCGATGCAGCTAACTACAGTACTATTACAACCAGTAGTAGCTGCGCGTTGTTGGTTTTTACAATTGGCCGCAAACCCCAGGTAGAGGTTGCGAATCAATTGCCAGGTGGCGTCGTTGTCGGTGGTATTTCCGGCTACGTCACCTATGATCGGTGGAGTACAATTGGTCGTATCGCTGCCGTAAATCTGTCGGCTGGCAAAAACCACAATGTTTTTACCGCCTAAGTGGTCCAATTGTGCTTGCAACTGTGCTTTGCAGGCCGCGCCAGAGCCAGTAGTGGCAAAGAAGGGATCGCGGTTGATCAAATTGAGGGTATTGCCAGTCATATAGCCAGCTGCAACCGCGGCGCTATAGGTATCTATCTTGCGCACATTTTGCTCAAAGGTATCGGTAGCTACTTGGTTCTTACACCAGGCATAGTAGCAATATTCCGGATGGTATTTTTTGGCCAAAGGAGTAGCCCAGGAAGGACGCCAATTGGCAATAAACTCCAGGGGCGTAAGGTCTTGCGGGCGCAAGGCCAAACCCTTGATAAAAACGGTATCCGGTTGACCATTGACTTTGGGGTAAAAGTCGCCTGAAAGGAGCGTTTTGTATTTGCTAGCGTAAAAAACGGATGCGGTATCCAAAGGTGAAATGCCATCTCCAGTAGTATTGATGGCGTACAAAGCATATTGCCCACCAGGGCTAACATCGGCTTCCAATATTTTGCCCAGCGCGGTGCAGGTAGTGGTACTGGCTGCACATAGATCTTGGCATTCTTGCGCTGCCAGGTTGTACTCGTCTTGGCTGATGATACCGCTGTTCTTGGCGGCAAGAAGTAAATTCAATTGGGTAGAACAAGCCGCGCAGGTAAAATTACAAGCCGAGCTGTCTATTGCGGCGCGGTACTGGGTTTTAAGGCTGGCCAAATTGGGCACACAGCCAAGCTGATTTTTGATAAAAAGCTGAAGGTTGCCGTCTACAGCGCTTTGGCTGAGGCTGAGGGTTTTGGTAACGGTATATTCGCCAGCTTGCAAGGTAATGTTGGCCGTAGTATCCACATTAAAATTCACTGGGCTGGTTAGGCAGTTTTCATCCAACACCGAATTGAGGCGGTAATTGTGAATGGTGGTTGGGTTGTAGACCACATTGCCACAATTGTCAATGATTTTGATGTTGACGTCGTAGCGGCATTCATAACAGGCATTCAGGTTACACGAAGGGGTATAATTGGGGGCGTTAAGCAAATAGCGCAAGCTGTACAACCCAGCATTGCTCACCAGCAACCCACCAGATGAAACGATCTTATTGTCGTTGATAATGTTGTTGAGCAGATCTTGTTTAAACCCAGCTATCGCATTGGTATACAGAGAGGTATCGCCTCCGGGCACTACCCCGGCCAAGGCGGTCGCTACCGTGCGCCCGTGCATGTCTACGTACGAAACGCTGGCCTGATTATTGGCGTCTACCACCATGTTTTTTTGGTAATGCAAGGCATTGCCTACATCATTGCCAAACAATCGGTCCAGTTCGTTCTGCGATGGTTTGCCATAAAAATAGCGGATGCTGTAATCTGGATTGGTGGTTTTATAAAACTGCGCACCAGGCAAGCGCTGACGCCGAATGCGCCCTGTTTGATCAGGGGTATATTCCGTAAGGGCGTAGGGAAACCCGCCGCTATCGGGGATGTAGCTGTTCATTGCTTTGGTAGACAGCGGGTTATTGGGAGAAAAATAACGGGCAGCACCGCCAGCGTCAGAAACTGCGGTGGCGCTATTTATGCTGCCCATTGGGGTAGGTAAAACAGTACAATTGCCAAGGTCGAAATCAGCTTTGGTAAAGGGCTGCAACACGCCGGCCACATTTTTTGCGGCAAAAAGGTTATCGTAGCGGAATTTATCATTGAAGGTAGGCGCAGTCAGGGTCTGCACCGCCGGGCGACCATTGGAATCATAAATGGTAGCCGACCCCAAGGTCATGCTAATGGGGGGATTGATGGTAATGGTGGTGGTGTCGATGGAATTGACTAAAGACAGGGTTTGGCGCTGGCGCAGCGATCCATCCAAATACTGCATGGAAGGTGCATATTTGCCCTCTTCAGCAAAAGTAGTTTCTACCTGCCAGTTCATGTCTTCATGACCGGTAAGGGTGAGGCGGGCATTGGGCCCTTGGGTGGTCCAAGCCGTGTAGCGGCGCGTGCCGTCTACATCATAACGCGCTGCCCTGAGCCGATAGAACAACACCCCTTTGGGATAAAGCAGGGGGATGCGAAAATTTGCCGCTGTAGTGGTAATACGCGTAGCATTGTTGACGAAAAGGCTGTTAATTTCTGCGGTAGTCAGGGCTTGGGAAGTAGCAATTTTTGTACCGATGGCGCTATTATCGTCGTAGAAAACCCATTCAAGGTCATATTCTTCAGCGCCCGTATAGGCCGACCAATTAAGGGTGGTGTAGTCCAATTGCGGAGTGGTAACAACTGGCGGCGCTACAAATACTGGTTGCCCAGTTAAGTTGAATTTATCCTTCCGAACGATCACCATTTCAGCGGTTAAGCGGATAGGGAAGTTTGGATTGTTACTGGGTGAAAAAGTAAGTGCACCTACAGTAACAGTGATTTTGTGGTATCGATTAGTAATCAAGTCGGTAGTGCGCCAGGTGTTGATATAATAGGTGCGGTGCGGGGTAGATTTGGTAACGTCCTTTTCCCAAGAATTGATGGATAAGGTAGTCAGTACTGGGGTAGCAGGAGTACCATATTTGTTCCAAAATTGAATGGTGAGGGGTACCGTGACTGAATAAGCCGAATTTTTATCCACCAAGGCATCCTCATTCACTTCCAGAATGATGCGGTTTTCAATCGAAAGGGTGGTATCAATATCACTCCATTGAGCCGTACCCAAGCGGGGATCGATCACCGTTAGGGTGCTATTGTTGGGAAAAGGACTGCCACTGATGGACTGCGTAGACACCGATTGGGCCCATACAGCTAAAGGCAAAAGTGCAATAAGCGCAATCGCCAAAAGGGTTAAAGTAAAAAAACGAGCGCGGGGATATAGTTTGCTCTTCATATGGATCATTTTTGAAGTAGAGAATAGGGCTTTGCCTGTTTTTTTGAAAATAGGGCTGGCGGCGCCAAGCTGCCTATCCAGTTTTGCTGACTGGGTAGCAGTTGCGGCGTTTACAGCTAGATGTTGGCCTATTGGTTTCATCTTTTATTCATTCTATCTATGATCAAATCACCATACCACTGGACATTTTTTTTAGGTAGAACCTAACCTTCCAGGTCTTCGAGACCTGGAAGGTTTAAGCACCCATTCAGCAGCAAATGTCCAAGAGTATGATCAAATCACTTGCAGCACATAGCGGCTATAGCGTTTGGTTACTTTGTATTGTTTACCAGTCAAACTGAGATAGTTTTTCAGGCGCTTAACAAAAATGCCTGCTTGCAGCTTGTAGTTTCGGTATAGCGTTACCACTTTGACATTTTGTGTGGGTTCATCCTCATTTGGATAATGGGCTACCGTTCGCAAAATGAAGAAAGTCTTGGGATCGTAAGTGATTTCGAGGTTGGTATCCGGATCCTCTTCATGGGTCAACACGATGTTTTTATCCCCTTTTCCGTTGGTGTATTTGCCCATTTTGTATTCGCCAGAAAGAGCCATTTTTTCCAGTTGATCCAAGGAATGACTAGCATTTGCCGTTGCTTGTTCTGTAGATTGGAGTACCATCTCATGTTTTTCATGATCTACCCAAAGCAATTGATCACCTTCTTTGATCCATTCAAACCCTTTTGCTTTGAGGTGGTAATCCGCTCCATTTTGAGTAAGCCACATTGAAATCGTATCAGTGGGAACTTGGGTTTTACCCGTATAATAGGCGTAAGTCAAGCGATAATCCAGGTTAACCTTATCCTTGCGGTATTGTTCCAAAATGTGTTTGAGCTCTTGTAAAGCCGTCTGCCCATAAAGCGGACAGACGGCGAAGTACAATATTAGAATTGTAATACATCCAAAGTGAAAAGCCCGAAAGCCGGCAAGGCAGCTTTTTACGGCTTGTTGAAATTGCGGCATCATCATGGGTTGTTTCTTTTGAATTGGGTTCTGGCCTCTTTTACCGTCATCACGCCTTTCTCGGTTTCCTTTTTTACACGGATCAGGCGGCCTTCATCATCGTATTCATAAAACATGGCAAAGTTGTTTTCGTCCAATTCTGCCATGAGGCGCATACTCAGCGGATCATACACAAAAGATTTCATGTTTGATTTCCAAGGGTGCATACGGAAGTCGTCAAAATAGGCAGTTTCGGTACTGCCGTTATTTAAGCGAAGTTCAATCTGGGTAAAGGCAGGAACCTGCCCAGGCACCAGACTTAGCTTACCTTCCAATCGCATCCAACCATCAATGACGGTGCTATTGACCACGTTGGTGAGGGTAACTGGAATTTTTACACCGCTGCTGGTACGATAAACCTGAAGACTAACATTTTGCGGTATTTTGCCATTTGCCAACGAGCTTTTAGTAGCAACCCAAACCGAGACATTGTATTCGTATTTACTGATGTTGTCGCCTGTAATGGTTGAGGTTCGAACAGCCAAGTTGGGAACACAATCTGCACAATTGAATGGATAATAAGGTAGCGAAGGCGCAGCGGCAGCAGTTGGTGCAGCACTTCGCAATTGTACCTGCCCTCCGCCGCCACGTAGCGATCCGATGGTTTCACAAACTTGCAATTGTGCTGTATCCAGGTATGCCGATAAGGAGTTCCCCGCTCCAATTCGTAAACTGTAACGCCCCGTATGCGCTGATGAATCAGAAGGAACAGCTCCAGAAAAAGAAATTTTGCGGGCAATGCCCAAGTTCGGAGCGGGGGTACAATTGAAATTTAAGTCTTCGAAGCCTTCGAAAGCCATATCCCGGTAACCGGCATTGTCAGCAATTGCAGTGACGCGGGTTTGATTGTAACCATATTGCGAAGTGGCGTATACCCCGATCGGGTTTTGCGTTTCGATGGCGTTCCCGCGCATATCGTATGCCGTGACCGTATTGGATAAAGTCCAGCCCAGACCAAAAACCGGAGACCAGGTACTTGTTGCATATTGCCAGAATGGGGTAAAATTATTGACCGTACCCTGGGTACGCGGGCGCGCCTCCGTGGTCGCATTCTGATCCCTTTCTTGATAAAATTCATACGTTTTGTTCAAACGCCAGTTTCCGAGTCGTCCGGTAGCAAAAGGATTAATTTGCGTAGCGGTTCCGTATTTATTACTGCCCACGGTATTCTGTGCGCAAAACATTTTCCAGTTCTGATCCATAATCGCCGCCGAAGCATTGACTACTTTGGAAGTATTGTTGATCGTCAAGGTTCCCGAACTTACGGGATTAGTGAGTAATTGAACTGCTCCAATGCTGGTACTAGCCTGATTGCGCAAACCAGATCGTACTATTTTAACCAAGTAATTGAAGCCGTTAAAATTCACCAAGTTACCCAACTGATCCATTACGGCTATCTTCGTTGAGGGGCGCGTAATAAAGAACCGCCCTGGTTCAGGGGGGAATAAGAGGTTGGTATCCCTTTGGATCATCACTTCGTCGCCTTCTTTGAAGATAGCTTCGGGGGAATTAAGGGTGTTGCCAAAGTCGCCTTGGGTCAATTTTACTTTCCTAACAACAGCACCAATGTTGGCGTAGCTTTGCCCCATTTGCTTGTAAACCCAGTGAGCAGGATAGTTGAAGTTATAAATATTGTCATCAAATTCGTTTTGTGTTTCCGTCAACAGAACATCACCGGTTTCACTATCAAAAAGTACATTTCGGGTAGTGACCACCGAGTTGTTTTCATTGACAATTACTTTTTCAAGGATGCCAAAACGCTTGATAAATTTAGTCGTTGCCGCTTTGCGTAGACGAGTTTTTTCGGATTGCAGCGTGGGGATTGGTATCGGCACGACAACTGGAAATGGCCCAGCAAAAAAACCATCCACATTACCCGCAATACCTGCGCTGATAGTGGTATTGGATTGTTCCGAAAAATCTTGCCAAACATCCACATCAACCCCCATGAGTTGGGTGGTGGTAGTCCCGTCTGGTTTCAATACAGTAACTAGATTATTGAGGTGTTTTGAGGCGCCATCTAGGTTGTCGACTTTGTATTCATAGTTTACGGATCGAATCAGCGCCCCTGATTCGTTGTAATCTTCCTTTGAACGAGGTTTGCCGTGCATGTCATTGACCTCAACCATGAAGCCCTGAGTTGCAGTTACGTATTCGAAAGCGTCAAATTTGAAGAATTTAGCGATGGGGTCTGATACGGCTTTTAAGGGTTTATGCCGGGTAAAATCAGCAATTACCGGAAAATCTTTAGCCGTATAGAATTTACTTACCGAATATCCAGTGGCGGTGCGACTTACATTTGCGTAAGTGAGGTTTTTAACTTTCACTTCTCGGTACCCCACTACAGGTGCAGGATAAAGCGATTCCCCGATGGGGTATTCAGCGTAGTAATAGTTGGTAGGTGCCAGCGGGGTTCGATCAGCATACAAGCCCTGTGGATTATTCTCATCTCGCATCACTTCTACCGGTTCGCGGAGGGGGTTTTCCTCTCCACCATTAGTTGGCTCAAAGGCAGCAACCCCGGAGCTAATGACGGTGGTTTTATCGTCCAGAAGGGTTTGATAAGAATACTCTTGCCCATAAAGACTTGCTCCCCCACCTAAAGTCCATTCATCAGAGATGGTCAGTTTTTTCACGCGCGATCCACCGCCGTATTTAATGTAATCGGGGTCGCAAAGTCGAATCCAAGATCGACTAGTAGAAACGTCAGATACCACGCCTGTTTGTTGTGCCCAGCCCCTTGACATGGCTACGGCATCGTATCCGCCGATCAAGTTTCTAAGTTCAGACCCCAAAGCTATATTTAGTGTTCTGGCGATGTATTTATAAATGGTTTTTGCTGTATTATCTGAAGCGGTTGGAAAAACGGCTTGGGCATTGTAAGCACTATCCGCCAATTCCAAACGCATGGTTTGGTATCCAGCTTGGGTGATGGGGTGAATGGTTTGACCACCGCCTTTTGCTGCTGTGCGCGCCATTTTAATGGGTATGGCAATACCAGTGGAACCTACGGGGAGCACCGCTTTTACGGAATCTAGCTCTACATAACCCGATATATTTTCTCTAAAATTGGGGAAACTGCTATTTTTAAGCAACACATTTGCTTGGAAGTACAAGTAGCGGTTCATGCCTTCCAAAAACGTTTTTTTCAATTGCGCAGAAGTTTTTCCGGCATAACTGATTCCATTGGTGTTGACGACGATATAGTTGTTAAAGGTACGTGTACTGGCAGTAGATCCATTGTACAAGTTGTTTTCAGTTGCGGTTAGACCTCCACTGCCATTATCCCGGGCATAGCCTTGAATGAAAAACATATTTGCAGCTCGGCGATTTTGGACATAGGCGTAATCATCTGGTTCATAGGTCACATTGATTTTACCGCCTGAAGGCAAAGTGATATCCGTAAGACTCCAAGCAGCTGCCGTCAACAGCGCAGGATCTTGTAGGGTATAAGGGTAATCATGGCTGAAAGGATAACCTGCAGGAGTAGACTGGTAATTGCCCCAACGATCAAAATTGCCTGGACTGTAATTTGGAGAATAGGCGTAATTGAATTTGTAAGCATTCAAACTTCCTTTGGCACTTTTTCCATAAGTAAAATAGACCTTTTGTAGGGTCAGTTTACCGCCATTGGTTTTTAGAAGATGGTTAGATATGTTGAGGCAGGTGTTGTAGCCATATACAAAATTGACCGTTTTGATGGGGGTGGCATTAGCAGCTCCGTTGATGCGTAAATCAGATTTTGAATACAACACGATTTTATCCAATTTTTTCATCCGAACGCTGGCATTTTTACCGCCATTTTCGTCGATTACGCCCAAGGCATCGTCGCGATCTGAAATGTAAAACTGGGCAACCATGGTACGCGATTCAATGCTGTGTACATACCAAAGTTCTTTTTTTCCATATAAATAATGTCCTTTATCATCCTTTGGATCGGCTTTTCTACCCGCTTGATATTTAGCTTTGTTTTGGATAAAAGGGATACGCCATTGATAATTATTGGACACCTGGGTGTAATTGATTTTGATGGCATTGCCAGGATCATCTTCTGTAATGCCATCGTTGGTACGGTCAATATAATCGGGGGATAGTACTCCGGTAAGCAAATAAGCATACGCGTAGGCTGGTACGATCTGTTTATCAAAATAATTCTCTTTGCCTTTGTTGTTGCTAATGGAGTTTTCCAGACCTGGAGTATAGCTGACAAGCCCAAATGCGGTATCAGTAGGCACACCAAGATTTGCAACTTTATCTACACTGAAGGTTGCTTCTACCTGAGTTGTATTATAGGCTGGAATACCATAAACATATCGTTTGCCGTCGGGGTTGGTAACTGTAGCTTCCGAAATGTGATGGCGCTTATAATAACCTCCTACCCGTGGAATACTCGAATAACTAGCCGCTGAGCAGCCATAAGTAATCGTATTGGCTGGATAGTTCCGAATGGTTATTTCCAGAGCAGCGCCAGATGCTTCATCAGCGCTGAGATAGCTGAATACCTGGTTCCGTTTTTCTCGATTGGCACGTCTTAAAGGGGCTGAGACAGCTATGTTAGTTTGGGGAGTTTTATTGATTTCAGGAACTAAATTTTGTTTAGTCAAGACATCTTTTCCATAAGGTTGTAAATCAACTCTAATTGGCATCGCCGCACCCAGATTATTATAAAAAGTCTGATCGGTAGCCACGTTTTCGCCCATACTTTTAATAAAGGTTGGTTCATACAAACCACTAGGTTGACTAAATTGCATGTTTTTAGCAACTACATTCGATTCTTTCCATTCTTTGATCTCGGCAGTGCTTTTGGCTACTGTTACATCCCCACCAACTCGAAAAGCGTTTCCACCGCCAATCTCGATACCCAAGTTCAAACTGATACTGTTATTAGTGTGCCTCGCTTTTGCCAAGATTCCCACTTCGTTGCGAACTGCACGGAATTGACCGCCCGAACCTTGCCCTGAGGCCGTAAAAAGATCATAGGTTCCAATTGGCAATGGAATCACTGGCATATCCTTTCGATAAGGTCGTTCTTTTTCGTAATTATGCGAATAATGGGTTAAAAATACCAAAAGAGGAGGGCAGCTGCAATAGA
>JBBANM010000135.1:0-12478 GCA_040401995.1 Saprospiraceae bacterium
CACTCCGTTTTTCGCGCCTCGTTGGTGCAAATTTTGACTCATTTTCGCTTGCGAATTTAAAATCAAAACACCCTCTAAATGACATCTTTATTGTCCTTAAGAAAGTGCTAAGTTAAAAAAATCTTAAAAAGTGCTGCAAATCAGTGCACAAGAATAAAAGTTGCTTTATTTTTGCCTAAATATACAGCGTTGAAACTATTTTATCAACATTTTGTTTTTTATTTTTAAATCTTAACGCATTACTTTGAGCCAAGAACGTTTATACCAACACCCTGCCATGCGCACTTTGCGCCGCGCCATCATGCGCGAACTGCGCCTGCAGTTTGTCGCTAGCATTATATTATTGGCCATTGGCTCGGGTTTGTGTATTGCAACGTTTAAGATCAGCGTAGTATTTTCAGTTATTGGTTTGGGTGTAAGCATGATTGCTGGTAAGTTGGTAGTGGATACCGCGGCCAATTTGCGCATCGACAACCATTTTTTGCTGAATTATCTGCGTTACCAGCCGCAACATGTAGTTTGGGTATACTCCTTGCTGGCCGAACACGCGCCGATGGGTTTGCAGTTTTTGCGCAAAGGTACTTTGCATTTCCGCTTGGACAATGGCAGTGAATTTTCGGTTGGGCTCCCCGCTCATCAACTCAAATTGGTGTCCAAGTTTTTGATCCGTCTTTTACCTCATGCTACTTTTGGTTATTCTACCGATTTGGAATACCTCTATCGCGTTAGTCCAGAGCGTTTGCGCCGCGATCAGGATCAGGGGGAGGATTATTTTTTCTGAAAGTTTAGCACCTCGCCTTCGGCAATGAGGCAAACAAATTTTCAGCCACAAATTTCACGAATTTTCACAAATTAAAACACGAACGCTGTTCGTGAAGGGTGCACAAACGCCAGTTTCTGTCCTGATTTGTGACTACATTTTTACAACCACCCCATCAAAGATGAGAGTACTAATTTTATGCTATTTTCCTTAAAGAGTTAAAAAAACTCAATTCCTCTTGTTCCTTAGCTTTCCTTTTGTTTTCTTTCCAAAAAAGATCCATCGCATGAACCGTAGGCAATTCAGTCGCCAATTGGCATTGGGCGCCGCAGCGCCATTGATGCTCCCTGGCATGGCATCGCAACCCGTTGCGCCAGCAGTAGAAAAAATCAAACCCAAACGCTTGCAAGCGGGCGATCTGATTGGTCTGGTAACCCCGGGCAGTTTCATTCCTGATCAAGCTTTGGAAAAAGCGGTTAAAAACCTGGAAGGGCTAGGGTTTCGAACAGCTTTGGCGCCCAATATCCGCGCTAAAATGGGCTACGTAGCTGGCACCGATCAGCAACGCCTCGACGATCTCCACGGCATGTTTGCCAATCCGGAGATCAAGGCCGTGTGGTGCGCTCGCGGCGGATACGGTTGTACCCGACTGTTGCCGCGCATCAACTTCAATCTGATTCGCCAAAATCCCAAAGTCTTTATCGGTTATAGCGACATCACCGCGCTATTGAATGCCGTGTGGCAAAAAACGGGTTTGATTGGTTTTCATGGTCCGGTGGCTTCTTCCACGTTTACGGCATATACCACCGAGCATTTGCTGGCGGTGCTGGTGGAAGATCAAGCGCCCCACGAGATTCCCTTGGCCACGGATTATGCCAGCTCCACAGATCCTTTGTATCAATTCCAAACCCTGCAACCGGGCAAAGTACAAGGCACGCTGGTAGGCGGCAACCTGACCCTGCTTTCGGCGATGGCGGGAACGGAGTTTGCGCTCAATGCTGCGGGTAAATTGGTGTTTATGGAAGACATCGACGAAAAACCGTATCGAATAGATCGTATGCTGACGCAATTACAGCAGTCGGCGCACTTAAAAGATGCATTGGGTTTTGCGCTGGGTATTTTTTCAGGCTGTGAGGCTGAAGCGGGCGACGAATCGCTGACCTTGGGGGAAACGGTGAGTCAGCAATTGATTGGTACAGGCGCGCCAGCGGTGTACGGGCTTTCGTTTGGGCATGTGCAGCACCAGTGTACGCTACCGGTGGGGATCTTAGCGCAGTTGGATACGCAGACGAGGATGATTACGTTGTTGGAAAGGGCGGTGGTGTGATGAGGAGGATTTTTTGGAACATGGATTTTTTTTGGAACACGGATTGGAAGGATTGGACACGGATTTTTTGGCCTGCGGCTGATGGGATTTTTTGGAACACGGATTTTTTGATGGAACACGGATTTGAAGGATTGGACACGGATCTTTTTTAGCCTGCGGCTGATGTGTTTTTTTTGATCACAGATTGGATGGATTGGACATGGATTTTTTTGAAGAAATACCTCAATTCAACATGAACGTATCCCTTTATTAATCCGTGTTTTATCCGTGTCATCCGTGTTCCATCAAAAGATCCGTGCCTTATCCGTATCATCCGTGTTCTATCAAAAAATCCGTGTTCCATCCAAAATCCTGAAATTGGATAAACAAAAGGAATCTTGTACATTTAGCAGGATTCAAATTTTTTTGATGACAAATTCGATCATTAGCGCCTAAAGCCATGAAAACCAACTACCACTACCTTTTTCTTTGTTGCTTGTTTTTTTGCCTGAACACCCTTTCCGCGCAAATCAAATACGAGCGCAAGGAGGTAATGATCCCCATGCGCGATGGCATTAAACTCAATACGGTGATTTACACGCCAGTAAATGCCACGGAAAAAGTACCTTTTCTTTTTGACCGCACCCCTTATGGCGTAAGCGATATGCCCAGCCCCGAAACCATTGGCTACGTCAGAGACATGGCTGTGGACGGGTATGTTTTTGTCTATCAAGATATTCGTGGGCGTTACAAATCGGAAGGGGTGTTTGAGATGCAGCGTTTTTCGCGCAACCACAACGACCCCAAGGCCATTGATGAAAGCACCGATACCTATGATACCATCGAATGGCTGTTGGCTAATGTAGCCAATCACAATGGCAAAGTGGGCATGTTCGGTATCTCTTATGATGGTTGGACGGCCGCTCAGGGCGCCATCGATCCTCACCCAGCTTTGGTGGCCGTATCGGAGCAAGCCACTCCTTCTGACATGTACTTGGGCGATGATTTTCACCATAACGGCGCCTTTCGATTGAGTTATGGTTTTGACTATGCGTTTATGGAAGAAGCCGCTAAAGTAGATACCCTATTCCCTTTTGGCGAATACGATACTTACGATTGGTACCTGAGACTAGGGCCATTGTCGAACGTGAATAAAAAATACTTCAAAGGCAAACTGCCTACCTGGAACGATTTTGTGCGCCACCCCAATTACGACGAATTTTGGCAAAAACAATCACTCACCAATCGCATCGATAAACCACGAGTACAAATTATGAACGTAGCGGGCTGGTGGGATCAGGAAGATTTCTATGGACCGCTGAAGGCCTATGAAACCTGGGAAAAACAAGACAGCAAAAACCAGAACATGTTGGTGGTTGGTCCTTGGAACCACGGAGGCTGGGCACGCAGCGAAGGCAAGAAGTTGGGCAATATCTCATTTGATACCGCTACTGCCATTACCTATCAGAAATACATTCAAGCACCTTGGTTTGCCTACCACTTGAAGGGCAAAGGCGATGGTAAATTTGCAGAGGCCATCACCTTCCAAACGGGTTCCAACACCTGGAAAAACTACTCCGCTTGGCCACCCAAAGAAACAAAAGCCAAAAACCTTTATTTTCAAGCCGATGGTAAATTGTCGTTCCAAAAGCCTACTGCGGCGACTGCTTTTGACGCCTATGTTTCCGATCCCCAGCACCCGGTTCCTTATCGTCCACGACCTATTGAGCAGACTTACGGTGCTGGATCGCGCTGGTATACCTGGCTTACCGAAGACCAGCGTTTTGTGCACAATCGCCCCGATGTACTTTCTTGGGAAACCGAAGTATTGACCGAAGACGTCGAAGTGACCGGCAATATTTTGGCCAAGCTTTTTGCGGCAACCACTGGCAGCGATTGCGATTGGGTGGTCAAATTGATCGATGTATATCCGGCAGAATACCCCCAAGACATCAAAATGGGTGGTTATCAACTCATGGTGGCCAACGACGTGTTGCGGGGTCGTTTTCGCAATAGTTTTTCCCAACCACAAGCCATTACGCCTAATAAAGTTGAGCCGTATACCGTAGACCTTCATGCCATGAACCACGTTTTCCGCAAAGGACACAAAATCATGGTTCAGGTACAAAGCACTTGGTTCCCGATCATCGACCGGAACCCACAAAAGTACGTGCCCAATATTTTTGAAGCCCAAGCAAGTGATTTCCAAACCGCAACCCAAAAAGTATACCGTTCGGCGGCTACGCCATCGCACATTGTACTTAGCGTTGTAGAAAAATAAGCGACATGGCATTGCTCAATAAACGTCAATTTTTGCAAACCCTGACCAGCGCATCAGCGGCAGCGGTTTTGCCTTTTTTTGATTTTCAAAAACATTTTTCCAAAGTGCAACACCTCACTGCCAACGAATTGGCCGGCGACGAAGATTTTTGGGAAAAAATTCGTCAGGGTTATACCGTGATCCAAGACTTCATTCAGTTGGAAAACGGTTATTTTAGTCTGGCCGCCGACGAGGTGTTGGCCAAATACATTGAACACATCCGGCAGGTAAATGCAGCTTCCTCGTACTATATGCGCACCAGACAGTTCGATGATAAACTGGTATCTCGCACGGAACTAGCGCGTTTGTTGGGCTGTAGTGCCGAGGAGCTCATCATCACCCGCAACACCACCGAATCATTGGATACCATCATTGCCGGCATCGACTGGAAAGCAGGCGATGAAGCGGTGATGGCCGAGCAAGATTACGGCGCGATGTTGGATATGTTCAAGCTCCAAGCGCGGCGGTACGGCATCGTCAACCGCGTGGTATCGATCCCCAATCATCCAAAATCGGACGAGGAGATCGTGGCGCTGTATGAAAAAGCGTTGACGCCCAAAACGCGCTTGTTGATGATCTGCCACATGGTGAACATCACGGGGCATATTTTGCCGGTGAAAAAAATTGTGGAGATGGCGCATCGGCATCAAGTAGAGGTATTGGTAGACGGCGCCCATGCTTTTGCGCAACTCGATTTCAAAATTGCGGATTTGGGTGACGTTGATTATTACGGCAGCAGTTTGCACAAGTGGTTGGGTACGCCCCTGGGCGCGGGCATCCTGTACGTACGCAAGGAGAAAATCGGCAAAATTTGGCAAATGTTTGGTGACACCGGGGTACCCGACACCGATATCCGCAAGCTCAACCATACCGGTACGCACCCCGTGGCTACTGATTTGGCTATCCAGGATGCCATCCGTTTTCATGAATTTATTGGAATTGCTGGCAAAAGCGCGCGGTTGCGGTACTTGCAACGCTACTGGACGGAGAAAGTACGCAACATTCCGAACATCATCATCAACACGCCAGAAGCTCCTGAACGTTCGGGCGCGATTGCCAATGTGGGCGTAAAGGGCATTAAACCCGGTGATTTGGCGAAGATTTTGCTGGACAAATACAAAATTTTCACGGTGGCCATTGATTATGCCAATGTGCAGGGGGTGCGGGTAACGCCGCATGTGTACACTACAACGAAGGAGTTGGATGCGTTTGTAAAGGCGTTGAAGGAGTTGGCGGGGTAAGAGTAGCACGATTAATGGCTTGAAAAAATAAGCATTGAAATGGAATTGAATATTAAAGAAAATTTAAAAAAAGAAAGGGTAAAACTTACTGATGCCAGAGCGTTACTGCTATATGTACTTTTTGATTTAGTAGCAAACGGGGAGTTTGCGTCAGAGTTTTCGAGTGAAAAAATTTGTTATTTTCTGCAGAAATTTGGTGCAGAAAAATATTTCAAACTTGATTTTAGCCCTAATTATTATGGGCCATATTCCGGAAAAGTAAGATTCATTCTTAATACGCTAAATGGGAGCTATGTAATGGGGTATAGTGACATGAATAAAAAACCCTTTGAACCTTTAACATTAGTAGCGGATGCCTATGACCAGATTAAGCAGTATGTTGAAAAAGCGCCAGAATTATCAAAAATTGCACAAAAAACAATTACTTTTTTGAATGGATATTATTCTGATTTTGCACTTGAATTACTTTCTTCGGTGGATTTTTTGATTACTCAAAATAAAATTTTAACCGAAAAACAGGTGATCCAAAAGTTAGAGGAATGGAGTGATAGAAAACGTAGCTTGTTTTCAAACCCTCGTTACATTCGAATGTCTTTAGCCCATATCCAAAATTTTAAAGCAGGATAATCAACATGATCCTAGCTTTCGACACCTACTACTTCGAAAATAAAGCAAAAACCGTTTGCATTGGTTTTGACCATTGGCAAGCTAGCGCTCCGACTGTAGTATATGTTGACATCATGGAAGATGTGGAAGAATATACCCCTGGAGAGTTTTACCGCCGCGAATTGCCTTGCATTTTAAAGGTACTGGACACTATAGATCGACAAAACCTGGAAGCCATTGTGGTGGATGGTTTTGTCTATTTAGATGACCATCATAAATTGGGTTTAGGAGGGCATTTATACCGTGCTTTGAGTGAACAGATACCGATTATTGGCGTAGCGAAAAGCAATTTTGCTACTATTGTTGAGGGGAAAAAAGTGTTGTATCGGGGCGACAGCAAAAAACCGCTTTATGTCACGGCTATTGGGGTGGATTTAAGCACAGCGGCAGATTTCATTCAAAGCATGGCAGGTTCCTTTCGAATGCCCACCTTGCTGAAGCATTTGGATGGATTAACCAAAGTAGCGCATTGAGCAATGAGATCGAGGCGCCCAAACAAAAAGGCTGTCTCGTTTATGGCGAGACAGCCTCTTAAGAATTTTATCAATCAAAGATCAAGCGGGCATAGCTTATGCTAACTTAACCTCTACTGCATTCATTCCTTTTTTTCCGTTTTCTAGGTTGAAAGTAACCTTATCGCCTTCGCGAATCTTGTCAACCAACCCTGTAACGTGAACGAAAATGTCATCACCTGAAGCTTCGTCAGTGATGAACCCAAAGCCCTTGGCTTCATTGAAAAACTTAACAGTACCTGTATTCATTGTAAAAAATAAATGGTGATATGAAGCCACAAAGATACTGCAATTTCAATACAGTGCCATTTTTTCTTTATTGCAGAGCTCTATCATGGTAATTGAGGCGCCTTTGCCCATCAAAAGCAAAAAGACGATCCCTGATGGAATCGCCTTTGTGCTTTGAAAATGCTCCAAAAATTTGGATCGCTTACGGATTGCCCATCAAGCGGTTTTTCAATTCTGGAAATCGAAAAACGGCCACGATCCACAGGATGGCTTGTATAACGCAGCCGGTCATGAATACAACCAATACGATCGAGACCTATCATCGGTAGATCCGCATAATCACCAAAACAAGGGGGCTTTTACTGCTGATAATACCTTGTTGAAACTGGCTTTTTTAGCCATCATGGAATTGGAAAAAACCTGGATGAAAAGGGCTTTCAATTGGAAATCAATCCTCAATCAGTTTATGATGATTGGATTCCAAAGAAAGTTCTGGATTAGCGCCTTGCTTGCAAGTGTGGTTTTGTTCTCCGCCATCGCAAAGGTCTCATTTGCCTTCGACGAAAGTCGAGGTCAAGCCCTGCGGGTTCAGCACATAAAATTTGCCTATCGCACAAATTTTAAAAACCGAAACCTTGACTTTCGTCGTAGGCAAATTGATGACTAGTCACTAGGCGGGGAACAAAATTCAGTTATCGTCAATATTTTTAAATTATTGACACTGTTCAGTGAACATTATGCTATGATAGGCCAAATATCTAATGCATGCCATCCTTTTTCCCCCTGTTCTAGCACAAACTGGACTTTAGTGATTTCTTCAACAATATCCATCTTCAACTCTGCTGCGGAAAAGAAAATGTCTTCGCCTCCATCATCGGGGGTGATGAACCCATAACCTTTGGATTCGTTGAAAAACTTAACGGTACCTGTAGGCATTGTAAAAAAAATTTATGGTGATATAAGGCTATAAAAATACTGCAATTTCAATACAGTGCCATTTTTTCTTTATTGCAGAGCTCCATCACGGTAATTGAAGCGCCTTTGCCCATCAAAAGCAAAAAGACGATCCCTGATGGAATCGCCTTTGTGCTTTGAAAATGCTACAAAAATTTGGATCGCTTACGGATTGCCCATCAAGCGGTTTTTCAATTCTGGGAATCTAAAAACGGCCACGATCCATAGAATGGCTTGAATCACGCAAACTGGGATCACCGATTCGCCGTGCTCTAAGTGCGTTGCTATGGCGCCACCCATCCAAGCGGCAAGCAGCAAGGTGCCCAACACGCCCGTTCTGGGGTATAAAAACAAAAGCGCACAAATCACTTCGATTATCCCAAGAGTTTTGAAGATGGATGCATCCAAACCAAATTTGGTAGCCATTTTCAACATTTCTTCGCTAGCCGTTATTTTTCCAATAGCGCTAAAGAGAAACAATGCCGTTACAAGCGCGCCAAATACCCAGCGCAGAATTTGAGTTGTTTTTGGACTCATTTTAGGTGTTTTTGTGAACAGTGATCAAAAGGACAATGAAACTATTGCAGATCATAGAATTTTTCACTTACTGCAAGTAGGTTTCACAAAGTAAAAAAGATTTGGCACGGGGGAAGCGATTATTTCATTTTGTGGAGCCCAAAAATAAGGCGTAAGAAACCTTTTTATTCATTTTTTCATCCCTAAAAGTATTTTTTCTACTGTTTCCCGGTAAGTGCTTGCTAACGGAATCAGTGCTCCAGCTATGGTAAGTTGATGGCGTTCGATTTTTTCTACGGCTTGCAGGGCAACAATATAGGATTTATGTACCCGTACAAACCGATCTTCGGGTAGGATGGTCAACATTTCGCTCAGCGTCATGCGGGTGGTTATACGGCGTTTTTTTTCATAGATAAACAGCAAATTGGTATCTGACTGAATGTAGTTGACCTCATCCAAATGTACGCGCACCCAATCATAACCTTCTTTGACAAAAATGCTGGCGCCTTCGCCTTTTTTACGCCCCATCCGTTCCAAACCCCGGTTGCAGGTTTGCAAAAAACGGGCAAAATCGAAGGGTTTTAGTAGGTAGTCTAAGGCTTGTAGCGTAAATCCCTCAACCGCATATTCGGTGTATGCGGTTGTAAAAACGAGCGCTAAATTGCGGTTTTGGAGCAGCCGTGCCAAATCCGTACCTAGCATATCGGGCATCTGGATATCTATGAAAACGAGATCTAGGTCTTCTTCCTGTAAATATCGCAGTGCCTCGGCAGCACTGTAAAACACCTTTTTTAGCTCTAAAAATGGGATTTTTTCCGCATAGCGGGTAAGCACTTCCAAAGCAGCAGGTTCATCATCGATGGCAATGGCGCGAATCATGGGTGGGTAAGTTGAATGGTTAAATGTACGGAATATTGTGTTGCATCAGCTTGAATATCAAGCTGGTGCCGACCTGGATAAAGCAATTGCAGTCGGGCTTTGGCATTGTTGATCCCGGTACCCATGCCTTTTTTCCGATCAGCATGAGGGGCGATGCTATTCACCAGTTGCATTTCCAGAAATTGATTTTTCACAGTCAGGTCCAAGTGCAAAAAACAAGATTTTTCCATTGAGATACTGTATTGAAAGGCATTTTCTACAAAAGGAATCAACAGCAGTGGCGGTATTTGCGCCATTTGATGATCCCACTCGATCTGGGTTTGGATATCAATACTGGGCAGTTGAGGCAAGCGGGCTTTTTGCAAATGAATGTATTGCTCCAAAAAAGACAATTCATTTTCAATACGTGTAAAATCCAATTGTGCTTCTTGAATGCTGAAGCGCAAAAGTCCGGATAATTCACTGATCAAGCTTGCGGTTTCTTCATCTTCATTTTTTAAAGCCGCATTAAAAATGGTATTCAGGGTATTGAATAAAAAATGGGGTTTGATTTGTGCTTTGAGTATATTCAACTCTGCTTCGCTTTTTTCTTTTAACAATTGTAATTGTAAACGCCTGGTTCGGAAGTAGTCGGCAATATAGGAATAGCTTACAATAAACACCATTAACACCAAAACGATCCATACATTTTCGTCGGCAAATTCGGGTTCAAATTGGGTGCGCCATTCTAGAATGAAAAACAACAATAAGCCTACTACTGACAACCAAGCCCAATACAAACTGCGCAAAGGCTTTTTGTTGTCAATAAAAAACCGCAAAAACACCAAACGATAATTAACAAAAGCCAATACCCAAACCAATAGTAATTCCAAAAACAATCCTAGTAAATACCGCAAAAAACGGTTGACCGAAGAGGGGCCTTGTAATTGCTCAAAATAATTGTGCAGCAAACGCGCGGCCAAGTAGCCCACTACTAGGGCTACAAAAAGGCCTACCGCAATTTCCACTATTACTTTTTGAGTTTTTTTCATCTCCGCCAAGCTAGTCCGGCTGTTTTACCTTCATATTTCTTTTGCATTTGAGCATCTCTTTTTTGGCCGTTTCAGCATCTACGACTTGAAAGCGTAAATATCTTTCCAAAAAATCAACTTCTTCATATGCCTTGACAAAATAAGTATTGCCTGCTTTAACTGGTAATTTCAACACCCGTTTGGTGGCGCGGTAATCCGATGATTCTAGTATGGCCACTCCCTCGCGCGCCAAAATCTCGATAAAGGACTTGGTTTCCAGGGTGGCTACCAATTGGTTGTTCACTTTGATTTCATACCTACTGGCCAAAAATTCGGGTTGCCGATAAAGGACAATGACGGCTTTATCTTCTATGGGATCCAAAGCCAACCACCAAATGCCCCACATAACGATGAAATGGATCGTACTCATGGTTTTAGCGATTTCGGGAGATGGACAAAAGCGCTTGTAAGTAGAACAAACCTAGGCGGTCGCGGGGGGCATTGACGATCGACACCGTTCTGGCTTTCCAAGCATAAGTATCAAAACCCAAGCAATATCCGGCACGAATGCAAGTACCAACCGAAACCCTTTTTCGCTCTTGATTCAATAACGAAACGCCAAAATTGAGCATTCCTCCTTGATTATAAATTTCAGGAGAAACCGCAAAATTACTGGTAAAAAGATCAGGCGTCGCCACTTGCCGATTTTCTTCGCTGCGACCATAAGAGAATGCATATTCGTAGTACCCGGCGCCCAGGAAAGCATTAATGCGGTAGTTGCGGCTTTTGAACACCGAGCGTTCAAGCATTACCGACGCAAAAGAAAAACGTTTGTTAAAATTGTACTTATTGGAGCGATAAGTACTGGCAAGCGGTAAAGAAAGATTCATACTTAAAAACCAATCTTCATAGCGCCACCCCAATTCAAATGGCAAAGACTGAACAAAGCCAAAATTACCCGAAGTACTGACTTGGCCAGATTTCAGCGCCTGCTGTATGTTTGGCAAAGAAAGGATTCCAAAATTGGCATAGTAATAGGAGGCACGCAAAATGAAACTGCTTTTAAACACTGCTGGCTCATTGTAAGCAGAATCAACTTGCCCGATTAAGGTAGCCGCAGAAAGAAAGAGTCCAAAGAAAAGGTAAAGCGTTTTTTTCATGATCAAGCTTGTTTGGCAACGGTTTGTGATTAGGAATGGTTAAACAATAAAGTACCACTTTCCTTTGACACAAAACTAAGTACCGGTCAGCAAGAATGAAAAACGATGTGGCCAAAACGGCGATTGGCGTGGTGTACGCAGATGGTCATTTTACTTCTCTATTGTTTCTAGAAATACTAATCAGCAATTGCAAATACACCATCCCCAGGCGATCGCGTGGCACATTGGTAAGGGTTATAGTACCGGTTTGCCAGGGGCGGCGTTGCAGTCCCCAGCAATACCCAAGCCGCAAATAACTGCCCACCGCAGTTCGATTTTTTTCCAGATGCGCCAGCACGCCTGCTATATTGAGCATAGCGCCTTGGTTTCTTAGATCTGGCGTAACTGCGTACTGATTTTGAAAAATGTTTTGGAAAGCCACTTGACGGTTAAGTTCAGTTTGCGCTACCGAAAAAACATAATTGTAATAACCAAGCCCCAAATAAAGATTGGTTCGGTAATGATTGTTGACGTACACCGACCTTTCGATGCCAATTGTAGCAGAAGCGAGGCGCTGGTTGAAATGTTTACTCCCTACATAAGCCGGAAAAGAACCGTTAAAACTAAAAAACCAATCATGCGATCGCCACCCCAGTTCGAAAGGATTATAAAATATAAAATTGTAGTACCGCTGCACGTCGAGCTGAGAAGATTTAATCAATTCCTGCATGTGTGGAAAGTAAATCAATCCAACACTTGTCACCGGAACCAAGGTGATGGAACGGAAAAAAATCCCATTTTCAAAGCGTTTGATCTTGTTTAAAACAGAATCCAATTGAGCTTGCAATGGAAGATAAAAGATAAAGGCGGCAATAAGAACGCAGCTTAGTTTTTTCTAGGGCAAACGCATCAAATCTACACCCCTAGAATTTTTTCGAGATAATTCA
>JBBANM010000136.1:0-12251 GCA_040401995.1 Saprospiraceae bacterium
TTGGTGCAAATTTTGTCTCATTTTCGCTTGCGAACTAAAAATCCAAACACACTCTCAACGAAGATAAAAACTAAGCTTTATTCTGCTTGAAGTTTTTGAATTTTTGTACAAATTTGGCGCCCATCTTCGATGGAGTGATTTTTAAAAATTTAGCCACAAGTAAAGCACGAACTCTGTTCGTGAAGGCCGCACAAACGTCAGTTTGTGTCCTAATTTGTGAAAATTTGTGCAATTTGTGGCAAAAAATTTGATTTTCTCATCGCAGAAGGCGAGGTGTTGAATTTTTACGAATTTTTAAACTATAAAGATGGAATTTACCCCAATCAAATGGCCTCAACCCTTTGCGTTCCAAAAACCTTATCAATGTATTTGTGCATCTCCTCCACATTAGCAAATTGATTGAAAAAATCTTGTAACGGCGCCTGCGGGTTGCTGTTGCTCACTGGCACCACATACTGGGAAACATCGGCGGCAGAAATGGTAGCACCGCCTAGAATAACCAAGCGCTCCACTACGTTACGCAATTCGCGGATATTGCCGCTCCAATTCAAACTTTGCAAAAGTGAAAGCGCTTCCTCGGAAATTTGCTTGATTGCCATCCCATAATCAACACAAATAAGATCCAGAAAATGGTGGATCAGCGCGGGGATGTCCTCCCTGCGATCGTTGAGCGGAGGAACATCCACAATGATCACCGCCAAACGATGGTACAAGTCTTCGCGAAAACGGCCTTGGGCGATCTCCCGGCGCAAATCTTTGTTGGTAGCTGCCACTACCCGCACATCGATGCGAATTTCCTTTTCGCCGCCTACGCGTACGATCTTGTGCTCCTGCAAGGCGCGCAAAACCTTGGCTTGTGCCGACAAGCTCATATCACCAATTTCATCCAAAAAAAGCGTGCCGCCTTGTGCCTGTTCAAATTTACCGATCCGTTGTTTGATGGCCGAAGTGAATGATCCTTTTTCATGCCCAAACAACTCGCTTTCGATCAATTCCGACGGGATCGCCGCGCAGTTCACCTCAATAATCGGTTGACTGTTGCGATTGCTGTTGTGGTGTAGCCAGCGGGCCACCAGTTCCTTTCCAGATCCATTCGGGCCGGTGATCATCACCCGCGCCTCGGTAGGGCCAACCCGCTCAATGGTATCCTTGATGTGGGAAATGGCTGGCGAAGTACCAATTATTTCTTGCAATTGTTGCTTGGCAACTTTGCGTTTCAGGGTTTTGGTTTCCGATACTAAGTTGGATCGATCCATCGCATTGCGCAAAGTAATGAGCAAACGATTGAGATCTGGCGGTTTGCTGATAAAGTCAAAGGCGCCGCGTTTCACTGCCTCCACGGCCGTATCGAGATTGGCATGCCCGGATACCATGATCACGGGGACATCGGGCGCGAGCTCTTGCAAGCGATCCAACACCTCCATGCCATCCATTTTGGGCATTTTTATATCTAGTAGAATAGCGTCGATAGGAGCGTTTTTGGCCAATTGATCCAGACAGTCCTGTCCGTCAACAGCCTCTATGATTACATACTTTTCAAATTCCAGTATATCGCGGAGTGTGCGACGGATGCTGGCTTCATCATCGGCGATCAGGATTTTTGGCATAACGGCACTTTCTTAATCAAGAAATGGGTTAGGAACGGATGAATAATAAATTACCACTTTACCCTTGCTCTTTTGCCGCCACTCTTCCTATCTTTTTCGTTGCAATGCACCACATTGCGCCTCAAAAGATAGTCGATTGGCAACAAAATAGCGGCGGCTAAAACGCCAATTTATTAATCATCAATTCCTTAGGAATCCATCTCTTGCTGTTCACATAAAAAAAAGACTCAATTGAATTACAGAAAAATTCAATGTGTTTTAGATAGTACGCAAGGCGTCATAAAAGGTTGCGAGAACGAGGTGGTAAAACTAGGAATGGCGGTTCAAAAATACAGGAATGTGGAGTGGAAGTCAATGGATGCGGGAGTAGCGGTAGATGCTTATCTTTGTGTCTACTATTTTGAGGAAGTCCACCTCTGCTGAAAATTTTCAAACCCAAAGTTCCTCATCAAACCCAATTATCCAATTCCAACCCTGGTATTCGTTGAAAATGATCTTGATTATTCGTGATTATTTGTAAATCATAATGCAAAGCTGTAGCACCAATCAACACATCAGCATGACCGATCATTAAATTTTTCCGCCTTAAATCGGCATAGATTGATGCAGCAATCAGAGCTATTTCAACATTAATTGGCAAAATTCGGCATAAAGCAGTAAACCCCTCGAATGATTCCAATTGTCGCCTGGCGTCTTTAAAAAGTAATCCGTTCATGATCTCGTAATAAGTCATGATGCTGATATTGAAATACCCTTGAGCTGCGTATGTGATTTCGAATTTTGATTTTACTTGTGGAATACCTTTCAAGAAAAAGGAGACGGTATCAGTATCTAGGAGTACCTCTTTCATAAATCTAATTCACGGGTAAAAAAAAGATCTTTTCGTATTTCATGGGTATGGTTCAAAAAAGATTGGAATTCCTCCTCTTTCCAGTCCTTCCATGCACCAAAATATTGATCTAAAGAAGATATCCCATCTATTGCAGACACATTACCCTTGGTCTGTTTTTGAACCAAAAATGCTAAAAAAGCATCTAGCTCCACCAAATGCTGTGGCGATAGCTGCCCCAACTTTTGCAAAACCGATTGATAAACTAACCCTTCAGACATAATTCTAATTTGAGCTATAAAATTAAAACAAAATCTTGAACAAATCCAGTGTATTCCATTGACTACTTGGCATGGATAAAGGCTAGTCTGGTTTCTAGGCGCTCTCAATTAACGACAATCGAATATAGGAGTGTGTTGAACTGAAGTACTGAAACCAAATTAAAAGCCTTTAATGAAAATAGATTGACAACCGGAGCAAATTCCCTTAAATTTGGAAAGAAGCCACCGTGTGCGCTAAGAGCTTGTTCAGGATTCTGATTCGAGCTACAAATGGCCAAAATTCACTCCAATTTCGTTACAAAAATGCTCATGTAGCGCTGCTACACTCCGCTTTTTGTGCCTCATTGGTGCGAATTTCAGCTCATTTTCGCCATCGAACCAGAATGCTGAACAAGCTCTAAACAAAATTTACAAACCCATTCATTTCCAGCATATGCAAAAAGTAAAATTCTTTGCCGCAAGTATGTTTGGATTTATCGTTGCTATATCTAACCCAAAAATCAAATGATAGTATGAGGAAATTTTTCATATTAACTTCATTGTTCATTATAGGAGGATTTTTTTATAACTGTATGGGACAAATGAGCAACACACAATCATCAAATGGAGATCGCGTTACGCAGGCGCGTGAGTTGGTTGGAACAGCCCTCACTCAAGATTTGGCAGTTCAGCGTTTACAATGGGGAGCGCCTATTTATTTGCGGGTATTCAAGTCGGAGCAGGAACTTGAAATATGGATACAGGACTCTACCTCATTTCGATTGTTCCGCACTTATCCAATCTGCAGAGTACCTGGCTTACTTGGTCCTAAGCGCAAAGAGGGCGATCTACAAGTACCTGAAGGACTGTACTGGATCGAAGTGTTTAATCCTAAAAGCACTCATCATCTTTCCTTGGGCATTAATTACCCTAATGCTTCTGATCGGATTTTAGCTGATCCAAAAACTCCAGGCGGTGAAATCTATATTCACGGCAATTGTGTGTCAGTAGGATGTATACCAATCACTGATGAAAAGATTAGGGAAGTGTACCTCCTTGCTTTGGAAGCTAAAAATGCCGGTCAGAACCAAATCCCCGTTCATATTTTCCCTTGCCGAATGACGGATAAAAAGCGAGAATACCTACTGGTCCACAATCGACCACAATTCTTACCTTTTTGGGACAACTTAGGCGAAGCTTATCAGTTTTTTGAAGCACACCGTCAGGTTGTGAAATATAAGGTGGATGATGCCAGTGGGCGTTATGTATTCTTGAAAAAATAATGTTTTGTGCGGTTAAGGTATGAATACCGTGGAAAAATGATAAATGCTTCGAGTCTTCAAGATGTAGTTGAAGACGAAACAAATACGGTTATAATGAGAATGGTTACAAACGGTAAATTATGAAAAATTACGGCGGAAAATTTGGCGTCTAGAGAAAAAGATTCCGCCAAGTTAGAACTTACCTAATCTGGCGGAATCCATCTAAAAACTAAAGATTCCGCCAAGTTAGACTTGTTTTAACTTGGCGGAATCTTTATCTTTGTCAACACCATCTCCAAATTTAAAGGAATGAATATCCAGACACCTCTTGTAGGCCGCCAAGTAGAGCATGCTATTCTGCAAAAAGCTTTACTGTCCAATGAACCTGAAATGGTTGCAGTTATTGGTCGGCGGCGAGTAGGCAAAACCTTTCTGGTACGTTCAACATACGCGGGAAAAATCAGTTTTGAAATCACTGGCATTCAAAATGGGAGCAAGCTTGAACAACTTCAACATTTTACGGATCGCATCAATTATTATGCAAAACCAGTTTTCCCCTTTCAAGCCCCTAAAAGTTGGTTAGAGGCTTTCCAAATGCTAACTATCTTTTTGGAAAAATGGGGGAATGAGGAGAAACCCGTTGTATTCTTTGATGAATTCCCATGGTTGGCGACTGGTCGAAACTCCGATTTTTTAAAAGCTTTTGGATTGTTTTGGAATTCATGGGCATCGCAAAACAACATCGTTGTCGTTATTTGTGGTTCTGCTGCGTCATGGATGATTTCCAATGTAGTTCGGAATAAAGGCGGATTACACAACCGCATCACCCGCCGCATCAATCTACAACCATTTAATCTTTACGAAACGGAACAGTTTTTACGGAGTAGGTCTATACAGCTCGACCGTTACCACATTTTACAAATTTATATGGCAATGGGAGGCATTCCCCACTACCTTAAAGAAGTAGAAGCTGGAAAAACGGCGACCCAAAATATTGATCAAATTTGTTTTTCTCCACAAGGATTTTTGCGTGAAGAGTTTTCAGAATTGTATCTGGCATTATTTGATCATGCTGAAAATCACATTCAGATCGTCCGCGCACTTGCCGCTACTTGGCAGGGTTTGACCCGCAAGGATATTATTGCACAAACTGGATTAGCAGATGGCGGCAGCACAACTCGAATATTAGAAGAATTGGCTAATTCTGGTTTCATTATGGCCTTTTATGCCTTTGGGAAAAAGAAAAAAGAATTACGGTATCGTTTAACGGATGAATATTCTCTTTTTTATCTCCAATTTATTGAAGAAAAACGGGGTGAAGGAGCTGGAACCTGGGAGCGCTTGGCTCAAACACAGGCATGGAAAAGCTGGAGCGGCTATGCTTTTGAAAGCGTTTGCCTAAAACATATTCCTGCCATAAAGAAAGCCTTGGGTATAAGTGGCATTTATACAGAAGCTTCGGCATTTTATTTGAAAAAAAGTGATTTTGGCCGAGGGATCCAAATAGACCTCCTCATCGATCGCAACGATCAAGCGATTAATCTTTTTGAAATCAAATTTTACCAATCGCCATTTGCCTTGTCCAAAGACCAAGCTGAAGAGATCCGTTTAAAAAAAGCCATTTTTAGATCTGCGACAACCAGTACCAAACAGCTATTTTTCACCCTACTTACTACGTTTCCGCTCGTACCCAATGAACACAGTTTAAGCGTAGTGGATAGTATTTTGGATATGAATTGCTTGTTTGAGCCGCTGGTTTGAATTTTTATTTTTGTGCCAATACTTTTCCATTCCCATACTATTTTATTTAATTTGGATGCCTGTCAGGTAATGTGGCCAAAGCCCAAAAAATCAATTTGTAAGCACCAAAATACATACATCAATGCCTTGGTATTTTGATAAAAGCCCGAAGAAAAAGATTGAAATAGGTACCGGCATCAGAGGCGGCGGCAAATTTGGTACTACTTGGTGGGGGCAACAATGGCTCAACGCCTTTAACAACATCAGCGATTCCAACCGTCTACCCCGTGGGCGAACCTATGCCAACAATGGCTCGGTACGCAGCATTGACATCAAAGAAAATGAAGTCAAAGCGGTAGTAATAGGCTCTAGTACTTACAGAATCAACATTACCATCCCGCTTTTTAGCAAAGACGAGTGCCAAAAAGTATTGAATACTGTGCTGGATCGCCCGGATTTGCTATCAAGATTACTGAATCGGGAATTGCCACAAGAACTCCTTGAGTTGTGCCAAGCACAAAAAGTGGATATTTTTCCACGGCAATGGCGACATTTTACCGCAAGCTGCTCCTGCCCTGATTATGCCCAGCCTTGTAAACATCTAGCGGCGATCATCTACTTAATCGCCAATGAGATCGATAAAAACCCCTTCAAAGTCTTTGAACTGCATGGTTTCGACCTGGTCGGTGCTTTAGAGAAATCAGGGATATCCGTTGCCTCCGAGAAAGCAGCGGAACCGATCTATGATGCCGACTTGATGGAAATTCCAAGCGCGGAGGTAATTTCAAAACCTTCCCCAACAATAGATTGGAAGAACATTGACTTTACCACGTTTGGCGCCCATACGAATGTGCTAAAGGCGCTATTGACAGATAATCCGGTATTTTATCCAGCCGGTAACTTCAAAGAGCTGATTTTAAAAACCCAAACAAAAATAGCTAAAGGCGTAGCTAAATCTAGTGGCCGCATTGCCGAGCTGTCCAAGTTTGCCTACCAAGAAGTCGATATTTTGGAGATATGGCTTAATGCTGAAGGCGCTTTTGTAGAATTCACCGCCTGGGATATCGAAGAAAAGGAACTTTTTCATACTCGAAGATTTGGTGAATTGATCAATTGGCTGGCTGGCGTACCAGTAGGGAGATTGAATGGTCTTTCCCCTGAACTACGAGGTTTGTGGCTTTGCTATCGTTATGCCGAAGCATTGGCGCGTGCCGGGGCAATGGTGCCACAGTTTTTGCGTACCACCAATGAGCGATACCGCATACGCTGGATTCCAGCCACGATGGATGAAAATGTAGCTTTGGTACATGCCCAATTATCGAGCCTTTTACCCGCTAATCTAATCTTATACAAAAGAGATGGCAATATGCTGGGGGCGGTGCAAAAAGATAACCTCAATGCCGTAGCTTCGGTGTTTTTGGACTATTTTGTAATATCCTACAATGACCTTTACCATTTATCTGAACCCATCACTGGCCTATTTTTTAAGGAAAAAGCGATCAGCTTCGATACTTTTGTCAATAAAGAATACCCTGCATCTATCCATCTTTGGTTGAGCCGATTTTTTATTTCCCACAAACAATTTGTCCCTCTTCTTGAGATTACTGAGGTAGAAAACGAGCAATTTAACATCGAAGTACTCATCGAAAACCGCCAAGAAGAACTCCAATTACCAGTACCGCTCAAAGTGATTTTTGAAAAAAAAGCCTTCGATGCTACTCGCATGGACATCCTACGCGACCTATCCAACATTGCTGATTTTTTGCCTACCCTACATCAGGTATTGAGCAAGAAAGGAAAAATGACATTGCAATATGCTGCCAGGGATTTCGCGGCAGTCCTTTTTCAGCAATTGCCTATCATTCGGCTGTTTGGCATCAAGCTTTTGCTGCCTAAGTCATTGTCAAAAATCATCCGACCAGCGATTTCCTTGCGGCTTTCTAGTAGCGACGGCGCGGTAAAGAAAGGCTCGCTAATCGGTTTGCAACAAATGCTGCAATACCAATGGCAAGCCGCGATAGGCGATCAGTTCATTTCGGTTGAAGCATTTTTGAAGATGCTAAAAACCACCCGTGGCTTGGTAAAAATTCGGGGCGAATACGTCTATTTTGACGAAAAAGAAACCCAAAAATTAGCCGAACAATTGAGCAATCCGCCCCAATTGGATGGCGTGTCGTTGTTGCAAATTGCCATGAGTGAGGATTATCAAGGGACGCCTATTGAAATGACGCCAGAATTAAAAGCGCTTATCCAGTCCCTTTCCGAAACTACCGTTTTGCCAGTACCCGATGGACTTGTAGCTACGCTGCGCCCTTATCAACAACGGGGATTTTCGTGGTTGTACAAAAATATGCAGCTGGGCTTTGGCAGTATTTTGGCCGATGACATGGGTCTGGGCAAAACCTTGCAAGTCATTACCTTGCTACTAAAACTAAAAAACGAAGGTGATTTGACGCCTCAAGATCGCGTGCTGATCGTAGCGCCCACTACGTTGCTCACCAACTGGGAGCGCGAAATAGCCAAGTTTGCGCCACAACTCAACACGGGGATTTTCCACGGTCCTTCCCGCAATCTAAAACAATTGTCGCAAACCGAAATCATCATCACCACTTATGGCGCCACCCGTACCGATAAAGCCTTGCTCAGCAAAGAAAAATGGTTATGCTTAGTAATTGATGAAGCGCAAAACATTAAAAATAACGCAGCAGAACAAACCAAATCGGTCAAAAGCATACCCGCACAAAGTTATATTGCCTTGAGTGGTACACCTGTCGAAAACCGCCTAAGTGAATACTGGAGCATTTTTGACTACAGCAACAAAGGTTATTTGGGCAGCATGAAGCAATTCAAAAGCGACTATGCCATCCCCATTGAAGCTGACCGGGATCAAACTGTGTTGCGGCGTTTTCACAAAGTAACGGCTCCGTTTGTAATGCGTCGCCTCAAAACCGACAAAAGCATTATCAGCGACCTACCAGATAAAGTGGAGATCAACCAATACTGTCAACTTACGCCCCAACAAGCGGCGCTATACGAGAGTGTAGTCGAAAAATCAATGCGCGATATTGAAGCCAACGATGGCAAAGCACGCAATGGCCTGGTGCTCACGCTGATTATGGCGCTGAAACAAATTTGCAATCACCCCACCCAATACCTGAAAAAAGGGAAAAGCGATGCCGACCTCAGCGGCAAGTGCCCTTTATTGATTGATTTGGTGACTCAAGCCTTCGATAACGATGAAAAAGTGCTTATTTTCACCCAATTCAAGGAGATGGGTGATATATTAGTCAAGGTGCTCCAGGCGGCTTTTGATCTGCACGTGCCCTATTTACACGGCGGAACTACGCGCCCCAATCGCGACAAAATGGTGGAAGATTTTCAGCAAAAACGCAGTTCGCGCTTGATGGTGTTGTCGCTCAAGGCCGCAGGTACGGGGCTGAACCTTACGGCAGCCAGCCAAGTCATCCATTTCGATTTATGGTGGAACCCGGCGGTAGAAGCACAAGCCACCGACCGCGCTTTCCGGATCGGACAAACCAAAAACGTGATGGCTCACCGCTTCATTACCACGGCAACCTTCGAAGAGCGCATCGACAAAATGATTCAGGAAAAAAAGGCGCTCGCTAATCTTACCGTAGCAACGGGCGAGCAGTGGATTGGGGATTTGTCAAATAATGAATTGCGGCAGTTGTTTGCGCTGGGTAAATAGAGGAAGGAAGAAATTATTTCAGAAAGACACTTGTCTGGTCTTATTCCTGTTGAGTTTTCTCATTTTTTTAATCGTTTTGTAAGATTGCGGAGAATACGGCTTGTATTCTCCGCATATTTTGCGGAGAATAATTGATTTAATCTCCGCAAATGCCTATTTTTAGGCAAAATCAATTATGCAACGGTATATCCACCAACTGCCCGACTGGCCAAATTTCATCTGGGATGCCGAGGTTTTACTTCCCATTCTCAGTCAGGTTCATCGCCAACAGGGTGTTTTGGCGGGTAAAATGAGCGCTTTGGGGTTTGACCTCAAACAGGAGGCTTTATTAGAGACCCTAACCCTAGATGTCATCAAATCAACTGAAATTGAAGGCGAATTTTTGAATCCAGAACAGGTTCGTTCCTCTCTTGCCCGTCATCTGGGCATGGATATTGGCGGGTTACTACCCTCTGATCGCAATGTTGAAGGTGTAGTGGAAATGATGCTTGACGCCACTCAGGAGGCGCATAAGCCGCTATCAGCAAGCAGATTATACAACTGGCATGCAGGACTTTTCCCTACAGGCCGGAGCGGGATCCATAAAATTGATGTTGCTTGTTGGCGTAAAGACGAGACAGGTCCCATGCAAGTAGTATCCGGAGCATTGGGCAAAGAGAAAGTCCATTTTCAGGCGCCAGCTGCTGCCTTCCTAGAAAAAGAGATGCAACAATTTTTCGAGTGGTTCAACTCAGATCAACAACTTGATCCGGTTTTAAAAGCTGGTATTGCCCATTTTTGGTATGTCACCATCCATCCGTTTGATGATGGCAACGGCCGTATTGCCCGCGCCATCGCTGATATGCAATTGACAAAATCTGAGGGCATTTTTTCTAGATTTTATAGCATGTCGGCACAAATTCGAACGCAAAGAAATGGGTATTACAATGCGCTGGAGCAGGCTCAAAAAGGGACATTAGATATTACCCTTTGGCTGGAATGGTTTTTAGACTGCTTATCTAGCGCCTTGCTCAATACCGATCAAATCCTAGAAAAGACTTTATTCAAGGCACGTTTTTGGGAAAAAAACGCGACTACCGTTCTCAATGAAAGACAGGTAATGATGCTCAATAAATTACTGGGGCCATTTGAAGGCAAATTGACTTCCTCAAAATGGGCCAAAATAGCCAAATGCTCTGCTGATACTGCGCTACGCGATATTCAGGATTTACTCAAAAAAGGGATTTTACGGGCTGGGGAATCGGGGGGAAGGAGTACTAGTTATGAGTTGGCGGGGTAGTATTTATTGTGTTTTTTTGAAACTGTAACAATAAAAGAGAAACTAATGTTATTTTTTTGCCTTCCTTATTGATTTATTAAGTATAGTGTTGTAAATTTGAAAAGTGAAGATACTTTGGTTAATCCTAAAGATAAAACCATATACAAACAGCATAATTTAAAAACCTACAACTTCCAGAACAATGAAAACTCAAACCCCATTTACCCTGCTCTTATGGGCATTCCTGTTGTTTTCCGGATCCTTTTTAATGGCTCAAAATGATTGTAATTGTGGAACAGGTTTAATATCCGTAGAGTCGGATGCTAATTGTCGCATTATTTTAACTAAAGAAAAGATAGGCATTAAAAATTGTCCAGACAGTTACCTTGTAGTACTTGATTCCAAGCCTCAAAATAGAGATACCATCGACAGTCCAGGGACTTATGACTATGAGCTACGGGCATCTAAAGATGGAAAACTGATTTGTAAAGGGTTGGTCAATGCTATAAAAGTTCAAGGCCCTGTTTTATTGAATAACGATTTCATAACAGATACTATTCCATTTACAGAAATAACTGATGATTCTAAATATATAGGTAGAAGAGGGTCTTTTCCATCCCCAAATAAAAGCTTTATAAAACTTGGGATTGATGGGAAATATATTGAATCCGATTTTAAACCTGATACCATCCCCAATTTTGGTCTCCCCTATTTTGCAAGAAATTGCATTCCGAACAATTGTGATGTTACCTTGGCATGGACTACCTCTTTTTATAATCCAAGTTGTGAGGAGGCAAGTAATCTAAACCTTTACACCGTCATGAGAAGGCTTTGGAAAGCTATAGACTGCCAAAATAACATAACTCAAATAGAGCAAAGAACGGCCATTCGTAGACCTAAAATTGAAGATTTCCACTGGAACATACCTATCTTAAAAACTAAAAAAATTACGGTCTTTTATGGCAGTTGCACCAATGACTCTCAGAAAATCCCTTTAGATATTCTTTTTCCCGTTATTGGAAAAACCAACACTCAAATACCCAACTTCTCAAACGCCTCATCTCTATTGAAATTCAGTTACCAAATTCAGGATAAAGCCACTCCAGTTTGTAATCAAACAGGACTTGCTTATAAACGGACTTATTTCATTTACGATGATTGCAAAAACATTGCCATAGATTCCTTTATGGTAACTTTGACTCCAGGAGAAAATACTGCCAATTGGCTGACTTCAACAGCAAAGAATATTGAATTGTACCTACCAAAAAATTCTTGTTCCGTAAGAGTTAAAAGTCAACTTAATGATATTCTGTCCTTATTCAATTTAAAAATCGCCCCACTATGCGACATCGATTATATTAAATGGGATGCTCAGCAGTATATCAATAATGATGAGCGATTCAATATAGGATCCTGGGTTGATATTCAGACAATAAACGACACCATTTCTTTTCGTTATGGGAAAAACCGCATTAACTTTACGATGATCGACAAATGCGGAAACCTTCAAACCAAAACCTTTTATTTTGAGGTATTTAGGAACGAGTAAAAAATAAGTTGTTAACCTTGATACCTAATCAGGTAAT
>JBBANM010000137.1:0-11757 GCA_040401995.1 Saprospiraceae bacterium
CTTTGGCGTCAAAGCCGCTGCTTAGATGCTTTTCTTTCACGGACTATTGTTAGATTAACGCTGTATGAAAAATAAAACATCCAAACCAAATATACCCCCGCCTTTACCGGATTATGGTATCGACACCGTATTTGCTTTTATCACCTTTGTGGCATGTATTGCCTTCGCTTGTGCAAGTTCAGAACCATTGTACTCCAATAAAATCAACATGCATATACGCCCTGATGCAACTGAGATTCCAAAAACAATCAACCAAAAACGCGCAATTACTCGATTTGTAATGGATTCGCCGCAGGAGGCTAGAGAAAAGCCAGTAATTGGTCAGGATTGATGATTTGGAAAATGGAAAATGTAGTTCCAGTCGGTAAGTTTTTGGTAGGTGAGAAAAAGAGCTTTTTCAGCTGAAAACTTACCGGCTTTAAGTATATTATGATTCATAAAAACCTAAAAAATACAATACGCGAACATAATTAAAATAAAGATATTCAAATATAACACCACCTGTTCAATTCAGCATTGAAATTGTTCAATTTAGTTACTTTTATTTGCAGCCTACTGCACAATCAGCTATGTTGATAACATCAACATGCCGTCAAAAATATATTGCCAAATAAGTTTAAATTTAGTTCAAAGCAATGTGATTCTTCACATTTTTTTGAATAGGTTTATACGGGTCTAGTCATTAACAAATGTACTAGATCCATTTCTCCCAAACTTTGGCAAATGAAAAAAAACAGCCACAAAAGCCTCTAATAATTCCATCTATTGTATAAGTTCTAATGCCTTGTTCCAATTGAACAGGCGGATAAAGATATTGTATGATTGCATACATTAAACAGCTTTCGTGTACCGACTTCTGAGGGGTAGCTAACTCAGTTACCCTTCTTTGTTTTTTACCTATACTTCCCTTGGGATGAACAGGTGATTTTTTTACTACACCAATTAATTGTTATTTATTTCATTTAATGATTAATTTTTATATATTCAATTCAGCAAGTATTTTGTTCAATTCAGTTGCTTTAGCTTATTATAATTTGCAGCATCAACTATATTTGAACCACAGACAAGCCGTCAAAAAAAGATAACAGATTGAAAAAGAATAGATTTACCCTATTCTTTCAGATTTATTTGCTTATCCCAACTTATTACCGCCGAAAAAAGGTAATGTATGATTATCTACAAAAGTTTTACAGCTTTCGTGTATCGACTTGAGAGGGGTGATTGCTTTATCACTCCTCTTTTTTTTATTTTTTCAGTGAAAGTTTAGCACCTCGCCTTCGGCGATGAGACAAATAATTTTTCGGCCACAAATTTTCACAAATTAGGCCACAAACTGACGTTTGTGTCCCCTGCACGAACAGCGTTCGTGCTTTAATTTGTGAAAATTTGTGCAATTTGTGGCTACATTTTAAAACCACTCCATCGAAGATGGGGTGCTAAACTTATACATTTTTTCAAACCTAAATACTAGCATTTTACCGGAACTGTCCAGCCGCACTTAAAATTCCCGAAGGGAATAAAATAGCGCTTTCATCGATACACCGCCACCTTCATCTCTTCCCATTCCGTTTTCCCTTCCAGCAAGTACCGAATGATCAATGTTTCCGTTTTACCCAATAGGGTCAGCTTTTTTTCCGTACCTAACCGAAAACTCAGCGCCACCCCCATTCGAAAAGGGCCTGCTACCACCGTAAATTCTTTTTGACTTTCCCATTTCCATTGCACTTGCGCCAGCTTAGCGGCGTGAATAAGCCGAATTACTGGTGATAGGAATTCATCGGCTAAGGAGAGTTTTGTGTGCGTGAGCAAGGGCACATACGTTCTGCCTTGCTTGGTTTCCCAATATCCTAGCAGCCCTACGTTGCGGTTGAGGTGGGTACGCGGATCTTTGAGCAGCACATATTGCACTGGCCAATCGAGCGTTTGCGTTCCTGATAGGGTAGCATCCATTTGGTAATACACATCGGCGGGGATACCTTGCGCGCGTAGGTGCACGGCTTGCGCGCCCATGTGCACAGGAAGGCCAACTTGAATCACCTCCATCAAATCGGCTTGGTAGCGAAATTCCCCGTAGGTAAGACTCACCATCCGCAACCCGCCTGCTCTAGCTTGGGGTTTGTAAAAACCTTCACAACGACTAACCCGCGCTTTGTAACGCAGTAAAAAATCGTTGATGGGAGCTAAGGTAGAATCACAATGCAGTTGCGCAGTTGCTAGGATAGGCAAAAACAACAATAGGAACCAGACTGGGTATATCTTTTTCATCTCCAAAAAACGATCAATTACTAGCTGATATTTTTACCCGCACATTGCTAAAAGCGGCATTGCCCGTTAATTCATCAATAACCCGTTCGTCGGTGAGGTCGTTGATGCTTACCCCGGCGTATTGTTGCGCTACCGCCAACTCCACGCCTGCGCGCTGGTGTCCATATCCGTGCGGCATACACACTACTCCGGGCATCACACTATCGGTGATTTCCAATGGCAACTCTACGTGATTGACCCGCGAGGTTACTTTTACCAAACTTTGTTCCTTTAGTCCCAGTCCGGCAGCATCCTGGGGGTGCATTTGCAAGGTGCAGCGGTTGCGCCCGCGCATGAGGCGCTGGGAATTGTGCATCCAAGAATTGTTGTCGCGCAAATGGCGACGGCCAATCATCAAAAAAGGAAACTCCTGAGTGGTAGCCGATGGGATCAATAAAGCCCGACAACGCTCCACGTCTGCCGTCAAGCGTGTTGGCGCTAACTGGATGCGTTTGTCAACGGTAAAAAGGCGATTGGGTAAACAGGGTTGCAAGGCCCCCAAATCGATGCCGTGCGGGTTGGCGCGCAACTGCTCCAAACTGAGGCGATAGGCGCCAAACTGCAAGCCCATTTCCAATTTTGCTTCCGGTGCTTCTGCTTGAAAGGGCTCGGTTTTACCCAACATGCGGTGGGTAAGTTCCTGGAAAATTTCCCAGTCGTAACGGGCGTTTTCAGCTTTTTCGAACAGCGGCTCGGAATATTTTGCCGTATTGCGAATGGCCAATACGTGAAAAGTAAGATCGTAATGTGCTACCTCCAAGCCGGTAGCGGGGGGTAAAATGATATCGGCATGACAGGTGGTTTCATTGATGTAAATATCGATGGCCACCATAAATTCCAGACTGTCCAGCGCTTTTTCCAATCGACTGCCATTGGGCGTAGACAATACTGGATTGCCACAACTGGTAATCAATGCCTTGATTTGGCCTTCGCCCGGGGTTAAGATTTCCTCGGCTAAGGTCGCTACGGGTAGCTCACCCATGAACTCCGGTAGCTGGCGTACCCGTGTGTGCCACCGCGCAAAGCGATCGCTGGCGCGTGCACCCGCCAGGATGTCGATTGCCGGTGTGGTAAACATGGCGCCGCCTTCCCGGTCCAAGTTGCCCGTAACAACGTTCAACACATTGATCAGCCATTGGCAAAGGCTGCCAAATGCTTGGGTCGATACGCCCACTCGGCCATAAGCTACTGCACTGGGGGCAGCGGCAAATTCCAGCGCTAGTCGTTGAATGGTAGCCGCATCCATACCGGTAGCCGGGGCTACTTGTTGCGGCGAAAAATCTCGAACCAATTGGGCGATATCGTCCACGCCGTCTACAAATTCCCCCAAGCGACCCAAGTCAATTTTTTTCTCGGCAAAAAGCGTATGCAACATGGCCAACAAAACCAGCACATCGGCGCCGGGTTGTACGGTATGGTGTTCGCTGGCTTTTTTTGCCGTTTCCGTTTTGCGTGGATCAATGACCACCACTTTGCCGCCGCGATTTTGAATGGCTTGCAGTCGTTTGGCCACATCGGGGGCGGTCATCATACTGCCGTTTGAAGCATATGGATTGGCGCCAAAAATCAACAAATACTGGGTGTGATCAATATCGGGAACGGGGAGCAACATCGGGTGGCCAAACATCTGCCAGGAGGCAAAATGATGCGGAAGTTGATCGGTAGAGGTGGCTGAAAAGATGTTTTTTGAACCCAAGGATTTGGCAAACGCTGGACTGTTCATCATGGTGCCCAGGTTGTGGATCGAGGGGTTGCCTTGGTACAGTCCTACCGCGTTTTTTCCGTACTGTTGTTGGACGGTCTTTAGGCGGGTTTCAATGGTATTCATTGCCTCTTCCCAGCTGATGGGTTCCCAACCAGTTGGGGTGCGCCTCACGGGCGTACGCAAGCGATTGGGGTCTTCGTAAATGTCTTTGAGGGCAACTGCCTTGGGGCACACATGGCCGCGACTAAATGGATCCTGTGCATCGCCAGCGATGGACAAAATTTCCTGGCCTGCTGTTTTGATGACGAGGCCACACATGGCTTCGCAGAGGTTGCAAGTACGGTAGTGGACGTTGGGCATGTTGAAAAAGTTTTTCGATTGAGTCCGTTCAAGATAAGATTTTCCCAATATGCCAACAAAAAAATTGTGAAAGGGGGGAGATAGGATTTAACTTCGCTGGGGCAAGTCACAAACAATCTTTTGCTGGTACAAGTCGTGTTTCGCCCACTTACAGCTGCAGATTTTGCCTCGCCTGAAATAAAACTTGCTCTTCTTGGCCTCAGATCCAAATCCAGAACAAGCTCTTATTTTTTTGTTGTGTTAGAGTCGATAAGTTATTCCTAAACGAAGGGGGATTTCGTCAAACAAGTTAACAGAAGGAGCCCAGTTATCTCTTAGGCGTTTCGTCAAAGCAGGATTATCTATTTGACGATGATTAAAATAGGTGGTGAATCCTATGATCAAATTGGCTTCCATCAATAAATGTGAATTAAGTTTTACGGAGTAACGTGGAACATAACTGAAGCTAAATCCATAACTATCATCTGACATTGGAAAACCACTACGTAGCAAAGGCTCAGAATCAACTTGATAAAAAAATGGTCGGATCGACCAGCCTCTCTGCCAATAACTTTTGCCTCCATTTTTAGACAAGCGCCTTTTACCAAATTCGTAGCGAATGCTGAATTCTTTTTCTTTTAAAATTTGAATTTCATTTTCGTTGCGTTTAAAGCGCAGTATACTCAATTCTAGTTCATGATATTTGCGCTCTTTTTTTCCAGCCCATTGGATGGCCGGGGAAAATCCTCCAAACTCAAAAGCGCTGTAGTCGCCATTGTAATTGACTAAAGGGGAACGGAACTTTCCGAACAAATAAAAATTGCTATAGACCTTAATGAAGGTTGTGGTATCCTTTTTTTGCCCATATAAAATTGAATGTGGAGTGATCAACAACAACAATGGGACAATTATCTGTGCGAATGATTTCTTTGCTTTCATGTTAAAGTTTAAGGTTGCTGAATGATGATTTTTTCGATTTTTGATAATCCAGCGGTTCTGATTTCCAAAAAATAGGTTCCAGCGGCTATATTGCTCAGTTCAAGGGTTTCGTTGAGAGCCGTTTGCTCCTGAAGTTCTCGGCTAAAAATTACCCTTCCGATGAGGTCTCGAACAGTGAGCAACACCTTTTCAGGCTCAGTAAATAAACTTTCTATCCGAAAAACGCCTGTATTGGGATTTGGTGAAACTAACACAGCCATGTCAACAAGAGGAAACTTTTTTGAGATCTTGACCGAATCAGTGAAGCGTATAGGTGGTTCCCGTGGTGTTTTAAAACTATGCGTGTCCGACCATTCTAGGGCTTGATTGGTACACAAATACCTAAATCGAAATTCATAAGTCGTATTGGGTTTTAAGTTGCTCAGAACAATTTTCTTGTTTGCATAAGAACTACCAGAATCATTACTCCAATAAAAATCAGGAATAGTACCTTTTTCTCGCCACTGCCAACTGAATTGCACTCCATATGGGATATCTGCAAAGAGGGTAGCACTAGTGGTGTTTATGCTTTCAATTTTCACAAACTTGGTTTGAGCAGGCACACAATTTTTAGGAGAAATAGCAATTTGTTTAATTTCAGACCATTCGCTCTTTTTCCCATTTTCACAAAGGTAGCTGACTTGCCATTCATAGGTGGAATCAGATGCCAAAGAGGAGGGGAACAAGTAGTAGTAGGGGCGATTAGTACTTGTTTGAAACCATTGGATAGTGCCAAGTTTACGGAACCTCCAAAAAAACTGATTGGAGGCTTGCATTTTAGAAGTTAAAATAATAACACTGTTTTGAAAATTCGGATCTGTTCCAATGGAAATTTGACTGGAAGGGATTTGTTGGCATTCTCCCCAAGTAAAAAAGCTACTTCTGAACCAATCACTCCAATTGCCAGAAGAGCATTCCATACTTACTTGAACGCTATAATTTGCTCCTTTAGCTAGGCTATCTAGTACAATGTTAGCCCCTTTGCTTTGAAACACAGTTGACCATTTGAAGCCGTCAAGAGAATAACGCCAGCGGTAATTTATAGCGTTTTGCTCCATAATTTCCAATCCAACTCGGGATGTCTCCCGAAGGTAAGTGTTCCATTCTATTTCCTTTGAGAAGGTACAAATTGGGGTCTTAAACACGTAAGTATTGGAAAATAAACTCCAGTTTCCTCCCCCACAACTCTGGCGTACTTGAACTTCATATTCTGTATTTTGGATCAAACCAGTAATGCTTAACTTCGAAGAGTTGGTTGAGTCCAATAAGATCCATTTGTTGCTCCCTTTAATTCGATAACGCCAGTTGTAACCCAAATTTTCACCTGCAACTTTTACCTCCACGCTGCCACTGCTCACTGAATCTAATTTAAAATCAATGGGTTGCAATACCGGACAAGTATTAAAGATGCCCAAGGTGTAATCCTCTACCTCTAATATATTGATGCTGCGTTCACAAGCTTTCCCAAGAGTTTTTCTGGACATAATGACCCTCATTCGCGTCGACCCTATAGAAGCTGTTTTGGGAATGGGTATTTTCCAGGAGTACACCTTGTCGGGAGCGGCTTCATCTTTAAAAATGGCTTCCCCTGCATCATCAAAATCTTTATCCCGATTGAAATCGATAAAAATAGTATAATACACTCGGGAATAAGTATCTGTATCCAAAAAATCAAGGGTTTTAACTGGGGTGATGGAAAAGGACATTTCGGTACCAGGGTTTGCAATAAAATGATGGGCTAAATGTAGTCCCAAACCACCATCATTGCCGGACTGATACTCTATATCCCCAAAGCTGAATTGATCAATATAACCATCGCTTCTGTTGGCATAAGCCAGACAATAGGTTTCATTACAACCTTGTGTCTTAACATTTTGCAAATCGCTCCAATCCGAAAACTGGTTGTTAAAGCAATCTTTACGAACTTGAAACTCGTAGTCTGTACAAGGTTGTAAGCCTGCTAAATGCAAGGTAGCCCCTTTTGTGGTTTGGGTTTCCCAGCTGGATCTTCCTTTAATGCGATATCTAAATTGATAATTCACGTTAATTTCAAGAATGCTCAACTCGACTTGGCAGGAAGAAGGCCCTTCATGCAACGCAGTGATATTGGGAGCGTTGCAGGGCGTATTTATATAGGGCTCAACAGTCCTAATTTCACACCACGACTGTGGATTAATCATAAAAAATAAGAGCCAAAGTAACAGGATATGGTGGGTATAGCTTTTCATCCTAAGGTATTTTCAGTTTACCACAAAAGTAAGTTTTAGAATGTAAATTGTTGTCAATTCATGTCACGTTTTCGCCAGATCCCTACATCTTTAATCCTGCTAGTTCAAGTTTCTTGCTGGTACAAGTCTCCAGACTTGTACCCCATATCTTCGCGACTCTGACGCACGGCCAACGCAAATAACTTAGATAAACACACGTCAGAGGCGTGTTGATATTCGGTACATGCCTGGAGACTTGTACCAACTTAGGCTATACAGATTATGATTTTTTGTAGATTTTAACAAAATATTAGCAAATACTCAGGCCGCTATTGTATTACTAAACGCGTCTTGAAAGAAAGCAATTTTGTTTTACACCTTTCAAACTCAAACCATGATTCCCATTTCAACATTGTATCGAAGGCCTGGATACAAAGCTCCGCCTTGGCATCTTGGCGCACTTTTGCTGATTTGTTTATATTTATCCAATCAATTGGTTGCACAAGTTCAGAGTGGTCAATTCCACCTGGGCGGGCAGTTTACGTTCGAAACTCAGCAACAACAAAATCAGCGCAATTTTTCTACCACCATTCAACCCGAAATAGGGTTAATGCTTTCCCCTCGATGGAGCCTGGGGGTAAGTTTGCCAGTTCAATACATAACTTTCGCAAACAGTAAACGTTCTTATCAGCTCGGAATTGGGCCATTTATCCGCCATTATATTGATTTAAAATCTGGTTTTTATGGCATCATACACGCTCAGGCGACCGGCAGGTTCAATTTTGCCGAGAACAGTGGAACCAATCCTTCTATTGAGGTTCAATTTAGCCCTGCGATCAGTTATTTCTTTAGCCGTCGCTTTGCATTGGAGGCTGGATTCGCAGAGTTTTCCTATTTATTTACCCATATCAACAGCAGCAATCTGGATTTTAACATACGGACTCACAAGCTGGAACTTCGTGCCATCCCGATATTTAGCTTACGGTATTATTTGCCGCACCCAGCAGCATCCAAACAATCATCCACCCAAAATTAATTGACCATGAAAAATATCCTACTTATACTCTGCCTACTTGGTTCAAGCAGTTTCTACCAGCCGCTCTTTGGGCAATTGAGCAAAGGGCAGGTCTTCCTGAATGGTAGCCTTTCTTTTTTCAATACAAGCTATCGTGGTTTATCCGGCATCAAAACCAGTTCCAACAATATGGGGGTTAGCATTGGTGGAGGGCGCTTCTTTACCGACAAAATGGCTTATACATTAGGGGTCAACCTCTATTCCTACAAAAATGAGGGCTTCAGTCTCATCTATACTCCGGTAGATTCCCGGCCAAACGGTCAACTCTTGTACATCAGTGAGCGAGCTACAACAAAAAACGTGTACACCAGTACAGATTTATCCATAGGGCTCAATCGGTACATTCGTCTAAAAGAAAGATTGGTAGTGGTATTGTCTGGGAATGTTGTCGCCACTTTTCAAAAGAATGATTACACTCAACAAGTAATAGGTAAAGAAGAGCTAAACATTACCACCAAACGGCAATATTATTCGCTTAAACTTAGCCCAGGTTTGATCTATTTTTTGAGTCCCCACTTTGGTTTGGGAGGGTATTTCGGAGGATTCAACTTGCAGGTAGTGCCCAAATCCAACAATAACTCAGCATCTTCCATTTCTGCTGATTTTTCTACGAGCGGGGTGTTGGGAATTGGATTGAATTACTTTTTTAAATAAACTTGAGATAAATTGATACCCTTGCTGGTAAAAGTCTGGAGACTTTTACCAGCTTCGTTCTCCCATCACAAACAATCCCAAAAGCCCCAAAATAATCTGGCGCCATTTTGATCTGCAAATTCTTGTTTCAATCCATCAATTTTCAAAGGCACTATATTCCAGCTTGCTCTAAGGGCATTGACCGTAGTATCGGGGACTGGAATAGATCTGTAATCTGTATAAGAATTTAAGTAAAATACGCCCTTTTGCATTGGAGGCTTGGTACACGAATAATATCTAGAATTTACACCTGGGCGGAACATATTGTCGTACACTAAGCCCACTTCTCTGGGATGAATTTCGCCTTTGATGACCGCATCTTTGAGTTCTTTTTCCAATTCCAAATAGGTGCAATCATTGTGCACCATGATGATGATAAAAAATTCAGAGGAGAGATCATTATCTATTTTAAAGTAGTCTAAGCTTTTCACATACTTTTGTTTTTTCTTATTCCAATCAAAACTAGGCAGCCCAACCTCTTTAAAAATCGTGCTGTCGGCGATGCCTAATAATTTTGAGCCAGGGAAACCACCATATTTTTTGCTGTAGACGCGCAGGGCATTGATGCACATCTTTCTATAATCGGCATAGTCAAGATCACTTGAATTTTTTTTGATTTGATCTTCCATGGATATCTCGTAGACAGCTTGTAGATACTGAAAATTAACCTTTTTAAGGTATTTTGCTCTTGCCGTTTTGTAGAGCCGGGTCATAGTGGTGTCTGTCACCAATTTGGCGTACAATTCCTGCGTCAATTTAATGGCTTTGAAATAATCAGGACGCAATCCATTTTCATAGCCCTTAATCAGATAATGCTGAAAAGGTCTTTTGCAGTATAGTGCTAATTGTACAGCATTGATTGCATCTTTGGCGAAAATGAAATCGAATGCAGTAAAAGCCTTATCAAAATAATAAAAAGCGCTGTCTCTATTCTGGGAAACGAAAAAATGGGTTTCTGCAAGGTTGATGTATTGGTGATAGAGTCGATAGTCTGTTTGTTGGCAGAAAGCGCTTTGTACAGCAAAAAGAATGATGATGACGAAATGAAGGGATTTCATATTTTTATTTTTTGAGGTTCGTCATTTTTGTTAAACTGTTTTTGGTGGGTTTAAATTACATTGTTTGCTGATTTTAGGATTTGAACCTTGCTGATACAAAGTCTGGAGAACAGTTTTGCAGAATTAACATACTAATCATTATGAGTCTAAATAATCTATTGAGTCTATTACCTGTTTCTAAAACAAACAATTCAGAATTAACTGAAGGCTATTTATTGTCTGAAATTGAATCATATTTTGATAAAAAAATTAATATACTACCAAAAACCTATGTTGATTTTTTAATAAAAATTGGAAAAGAATCTTTTTGCTTAAATTATTACTATTCATTGAATAAGTTAGAATTATTCCGTGATAGTGCTGAAAGATTAACCAAGAATAATATACCTCAATTACATTTAGATCACAATGATTTTATTTTCATTATGAACGAGGGCTATATATTCGCATATTTTAAATTGAACGAGGGAGACGATCCCGCTGTATATGGTTTTGCTGAGGGAGTAAATCAGCAAAATTTTGAAAAATTAACCGCGTCTCTGTCTGAGTTTTTTGAAAGGATACTTAAGACAGATGAAGATCTATTTGATAATCTGTTTAAGTCTAGTGATTGGCCAAGCCATGTATATAAAAGGCAACAAAAAAATCCGTAAAAAAGTAGAAAGGTGCAAACCTTGCTGGTACAAGTCTCCAGACTTGTACCCCGTATCTTCGCGTCTCCGACGCAAGGTCAACGCGAAAATATTAAGTCAACACACGTCAGAGACGTGTTGATATTCGGTACAAGTCTGGAGACGTGTACCAACTTCATGAACCTATAATTTCACACTTTAATCTCAAACAACGCCAAAACCAACCCTTCATAATGTTTGGGCAATTCATCAGTCTGCTCCATAGCCGTATAGCCCACAAATTCAAAACCCCCACGGGTGTAATACTCATGCAATTTGGGATTGTCACCCCAAGTATCCAAGCGCAAGTAAGTAATACCGCGAGCTTTGCAATAGGCTTTACCCCATTCGATAATGGTTTGAATGGCATTTCTACCCCGAAAATTGGGATGCGATACGATGCGGTGGATGTAGATGGCATCACCCAATTCGCGCTCCTTCCAGATCAGGGGATCGCTAAAAGTGACGGCAAAAACACAGGAAACCTGATCATCGATCATGATTTTCCATTGCCGCAATTCTTCGATTTCTTGCGCAATAACCCGGCGGTCAAAACCCTGCCAATGTTTGTTGAACACCTTTTTTTGCAGCGCGACAGCGTGGTCGTAAAATTCAAAAATGGCGTCAATATCGGCCATCGTGCTATTGATCACAGACATATGGGTGGTTTTAAGAGTGTGTTTTGATTTTTTATTCGCGCTGCAAATGGCCAAAATTCACCCCAACT
>JBBANM010000138.1:0-11593 GCA_040401995.1 Saprospiraceae bacterium
GAACCTCTTCCATTGGAAAAAATTCTACTTCTCAGGCCTTTGGTTCTTGGGGACCGTTACCATAGTAATTTAGCTATTCCGTTCATTAATGGAAACAAAGAGCCAGCAATTAACATGAACAAAATGCTTAGCAACGGTCTATGCAAATTTTGTGAGCTTTTAGAAGAGGGCAAAGTGACTAACAATAATCTATGTAATTCTCATAGTAATACAAGAGTTAACATACTTGAGGATATTCTTCGAATGAGGCTTTTGTCACTCCTAAAAGACTGCATTATTTGAATTTCTTAAATTTATGAATCTTCGCCAATTAGAGTTCTTTAAGCAAATAGCCGAATCAAAAAGCATGACGCGAGCTGCGAATTTGCTTCACATGACGCAACCAAATCTTACACGCCAGGTTCAACAACTTGAAAAAGAACTCGGGGTCCTGCTGTTTATTAGGTCTGATAAGGGGGTTTCATTAACTCCTGCAGGATTAGAGCTCCATGAAAGAGCAGACTCATTATTAAAACAAGTTCGTCGTATTCAAGACGATATTAGCAAATATGCAACTGAGCCCAAAGGTGACTTGCGTATAGGCTTACCTCCTTCGCTTTTTGATGTGGTTACAAGTAGATTGATTTCTGAATTTGCTATCCAATATCCAGAGGTTCGACTTAGTATCACTGAGGGACTAAGCGCAACATTGCATGAGCTTGTTCTTACCGGAAAGATAGATGCCGCAGTTGTATCTGATATTGAGCCACTCGGCCTATTGAGCAGTCGTGCGCTTTTAAGTGAGCAACTTTACTTAGTAGGATCTATACACGGTCAACTTGAAATAGATCATTTCATAGATCTTCAATCATTACTCACAAGGCCGATGCTGTTGACTTCTGCGCCTAATGCTATGCGTACTTTAGTAGATCGAAAAATGATTGCACTAGGTGAAATAATTCAGCCTAAATTAGAAACTAACTCATCACGTTTATTGTGCGATTTGGTTATCAGGGGTGTAGGTTTTACTGTCCTTCCATATAGTGCAATAAGTATTTTGCATAGAAGTGGCCAACTAAGTGCCGCTCCAATTAAAGGGGTCGAAATTAATTGGACCCTGGTTAATTCTAAAGATCGCAGCTTCTCTTTAGCTGGACATAGACTTCGCGAACGTCTAACTGAAATGCTGCATCAGCAATCACTTCAAGGCTGGTGGCTAGGAGTTCGCTGGAGTAATTAAAAGTGATTACTAACTAATATTGCCAAGTGAGTTTAGGGCTTTATCGATCACATGCTTTAAAAGCATTGCATTATAAAAATTTTCCTTCAAGATTATCCATATCTAGATTTGCACAAGATAAGGATGAATAGATGGAGCATTATCAAGTCGGCGTAGACATAGGTGGTACGTTCACAGATTGCGTCGTAATTACCAGCAAAGGAGAGCTGCTCGCGGCAAAGTCTCCTTCAACTCCACCAGCTTTTGCGAACGGCATGCTTAATGCAATGGGGCTAGTTGCTGAGCGGCTAGGGCTGGATTTCGAAGAGTTTTGTAAACGCATTAAATTGTTAACGCACGGTACGACAGTTGGCACAAATACTTTGATTCAACGCCGAGGGTCCAAGGTAGGACTTATTACTACCAAGGGCCACGAGGACATCATTCACATCATGCGTGGATCTAGGGGCATCGATTCGCGTAACTTGAATCAGTTAGTTCACTTTCCCGAAAGTCAGAAGCCCGTCCCGATTGTTCCGAAGCGATACATAAGAGGTGTGTCAGAGCGAGTTGACTGCAACGGTGATGTGGTGGTCGAACTTAATGAGAGCGAAGTTTTAGCGTCTGTAGACGAATTGCTCGCTATGGGTGTGGAAGCTTTTGCCGTATGCCTCTTGTGGTCTTTTAAGTACCCACATCATGAACTGCGAATTGCCGAATTGATTAGACAGCGTGCACCTGGAATCTTTGTTAGTTGTTCAGTTGAGCTAGCTCCAAAGTGGGGTGAATATGAACGTCTTACTGCAACGGTACTCAATGCATATATTGGCCCAGTAACTTCAAATTATCTAAAGCAACTGGATCAGCGGCTTAAATTGGCTGGTTATCGACATCCTTTGCAGATTACTTCATGTGGGGGCGGATCTATCTCAGTCGATCGTGCCATCCAGGCGCCACTTTTGACTTTGGATTCAGGCCCTGTTTCTGGCGTTACAGCTTCAAAATTTCTAGGACAATTAATAGGCTGCGAAAATATTATTACTACAGACATGGGAGGGACCTCTTTTGACGTTGGTATTATTTATAAAGGACGCCCAGCATATAACTCTATAGCTAATGTTGCCCAATATGAATACTTCATACCAAAGGTAGATATACAAGCTATCGGATCGGGTGGGGGTTCTTTGGCGCGGGTCGATTTACTGACGCGTACTCTTCGAGTGGGGCCTGATTCTGCTGGTGCCGATCCGGGTCCTGCTTGTTATGGAAAGGGTAATCTGACTCCTACTGTGACCGATGCTGATGTTGTTTTGGGTTACATAGATCCTGATAATTTTCTCGGTGGTCGGATTAAACTTGATCGTGCAAAATCTTTCGAAGCAGTTGAGCGTGTTGCCAAAGAGATTGGATTGAGTGTTTTGGAGACTGCAGCAGGTATTGCCAAGATAGCCGAGTTCAAAATGGCTGACATCATACGTAAGACCACTGTTGAAAAAGGTTTTGATCCTCGCGATTTCACAGTATTTGCATTTGGTGGTGCGGGCCCTGTCCATGCTGGTGTTTTTTCGCGTGAGCTAGGTGTGCAGCGTGTTTTGATTCCACTCAATAGGATTGCCTCTACATGGTGCGCTTTTGGTGCTGCTACTGCCGACATGCTTCACGTTCATGAGCAAGTGGATATACAAAGCTCACCATTCAATTTGGCTCATGTGAATAAGATTTTGATGCAGTTAGCTAACCATGCCACTTCGCAAATGAAACAAGATGGCGTGATTAGTTCCAAAGTTCATCTAAGCTTTTCAATTGATATTCGACATCGAGGTCAAATTAATGAAGTAGAAGTTGAGTTGCCAGCATTTGGCGCCCGTGCAAAACCCCAGCTTACAAAGGCAGGACTTGATAACCTTAATCAACTCTTTTACGAGCGCTATGAGGCTATATACGGAAAAGGATCCTCATATGGCAATGCGCGTCTAGAAATGGTCACATTTAGAGTTCGTGCTCGCAGTGCAACACAAGAATTAGAGCTAAAGCGTAGTCCAAAAAAGCGGCAAACAAGTGCATCTGCCGCAATTAGTGGCCATCGTCAGGTGTACTGGAGCGATCTGAGTAAATCTATGCGAACTCCTATTTACAACGGGGCTCTTCTTTCCAATGGATTATTGGTGGATGGACCTGCAATTATTGAGACGACGGATACCAATATCGTTGTTCAACCTAAACAACAACTTCGCGTTGATGCGCTTGGAAATTTCGAACTTCATTTTGTGAGCTAAAACATGTCAAAAACAAGTGAAACACATTATGGTAATTCTTTCGACGCGATTAAAGGGGGGTACATTCCTCCGGATAAGTTGCGTATTTCGCCCAAACTTAAACTCCATAAGGACATAAGTAGTAAGCTCGATCCAATCACATACGAGGTGATTCGCCATAGTCTTTGGAATATCAATGAAGAACATGGTGCAACGATTCAACGTTTATCAGGTTCGCCAGTGGCCATGTATGCATTGGACCTTAACCCTTCAATATTGACAGAGGAGGGCGAGTTTGTATTTTTTGGTCCTTACATGCAATATATGTCGGGTGTGGCGGACACACAAGTTAAATGGATTTTAGAAAATAGATCCGATAACCCTGGTATTCGTGATGGGGATATGTTCCTAGCAAATGATCCTTGGGTTGGCGCTGCCCATCAACAAGATGTGATGCTGATTTGCCCTGTTTTCCATGAGGATCAATTATTTTGCTGGGTTACTAACTGTTTGCACCAATACGATATTGGAGGAATCACGCCTTCAAGTTTTTGCATGTCTGCCGAAAGTGCTTACGAGGAGGGTCTTTTGGTACCACCTGTAAAAATTATTGAAAATGGAGAAATCCGACGTGATATTGAAGAGTTATATCTCAGATCTTCACGCAAACCTGAAGCTGTTGCGTTGGACTTTCGTGCACAACTGGCAGGTAATAACACAGCCAAGGCGCGTGTTGAAGCCTTGTTAAAGCGTTATGGGGCTAGCACCGTAAAGTCGGTGATGCGAAAAATTTTGACTGATGGAGAGCAATCTTTTTTAGAAAAAATGAGTCGACTACCGGATGGAGTTTGGCGTGATCGTAGCTATATTGAATGTTGCAGACCGGGCGATCGTCGTTCGCATAAAGTGATGATCAGTCTGGAGAAAAAAGGGCATAAACTTATTTTTCGGAATGAGGGTACTGTTGATCAAGATGGCGCAATGAATTCAACCTATTCTGGTTGGCGTGGTTCGATTATGGTGGCGCTTAACCAACTCTTATGTTGGGATCAGTATTTTGCTATTGGCGGTGCTTTGCGACATGTTCGCTTTGAGCCGACTATTGGTTCAATGAATTGTGCTAATTTCCCAGCTTCAGTTTCTACAGCACCATTACAAGCTATGGAAATATCTTTATATCCAACCTACAACGTGCTTGGAAAAATGATCTATGGTGACTCCCAAATGCGCAAAGACATCATGTGTATTGGAGGTACGAGTCAGTGGCCTGCAACAATTTTCCGTGGTACTGACCAATGGGGTGATCCTTTTGGATATGTCTTGGTTGACCCCATAGGTGGCGCTATTGGTGCATTTGCTAATGCTGATGGTATTTCTACTGGTGGACAATCACGAACACCAATTTGCAAGCTTCCAAATATTGAACATACCGAGCAGACATTCCCTTTGCTTTTTTTATATCGCAAGGAAGTGGTTGACTCTGGTGGGGCGGGGCACTTTCGTGGTGGACTATCAGCTGAGTCCTGCTTTATTCCCCACGGAACAAATTCCATTACACACGACACTCTCTCATCCGGAAATGCTATTCCCACTTCAACTGGATTAATGGGGGGGTATCCTGCAACAGTAAATGTTTATAAGTTTCATAAAGACTCCAATATCAAAACTTTAATGCAGACAAGTCAGATGCCTTCGGATATTTCTGAAGTTGGTGGACGTGAAGAAGTACTCGCATTAAGACAACAAAACTTTTTACAAAATCCAAGTGATGTTTATTCGGTGTTGTGGACCGGTGGCGGCGGCTTTGGGGATCCATTTGAACGTGATCCCGAATTAGTTCGATTGGACGTTGTAGAAAATATGGCCGTATCACACGAAGCAGCAAAAGAGATTTACGGTGTTATTTTGAATGGTGAGAGGCTGGATGTGAGAGCCACTGAAATTTACCGTAAAAATTTGAAAAAGACACGAAGTACGCACCCTCGTACTATTGACTTGCCTTTGCGTGCTTTGAAAGGAAAATTACTTCGGGAAGTTACACCAAGCCTCGCAGTAAGGAGCGATCCTGATAACAAAGGTCACGCTAGTAAACGCTGGTGTTGTATGAGCTGCGCTACAGATCTTGGCCCTCTGAGCAGTAACTACAAAGATGCGTGCTCAACACTTACCGCCCCAATAACCGCAGCTAATCCACATGTTGGAGACTACCGCCGCTATATTGATGATGAGCCGCTCTTTCGTCAGTACTTTTGCCCAACTTGCGGTAGTTTGATTGAAAATGAAGTTGCTCGTGTTGGTGACGATTCTTTGCGAGATATTGAATTAAAACTGTAATCATCTAGCATGATTCAAAGCCCTTTTTCTGGAATGAACGCAATCATTACTGGTGCAGGTACTGGGGTTGGTGCGGCTACCGCTTTAGCCTTGGCTAGAAAGGGCGCTAATGTGCTGATTAACTACCGAAGTAGTTCAGAATCAGCGAAAGTTGTATGTGAGCAATGTCTTCAATTTGGAGTTGATGCATTTGAGCTTCAAGGTGATGTGTCTAAAGAAGATGACTGTATCTATTTAGTAAGCAGTGCCATAAAGCGCTGGGGAACCCTAGATTTATTAGTGAATTGCGCTGGCATTACCCAGTTTGTTCCAATGGAGCAGCTTGACAAGCTTAATGTGCAAGATTTTCTAAATATTTATCAAGTCAACACCTTAGGCCCATTTCTAATGGCAAGGACATCATCCAAGCACATGCGACTTGGCTCCGCAATTGTTTCTGTTTCATCCTTATCAGCTCAAACTGGCCAAGGAAGTTCTATACCTTATGTTTTGTCTAAAGCCGCACTAAATGCTCTCACTCTATCTTTGGCTCGCGTTCTATCTCCTGGGATTAGGGTCAACGCTGTTATGCCAGGAATGATTGAAGGTCGTTGGTTGTTAAATGGATTAGGAGATGAGCAGTATCAACGCGTAAAGCAAAGTTTTACTGAAACATCATTGCTTGGGAAAATTTGTTCCTCTGAAGAAATCGCAAATTCCCTGTTGTGGCTTCTAGATCCAAGTTGTATTATGACTGGGCAGGTGGTGACAGTAGATGCAGGTTTTTCACTTGGAAAACCTCCAACGCCTAGCGTATCAAAGCGTCAGTGAAGGGTTAAAGAAAAGTATTTACAAACAATTAGGAGGCAATCATGGGTAATTCGATTTTCAAAAGAATGCTACTTGGTTTTTCTGTTTTGCAGAAATCTGTTTTAGCTAGTTTATTTTTCGGTTTTTTTTCGCTAGCTACATATGCAAGCGACTATCCAAATAAATCTGTAAAAGTTATTGTTCCATTTGGTGCCGGGACTTCGCCAGATGTTGTTGCACGACTTTGGGCAGAGAGGATGAGTCAAGCTTTAGGTCAACCCTTTGTTGTAGACAATAAGCCAGGGGCCGCTACTATTATTGGTGCTCAAACAGTAGTCACAGCACCAGCGGATGGTTATACCGTTTTATATACTGCTCAAAATACTGTTTCAATAAATCCTTTTGTTTATAAAAATCTATCCTATAAAGCTGACGATTTAGTACCGGTTAGTCAAGTTGCAGAAGTCCCGCTAATACTGATTACATCAATGCAATCGCCGTTTAAGTCTTTGCAAGAAATGATAGCTTTAGCAAAACAAAATCCGGGTAAATACAGTTTTGCTAGCTACGGGGTTGGTCAAAGCACTCATGTGACCATGGAGCGTTTTCTCAATGCTGCTGGAATAAAAATGATTCATATTCCTTATCGCGACAACCCGATGAATGATGTGATTAGCGGAACTGTTAATTTTCTATTTGACGCTAGCACCACAGCTGTACCTCAAATTAAAGCAGGCAAAGTTCGAGCACTTGCAATATCAAGTGCGCAACGTATGAGCGTATTGCCTGAGACGCAAACCGTTGCAGAAGGGGTGCCTGGATTTATGGGTGACTCTTGGACCGGAGTGTTAGTCCGCAAGGGTACGCCAGATGATATTGTTCAAAAGTTGTCAAGTGAGACTATAAAGATTCTTGGAAATGCATCTTTTCAGAAAAGACTACAAGATGTCGGCTTGAAGCCTGGCATCGGGTCAAATATTGATTTTGCTCGGTTTATAGCTAATGAATCTGCAACTTACTCAAAGGTCATACGCGATAACAATATTGCTGCAGATTAACAAATTTAAATGTTCATTAAGAAACATGATTTTCACTTTGAAATAATTTAGGAGTACGTATGGCTGAGTATTACAACGAAAGCAGGGATTCCCTCAAGGACCGTCAAGGGTTACCTGTTGGAAAACTTGCAAAGAGAACGGTACTGGTAGACAACGAAGTAACCAGGGTTAGTTATTTCGAGCTAGAGCCAGGAGATAACACTGGTTGGCATAAGCATGAGTCAGATTACGCAGCCCTTTACCTGACTGATGCCAAACTATTCCATACTCGTATTGATGGGACTCAATTCACCTCGGAGCACAAAGCTCGTGAATTCAAGATTCATCCAGTTGGCGTAGAGCACAATGTTCGAAGCGAAGCAAATTTCACTATCAAATTGTTAGAGATCGAATATAAGACTGGTGCCGTCTAAGTATGCGCCGTAGAAAATAGCCTTTCTAATCAATGCTTGGGTACTTCCAAGGCAAGAAAAATACAGGAGACAAAATGAACACACTTAATGAAACAGGAGTCGGGACTCTACGTCGGCGTCATCTGCTTGCGTTGCTATCTTCCTCCGTTGTGCCTCTATCTCAAGCACAAAGTATCCCTTCAGGAAAAACCTACAAAATTATTGTTGTTTTTCCAGCAGGTTCTGCGGTGGACGTGGCTGCTAGGATTTGGGCTGAGCAGTTTTCTAAGATAGTTGGTAGTCCAGCCGTTGTCGAAAACAGGCCGGGTGCTGCAACTATTGTTGGTACACAGGCTGTGCTGGCATCTCCTGCAGATGGATATACGCTTCTTTTCACAGCCGCGACTACTACTGCAGTTAATCCGTATCTTTACAAAAAGCTTCCCTACAAAGCGGATGACTTGGCTCCTATTAGCCATGTTGCGTCGATCCCAATTGCACTTGTTGTTCGCGCAGAGTCGCCTTTTAAAACTGTCAGCGATCTGATAGCTGCGGCCAAGAAAGAGCCAGGTAAGCTCAACTTCCCAAGTTATGGAACTGGAACTGTCGCGCATATCGCCATGGAGCGTTTTATGCAAATGGCGGATATCAATATGAAACATGTCCCATATAACAACGGCGGTTTGACGGATGTTATTTCTGGTGTGTTGGATGTTTCATTCGACACGATTACCGTAACTCTGGGGCACATCAAGGCGGGTAAAGTAAGAGCGCTTGGTGTGGCCACTCCACAAGAACTCTCTCTTCTACCCGGCGTGCCTCCAGTTGCTGATACGGTACCTGGATTTGAGGGAGGCTCTTCTTGCGGGTTGTTCGCTCCCAAAAATACATCTGCGGATGTTATTGAACGTTTGAATGCTATTTCCGTCCGAATAGTCTCGAATCCTGAGTTCCGTGATCGGCTTGCTGGCAACGGTCTAGTAGCTAGTGCGGGATCTATCCAGAGCTACAAGGCTTTTCTGGATAAGGAGGCCGTCGTTTGGGGTAAGGTTTTGAAGACGGCCAATATCAGTCTCGATTAGGGTGTCGTTATATGGCGAATGCAAAAAAATTAGATAAATTTGAACAAGTTTATTTCTATAGTGACGGACTAAAAATCTCTGGTCAATTTTCACCAGCAATTAATTTGAAGGCAAAGGAGCAGAGGCCTTCTATTATTTGTTTGCATGGTTATTCTGGTCGTAAAAATATTTACATGCCTAGCTATGTCAGAGAGTTAAATAAAGCTGGGTACAACACACTCGATTTTTTTCATAGAGGTTTTGGTGATAGCGAAGGCATACGCCTTCGAAATAATCCTTGGGAGCAAGTCGCCGATGCAATTAGCGCTTTAATTTATATGCAGCAACGTTCGGAAGTTGATGCAAATCGAATTGGCCTCTATGGAACAAGTTTCGGTGGTTCAGTAGCGATACAAGCTGCTGCACAAGAAAAGGGGTTCAAGTGTGTTGTTTCAGTTGGCTCGCCAGCAAATGTTGGCCGTTCCTTTAAATCAAAACGAACATATGGCGAGTGGCTGGATTGGGAAGATGAATTGAAGCTCGATCGTATTCAGCGTGTATTGACTGGTAAGTCAAAGCGGGTGACTTATGGCGAACTCGTTCCATCTGGCCGTGCTGAAAGAGATGCAATACAAACTATGTATAAAACTGCGGAAGGCTACCCAGAGGGGTATCCCATGGAAAGTTATGACTTAGGTACGGTTTTTGTCCCGGAAAAGAACGCGCACAAGATCTCGCCAAGAGCGAGTTTATTTATTCATGCAGATCGCGACACAATGGTTCCGCTGTCAGAGGCTGAGAGTTTTTATGCTCACGCTAGAGAGCCTAAAAAATTGATTGTGCTGCCTAATGCAACCCATGTGGATGTTTACGAGCCGCGAAACCCTGCTACTTTTAAAGTAGTCATCAAACATATGAAAGAGTTCTTTGCTGAAAATTTATAGCGCCAAAAGCTCAGTCTAGTCTGACCCCCAGAGTTTTGATGGTCACTGAAAGTTTTTCCATATCCTGTTTCACAAATTGGAAAGCTTTATTGCCCGTAATTCCAGGTGTGGGTTGAATGGATAAAGAATTTAATTTTTCGATAAGTGCAGGATCAGACAAGGCCTTGTCGCTTGCAGCCGCCAGTTGATTAACTATAGATTGAGGAAGACCAGTTGGGGCGAGTATTTCATACCAAGCCATCACTTGGAAGTCTTTTAATCCCAAGGCTTCACTAACTGTAGGAACATCAGGAGCAATAGCAAATCTCTTGCTTGATGCAACGCCCAGTATCCTGATATTTCCAGATTTATGTTGGTTGATTACTGTACTTAGTGTGTCTGATGTCATGCTTACCTCGCCTGCTATTACTGCAGGCAATGAGGCTCCGCTACCACGATAGGGCACGTGTTGTATCGGAAAGTTTCCAACGGATTGCTTTAGTCTTTCTCCTGCGTAATGGAGGAAAGTTCCCTCGCCAGAAGAGCCATACGAATATTTAGTTGGATTATTTTTTACCAACTCAACAAACTCCTTAAAGGTTTTTGGCATGGATGGGTTTACTGCAAAGGCAATGGGAGCCTCACCAATAACAGCTATATGCGTAAAGTCTGACAAGGAGTCATACTGAGGTTTATTGGATAAAAGGTTGTAAAGACCGTGAGTCGTAACAGTTCCAAATAAAAGTGTGTATCCATCGGGAGTACTTCTTTTCGCATCAACTGACCCAATAACACCTGCGGCACCACCTTTATTTTCTGTAATGACTGGAGTATTGAGAATATTTGACAAGGCCTGAGCATATTGCCGTGCAAATATATCTGTAGGGCCCGCAGGTGGAAATGGAATGATTAGTTTGATTGGGCGATTTGGGTATTGGCCTTGGGCAAAGGAGAAAGTAGAGTGCCCAATCAAATATAAAGAAGTCAAAAGTGACAAAAAAAACATCGGGAAGCGTTTTTTGAAAAGAGTCATATGTTGCCTTAAGTAGTTTGTGATCTAGTTTCGTTAATTGCGATAAAAAACCTTTGCTACAGTCTTTGTTAAATCGTAAGTTTCGATTTTAGGGATTACCCCAGAATAGTCGCCAATAAGACAAATTTGTAGCTGGTTTCCTCCAATATTGTTTTTTCTTATCTTGCTGCCTGTAGCTTATGTCAATAGGGCGATTAGTAAATAGAAACACCCATATAAAAAATCCGATCTTGATCTAGACCGATTCTCCGCATCTACCTTGAGCTTAGCTAGCCATGATGTCCATGTGGCTGATGCCTTTGTTCCTGAACACCGCAGTGTCTCTGCTGAGTTTTTCGCTGCTGGACAAAACTTGCCAGGCGTTAAGTTATACAGCAACAAGCTATTCCAAATGCCATTATTCGCAGCTGCTTCCTATGTGCTTGCAGTCGTCCCATTGGGTACAGCTAAGGCAGCAGTTGAACAGTTCACCACCAGTATGCGTAACCGGCTGGCACTTATACCGGCTCACGCATTGCTGAACTCGGCCCCGTACAAGCGCGCATCGCTG
>JBBANM010000139.1:0-11279 GCA_040401995.1 Saprospiraceae bacterium
TTTCGATTGCTGATCCCTAGAATCTTTAATGACTAAAAATTCCACGGACTATTGTGTGATAAAGAGTTTGTTTGGATCTCTACTTCGCGCTGCAAATGGCACAAAATAGCCCCAGTTTCGTTCTTCAAATGCTCATGTAGCCCTGCTACATTCCGCTTTTCATGCCTCACTGGGGCTGTTTTGTGCTCATTTTCGCTTGCAAACTTGAGATCCAAACAAACTCTAAGGAGCGGGTGAATAATAAACCCAAATGCTTCGTATTTAGCATTGCCAATACTTCTGTATCTTTGTATCAAACTAAGGTTCAATAGCAATGAGCAAAAAACTAACGCTGGGGTTACAAGATTTTCGCAGCATTATTGAAGGTGGATATAAGTACATCGACAAAACACAGTACATCTACAACATGTGCACCAGTGGGAAATACTTTTTTTTATCCCGTCCGCGGCGTTTTGGTAAATCCATTACAATAGCAGTTTTACAAGAACTTTACCTCGGCAGCAAAGAATTATTCAAAGGATTGTGGATTGAAAACAAATGGGACTGGACCCGCAAACATCCAGTAATTCGGATTTCTTTTACCAGTATTGGCTACCAAGATTTGGGATTACGTGACGCATTATCACAAGAATTACAACAAATTGCAAAATCATATGGGCTGCTCTTAACAACCCAAGGGTTTTCAAACCAATTCAAAGAATTAATTTTTTTATTAGAACACAACAATAAAGTCATATTGTTGATTGATGAATACGACGCCCCTATAGTTAACTACTTGGGTAAAGAAATTGATAAAGCCTACGAAAACCGAGAGATTCTCAAACAGTTTTACACCGTTTTAAAGGATTGCGATGCTGCCATCGAATTTGTCTTTTTCACGGGTGTCAGCAAATTCTCTAAAGTGGGTATTTTTTCAGGACTCAATAACCTGATTGATCTAACCATGCACCCTCAATATGCCACCATGTTGGGGTATACACAAGAAGAACTGGAAAGCAATTTTGTAGAAGAAATTGCCGCTACTGCTGAAAGTTTAAATATCAGTAGAACCGAGCTGTTAAAAGAAATGAAACTGTGGTACAATGGTTATCGGTTTGAAGCCGACGCCAAGAAAGTATACAATCCAGTTTCCTGTAATTTGTTTTTTTATGAACAACGGTTTAAGAATTTTTGGTTCGCTACTGGCACGCCCACTTTTTTAGTTAATTTGCTCAAACAAGACGGTATTTTTGACCTCCATTTTCCCTCCATTAACCCTACTGGTTTTGAAAGCTTTGAACTTGATCGACTAAAGCCCGTCGCCATTCTATTTCAAACGGGCTATTTGACAATCCAAGAGAAGGAGGAAGATGGCCTGGTCCAACTGGATTATCCAAATAAGGAAGTCCGCGACTCGATGCTGGAAATTCTCATTGAGGCCTTCATTGGTGTTGATGTGGAATTTTCCACTGCACTCATTTTCCGTATTCGCGATGCATTTAAAGCAGATGATGTTGAGCTAGTAATCCGCATTCTTCAAGGAGTTTTTAAAGGCTTGCCTTATTTTTTGCATGAAAAATATCCGGAAAAATTTTTCCATGCCGCTATTTACCTACTTTTCACTTACCTAGGGATTCGTATTCATAGTGAAGTAAGCATCAGCGACGGGCGTATTGTTAGCTTGGTGGAAACAGATAGCCATGCCTACATTTTGGAGTACAAATTGGACGAAACACCTCAAATTACGAGTGAGCAAATAAATAAGTATGGTCAGGCTCATTGGTTTATGATGGGTAAGGATGTAATACAAATAGGCGTTAATTTTTCAAGCGCTACTCGCAACATTGAGACTTGGATAGAAGAAAAGTTGGGGTAATCCATTACTCCCCAAGCTCCAATTCCACTTCATAAATATCGTGTTCCTCCCGATGAAAAGTAAAACCTCGTTTTTCAAATAGGCGAATCATCGACGCATTGGCAGCCAACACCGAAGCCACGATTTTTTTGATCTTGCGCTCCTTAGCGATACCGATGATGTAATCCGTCAGTAAACTCCCCAGGCCTTGTCCTTGGAAATAATCGGCCAGCAAAATTGAGTATTCGGCATTTTCGCGCCAAGCATCTTCAATGATGCGCACCACACCCACCATTTCTCGACCCGCGCCTTGGTTGATTTCCGCTACAATGGCCATTTCCCGATCATAGTCGATGTGGGTAAAACGAATCATCCAGGCATGGGTAATCTTGGGGATAAAGCCAAAAAAACGCATGTACAAGGAATCGTTGGACACCTTCTGCAACATCCGGCCAAGGGCGGGTTCATCTTCCGGGCGAATGGGGCGAAAAAATACTTCAACCCCTTTTTTAGTGATTACCTTTTGGGTGTATTTTTGCCCAGGGTAGGGCGAAATGACCAAATGCGCATAAGGATGCCCTTCAACGGGTTGGGTATTGTCCAAAACCGCCAAGGCATCTACCACTACCACCCCTTGCAAGTCAGCCATTAATGGATTGATTTCCAATTCTTTGATTTCTGGAAAATCCATCATCAAGTAAGCGAACTTACACAACAAAAAATCCAGCTCCCGCAGGTTAGCGCCGGGGATTCCTCGAAATCCCTTCAGCAAAGTGTAAATCTGCGTCCCTTCAATGATGCGCTGAGCCAAAGCCATATTGAGCGGCGGCAATCCGGCATTGGTATCACGGTATACTTCAACAGCTACCCCGCCTCGCCCAAATACAATCATCGGACCAAAAACAGGGTCTTTTTTTGCGCCAATTAGTAACTCAAAGGGTTTGTACACCATTTTTTCAATCCATACGCCTTCTATATTGGCTTGTGGCTGAAGGAGTTGGGCATTTTGCATGATTTTTTGAAACGCTTGTCTTACGCCTTGTTCGTCGTTTACGGGCATGATCACTCCACCGATGTCCGTTTTATGGCCGATCCCGGTGGCCGCGATTTTGACAACTACCGGATAGCCCAAACTATTCGCAGTTTGCACCGCAATGGATTCCTCTTTGCACAATTCGCTTCGATTGACGGGAATACCATAGCAAGAAAGCAATTCCTTAGCCTCAGCTTGGTGCAACAAGAGACGTTTTTCCTTACGTACTTGATCAATGATGTCTCGTGCCCTTTGCTGATTGGGCTGAAAATCAATGGGCGCCGCCGGCGGCGTTTCGTATAATAACTCCAAATCCTTCACATACTGGGCAATACGCAAAAAAGTATCCACCGCGCTTTCCGGAAATCGATAATGCGGAATGCGACCTTGTTCGAGTATTTTTCGTCCGGCATGTACTTCGGTTTCGCCCATCCATACGGCAAATACCGGTTTATTTGCCCTAGCTTTTCCTTTAATCAAGGCTTCGGCCAAGGCGTTGCTCTGTTGCATATTTTGAGGAGAAAGAACAACGAGCAACCCATCGACATTTTCATCCCGCAAACAGGTTTGAATGATTAAAGTATATTCAGCGGGGTCAACATCGCCATGAAGGTCGATGGGATTATCCGGGCGTTTTTTTTGAAACCCTTGTTCTTCCAGCTGATGAATCGTACGCTCGGAGAATTTCGATAATTGACCGCCATTGCGGATCAAATAGTCGGTGGCCAAGATGCCTGGGCCTCCGCCATTGGTAAGGATTGCCAAATGCGTACCCCGCGGACGAGGTTGCAAAGCCAAAGCTTGGGCGATGTTAAACAACTGTGCAATGGTATCTACCCGGATGATCCCTGAGCGACGAAAGGCAGCCTCATAACCGGCATCATTGCCCGCCATTGCGCCGGTATGCGACAAAGCCGCGGCACTACCTTCTTCACTACGCCCAGCTTTGAGCACAATGATGGGTTTATAGCGAGAAAAAGCCCGCGCTGCGCTTAAAAACCGGCGAGCGTTTTTTAAATTTTCCAGATAAATCAGCACGCAAGAAGTTTGGGTATCCGAACCCAAATAATCGATCAGGTCGGCGATGTCTACATCTGCGCCACTACCCAGCCCAACAACATAACTAAACCCTACTTGCTGGGCAACCGACCAATCTAAAATAGAGGTCAGCAAAGCGCCGCTTTGTGAAATCAGCGCCAAATTACCTGGCAGAGCCATTTTATAGGAAAAACTAGCATTCAAACGCTGTGAAGGGTGCATAAAACCGATGCTATTGGGACCCAATAAGCGCATGTTGTATTTCCTACATAAGGCGAGAATTTTTTGATGGTCTTCTCGATCGATGGTTATTCCCGAAAAAGCGGGTGAAGACAGCACCGCAATGCCCCCTATTCCTGCTTTTCCACATGCTTCAATTTGTGCAAAACAAGCCGGAGCGGGTACGCCAATCAGCGCCAAATCTACTTTCACGGGAACCTCCGCAACATTCGCATAAACAACTTCGGTGGTTGGTGTGATGCCGCCCAGTGCAACTGCGTACACCTGACCTCTATAACCAGCCTGTACCAAATTGTGAACCAATTGGTAACCCGGAGCAGCACCTCCAGAAAAATCGCCAATGACCATTAGTGATTCCGGTTTGAATAATTTATCCAGTTGATGCTGCATGTGTGCTACATTTTCCAATATGGTTTTAATTTGCTCAAAGCGCCATGCAAATACATTTCGTAGGTTTCCCAAATGCGCATTCCAGAAACGGTGTGCGGTTCTTCAAATGGCATGGATTGGCCATTCATTCCTGCCAAAAAACTCAACACGCCTTTTTCCAATTCGTTGAGGTGGTATCCTCCTTCCATAACCGCAAAAACATTCGGGAATTGTGCCGCAATGCGTTGCCCAACTCGGTAAAAAGCATTGTTCGAAAAACGCAGATCCAGCAAAGGATCAAACTGATTGGCGTCGAAACCAGCAGAAATGGCTACCACGTCGGGGTTAAATTGAGCCGCTAAGGGTAAAAAATGATCCAAGGCGTGTAAAAAAATATCATCGGCACTACCAGGCGGTAGCGGCACATTGAAATTGAAGCCTAACCCGCTGCCTTCCCCAATTTCGTTGATAAAGCCATGCCCAGGGAAAGCGGGATATTGATGGGTTGACCAGTACAATACTTTATCGGTGCGGTAAAAAATAGCGGAGGTACCGTCTCCCAAATGCCCATCGAAGTCAAAAATTAAGACGCGTTTACCTTCGAGCACCAATTTTTGGGCAGCAATAGCAACGTTGTTGAAGAGGCAAAAACCGCTGCCATGCGTCGCGTAGGCATGATGACCAGGAGGGCGCACCAAAGCAAAATCGCCTTTTTGAGCAGCTTCATAGGTAGCACCAACGGCATGACAAGCCGCCGCATAACTTCCTTCAGAGAGTAGCGTATCGCCATCGAGATTTAGCGCGGCTTGGCTGTGTTCCCTAACCTTTTGGATATAAGCGGGCGTATGCACCAAATCCAAGTAGATCTCCCCATTAGGAAAAGGAGTTATCGGTAAATGGTCGAATAATTTTAAGCGTTTTTTGTTTTCCGGATGGTCACCAGTGTCGTGTCCTAAACAGACAGGATCATACAGCAAATTCATACGAGGGGAGGTGGTAGATTCAGGCATAGGCAAATTTAGGTAATCATGAATGTTGATGAACTTTGGCTTCTTAGGGACGGGGGAATAATAAAGTGACATTTTTGCCGCCGCTATTTTGCTGCCAATCGACTATCTTTTGAGGCGCAATGTGGGGCATTGTAACGAAAAAGATAGGAAGAGTGGCGGTGAAAGAGCAAGGCAAAGGTGATACTTTATTGTTCACCCGTTCCTTAACCCGTTTTTTTCAATACCAACAACGGCGTTTTGGTGTCTAAAGCCATTTTCCAAGTATTTCCATGATGAAACATGCGTTGCAACACATTCCGGGAAGGACTGGTCATCACCAACAAATTTACGTCATGGTTTTCAACAAAACTCTCTAACCCATCCACCACTGAAGATTTTTTTTCTTCGTGGAATTGAATCTGGAGCACCGCCTGGTTGTCGCTAATCATCCGCTCCAAACGGCTGATTTGGTGTGCATTTTCTTCCTGTGTATTTTCGATGTGCACAACATGCAAAATAGCGCTAAATGGTTCTAATAATTCCGTTGCATGAAGCAAATGTAAGGCATCACCAGCAGATAAATCACTGGCATAAGCAGCGATGAGCGGCACTTCCCATTCGAAATTTTCGGGAATAAGCCAAACCGAACAATGCGCTTGTTCCGCTACTCCGGTAGTAACGCTGCCAAAGCTTTTTTCCAACGCATTGTGATGCCCTCGTATCCCCATTACGATAAGATCTATTTGGTCATGTCCAGCAACGGTATGGATAGCAGCCACCGTGGTACCTACTTCTGCTGAGACTTGAACATCCGCTCGCTGGAACAGCACGCCTTTTTTGATCAAAGCGTTGGTGGTGTAATCCACAAAACTATTAAGCGCAATATATGCCGCTGCTACCTTATCGTGGGTAAGATTAGCTGATACTACGGGAACATCCATGATGGCATATTCAGGATAAACCACATGAACAACTTTAACTGTGGCTTGGTAATATTTGGCTAATACCAGGCAGTACTGAAAAGCGTTTTGCGCCGTTGGAGAAAAATCGGTTGGAAAAAGAATCTTGCTGATCATCTTGCGCTTTTTTGTTAGAAACGGTTAAATAAGGGCAAAAAGCAACATTTTGATCCGCAAAGCGGTGAAGATTGTCAGTTCCGGTACTGATTTTTGCAAAAAAACAACCTCTTTCTTTTTTTCCATGCTATTAATCTCTGGCAAATCCGCCGTCAATCACCAAACAAGTTCCATTGACAAATCGCGCTTCATCGCTGGCCAAATAAACAAATCCATAAGCGATGTCGTCGGGTTGTCCCCAAAAACCCAGCGGATTGTGCGCCAGCAGTTGTTTTTTTACATCAGGCGGTATGGCATCCGTCATCGCTGTTTCAATAAAGCCGGGGGCAATACAATTGCTGGTGATCCCAAAACGCCCCAATTCCAAGGCCCATACTTTGGTCATGCCTATCAAACCGGCTTTGGTGGCGACGTAATTGGATTGACCGTAATTACCGCGCAAGCCTACGTTAGACGCCGTAGAAACAATACGCCCGTAATTCTGCTCTTTCATGATGGGTGCAATGGCCTGGGTGCAATTAAAAACACCCGTTAAATTGATGCCAATCACTTTGTCCCAATCATCGGTCGACATTTTCAGCAGTGTACGGTCTTTAGTGATTCCGGCATTGTTGATCAATATATCGATGCGGCCAAATAGCTCTAGCACAGCCTGGGTAGCGGTCGCAATTTGCTCCCTATCCGTAACCGATACTGGAAAAAAGTGCACCGTATGCCCGGCGTCAGTCATTTTTCTAGCTACCTCGTGCCCATGTTCGGCAACATCCCAGATGGCGACTTTAGCGCCTTCCTGTACAAATTTTTCGACGGTGGCGAGCCCGATTCCGCTGGCGCCGCCGGTTACAATGGCAATTTTATCTTTCAATCGCATGTGAATGGTTTTTTTAGTTCAAAAAACAATCGGAGTAGATGATACAATCGGAGCTAGAAGGCTCCAATGTCATTTTTAAAAAATTGAGTTAAATAGTTGTGATTGAGCACGATGTCGTAGAGCCACATTGCAATGTGGCTCTACAGAACAGGAGCCTTTATCACCCTAATCGGCAATCTGTCCTGATTTTGATACGCCCCCAATAATCAAGACACCACCGTAATAATCTCAGCTACACAAACCGGTTTTTCGCTTCCTTCCATTTCCAAGGTACATTGGATCATGATTTTCACGCCGTTGTTGGGCATGTCTTCCACGCTATTGATGGCAGCATGCAAACGCAGGCGACTCCCGCTGGGAACCGGCGCTGGAAAACGCACCTTATTAACGCCATAATTCAGCGACGCTTGTGCCTGTTCAATTTGCAACAAAGGGTAGATGAATTGTGAAATCAACGATAAACTGAGGTAGCCATGAGCAATGGTTTTTCCACCCGGCAAAAACGCTTTGGCTTTTTCCTCATCGACATGGATCCATTGGTGATCCAAAGTGGCATTGGCAAAATCGTTGATCATGGTTTGCATAACGGTAAGCCATTCGGATGTTCCTAGGGAGCGACCGACGTGGTTTTTGACATCCGCTGGTTTTTGGACTCGTAATGGGCCGCTGAAGGAGGTTTCAACAGCTGGCGCTGGTTTTGCAGCAGCAGGCGGAAGTTCGGTTTCAGTCCAGTCGCCAATTTTAACTACCGCTTTGCCTTTGACGCGGCGTTCCATCATGTCTTCCAAGGCTTCCGGCGCTGTTTCTAGGGTATATACTTTATGCAAATGCTGAGAAATCGCGCCCGATTGCATCCAGTTGAGCAATTCGGCAAAATTGGCCAGGTTTTTCTGGGGTTCGCGTTCGGCAAAACTGCCCCAAAAAACGCCAATAACCGCACAGCCTTTCAACAATGGCAGATTAAACGGAATTTTGGGGATATCGCCCGCGGCAAACCCAACCACCAAATAACGGCCACCCCAAGCGGTGGAGCGCAGCGCCAACTCCGATAAACTCCCGCCCACTGGATCATAGACCACATCCACCCCGCGATCTTGGGTGATTGTCTTCAATTTTGCGCGCAAATCTTCCGTGGTATAGTTGATGGTAAAGTCGGCGCCTTTTTCACGGCATACTGCCAGTTTTTCATCGGTAGAAGCGGCAGCAATGACCGTTGCGCCCATTACCTTGCCCAATTCAACCGCAGCAAGACCTACTCCGCCCGCAGCGCCCAGTACCAATAAGGTTTCGCCCGCTTTTAATTGAGCGCGGTCTTTGAGGGCATGATAGGAAGTGCCATAGGTATACAAAGTAGTAGCTGCGGCAAGAAAACCCATTCCTGGAGGCATAGGAAAAACCCGTTTGGCGGCTACATTCACTGATTCCGCCAAGCCACCCCAACCCGTCAGCGCCAATACCCGATCGCCTACTTTGGGAAATTTCACTCCATCAGCAACAGCTTGTACAATACCCGCTACTTCGCCGCCGGGAGCGAATGGCAAGGGCGGTTGAAACTGGTATTTGTTCTGAATCATCAGGATATCCGGAAAATTGATGCCGCAAGCATGAATCTTTATGCTTACTTGCCCCGTTTCTAATGGAGGTTCCGCTATTTCATCCACGTGCAACAAAGAAGGCTGGCCGTATTCCGAACAGTGAAGTATTTTCATCGTCTGCTTTTTTTTAGGAACAGGTAAATAATAAAGGTACACTTTGGCCTTACACTTTCAACCGTTCCTTAGGTGTAGGGTAAAGTAAAAAAAGTGTGGCGATTTCTTAACCTCACCACATTAGATTTTTTGTAAAAAACACTTTTTTAAGTCGCTTTTCCGTTTGTCCACAAAAAAATAATAGGATCATGGCTGTGCAAGTTTTTACACCCAACCTCAAGCAAGAATTAGCCAATAGCATTTCCCATGCATTTGGTATGCTTTTTGGCATCATTGGTATGCCCATTTTGATTGCCACTGCTGTTAAAAATGGCAATACAACGGGTTTGGTGGGCGCCAGTATTTTTGGGTTTAGTTTTTTGATGGTCTATACCGCATCCACCTTGTACCACGGATTTCAGCATCCTGAGGTAAAGCGGGTATTGAAGATCATTGACCACATCAGCATTTATTTTTTGATTGCAGGGAGTTATACGCCTTTCATTTTGTTGTTTTATTTCAATCCTACGGGTATTGTATTGCTGGCGGTATTGTGGAGTTTGACTTTATTGGGCATTATTTTCAAAATCTTTTTTGTGGATCGTTTTACTTACCTCTCCACGGCGATTTATTTGGTGATGGGTTGGATGTTGTTGATTGTGATCAAACCATTTTTTGCAAATTTGCCGCTCTCTATCACGGTGATGCTTACGTTGGGAGGGGTGTTGTATAGTCTAGGGGTGATATTTTTTCTGTGGACAAAATATTTCTACCATCATTTAGTTTGGCACATCTTTGTTTTAGCGGCCAGTATTTGCCATTTTGTAGCGGTTTTATTGGCGGTTTCATAACAACTGCTGTACTTTCCTTGGGATGGAAAGTATAATTTACCTGAAAAACAACCTACATGAATTACCAAGACGCATTCAAACTAACCGACAAGGTGGCCCTCATCACGGGCGCTAGCAAAGGCATTGGGGAATCGATTGCCCGGTTTTACGCCGCGTATGGCGCTAAAGTGGTGATCAACTCGCGCAAACAAGAGGAACTGGACAAAGTAGCCGATAGCATTCGCGCCGATGGCGGAGAATGTACCGGAATTGCGGCCAATGCTGGTGATGCGGAAGGCTGCAAATTGTTGATTGAAAAAACGGTAGCACTTTATGGCGGCATCGACATCCTAGTCAATAATGCTGCTACCAACCCAGTTTACGGCCCCATTGCCAATACCGAAGAATGGGCGTTTGACAAAATCATGTCGGTGAACGTGAAAGCGCCTTTTGCGATTTCCAATTTGGTATATCCCATCATGCAACAGCGCGGCGGCGGCTCGATCATCAACATTAGTTCCATTGCTTCTTTTGTACCCGATCCGGGTTTGGGGTTGTATTCGGTATCTAAAGCGGCGCTCAATATGCTCACCAAAGTACAAGCCAAAGAATGGGGAAAAGACGGTATTCGGGTCAATGCCATTTGTCCAGGCTTGATTAAGACCAAGTTTTCGCAAGCGTTGTGGGAAAATGAAGCTGCCCTCAACCGTTGGGTAAAAAACATTCCAGCGGCGCGAATGGGTACGGTAGAAGAGATCGCTTCCATGGCTCTGTACTTGGCATCCGATGCTTCGGGCTATTGTACCGGCGTCATGTTTACTGGCGATGGAGGTACGACATTGGGATAAAATCCCTCCATTTTTTTCATATTCTAAAAAAAACCAGCGCTAAGAGTGTGTTTGGATTTTTAGTTCGCAGGCGTAGTGAGTCAAAATTTGCACCAACGAGGCGTGAAAAACGGAGTGTAGCAGCGCTACATGAGTATTTTCACAACGAAGTTGGGGTGAATTTTGGCCATTTGCAGCGCGAACTAAAAACCCAAACACACTCTAAGAATATAAATTTCTGCATCTGCTGATTTAAGTCATTGGATCACCCTTGGATAAGGCCGTTATTTGCTACATGTACTTATGGTAATTATTCGGGTGATTTTAGGGAATCTCGGAGCATTCTTGACAAAAGGATGCTCTTTTTTTATTTAATTCTTTCGGATAAGTTTAGTCCCTCCCATCTTCGATGGAGTGGTTTAAATAATATATGCGAATAATGGGTTAAAAATACCAAAAGAGGAGGGCAGCTGCAATAGAGCCA
>JBBANM010000140.1:0-11265 GCA_040401995.1 Saprospiraceae bacterium
GGGGGGCTTTGCTGGAAAATATTATTTACGCATTTAAGGGGTGGGGAATGTCGGGGGATGACAACTTGAAGCATTTTACTGAAACACAAGGGAAATTTGATCAAAAAATCGGGTGATGGAAAAGGATCGCAGCGACAAGGTGGTTATTTACAAAATTGACGAGGAAAACTGAAGAAACAAGTCACAATACAACTAATTGTATTTCTGAATATTACCCATGTTTAATGCACCTAAACAACTGATAAAATATTCTATTTATAAGGAGAAATGAGCATTTTTTGTCCCAAATCTTAAGACATCCAAACGTGACACATAAGCTAAAATTGAAGTAATATTGTATGTCGCTGAAAAGCAATGGAGGTAAAACTAAACTCCGGTTCATGGTTCTAGATCCCAGTTAAAACGATTAAATTAGTAAAATAGTTATTTAAGCAAACTGTCCTATATGAATAAACTTGTCATTTCAAAATTACACACCCAGGGGGGGCTGATCACCAAAATGCCTAACATTAACTAACGCTCGAGTTCTTTTAAGAATATGAGCGCAATTAAGACCAAAAAAAGAGGGGATCGAAAAAAAAATTTCCCCAGTTCTCCCTGGTTTTTTGAAATGAAATATTAAAATTCTAAAGTAAATAAAATAAAATTCTAAACTATGTCAAAGGAACTAAGAAAACAAATCCTTGATTTATTTCAAGATCGGCTCTGCCTAGAGTATTGCGAGTATTGTAACAAACATCAACTCAAACCGGAATTAGAAGGGCTGATTACCTACCTCATTGATCAAGAACTGATCAATCCTCATGTCATTCAAAAGTATACCGTACTTAAAGCCTTTAATGAAGGGTACCTTGGAAGCCGAGGGCAAAAAACCCAAACGGTAGAAATGCTGGCCGATCGGTTCAACTTGAGCACGCGCACGGTATGGAGTATTTTGAAGCACAAGGATGATGCTAGGTAGATTCATTACGATTCCTTTTACGCTCACTAAACCTTCGAGGTTTAGTGAGCGTAAAAGGAATCTATCGCTTTAGCCTGCTGATTGCGCCTTCTCTGTCAATCTTTTGTGATAATACACATAAGACAAAACGCCAATAGTGATGGGTATAAAAACAGGCGCCCAAGTACCTATTGGTTTACCAACAGAGTAGATGGAATATACTGCTCCCGTTACATCGTACAGCAACCCCGCATACGCCCATTCCTTGATACGCGGATAACCCGGAATGAGGATGGCGATTACCCCCAATGTTTTAGCAACGCCCAAAAAGGGCACTAAATAAGCGGGATAGCCCAATTCGCCAAAGCCTTTAACGGCCAAATCCATGACCAATACGTCGGGTATGGCAGAACCCAACATGAAGAATGTAAAAATTCCAGTAAAAACCCAATACAGGATGTTGGTTGTTTTCATGGTGTGTGGTTTTAGTGTGTGTTTTTTCGATTTTTCCATTTCAACTCAAACTCTTTAATGCCTTTGTTGAAATCATAAGCAAGGTATAATTTTTTATTTTTAACCACAAAAAGTTTTAAAAATATTTACAATCAAATTTTTTCATTTTTTGTCTACCTTAATTTTTATGCTCATTGACGCTCGTCGCCGCCTTCTCAATATTCTTATCCGGAATGATCCAAATTCCAGATTGCAGAATAAACATTGCTCCGGAGAGATAAGGATTGATATAAGAAAACGGGATAGCCGCCATTGTAGCCACCATTGAAATAATCATCTTATACCGCTGTCGACTTACTGCCAGATGAAATGGATCGCTCTTGGTCAAAGTAGCTAAAATACAACGCCGCAATATCCAATACGCCATGCCGCAAAGAATCAACATAATCGAGTATAAAATCATGGTGTTGGTGCTAAACTTGTTTTTTCCCATCCAAGCCGTAGCAAAAGGCAACAGCGACAACCAAAATAGCAAGTTTAAATTGGCCAGCAATATGGCGGAGTTAACTTTATGCGCAGCTTGTAGCAGGTTGTGGTGGTTACCCCAATAGATCCCCACAAACAAAAAACTGATCAAATAACTGGTAAAAATGGGCAATAGCGCCAGTATCGAATGCCAGTCGGTATCATTAGGCACCTTGATTTCCAGCACCATGATGGTGATGATGATGGCCAAAACACCGTCGCTAAAGGCTTCTAATCTGGTTCTGCTCATGATCGCTGATTTGAATCTTAGGTACGCAGAAAAATTAACTTCCCGATTTTGGGTTTTGAATAGGAAGTTGAACGGTTCATTTCAAGTGAGCTTCCTATTCAAAAGCCTCCCAAAAAATCGGGAAGTAATTTTTTGCGTCAAACTAAGTGTATGTTGGGAATGGCACAATATAAATCAACATTTTTAAGCCGTTGAATGTGTCTCACAAAAAAACAGTCGAATACCTCTTCATTTAAAAAAATTAACTTATTTTTCAAGAAGCTATACTTATTCGCCTAATCCACTAACCACCAAAGCAATGAAACGTAGAAATTTTTTAGGGTCGTCCCTTTTGGGCGTGCCTGCACTTGCACTTCCTGGTGCCGCAAAAGCCTTAGATTTTACAAATCCTTCTCTTCTTCCTCCTGATGCCTTCACCTTGGAGCGTAAGCGCCTGATAAACGAAGCCAACTTCGGAAAAAAGAAAGGCGTAAGTAGTAGCAAAGGTATTGCCGTTTCTTCCAATCCGCTAGTAAGTAATGAAGCCGTTAAAGTTTTAAAAGCTGGCGGAAATGCAGCCGACGCAGCTTTGGCAGCCTCCATCGTACAAACGGTGGTTGAACCGCACATGACTACGCTGACCGGTGTTTTCAGCATGCTTTATTATGATGCCAAAACTGGAAAAACCAAGTACGTCAACGGCAGTTGCAATGCTCCGCTAGCGACCAAAAAAGAGGAATTTGCTCCCCAAAAATTGATGAGCCTTGTACCAACGGGCAAAAGCGTGATTGTTCCAGGTTTTTGGGGCGGTTTTGAGGAGTCACACAAACAGTTTGCCACCTTGCCCATCAAGCAATTGATGAAAAATGCCATTCGCTACGCCAATGAGGGTTTTGAAGCCTATCCATTTTTGTGGGGTGAAATCTTTGATAGTGCTGACAACATTGCCGCTTCTGCCGACGGCAAGGAAATCTATTTCCAAGGCAATGATCTTATTCGTCCTGGAGGCATGGTGATCCAAAAGAAATTGGGCGCTGTATTGGCTCGATTATCTGAAGAGGGCAGCAAATATTTTTATCATGGCGAGTTTGCCCGCAATTTCTGCAAAGTGGTACAAAAAGCCGGAGGTATTGTCACCGAAGCCGATTTTGAGCGCTATGTGCCGATTGTTCAGGACACAGTCAAAGGCAGTTTTAGAGATTATACCATCGAAGCTGCCCCCGCCCCTGATTATGGTGGTGAAAACATCATAGAATACATGCAAATGGCCGAGCTTTTTGACTTTAAAAAATACGGTCCAATCCACAGCAGTTACGAATCAACCCTGAAAGCCATGCAAATTTTGGGCGAAGTGTTGGTACATTCTTTGATCGAAAGATCTACGGGCAATGTAACGCCGGTAGAAAAAAGACTATCCAAAGCTTATGCTGCCGAACGTTTTGCCAAACTACCTGGAAAACCGCTCACCCTCTCCGATCTGATGCCGGCCAAACCCGGAAGCAATCATTTAACGGTGGTCGATGCACAGGGTAATGTGGCTACGGTATTGCATTCAGTGATGAGCTTCCCTTGGACCAATCAATTGTATACGGATGGTGTGAGCATCTGTGGCGCGTTTTTACATTATGCAAGTGGAGTTCCTGATCCTGGGCAACGCATCAATGCCCGCATTGGTCCCAATATATTCTTCAAAAACAACAAACCAGTCCTGGCTTCAGGGTCGCCCAGTGTGTCTTTGATGGAAAATATTTTTCAAAATACCATCAATATCCTGGATTTTGGCATGCTGCCCGAAGAATCGGTACATTATCCCCGATTTGGAGGTTCGTCGATTGCTAAACCAGATTCGATGCTGATCGAGCAAAATTACGATCCTGCTATTGTTGCAGCCCTCGAAAAACTAGGGATGAAATTTGACAAAGTGCGCCCATGGCAATGGCATTTGGGTAGTTTTGAAGGCGTTTTTATCGATCCAAAATCCAATATCCGCTATGCTTGCGGCGATCCGCGGCGAGCTGGTCAAGCAAAAGCACAGTAACCATCAGACATGAAAAGAAGAGATTTTTTGCAAAATAGCCTAGGGCTTTCGGTACTAGGCACCGCGCCCATCATCGCTGCCGCACAGGAAAACGTTACCCAGCAAATCCAAAAATCCAATGCCGATGCGCAAATCCAATTCGACGTGATCGTAATGGGTGTCGGTTCAATGGGTTCGGCAACTTGCTATTACCTGGCGCAACAAGGGGTAAAAGTGCTTGGATTGGAACAATTTGATATCCCCCACGAGATGGGTTCGCATGGTGGCCAAAGTCGCATCATCCGCAAAGCCTATTTCGAGCACCCGGATTATGTGCCGTTGCTGGAAAAAGCATATCAAAACTGGCGACATTTGGAGGCCGTCACTGGCGCCAATATTTATACCAAAACCGGCTTGTTGTATTTTGGCAAACCCGACCACCCTTTAATAACGGGCGTACATACCTCCGCCGATAAGTACCACATCAAAGTCAACAAGTTGAGCAGTGCCGAGGCCAAAAAAATGCATCCGCAATTCAATATCCCCGACGATTATGAAAAACTGATTGAACCCGACGCCGGTTTTGTCACCCCCGAACGCGCCATTTTATTGTATACCCAGCTCGCTTTGCAACATGGCGCTATCATCAAAACGAAGGAAAAAATTGGCAACTGGAAACGCAGTGCCGACGGCGTAACGGTCACCACCGCTAGCGGAACGTATACTGCTAAAAAATTAATCATCACTGCCGGTCCTTGGGCGGGTAAAATGATTCCAGGTTTATCTAGCAAACTAACGGTAACTCGCCAGATGATTGCCTGGGTAAAACCAAAAAATTGGAAGCTTTTTGAATTGGGCAAAATGGCCTGTTGGACTATCGCCGATGAAGCTACTCCAGGTATTTTTTATGGCTTCCCGATTTTACCAGTTGAAAAATTTGGCGGGCCTATTGGTCTCAAGCTGGCGCACCATTATCATGGCCCCGTTTCTGATCCCGATACCATCGATCGTGTACCTAACTCCAAAGATGAATCGATTTTAACCTACATGCTGAACAAGTTTATGCCCGAAGGTTATGAATCAACTCATGTGATCAAAACTTGCATGTACACCAACACACCTGATGAAAACTTCATCCTCGATTTTGTACCCGGGTACGATAAAGATGTGGTAGTAGCCACCGGTTTTAGCGGTCATGGCTACAAATTTGCTTCGGTAGTGGGTGAAATCATGAGCGATCTTGCCCTCAAAGGGAGTACCACCCAGCCCATCGGATTTTTGAACGCCAAACGCTTTGCCCAATGACCCTACTTCGTTGCTTTTTTTTGCTCAGTCTGCTTGTTTTTTTGTCGAATTGCAAAACCGTTCAACCCGCGCCGTCCCTCGATGAAATGGCCATCCGTAATGCTCGACTCAATTCCAATGCGGCCATCGTCAGCAAAGACACCAATGCCATTGCACAATATTGGGCGGATGATTATCACCTCGTTTCTTCGCGTAATTCCGAGGTAGCAGGACGAATAAAAAACCGCCATAATTTCGCCACCGAGTTGTACACCAAAAAAGAAGTGCTCTACGTGCGCAGTTCCCAAAAAGTAGACGTGTACGCCCCTTGGAACATGGCCGCTGAAACGGGAGTTTGGACTGGTCAATGGCGCGAACCCGACGGCCTGGTACAACTCAAAGGCAGCTACCTCGCCAAGTGGCACAAAATCAATGGCGAATGGAAAATACGGGCCGAAATTTTTGTCCCCCTCTACTGTACTGGCAGTTCATTTTGTGACAAAAAACTGTTTTAATTGTATGAAAAACCGCACGCTCTTCTTCAGTTTTGTATGCTGTTTCCTGGTATTGCCTTTTACCACCAAGGCGCAAACCAAAACTGCCAAAGAAAAACTCGACGCCATTACCGCTGATTATTGGCTACGTGAACAAAAAACCGGTCGCGCATTTGACCTTACTTCGCCTATTTTTCCAGATCTGTTGTACATGGGTACCAAAGAAGACTTTGGGAAGGATTTCCTCTATTTCACCAAAGTACAGGATCAACTCAAAAAAATCAATCGCCAGCAGTTACCGGTTGCTTCATTGACTGATTTTGATCTGATGAGCTGGATTGCCAAGTTGCGCTTGGAAGCTACCCGCTTTTATGACCTTACGTTTCCAGCCATCACGCCCTACAGTTCTTATTCCGGAGCAGGTACTATCTTTCCTCGATTAGCGCTGAGAACCCCAACCGATTTGCAGCAATACCAGCAATTGTTGCACCAGTTTGCCAAGTTGTTGACTGCCAACTTGGACAAACTCAAGTATCAAGATAACAAGGGCATTCGTTTGCAAAAAAATGAAACCGAGTTGGCCATTGGTTTGATGAAATCGTACCATCGCGCAGCGGCTACACTTCCCATGTACGTGGGGAAGGATCGCTTAATGAAATTTGACACCTCACAGCAAAAGTCTTTTCAGCTGGAGGTAACAAAAATTTTGGAACAAGAAGTCATTCCGGCCTACGATAAAATTGCTCAATTCCTAGAAGGCGATTACTTCAAAAAAACGCCAACCAATGTTGGTTTAAGTCAATATCCAGAAGGTAAGGAATATTACCGTCACCTAGTGAGATGGCATACCACCACCGATTTTACCCCTGACGAAATTTTCAACATTGGTCAGCAAAACGTGGTTAAAATCAACCACGCGCTGGATAGCCTCCGCCGGTTAACTGGTTTTCAGGGCGATCGAAAAGCTTTTCTCAATTTTTTGCAAAAAGACCAGCGTTTTTTGGCCGCAACACCTGATGAAGTGGGCGCCCGTCTGAGAGGGCACTTGCGACGCATGGAACCTGTTCTCTCCAAATTGATTTCCATTCGCACTAAACGCCCTTATGATGTAGCTCGCTTGCCCTTGGCGCTGGAGCCTGGCATGACCTTTGGTTACTACAGCACGCCTTCTGAATCGGATTCGGTCGGCGTTTATTTGTACAATGGCTCTAAGCTGGATCAGCGTTCTTTGGTGAGCGTTGCAAGTTTGGCATACCACGAGATTTTGCCTGGTCACCATTTGCAGATCTGTTTGCAAAAAGACAATGCCGCGCTCCCCCCCTACCGTCGCAACCTACAGGTCAATTCATTTTTGGAAGGCTGGGGTGATTATGCCTCCTTTCTGGGTGAAGAACTCGGACTCTACAGCGATCCCTACGACTATTGCGGCCGTTTGCTGATGGATATGTTTATTTCCGTGCGTTTAGTAGTGGATGTGGGTATGAACTACAAAGGCTGGTCGCGCGAGCAAGCCATGGAATTTATGCGTCAAAACGTAATTGAATCCGAGGAGCAAATCAAAACAGAAACCCTGCGCTATTCCTGCGATATCCAGGGGCAAGCACTGGGCTACAAAATGGGCAGTCGCCGTTTTCAGGAATTGCGATTGAAATACGCCAAACTCCTGGGCGATAAATTTGACGTGATCAAGTTTCACGATTTGATCTTATCGGGTGGTTGTATGCCGATGGCAATTTTGGAAAAAAGGCTGGATCGGGAGTTTGGGGTGATGCGGCCTTGATTTAAGGATTTGCCCAAATTTTTGGTTAAGAGTTACAGGTTCAAGCGCCGAGTTTAGCGCTTGAACCTGTGATTTCCCCCCCTACTTCAACTGCCCCAAAATCAGCTCTATCGCCTTATCCAATTGTGGATCCTTACCATCCAATCGATCCTTGAACGTGTTTTTGATGTAGATATCTGGTTTCACACCAGTGATTTCCAAATCCTTACCATCCAGCGCATAACAGCCCCAAGAAGGCAGACGATAAAAAGATCCATCCACCAAACCTTTGCCGCTGGTAAAAATGATCCACCGGTACGTTTCGGTGCCCACAATGGTTCCCAATTTCAACTGTTTGAAACCTTGCGCCGTCATTTCCGCATCGCTGAGGCTTGGTTCGTTCACCAGCAATACGATGGGTTTGGCCGCCGGACCGAAGTTGGGTTGGGGTGACAGCTGCCCTTCGCGGTATTTCCAATTCAGATAGGGGCGCTGCGATAAAAACTGCAACACTTTATCGTGCACGTTACCTCCCGTATTGTAGCGTAAATCCAAGATCAAGGCATCGCGCTGCCAGCCTTCGCTGACCATTTCTTTCAAAAAACGATCCAGTGATTCCAACCCCATATCTTTCATGTGGACGTAGGCAATGCGGGTTTTGCTCTGCGCATCCACCCGTTTTTGGCAATCCGCCTCCCACTCATCGTACAACAGATCAGTGATGGTAAACGTGTTCACCGGATGGAGTTTGACCTCTTTTTCCTCTTTACCGCGCAAAAACGTCAAACTGATTTCTTCATCCAGCGAAGGTTGTATCAGGTACATTTCGCGATTGGCGGTAGCCACCACCGCAGTACCGTTCACCTTGATCAAGCGATCGCCAGGTCGAATGTCTTTATCTGCCCGATCTGCCGGACTACGTGCTATAATACGCTCCACCCGATAAGGATCGTCATTGGCAAAAAGAATGCCCGTGCCTGCACTCCGGCCTTTGTAAAAAAGTTCCTCTTCACTGCCGCTGGAGTTAAAACCTAGGTGGGAAGCATTCAATTCACCCAACATTTCGGCCAGCAGTTGTCGCAAATCGCTACGGGTGTTGAGGTGTGGCAAAAAGGCGGCATATCGATCGCGAATGGCTTTCCAATCTTTGCCGTGGAACGTGCCATCATAAAAGTTTTGCTCGATGTTGGCCCAAGCTTCAAAAAATATCTGCTCAAACTCAGCCGATAGTTTTTTCCGAAAAATATATTCCAGCGCAATGGTTTCTACCTTATTACCGTCGAGGTTTAGCGTAGCAATATTGCCGTTATTGAGCACAAAATGCTGGCTTTTAGCACTGCTGATATCAAAACCAAACCCAGTAGCCCCTTGAATCATCTCCGTTTTGGGTTTTTCAAAAGGTTCTAACACGATTTTCCAGAGGTTGCCCTTGCCTTCGCCGTGATTGGAGGCAAACAAAATGGTTGTTTTGTCACCATTTTGAATTACATAAGGGCTGTTCTGATTGCCAAAGGTTGGGCCAAGGGTTTGAATTCGCTGCGCCAGGTTGGTTTCATCGATCTGGATGTTGATCTTTTTGCTGGTTGAATCCTTTGCCGTGCTGCTTTTTTTCTCCTCTTCTTTGAACAACTCCTTCCATTTATCCGAGCGATAGGGCACATCAAAAGCTCGCAATGGCAAGCTGTATAAATCGGCGTCGCCCAATCCAAATGGATAAGCCGGTTCGGTCAAATTGCCATAAAAATATATGGTTTTTCCATCAGCCGACCAGCGCGGTCCAGCCTCTGTGACCCCGGTATTGGTCAGGTTTGTGATTTTTTTGGTATCCAGGTTATAGACCAAAATATCGCGTTCAAAATTGCGGTAAGCGGTGTAGAGGATGTGTTTATCGTCGGGACCAAATTGCGGTTCGTCGCTGTTCAAATCCCAAAATTCGTCCTTGAGTAAAGTGCTGCTTACCAAAGTAGCCAGATCAAGCAGGCGCAATTCATGTCGACCAGCCAGGTAGACCGCTTTGGTTTTGTCGCTATTGAAGGAGAGGTAGCGGTTGTTGTGCAGATCTTGGGTAAGTTGTTTTTCTGCGCCGCTGCCATCTGCTGGCAAGGTGAACCAGTTTTGATAGCCCCCTACTGTTTGGTTAAAAAGCAAGGTTTTATTGTCCTTTAGCCAATAAATTTCTTGCGCCCGCCCGTCTGCACGCGTGGGGAGTTGTTGGACGAACTTTCCTTTCACATCAGATACAAACACTTGTCCGCGCGAGATAAAAGCCAGTTTTTTTCCATCATCCGACACGTTGAAAGCCGTAATATTCCCCTTGACATTGAAGTCTTGACGTTGCTCCAAGGTTACGTTTTGCGGAATGTGGATCTCGACCAGTTCAGCACGTTTTTTCTTCACATCGTACACATAAATCTGGTAATTGCGCCGAAAGGCTACTTTACCACCATCGGCATTGGCCTGCGGGTACCAGATCGAACTGGTGAAATCAGTGAGTTTTACTTTGCGATCCTTTTCAAAAGTATAGAGGTTGTATTCCCCGTTGAATTCGTCAGAGATGAAATAAAGATTGCCTTGGCGGTCAAAAGTAACGCCAAAATCCTTGCCAGTCCATGTGGTGTATTGCTTGTAAACCCCAGTGCGCGGATTGTAAGATTGCACGTCGGGGTTGTGGTCGCCCTTATAGCCCTTACGAGTGATCGCGTTGAAACTTTCCCAAGATTCGTTGAAAAAAAACTCGCCAGTACCGGGGTGTTCCGCCATATCATGTACGGTATGGTGAAAATTGGGAAACAAACGCTGGGGTGTTCCACCTTGGATCGAGACTTTATACCCACTGAACCGGTTGTAGCGATTGGAGGTAAAGTAGATCGAGCCGCTGTCCCACGACCAAGAATTGACGACATCATTGGCGTCGTGATAGGTCAATTGGCGAATGTCACCGCCTTCAAGCGGTAGCAAATACACATCGGTATTGCCGTATTGCTGAGCACTAAAGGCCAACCACTTGCCATCAGGTGAAGGGCGCGGAAAACGTTCATCGCCGTCCATGGCGGTGAGGCGCGTGGCTAATCCGCCCGCAACAGGAACTTTCCAGATGTCGCCAGCATAGGTGAAATAAAGCGTGTTCCCATCGGGCGAAAGCGCGGGATGGTCGGTGAAATAGACTGCGTTTTTGTCTTTCGCAAAAACGTTGGCAGCAAAGCATAGATTGACGGCAAAAAACAGCCAGGATAATTTTTTCATGGTTAAGGCTTGGATTTGGGTGAAAAATTAGAAAAAATTTGAGAACTGAGGTTGGTATTTATTTGAAGGGCTGGTTTTGGCTCATTTTACAGTAAACGCGTGAGTTTCGAGTAAGAGTTCCAACCCATCATCCTTGGCTACTGTCATCAACAACCAAACGTAATTATCCTGATCGATTTTCAACATCTAGCACATCTTCAGAATTGGACCACTAAGTTTTACCTGTAATTTCTCTGTCAAATTCCATGATTTTTGGCACAATAAAAGTTAATTAGTGTCTGTCCATTTAGTCAAGAAAAGAATCGCAAGCTTACCAAATAC
>JBBANM010000141.1:0-11225 GCA_040401995.1 Saprospiraceae bacterium
ATTTATCAATTAACAACTCACCTTTTTACTGTCCAATCTTTGGGGTACACTTCAAAAAGCCCTCCCTGAGCACCTACTTTAAAGCTCGGTAACACCGGTGATAATAAAAAATCTTGAAAAACTACCCAGGCTTCGCCATTGCACTGGGATTGGTTCACCACTTCGTTTACGCTGATTTCCGTGGTGCTCAGCAAATAATTATCTTTACGAACTGAAATCACACCAATAGAATCCGCGTCCAGTAAGTCGCTCAATTTAAGTGAGTACTTTCCATCGGCATTGGTAGTAATCAAGATAGAACCCAAACGCACTTCTGCTCCGGCTATGGGTTTTAAAGTGTAAGCATCTTCTACTACGCCCGCCACTTCAATTTTACAAGCTGATTTTGCTTTTTGGGCCTGCTGAATTTCAGTTGCAGGAGCTTCTACTACTTCAACGTTACAGCTTGCTGCCACAATAAAGATTGAAGCAATCAACAATAAATAAAGGTTAAACTTGTTCATGATACAACGTTTATGAGGAATTTAGACAATACATAGTCAGGTCGCTGAAGTACAGCAACTCGCGTTTATTTTTTGTTATCTAGTAGAAATAGCACTACCGTTTCATTGGTCTTCATCAGACCAATGAAAAGTCAGGTCGCTGAAATACAGCAACTCGCGTTTTTTTTGTTGATTAGCAAAAAAAAGCTACCAATTCATTGATCTTTATTGATCTATGAATGATATAACAGAGCGATACTGATGTAGTAAATTAGTTTGAGAACTTTTGTTAGTTGCCGAAAAAAGAAAATAATGAAACCACGACTCTAAAAACCAACCCGAGACATGGCTATTTTTTATTATTTTTTTTGTTAATTAAGAAATAGCTAATTCAAATTTTCGCATAGATGCATAACGTAATTCAGTGCTAAACTTAGCTTGCATTCTACAGATTACACAAATGAGCGCAATCAACATAATAATGTTACTTTCTAATATTACTTGTGTGGAGGACACAGGTGCAAATATAGAAAAAATTACGCTAACGTTCTCATTGACATATCTTTTTTTGAAATTTAATATTCAATTAACGTGATTATTTCAACAACATAAATTGAAGATTCACGCCACCAGTAACTTTTTTCAAATCAACCAGCGCTGCATTCAATACGATAACCTTTAGCAGCCTCAACTTGAGCGCAGCATTTACTTTTTTGGCGTCGTATTCTAGATTTAAGGTCAAAGGTTTCCATTGCCAGGATACATTACCAAATAGACCTTGCAAATAGGTGTTAGATGCTCTATTGTCAATTTTCGTGCCATAACCGCCTGAGATCAAGATCTGGGTATCATTATTTAAAATCCAGCTTTTTGAAGCAACTACATATGCTGCATGATGGTATCCTACTATTCCAATGCCATCGTGAAGTCCTATCGCAATAGCCGGGAGGTATTTTTTTTCCTTAGTAATTCTACCGCGCAAAAACAAGGAACGATCACCGATACCAAAATTATTTTTTGAACCATCGGGACTGGTCAATCGAAAAGTTACTTCTAGAAAAGGTAACAAACCCAAATTGGCAAAAATGACCCGATCTCCTCGCCAAAGCGGCTCGCGGCGATTTATTTGGGTATAGCCCTGTGGAATATAACTTACTCCAAACGACAATTGGCGATCTGGAACGAGGTACCCGCTGGGGGTAAAAACCGCCCCAGAATTGCCATAAAGTCCCAATTCTTTTCTAGGGGTTTCCTGTGCCGCTAGTTTTCCTACAGCAATACCGATCATAAGGAATCCCAACAAGCCGAATATTTTGTTTCTCATGGAGGTTAATTTTTACGTTTATCCCTAGCGCCAATCACTTGGGTTAGTTAATTGATTTTTAATAAATAGCGGATTTAGTTTTTTGAAAAAACTATAGATATCATTTCCTGTTCGATAGCTTTCTAATGTAGCTTGCGTAGCGGTGTAGGTATAATCAAAAGCTTTGCCGGGTCTAAATTGCACTATTTTGGGTTTTCCATATTTTTTGGGAAAGATGGGGACTGACACCTGAAATCCATAGTTAACACCTTTATCGTTTTTCATAGCAAAAAAGCCCAAGTCGGTTTCTTTAAACTGTCTTACCGCGCTTATTTTCACCGCGTTTTGAAAATACAGATACCTGCCTGCTTCCACCTTCATAACGAAATCATACTTAGCCAAACGGTATTCCAAGCTACTCTGGTAATCCAAGTAGTTCAATGAAGAAATTTGCCACCCCGGCACTGGTTTTTCTAATCGTAATCGCTGGGGATAAGAAGCATAGCCAGTGTATCCTGCTTTACCTCGCCAAATCAGTCGCCCGTTTAAAAAAAACTTTGACAACTCAATCTCAGCACCATATGTATAGTTAGTAAAATATCCGGCAGAAAACCCCACGAAACTGGCGCCCGGTAGTCGGAGATATTGGTTAAAAGCGATCACCCCAGGGCGAAATAGTTTGTCTTCCGGGATGGGCAATTGGTTAAAAATCGGCACTATCGTTTGCAGCGTCAACTGGGCGCCACGCCACAAAAAAACATTCGCGGTTGGGAGTAAATTGATTTGCGCCAAAATCGGCTTGGGGTATCCGCCCAAACCCATTTTTAATTGAGGATCCAAAAAGGCATCGATCCGGTATGCCCCTGGGTGGCGAACAGTTTGGCCGCGGAGCAATTGCCAGTTTTTTTGAACGTCTAAAGTCGTCTCTATACTTTTTGCGAATGCCGGAAAGGATTGTTCATCCTTTTGAAAATCATTCCAAGCTTGTAGCGACAATGAGACGCCAATGAGCGGCTCATCCCGGCTCATCACCACCAAATCCAATTGCCGATATCGGTTACCGATGATTGGCGCCACTTGATTAACCAATGGCTTGATGGCGCGAGCTTCAAAACGGAACAAGCGATTTTCATACGCAATAAGCAATCGATCCCCATCGGCATAGATGTGAAGATTTAACCAGCCAGTAGTTTCGAGAATCGTATAAAGTGAATCTTGGAGGTTCGACAGGGTTTTTCCAGAAGTAATGGAAGAAAACTGAGTTGAAGTCTGAGTTTGTGCTTTTATAGCATTTAAAGATGCAAATATCACTAAAAAAAGCAAATAGGGTTTATTTTTTTTCATAATATGGGTAGTCTAATTTTAAAAAAGGGTTTCTAATATATCATTACTATATTCTATAAAAAAGGTTGCATTTTTTGGGGGGCTTTTTAAAAAAAATAAAATTCCAAGCACTAGCTATTTACAAAAATACCCAAAAAAAAGACCCCAGCCGCAAAAAACGGCTAGGGCACTTGACATATTCAATCCACTTCGTAATCTATAGTGCTGCTAACGACTGTTTCAATTCCATCAATTCAGGATGCTTTGAATGCGTGCGGCTGGCTTTCGCAAAAAAAGTAGCGGCTTCATTTTTCTTACCTAATTTGCTGTACACAATGGCCAATCGGCGGTTCACATCAATGTTATCGGGACGCTTTTGGAGCTCTTTTTTTGCATACGCCAATGCTTTATTCAAATCAGGGTCTAGATCGGTATAGATTTTGGCATACTCCAAATCCATGTTGTGCCCATGTTTTTCATCATCGGCAAACATGGCGAATACAGTTTGCATGGTATTTTCATACGCCGCTTTATCCCCTTTTTTCTTTTGCAGTTCAGCTATTTGCTCATAAAAACTAACCTCAGGGATGATCTCAGCTGCTTTATTGAGCAAGCGCATGGCTTCCTTGTTATCGTCTTTTTTCATTTTCACGCCTGCCAAAGCAGCTAATGCAAAAGGGTAATCGGGGCGTTGCGCCAATATTTCTTGGTATTCGTTTTCGGCTTCATCAGTGCTGCGGTATTGCTCCAACAAATGCCCCAAAGTAAGGCGTGCCCAGCAGCTCGGTTCTTGTCCGGGTACTCCGGCGTCCACAGCCATGTGCATGGCTTCGATAGCGCCATCTACATCACCATAAATCTCCCGGAGGTACGACACCCGCGAGTAAGAGCGCAAATCGGGGCGGATGGAAACCATTTTGTCGGCCATTTTTACCGCTTCATCATAGTGCCCCAATTCCACATTGGCATCTACCAAGGCGCCATAGATTTGGGCATTGTAAGGGTTTAAGGTTACCGCTTGCTGGCCGGTAGTTAACGCATTTTGAAAATCGTGGAGCGAAAGTTGCACGCCCGCTTTGGCAGCTAGAGCGCGAAAAAGCATGTCTTTGTTGATGGCTCCTTGATCCAAGATGCCGTTGAGCATTTTCAAGGCCGCTGGGTAATAATGGCCGTGTTCACCCGTAATGCGGGCTTCATTGATAAACACATAGGCCAAATTCAAACGCGGCTCCATGGCCTTGGGGTCATCGAGTACTTCCTGGCGTGAGCGGCCGTAGTAACTTTGAATTTTACCCCATTCCTCCCCGTTTTGGATGGAGGGATGACGATCCAACAACAAAGGGATGTCGTTGACAGTCAATTTTTCAGCGGTTTTATTTTTTGGTTGACAGGCTGAGAGCAACAAAAGCAAAATCAAGCCTACGAAGTGAATGTTACGAAACATGATGGTTGAATTTTGTGGTTGAAAAATTCGCTTAGACGCACCAAATTGATGCGTCTAAGCGAGGAAAAAAGTTATTCAAATTTGATGATTCTGATGCTCTGGATAGCTCTGCCATCCAAGGTAGAAATTCGGGCAAAGTAGATTCCAGGTACAATATTTGGAATCGGCACTTCCACTTTTGACATACCAACTGGTACAGTGGTTTTGATCAGGTTAGCTACTTTTTGTCCCGTACGGTTGTACAAATCGATGTTGATGTCGACTACGATTTCCGATACGAATTCAAAAGTAGAGCGATCCTTAACCGGGTTAGGGTAACTTATTGCCGCCAAAATTGGGCCCTTTAATACAATACCCGTGCTGCCGCTGCCTTGTGGGCCATCGCTCACCGCAGTGGCAACTTCCAAGCCGCTACATGCGCCATCGCCCGCCCATGGGAGCGCTACGTAAGGGAAAGCGGTTTTGAAATTGGCATCGTTTTTCTCTACGCCAGTGGAGTAAGAAAGTACGTTGACCAAGTTGGGCGTCACCGGGTTAGCGGAGCCGGCTTTGTAGTCGTCATACCACAAACCAATAGCAGCCAAAACTACGCCACCAACTGCTTGCAATTCAATGCGGGTAACGTCGTCTTCCAAACGGCGACCATTGGGAAAGCCGTCCATGTTCGGGATAAACTCTAGGTTTTTAGTAGCGGCATATTTGCTATCGGTCAACCCTAAAACAGCTGCTTGTACTAGACCCAGCGTGCTGAATGCTTTATCGGTACGACTGGTAACTGGTACCGCCATATTGAGGCGCAACATATCCCCGCCATTGGGTAAAAAGTTGTTGATGAAAGGCTTGCCTTCGGCCAATGGGTTACCAGCTTTGCCGGTTGCCAATTGGTAAGGAATCACATTGGGCACCCCAGTGTGAAATATCGGCCATAAATCCACCGAGCGGGCTTTGCCTTTTCCTGGCAACAATAAACCGCCGAAAACATTCTCCGCCAATGCAGTACCGGCCAAGGCGGCATTGCCTTTTAGACCATATAAGCCATCCTTACCATAGCCAAAATCAAACGATTGCAAGGATTTGCGTTGAATGCGCAGGGGTGCAAAAGCAGGCACTGCCCCGCCAAACTGAGAATCATCCATATACAAGGCCAATTCTGGATTGTAGAAAAACGCATCCAAAAGCGTATCCGCCAATTCTTGATAAGGCGTCAAGGCATTCCAGTAGTCTTTGTAACCAATTGGAATAACTGCCTCGTTGGTCAAAGGCATCCCCAAACGCGATACTTGTACCCAATCGCCAGCGTAACTTTCCGCGCCTTTGGTAAGGGTACGGATTTTTTGACGGCTAGCTGATGCCCATACGCCAATCACATAGTCGTTGTCCAAGATGTTGCGAGGTTGTGCTGGTGCGCCCGCTTTCAACAAAAGGCTGATCGGAATCTGCAAGGCAATGGTGCTAATGTTCAAACAAGAAATACCATCACGTGATTTGCCTGATTTGCGAGGTGAATCGCCAAGGTCAAAAATACCGCCCAAATCCACAAAGAATGGATCGTCAGAAGGGCCGCAGAATACTTTTTCGCCAGAAGACGCTGAAGTTATGGCGCCAGCCACCAGTTTGTCATAGGTGGTATTTAAACCCACCGCTGAAGTGATTGAACGCGAACCTACATTGTTAGGTGGAACAACGCCATTGGCTACGATTACTTGAAACGACTTACCGCCATCAATGCTGCGCTCCAAAGTATAAGTCGCTTTTTGGTTTTGTTTTCCCAAGCGGATATTGAAAAAAGTAGTTGGATCCTCGTTGACAATTTTGAACGTAAACCGGTAGGTGATTTCATCGCCTGGTTTAGTAGCGTCATTGTCTACGTGGATTTCATAACGGATGTTTTGTCCGAAGGAATAATAGTTGGGGCCGCCATGAGGCAACTGCAAAGGTACATAGCACGCAATGATCGTAACCATGTTTGGATTATCGGGGCTACGGAACGCGTACAAATCAGTATTATCTGCCAATGGATCATCGGCGATAAGTGGGGCTTCGCGGTGACTAGAAGCCATAAGGAGTCCATTTATTCCCAGCACCGCTAGGAACAATAGCAATAGTTTTTTCATGATGCAAATACTTAGCTTAGTTAAAAATAAAATGCAAAAAATGCCGGTTTACCCGGAAGCGTTGCTGCAATTGCAAATGGGTGAAGGTCTATTTCGCCGCAGTTTCGGCGCCTGACCATGGACTAGCCAGGTAAGGAAATGCGGTGGTAAATGGTTTGTCGTTTTTCTCAACCCCTGTGGAGTAAGTCAATACGTTGAGCAGATTTTTGCTAACTGGATTGGGATCGCCGGCTTTGTAGTCGTCGTACCACAAACCAATGGCTGCTAAAACCACGCCACTAACTGCTTGCAATTCAATACGCGTTACATCATCCTCCAAACGGCGACCATTAGGGAAACCATCCATGTTTGGAATCGCTTGGATGCTGGTGCTGGCGTTAAAGCTCTGATCGGTCAAACCTAGTACTGCTGCTTGGATCAAACCCAAAGAGCTGAATTTTGGATCGGTGCGCGGAGTTACCGGTACCGCCATATTCAAGCGCAACATGTCGCCGCCATTGGGTAAAAAGTTGTTGATAAACGGTTTACCTGCTGCCAATGGGTTGCCATTTTTGCCAGTCGCCAATTGGTAAGGTGGCAAGTTAGGTGCTCCGGTAAAGAAAATCGGCCACAAGTCAACCGAACGGGCTTTGTTGGCCGCTGGAAGCAAGAGTTTTCCAAAAACGTTGTCGTCCAGAGCGGTTCCTGCCAAAGCTGGATTGCCTTTCAAACCGAACAATCCATTTTTGCCATAACCAAAATCAAACGATTGCAAGGAATTGCGCTGAATCCGCAGAGCACTGAATGAAGGTACTGCTTTGCCAAACTGCGAATCGTCCATGTACAAAGCCAATTCTGGATTATAAAAGAATTCATCCATATCGGTTTCGGCCAATTCTTCGTAAGGCGTCAAGGAGTTCCAATAATCTTTCATACCAATTGGAATCACCACTTCGTTGGTCAAAGGCATGCCCAAACGCGATACTTGTACCCAATTGCCGGTGTCATCAGGGTTTTTTCCAGTAGTAGACAACGTGCGAATTGCCTGACGACTAGCTGAAGCCCATACGCCAATGATGTAGTTGGCATCCAAAATGTTGGCGGGCGTAGCCGGAGCGCCGCTTTTCAACAAAGTAGAAATCGGAATCTGAATCGCAATGGTATGTACGTTGTACTGTGCCAAACCATCACGCGATTTTGCACCAATGCGGGGCAAGTTGCCCAAATCAAAAACACCGCCTAAATCCACAAAGAAAGGATCATCAACTGGACCACAGAAAACGGTCTCACCAGTAGAGCTGGTCAAGATCGACTTCGCCATCAAGGCATCATAAGTGGTGTTCAAACCTACGCCAGTACCAATTGAACGCGGGCCAATGTTGGCGGGCGGCACCGATCCGTTGCTCAATACAACTTGAAAGGTTTTACCACCATCGATGCTGCGCTCCATGGTGTAAGTCGTCTTCAAGTTTTGTTTTCCCAAGCGGATGTTGAAAAAAGTAGTCGGGTCTTCGTTCACGCGTTTGAAAGTAAAACGGTATACCAGTTCGTCGCCAGGTTTCGAGGCATCATTGTCGATGTGGATCTCGTAGCGAATGTTTTCCCCAAACGTGTTGTAGTTTGGTCCTCCGTGCGGTAATTCTGCAGGGATGTAGTTGGCAATAATCGTGATCGTGTTGGGCTTGTCGGGGCTCCGAAAAGCATACAGATCAGTGTTGTCTGCCAACGGGTCGTTGGCAATCAGAGGGGCTTCGCGGTGGCTCGAACCAAACGCTAGTTTCACCCCCAATAACAGGATAATGATCAAGGAGTAACGAATCATAATATTTAGGTATTAATGAAAAAATCAAAATCAAAATGTATCCATTTGCTTGGGTTTTGACATGGCATTCCCATTGGCCTTTTGGCCATCTGATCGCTCCTAGATGCCTCAGCGACTGGGAACTAAAGCAGTAAATTCAGGTCATCAAAACCGGTAACTCAGGAATATTTTCCCATAAAAAGGCGTACCGGGTGTATAGTGAATCTCGGTCACTGGCGCCGACTCGTTGCGCAAACGAGAAGTGGTTGCGAACTGAGCCTCCTTCCAAGCGCGGTTCAGCAAATTTTGAAAGGCAAATCCACCTTGAAAATGGCCCGCAGTGTATTGCAATTGCCCGTCGATGAGGAAGTAACCCTTGGCGGTAAGACTATAATCTTCATTCGCTGGTCGATCACCCAGGTAGCGGTAACGGAGCGACAAAGACCAGTTTTTGGTGGGTTGGAACAAAATCCCTCCGGTGCTGGTCCAAATCGGCGCCAGGGGAATGCGGTTTTGACCCTCGGGTTCGTCGATGCTGCGGGCAAAAGCATAATTCACATTCCCATCGGCAAAAAAGCGCTTGCCTAATTGGAGGCGTAGTGACAAATCAAAACCTTGGCGGCTGGAACGACCGCTGGGTTCCACAATCGCTTCGTCGCCGACGTAAACAAACTCCTGTTGCAAACCCAAATGCCACAGCGCCAACTGAGCGACTAAATTGGGAAGCGGTTTGAAAATGGTACCAATTTCGGCGCCAAATGCTCGCGGTAACACCTGTTGTCCATTTTGCTGAGTCACCACCCGTGTATCGTTGGAATGAAAACCCCATCCAGAATGCGCCATCAATTGCCAGCGGGGGGAAAGTTTGTAGGTTAGGTTTAGTTTCGGGCTGGCGATGTTTTTGGTCACTACCTTGAGTTGATAACCGGGAGTGAGCAAATCATCATAGCCAAAAAAGAACTGATCAAAACGCAAACCAGCATTCAAATTGAGATTGGGGCTGAGCCACAATTGCCCATCATAATACAAACTCCCAGTTCCTTGTTGGATGTTACCGAAAGCTGCCTGTCCAATGGTGATATCCCGCTGTTTGGTATGGGATAACTCGATGTTGCGCACATCATCATAGCGCACGCTGACGCCAAAGGTAGAATTCCAAGGCAAGCCAGCTAATGTTTTATCTAAATGTAGGCTGCCATTGTACCCCCAGATCTGCCGGTTTTCTTTTTGCCGGATTTGATCGCCATTCACCGAATCGCGCTTGAAAAAAGTAAAATTGGAATAGAGCTCAAAATTGTATTTGGTCCAGTAGGCCTGGCTTTTGAAAAACACGCCGGGAGAGATGTTGCGGGCATACTGCACATTGAGGTTGGTACGCCCAGTGATGCCGCCTTCAGTAGGATCAATGGATCCAAAACGCGAGATTGATCCGGCATTAACGGCCCGTTCAGGTACTTGCCCCGAGGCATCCCAAGAGCTGGCGAAACTGGAAAAACTGAGGGTTAGACTTTGCTGATTATCGAGTAACGCTGAATATTTGGCCCAAATGTTGCGCCGGTTAAAGTATTGTGGCGCGTTAAAATAGCCGTTGGAATACATCATTTCGGTGGCCACATAGGCTTTTTGTTTTTCTTGATTCACCAGGTTGATACCAGTTGCTAAGCGGTAAGAATCAAACTTCCCAACTTCGGTTTTGACAAAACTTTTTTCCAAAATATTGGCTGTGCTAAACCGTGCCGACCCGGCGGTGGCAAAATCCCCTAAGTCGGCATAATACGGCCCTTTTTTGTAGTCAATTTGATCCACAATCTCGGGGATAATGAAGTGCATATCGGCGTATCCTTGTCCGTGGGCATGTGAAACCATGTTAACCGGCATCCCATCCACCGATAAGTTGATGTCGGTGCCATGATCCAGGTCGAAACCCCGCAAAAAGATCTGTTCCGCTTTACCCCCGCCAGCATGTTGGGCAATGAATAAACCAGGGATAAAAGTGAGGAGTTCTTGAGCATTGTTAACGGGCCGAGTCTTGAGGTCAATTTTTTCTACCAAGTTAGTTGCAAAATCGGGGGTTGCTTGGACTACCACCGAGGGCAAATCCACGCCAGTAGGTTCGAGAAAGATTTTTACGGGTGTGGTAGCTGCGTTTTGGAGGATTATTTTGTCGATGACCTGCGGCAAATAGCCGATATAAGTGATGGTGATTTTGTATTCTCCAGCTGGTAGGTTGCGAAAGGAAAAGTAACCCAACTCATTGCTGTAAGTCACTGCTTCGCTTGGAGAAAGAACGATCGCTGCCCCGACTAACGGTTTACTTGATTTGGTATCGGTGATGGCGCCTTCAAGGGTGCCGTTGTGCCAAGTAGTATGGGCAAAAAGCGATTGAAAAAATGCCAAGAGAACAATAAGTGTAATGATTGGCTTCATAAGCTTTGTGGATTGTTGTTGTAGTAACGTTGCCGTTTTTGAACACTACAAAGAAACAATCAGGAGCTGTCCAACCAAAAGTCCAAAAGGTGTTCATTTTTTGTTCAATGGTGTTCAATTGGCCAGAAAGCCAGCAAAACGGGCCTTTTTTTTCGAAAAATCGTAAAAGTTTAGGTCAGCGGTTTTGAGCCAAAAAAGTAGGCAATTTTTTGGCAGTCGAGCCTCCTTTTTGAAGGCGATGCAGGGCATCGGCTGAAAAAAGAGGCGAAGAATGGCTAAAATTTGACCTTTTTTGGCCGAAATGTGAGCGACCTAAACTTTCGTAGGTTTGCAGAGAATAATTTTTCGAAAT
>JBBANM010000142.1:0-10810 GCA_040401995.1 Saprospiraceae bacterium
GGAGCCGGAGCCGGAGCCGGAGCCGGAGCCGGAGTCAGATCCGGAGCCGTAGCCGTAGCCGCAGCCGCACCGAAACTCAAACCAGAAGCCGAGGAGGAAGTGGGAATAAAAGTCACAGTTTGAGCCGGAGCCGGAGCCGGCGTCAGAGTCAGAGTCAGAGTTGGACACGAAGCCAGAGCCGGAGCCAGAGCTGGAGCCGGAGCCGGAGCCGGAGCCGGAGCCAGTGCCGGAGCCTGAGCCAGAGCCGGAGCCGGAGCCGGAGTCGGAGTCGGAACCGGAGTCGGAACCGGAGCCGCAGCATCAGCCACCTCCATTTTATTCGTGACAGGAGATTTTCGTTTGCGTGTAAGTGTCAATGTGCTTGTAGGAGTTGTACAATAAAAGCATTTCTTTAGCAAAATTGCACAGTCACTGGAAAGTGAAGGCACAGAGCACTGGGGACAAGGCTGAAGTTCATGCTCTGGAACTCTCGCCATGCAGTCATCAGACGAACAACTGCATCCGCTCATAATTTCCCTGTCGGTGTATTTTTGCTCTTTCATAGACTTTTGATCAACAAGAGCCGGATCCGCAGCCGGAGACACCGACACCTTTTCAGCAGCAGTTGACTTTCGTTTTGTGCCTCGTAGCTGTAACACTGGCTTATATCCGTCAACTTGAGGTTGTGGAGGACGAAACCATTCCGGACACTTAAAAACAGGGCGGGTGTCAGGAATCTCTCCATCAATCAATTTGTATTCATGCAACCGGAAACATGGTGTCTTGGAGTAGTCCACGGGTTGTACGTAACTTCCCTCTCCATCCGCAGTGAGAAGATACACATCGTCATGTTTCTGAATAGGATCACCGGTTAAGACCGATAATGGTCTTGACTTTGACGAATCAATTTTCAGAATCTGTGTGAACTTCGCTACATTGAATATACCGGGACCCTGCATAACACACCAGCATTTAATTTTCGCGTATAACAACTTCACGAATTAATTTTTATACCTCAAATTGGTAGCGAATCCAGTCACCAGCAGACAAACTTGGAATAGGTCCAGTATACCGAATAGGTCTATTTGACGCTGGTTTAGTAACAACAGCTGCTGGGCCTATTTCCGCGATGAATGTCGACCTTGAGCTATCATCCTTCTCAACTTCAGCACTCATCATGCCGGCAGAGGATGCATGAGACGGCACTCTTATTTCTTTTAGAAATGTCGCGGCAGCATCAGGTCCCCCGCCAACACTCGCAGTGGATGTCGAACTGCAGCTGAAGTCCTCCTCCTTGTGGCCATCAACTGCCATTGTACCAGCAGAGGAAGCATCAAAGTGCACTGTTGGCGCAACATTTGATGACGACGATGTAGACGATATTGCATACCATGCTGGTGTTTGGACCCTAGGATCCGACATGAGCAGGGCATACAAAGCTTCCTTTTTAGCACTTTTCGGGAATTTTATCGCAAACGATTCAGCGATGGTTTCCAAATTTTTCTTGCTCATAGGCTGCAGCCACATCCCCTTATACAGCGACTCCTTTGAAATGGTTTCCGCTGTTGCACTTGAATCGTTTGACCATCCAAATATTTCTTCAAGCTTTTGAACCATTTTCATTTGATCAGGATCAATACCTTCTGTTGTCGCTTTCTGCTTCGCTGCTTGTATGGCCTTTTTCTTGGCGGCTTTATTCAACTGGTCATTGAGAAACAGGGTCTTCAGCAGGATGGTGATCTCATTGTCGTCCTCACCTAATAAAATATTGACTGAGAAAGCCGTTCATAAATTGCCATGCGATGACTTACTGATCCTCTTTCGTTCCTCTTCCCTCTGTTTGTGATCCAATTGGTTGGACGGAAGGCCAGGCCTGGACAGATGTTCAATTAAATTTCCGAATTCGTCTTTTTCCCTGTAGACACTCTTTTTATGAACCAACGCAACGGTTTGTTGCCCACGGCGTTGCTCATCTTCAAAATCTGTTTGCATGTGAGCACGAGAAGATTGAAATTGCTCAGTTGAGTAGCTGCAGCGTGGATCCCAGCTATGCTGAGCAGACTCTGCTATTTCTCTGTTCATGTGGTACAGAATCACAAAAGCTTCAAATAATACGAGCAAAAGCAAATAAAATAAACGATTACCGCTTGATCGCCATTACGGCCTCCTTAGAGCTCAATCTCAATAGAAACTGAAGCTCTTCAACAAGCAAAAATGGTTGTGCTTGGCCTGTCCAATAGCGATCTTTACTCACGGAGAGGTCTTCATGCCACTTGTATTCGTAGTCCAGAACACTATGCACCGCACGGAAACATGTATATTATAAATATATTTAAGCATAGATGAGCTTCAATATTTAAAATGAAATATATATATTTACTTGATTGCCCTGGATTGGATTTTCTCCAGCATAAATGTTGAGGCCCTATAAAGCTTCTCGCATCCTGCTTCCATTCTGTCTTGTGAATCTTTGTCCCCACTCCGTCTCACTCCAGGGATCATCGCCCTGCGTAAAAATGAGTAGAGTAAGCGCTTAAAATATAATAGGCCGTAGAATAAAAACAAACATGATATCTGGATACACTGTGAGATGGTCACCCTTCACCCATATGATGTATCCGACATCTTTGTTGCACTCTCTAACCATGTCCTTATAATCCTTAAAGACGGAATCGAAGGTGGCATCAATGTTGACTTCGGCTAGAAAGGTCGCACAAGTGTCATTGAAAGTTCGAGTTTGAAGAGCCGCAAACAGATCTTGAGCCCCATCAAACACAGCCCTAGTTCTTACTGCTTCCGAAGAGGAGGATACCACATCTCGCTGTACTTCAGTACCAAGAAGACTGCCCAAAAAGCGACTTTTTCCTCCAAGAAAACCAAAGTGATCCTGAACGTTGATTTGTCCAACAGGACTTTCGTTGATCGGCTCAACAAACGATGGCAATTTAGGCAGAAGATTGGCGTCAGGATGCCTACTCAGATAAGCGATTTAAATACAAAACGAAAAGAAGTAGAATAAAACAGCATAAAAAAGAAAAATAGAGTAAAAAATAATCGAATAAATTAAACTAAAAAAATAAACAAAGTAAAATAAAATAAAATAAAATAAATGTAGGTTTAAAACTAAATTTTTGAAATTTTAAAACTAAACAATTATTTACCTTCCCCCAGTCAGAAATGCGTATTGCATGCAGCACTTGCCATGGACGCGAAAGAGCTTGAAATACTGCGGGATCTGAAAGAAATGAATCTCGTTGTTTACCATAGGGTCAAGTGCTGCCACGTAGTCGAACACAACCTATGTATAAAAATTTAATCAGTTTTAAAGCAAATGTCTTATAACTTTTAACCTCAATGGCCACGGCAACGACGGGTCTCCGAGACTGTATCCCATGCACGTGCTCGAGTAAATAGCGCATTGCGAGAGGGGTGCCCACGAAACACGTCTGATCTATTCCACTATTGAGGGCGCTGAAATATTGGTCGATTGTGGTATGCGTGTGGCCCACAATAAGGAAATGGATCTCAACTTGAGCCAGCACTTGCATTTCAACCAAGACACTCAGGTACGTGAACATGTAGCGATTCTGAACACAGTTATAATTGATAATCATTGTTTACATATGTTAAATGATATTATTCAGTGGCCAACCTTTTGTTCCCCGGAGTTATCAAACTGCAATTTAATCATTCTTGGAAACTTGAGGCCTTGTTCAGCCAGAATGCGAGCGAGGTCTTTAAATGCCCTACGTATAACCTCGATCAGAGTATTTGCACCGTGACCTACTGTTGCATCCGTATAGTAATGGAACACTGCAACGACAGGTCCACAGACCACCTCAACGGCGATGAGACGGGTCTCAAACTTTGGGCAATGCGCCCACTCTTTACCAGTGGCCCCTTTTGTACCATTTTTCGGTGATTCTGTGGCGAATGTGCCCATAGCATCAACTAAAAACCATGCAAAGATGGGATCGCCTTCTCCGTCCTTCGTTTTGTAGGACTTGACCTTTTGGATCTCAGCAAAAAGCCTTTCTGCTTCTTGTTGCTCATGATGAATCTTGACGTACTCATGGATCATATCACGATGTGCTTGTCTTAAATTCGATTGAGATGCTAGGACCCTTTCAGCATTGTTGCAAATATCACATTTTGCCATAGAGCCTTTACAACGGCTAAATCTCAATGCCTTCGTCGACGTGAATCCTTCAAGGGCTCTTTTGAATGTGGAAGAACTTGCCATGTCCGACTTGTCCTTGTTTTTCTTGTCCAATTCGAATCCAAGGGTATATTCCTTGTAAAACATTCTGCCAGACTTAAACGGAACAATTTTTGCACCGGATGGGTCAGAAACAACGTTCAATTTGCGAAATGTTGACGCGCTTGGTTTTGAATCACTGGAATCGTCCATGTAGGCACGAACAAAACCCAACGCATTGTAAAATTGGTTCTTGTTTCTCGCGAGTATGTCAGCGCCTTTAAATACAAAACAACATATTGCTTAAACTGGAAAATAATGATGAACGATACTTACCTTTTACAGCTCTGGGTTGTCTTGGATCTGCACCTTTTGCAATGTCAGCCCGAATTGTACGCCACATTGTTGGTTTTTCCATCGTCTCCGTTAGCCCCAGTAATGCCACGTACGACCACTCACAAATTTGTTTTCGCTTAGCTGGAAGCTTCTCTTCAGTTCTACGTCGAACAGTGACAGTGGGATCTTCAAGGAAAAATGAAAATGGGAATTTCTTTGATTTCGTCGGAACTTCAAAAGCCTTCAATAGAATTCGAGTAATCCTTTCGCGCCGTTCGGAAGATGCAGGTGCAGATTCAAGTATCGGGTTCCACATAAAGTCCCGAAAGTTCTTGCACATAGATAGTTTAGCATCGTCGAGACAGCTACGAGTAAATTGGCATGATCCAGGACACTGTAGCTCGGCAAATTCAACAATTGAAGTAGCCATTGCACTTAATTTCATTGACTGATCAGATGATTTTGGCTGAAATTTTCTAGATTTCGAAACTACTGAGGAAGGTTCTTCAAATATCGATTCAATGGCGGCGTCGTCTTCATCATCACTAGAAAAATAGCAATCAGAGGCGTCGTCACCAAAAGAAGAACCTTCTTCTTCATCATCATGATTGAAAAATTTTTCATCATCAAATGGACATGTAGACAAGTCCTCTTGTATCGAAAACGAACAATCTGATGATGTGCTTGGATAAAAGCCTGCAAAATAAAGTCGAAATTAGTAAATTTCGACTTTCAATTGAATAAAAATTTAGGCATGACCAGAGGAATGTAACGATTTTTGTGTCGTTGTTGCGGTTGAACTTTGACGATGTAATTGCAATCTCGCTTGAAGGGAAGCTCTTAACTCATTGCGTGCTCTTTGAGTTTTCACCAATTCGGTTAGAGATGCCATTTCAAAATTTTATTGCATATCGAGTTTAAATTTCTCTGCGTTTGCGATTAAACTAAATACTTTTGTTGTGTCGATTGAACTAATAACTTTGAATTTTTACTGGCACATCCTAGGATCATCCTTTTAATTAGAAATATATGATATTATTTCACAGTTTGAGTGGTGCATATCCTAAAATATTGATTTAAAATGCAAGTTTTTGCACTTAAATTTTATGATTTAGTTCCTCTAAAACCCTCCAAAACCCCCCAAAACCCCTCAATCAAAATTTGCCTTTTGGGGGTGTTTGGGTGTTTTTGGGTGTAGATGGGTATTTAGGGGGGTTTTGAGGGGTTTTAGAGGGACCTTTAGAGGGACTTAGCCACATATTTAAATGCAAAAACTGACATTTAAATCAATATTGTTGCAGAAAAATGGCAGTTGGAGGTAATTTTTGTACCAATTTGAAAATATTTTTGAAAATTAATTACCATGCTAGCATGGTATAATATATAATAATATATATATTGTCAATATATGTACCCTTCAATAAATTTGACAGCGTGAAGAATATTAATTCTGTTCTCAGAGCGAGTCGAATTCAATTGTTTATTAAAGCTATCAAAGTTTTATTTTGCAATCATGCCTGGATCCTATTGGGAAAAGAATGATCTTGGAGTAAGTGAAGTATACATTTCTTTACTTGAAAGTAAGTGGTGCGTTGATCTTGAGTTTGATGGAGTACGCTTTGCTGCTCCATATCCACTCTTTGATGGCAGTAACAAATATCAAGCTGTAGACTGCGGATATCCACTCTTTTGTGGTGATGTGGTGCACCTTCATGGGAAAAGGTATATATTTCTATGCGCAGCAAGAGCACAAAACGATGCAGCCATGTGTTTTCTTATTGAAGATGCTATCAAGGCCGATCCATTCGAATGCAAGCCCCCACAGACATTTGATGGGACGAGTTATGTTGAGATCAAAGTGTCCGACTTCAAGGGTACATCTTTTACGCCTGTTGAGCGATATGAATTGAATGATTATGATTTGACCTATGAGCGTTTGGTTACGCTGGTGGTACAGATGATGGATTACGATTCTTACCAAGATCCAACTGACATGAAGGAGAATGTCCCACAACCTGAAGTGCAGCAGGAGCGTGCCATAAGTTCGCCGCTTGGTAAGCAATTAGATAGGCGTGCTTATTTTATTGCAAATAGTAAGTAATTTCTATTCATTCAGATGATTGCATATTCCTTGGACCCACTCTACGCTCAAAAACGCGGGAGCTGCTCTGTGCAGAAGACAGTGAATTTAATACTCCCAAGATCGATGAAGTACAAATCGTCAGCAAGCAATCTGCTAAATCAACGACTGGTTCGTACAAATTAAAGACTGAAAAAGAAACCATGAGCAATGCTGAAGCAGTGGCAAAAGCCATTGACAAGGCCGTAAGGGAAGCATTGCACGCCGATAAAATTAAGAGAGAAAAGGCTGTCAAGGATGCAATGAAAAAGGAGAATCAAGATAAGAAAGCTAAGGAAGCAGCTCAGAAGAAAGCCAAGGAAGCAGATGAAAAGAAAGCAAAGAAGGAAGAAGCTGAGAAGAAAGCAAAAGAAGACGCTGAGAATAGAGCGAAGAAGCAAGAGGAGGTTGAGAACAGAGCGGCAGAAGCAGCTAAGAAGAAAGAGAGCGACGTAACCGTGGATAAAGACAAAAAAACAGCTGAAGAGAAATTGAAGAAAGCTGAAACTGAGAAGAAAGAGAAGGAAGATGAAACTGAAAAGCAAGGCAAGAGACTACGCGGACGGCCGCGCAAAGTTGCTGTGGAAAGTTCACACATATCCCACCATGAGGACGCAAGTGAAGATTGTGATTTAGTTTTATCTGATGACGAGGACAGCGAAATATCCTCACACCCACGGAAGAGAGTTCTTGTCGATACTATCATGGAATCCGTAAAATCGTATATTTCTACGGAAATGAGAGACTTGAAAAAAGAACTTGACGCTTTGAGGAAACAACAAGAGCCTCGCGATCGCGATGCCAGTGCAGCCAAAATAATCAAAGAGGTACTTAAGTTATAATTTATTTTGCCTTACGTTATCGTACTTCATTGCTACTTATTTGTGTAGGATATGCTTGCTGCTAGGGACAAAACCAGCTCATATGATCGGGAGCCCGGGTACAAATTTGAAATGTGTTTTGGGGCAGCTCAAGATTTACAACCCCCCATTAATCGTTTGGGCAGACTCGAGCAGTATGAGCGAGGATCTGAAGAAGATCGTTTTTTCGACAGAGAAGCACGCCTCAATAGAGAACGATATCGTAGTATTTGCTCTGAGCAAGCTGAAAGGGATCGCCTTAAGCAAGTTGAAAGAGATCGCCTTCAGCAAGTTGAAAGGGATCGCCTTCAGCAAGTTGAAAGACGCCTTGAGCAAATTGAATGGGATCGCATTCGGCAGTCAGGCACAGAAGGGCCTTACAAGAACTTCTATCAGGAGTCAAACATGCCGATTCGCAAATATCAAAGGCGATTTTAATTATTCATTTTAAAACAGGTTTATGTACATAGTGATTTGAAATTTTAACTCCCTATAATCAATTAACAGCATTGGCGCTTAGCATAGCGAGGGAGGAAGGCTCTTACAGATACCTGACAGTATTTGCGAAACGAATCATTGTCACTAAGTGCCATTTCTATCGCCTTAGTAAAGAATGGATCGCATTTTGTAGCGACAGCTTCAATGATCATAGCTACTGAACTTCTCTTGCGGCGATAAAAATAAGCAGTATGCTGCTGTCCAGAGCCTATGAATGGATGACAATCAAAGTCACATTGCTATGTACAATATAAGAATATAAAAACAATCTCACCTTGCATTCGTACTGGTTCTTGTTGTAAGAAATCTACGCAGTAGCCGTATTCTTCAATTATTTTGCGGGGTCGTTGGTACGAGACAATGTATTCTGAGTATATGCTGTATTATCAGATGCATAAGCAACGATGAGCGTTCATGAGAAAAGAAATTTGATTAATGATATTGAAAAAAAGCCATTGAACGGGATTTGGAACCTGCAGTTAAAAGTTTTTGCCAATCGCAATTGTTGGTCAGGTGGGAATCCAATGTCGAACATATACACATGGGTGAATGGATCCTGTCAAGAGGGAACCTATTCAACCACTTTACAAGGTAGTACTATGAATGGACTTACAAATGATTCAACGGAAGAAATATCCCCCTCAATAATGTTTATCCCATGCAATCTGGGTGTAACATGTTTTCGTTTGGAATTCTCGTTGAAGAGCATCGCCAAGTTAAACATCGCCAACTGATGAACAAACACGTAGGAAATAAGAGATAATGAGATAAGGGCGATGCAATCAAATGTCACCTGCCAACGCAGTTTTTCTATTTCAACTCCGATCGATAAAGAGACTCCTGGAAATTGAAGTGCATGTAAATTTGGTTTCCCTATTCCCGATCCAACATCTAGGAATCGCGAAGTAGTGCTTAGTTGGCAGTTGTCTATCATTATTCCCAATAATTTATGCATGCTATGCTGGGTCAGCTCCCCGTATATCGGCCCATTGTAGCCACTGGCGCCTAAAGCACCATTATACTTTGATGTCGACTTATATACTTGGTCAACTCTCTTTGATTGAAAAACATTTTCAGCTTGACTGTAAAATGTTCTGAAATCTGAGATCTCCCTATCGAATTCAATTTTTCTCTTCATGGACTGAGCGATGATGGTGTGAAACAATTCTTTTGTCGAGTATATAACAAGCAGCCCGTAAATTATCTTTCAATTGTAGCTACACCATGTCTTCTTTCATTTTCTTGAAATTAAATATAGTGTGACAATATATTGTCTATATGTGGTGTTAGTCACATAATAAACAATATATTATTATATATATATATATATTTGTTTTTCAACGGTACTTTTTGTGTGTGTAGTAATAATATATATATATATATACTAGTATAGGATATGGTATAAAATAATAATAATGTAATACTAGAATATAATAGTAAAGGTAAAAGATTACCATGGATTACCCGGAATATATAATATATATTTTTTTCAATGCTTTAAAATAAATATATTCCCACCAAAAATACTCCAACGATCCAAGTAGAAGCACATTAAAATTGAGAATTAGCGATCAAGCAAGCATCCTGTAGATTCAATAAACATGAACAATTTAGCTAATTTAACAATTTCTTCTTTTATTATCGATGCACTGCCTTCGTGGACTCCAACTGCTCGATTTATCGATCCAGTAGGTGAAGAACTAGTAATGACGGAGGTATCAAATATGATTTATATATTCAAATTAATAGAATCTATCTTGCTTCTTTTGTACTTAATCATATTTGTTGAACAAGGATGAGCTCGATAATAAAGAAGAAGGACAAGGTGACACATCCACCATCGAGATTGATAATGAAACTCGCGATGTAAGTGCCGTCGTAGTACTTTTGCGCTCGACAGTATATTTTATATCATGAGATTTTTTTCACTACAAAACAATAATTTAGCCCGAGGATGGCCCCAAAATTGCACATATTAGTTTGTTTTTTGACACCACATTTGGATTGTCGAAATTCCTTAGCTACACTCTGATTTCTTTCTAATTAGACATCTTCATTCGAAGGAAATGCGACAATGATCGCTGGCCATAGTCATGCCAGCATTGACAGTTTTTTTCAGGTTTGTTTTGTATTTCCTATTACCATCGGGTTTGCATAAGCACCTATGCTTTGTTTCAATTCATTCTAGGTTCTTAGAGACGAGAATGGCTGCGAAGATAGTTTAGAGGGTGACGATGACTTACCCGATTTGGTTTACATCGATGAGCCTTTCACTGACGCCCCAGCGATCATTTAATTAATTTTAGCTTTGCACGTCATTTTATTATCGACAATAAGCATGTAACAGTATAGCTCACGCATCAAAGGCATCATAACTTTCTCAAATGATTTCTTTGTCAATTGTAAAGTATAAATTTTACCACAGCAGAATATAAGACGTTGCCTAGCTACAATTGTTGCATCCTAGCTACAACTGAATCATCGCCATGTTTTGTTTCGAAAGCGATCCTTGATTAAGACCTAACTCATTATTTACATGTCAATTGTAAAGTATAAATTTCACCACAGCAGAATATAAGACGTTGCCTAGCTACAATTGTTGCAGCCTAGCTACAACTGAATCATCGCCATGTTTTGTTTCGAAAGCGATCCTTGATTAAGACCTAACTCATTATTTACATGCATGGTCACTTTAAAGTAGCATGCAAAACAATTATTCATCGTCTGAATCCGATGTGTCGTAGTGTGTGTTGTTGTGTAAATAACATAGGCAGCCACACCACAAATCTAAGTCGCAAGGACAATCCGATTCGCACCTAC
>JBBANM010000143.1:0-10608 GCA_040401995.1 Saprospiraceae bacterium
GTATTTGGTAAGCTTGCGATTCTTTTCTTGACTAAATGGACAGACACTAATTAACAAAAACAGAGTGTTTTGCGAAATTTTGAAATGCGCCCGCATGTATAGAAATGTATATTCAAACATTCATATAGATAATAAATGGATACAGTTCACTATCGGGCTTTGCTTCCACTTTGGGTTTTTAATGATTATGTATTCTTTTGACCAATCATACCAGAATTTACAAATTCCAATCGGAAAGTACCAAGATAATATTTGGAGTTGCAATGATGTCTTGAGCTATTTTGAACCGGCAATAAATTTCTATACGTTCGGAGTTTTTGGATATGGTTTTACTCCTGATCATTTTAGAACCGTTGGTTATCCCGGTTTGATTGTCTTTTTTTATACTCAGTTTGGAGACAATTGGTTGATCGCATTACAAATTTTTCAAGCCATAGTTTTCGCGGCAATATATCCTTTGGTGACGGCAACCATGGAAATCTTACTACCCCAAAGCAATAAGTTAATCAAAAAGACGGTCTTTATTGCGCTAATAGTTTCCGGAATTTACTTTACAGGGGTACCCATACTACTTACGGATACTTTATTTACCTTTTTTTTTATCCTGGGTTTTTATTTCGCTTTGCTTACCTATAAAACCAATAAGCCCTACCACGTCATTTTGTATTTTATATCCATGACAATAGCGGCATTGATTCGGCCAACATTAATTTTGCTTCCTATTCTAAATATAGCCATTGCTTATTGGGTGGCAAAAAAAAATTCATACGCGTTTAAGCCCATTCTTTATAGCGCAATGGTATACTCCATCGTTTTATTGCTAACAACAAACTTGTCAACCTTTAGAAACTATTTGAATTACTCTTTTCTTTCACCCAGTAGCGTCATTGGAGTCAATGCTTTTCAGTATTTAACGAAAAAAATATTGTATTTAGAAAACGAAATAAAAATTTACGCGGATTATGAACAACAAATTGAAGATTTGCAAAATATTTCGGATAAAACTAGCCTTCGAAAAAAGATAATGTTCAAAACTATTGTAAAGTACCCACTATCTTTTGTCCGCGTTTTATGCTCGAATGCGATCAATATTTTACTTTCTAACAATTTGATATCAAATGTGGGGAGGTATTTTGGAGTAGAATGGAAAAAATTTAAAAATTCGTGTAATGATTTCAAAATCTACCAATCGCTTTATTGGTTGAACGCATTTTTTGCACTTTGTTACCTGGCGATATGGGGGCTGCTTTTTTGGAATGTATTATGGCGTTTTCATAAAGATTTTGAAACAGTTTTGTTGCTAGGTGTATTATTACTGATGTTTATTGTTCCTGCTATTCTAACCGGCGATGGCGGAACCAGATTTAGGATCCCATTTGAGCATTTTTTATTCATCTACGCCGGCGATGCATTTTTTAAATTGGTAAAACCGCAAGTTGTTGGTCAATGGGCTCGCATTGGGTTGGAAAATAGAATTTAGGGCATAAAAGAGTTAGAATAAGAAGCGTTGTATCCTTTATATTAAAAATGTTACGGATAAGCTGAAGATTCAGCGCTCTGTACGAAGCCAGTAATCAAAGTACGCTCTTTAAATGCCCGACAAAAGAAAAAGCCATAATCAAACACCGCAGTGTTCGATTATGGCTTTTTTCTTTAAGAGTGTGTTTTGATTTTTAGTTCGCAGGCGTAGTGAGTCAAAATTTGTACCAGTGAGGCACGAAAAACGTGGTACAGTTCCGATTCTATCGGAAAGAGTGTAGTTCCGACATCGTCGGAAGACAGGTCAGCGCTACATGAGTATTTTCGTAACGAAGCTGGTGCGAATTTTGGCCATTTGCAGCGCGAACTAAAAATCAAAACACACTCTATAACTATTCCTACCTAGCGCGCGTACTGCACCGCCCGCTTCTCGCGAATCACCGTTACCTTGATCTGTCCAGGATATTGCATTTCTTCCTGGATTTTCTGGGAGATCATGAACGCCAAATCATCGGCATAAGCATCGGTTACTTTTTCGCTTTCCACGATTACGCGCAACTCGCGACCCGCTTGCATAGCGTAAGCTTTCGAAACCCCTTCGTGCGCCATAGCCAAATCTTCGAGTTCGCCGATGCGCTTGAGGTAGCTTTCCAAAATTTCCCGTCGTGCGCCAGGGCGAGCACCTGAGATGGCATCGCAAGCCTGAACGATCGGAGAAATGATGTTGTTCATCTCAATTTCGTCGTGGTGAGCGCCAACGGCGTTGATCACCATTGGGTTTTCCTTGTATTTTTCACACAACTTCATCCCGATGATGGCGTGCGATAGTTCAGATTCTTCTTCCGATACTTTACCGATATCGTGGAGCAAACCGGCGCGTTTGGCCAGTTTGATTTGTTTTGGATTAAGCCCCAATTCTGCCGACATGATCGCGCACAAATTGGCGGTCTCGATCGAGTGTTTGAGCAAGTTTTGTCCATAAGACGAACGGAAACGCATGCGACCCACCATTTTTACCAAATAAGGATCCAAGCCGTGCAAGTCCAATTCAATCACCGTACGCTCGCCAATCTCCACGATTTGTTCGTCGAGTTGTTTGCGGGTTTTGGCCACCACTTCTTCGATGCGTGCGGGGTGAATACGGCCGTCGGCCACCAGTTTTTTCAATGCCAAACGCGCTACTTCGCGGCGGATGGGGTCAAAACTGGAGATAACGATTGCTTCTGGCGTGTCGTCTACTACGATTTCGGCGCCGGTAGCTGCTTCTAACGCACGAATGTTGCGGCCTTCCCGTCCAATGATCTGACCTTTCAGATCGTCGGAATCGAGGTGGAAAACCGATACGGTATTTTCGATGGTGTATTCCGCACACATCCGCTGGATGGTTTGGATTACAATTTTCTTCGCTTCTTTGTTGGCCGTTGTTTTGGCTTGTTCCACCGATTCTTTCACGATGGCCATGGCGTCGGTTTCGGCTTTTGCTTTTACCGCATCCAACAACTGCTCTTTGGCTTCCTGCTCAGAAAGACGAGCGATGGATTCGAGTTCTTTGATCCGTTTTTCGTTGGCATTGTCGAGCTCTTCGCGTTTTTTGGAAATGATTTTCAATTGTTTTTCCAAATTCTCACGGATAGCGGCAATTTCAGCATCTTTGATTTCAAACTCTGCTTTAACGGCATCAACTGCTTTGATGCGTTCTTCCAATTTTTCCTCTCTGCCGCGGAACTCATTTTCGAGGGATTTGATCTCGATTTCGCGTTCCTTGATTTCTACCAACTGCTGCGACTTGCGGCTATCAAATTCAGATTTAAGTTTGGAGAAGTGCTCTTTGGCTTCCTGAATTTTATTTTGCTTGATGCGTTCGTTCTTGTTTTCGGCTTGGGAAACAATTTTTTCCGCTTTCATTTCGGCCTCGTCAAGGGTGCGTTTGGCAGTAAGACGGGCTTCTTTTATTTGTAGATCGGCTTGATTATTGAGTTCCTCTATTTTTGCTTGCTGAGCGCGTTTGAGCGCCATTTGAACGATGAAAAATCCCAATACAGCTCCTATCACTAATCCGGCAATCATGCCTATTCCAATTTCCATAGAAACATTTTTTCAGTGAACAATACGATTTATGTTGAGTAACCCGCCGCAGAAAACATAAATCCCGCAGCGAGTATGTTTTATTTCAAAACAAAGTAAAAGTTTAGGTCGCTCACATTTCGGCCAAAAAAGGTCAAATTTTCGCCATTCTTCGCCTCTTTTTTCAGCCGATGCTCTGCATCGTCTTCAAAAAGGAGGCTCGACTGACAAAAAATTGCCTACTTTTTTGACTCGAAACCGCTGACCTAAACTTTTACAAAACAAAAAAACTGCCAACGATCGGGTATAACCGATCAGGTACAGCAAAAAAAATCCTAACTTATCTCATCCAGGAGCGCATCGATTTGGGCGAGCTTGGCAACCATTAGTGCATCTTGCGTAGCAGCTTGTTGGCTTTTAAAAAAATCAACGGCGTAAGTAAGAACAGCCATCGACAAACAATCCTGCTTGTCTTTATCGGTATACGTAAGTTGAAAACGGTTGATCTTTTCGTTGACTTCTTTCACAATTCGCCGGATTGCAGCCTCGTCCTCTACCTGTATTTTTAACGGGTACGGACGACCTGCGATGACCACAGTGATTTGCTTTGATTCCTGCTCCTCCATGCTATCGCTTAATTATTGGTCAACCACTCAAGGCACCGATCAATTTCTTTTACGTATTGATCAATTTGTGCACGTACTTTTACCGATTGCTCCGTATCTGTTTTGCGCTTGTGCTCTACCTCTTGCTCTGCTTTTACTACACGCTCTTGTAAATTCTTGATAACGTCTTCTTTTTGCGAAAGCGCTTCCCAAAGTTGCTCGTTAGCATCCCTTAGGTTTTGGTTTTCGCGGTGTAGTTGACGCACTTTGAGCGCAAGTTGCCGAATCTTCAATTCAATACTCTCCAGTCTTTCGGATAAGCTCATTTCGGGACTATCTCTTTATGACCAAGCCAAAAGGTATGTTCCACCCTTTTGTTGCTCAGTGAATAAAAATGATTAAGGAACGAGTGAATAATAAAGTGTTATTTTCGCCGCCGCTATTTTGCTGCCAATCAACTATCTTTTGAGGCGCAATGTGGGGCATTGCAACGAAAAAGATAGGAAGAGTGGCAGTGAAATAGCAAGGCAAAAGTGACATTTTATTGTTTATCCGTTCCTAACGCCGGATTAAGGCGCCCAATTTTGTTTCGTACTCTTTGATCAGTTGCCCCACCACACCATCGACTTCTTTGTCTTGGAGGGTTTTTTCGGCATCTTCAAACAAGTAGCTAACGGCGTAAGAACGCTTCCCAGCACCCAACTGTTGTTCGTTCTCATAAACGTCAAACAAATTGATCTCTTTGATCAGCTTCTTGCCAACTTTTTTGGCAATTGCCACAATATCACCAAATTTAACTGAATTATCAATAATTAGCGCTAAATCTCTGCGGGTAGTAGGAAACTTACTCACTTCCTTATAAGTAATGCTTTGCTTTCGTAAGGATTTCAGAATGAGATCCCAATCAAAAACGGCAAAAAATACTTCCCCGCGGATGTCCATTTTGCGGGCAATGGCGGGCTGTACCCGGCCAAATTCCACAATGGGTTGCGGACCGCGGTGGTACTGTAGCGCATAGGCAAAGGTATCGTTGTGGATGGCCGTTTCTTGATAGCCATCGATGTTCAGTCGGTTCAAAATGTTTTGAACGTAAGCCTTAAGGGTGAAATAGGGCGTTTTGGTGGTTTGCCCTTGGAATGGCGCGCTGAGCAACCAGTTTTCGTTATAGCGGTCGCCGGTCATCACCAAACTCAATTGACTTTTTTCCTGAATGCCCTTGGCCGTATTGCGGTACGATTTGCCAAACTCAAACAAACGTACGCGGGTTTGCTGGCGGTTTTGATTGTGTACCACCGTTTCCAAAGCGCTGATCAACATATCGGGGCGCATGATGTCGAGGTGCACATTGGAGGTATTGTTGATGTACACCAATTCTTCGCTGGCTACGCCGGGAATAACTTGTTCGTAATAGCGTGACTGTGAAAGCGACAAAGCCATCATTTCATTGAAGCCATTGGCCGCCAAAAAATCGCCAATTTTGTTGCGCACCAAGGTTGGATCGGGTTGCGGAGAAAGGGATGCCGTGATGGAAAATTTCTCATCCAATGCCACTTGATTGAAACCGTAGATGCGCAGAATTTCTTCCACTACGTCGGCCGGCCGGGTTACGTCTACCTTATTAGTAGGTACGGCTACTGTAAAACTTTCGCCGCTGGTATCAACCACCGGCATATCCAAGGCTTTGAGGATCTCCAGAATCTCCGATTCAGTCATCTCAACGCCAATCAAGCGATTGACATAATCGTAACGAACCTCTACTTCGACTGGTTTAACCGGCGCCGGGTAAAGATCAACAATATCGGAAGCAATGGTACCGCCGGCCAATTCTTGAATCAACAAAGCAGCCCGCTTCAGGGCATATACGGAAATATTGGGATCGCTGCCTTTTTCAAAAACCTTGGCCGCATCGGTCCGCAAATTGTGGTGCATGCTGGTGCGGCGGATGGTTTTGGCGCTAAAATGTGCCGATTCCAAGAAAATATTGGTGGTGCTATTGCTGATGCCAGAATTCAAACCACCAAATACACCGCCAATGCACATGCCATTGGAGTTGCCGTCGCAGATCATTAGATCCTCTGCTTGCAGGGTACGCGTGGCGCTATCCAAGGATACAAAAGGTGTTCCCGCTGGTAGGTTTTTGACGATAATTTTTTTGCCAGCAATTTTATCCCAGTCAAACGCATGTAAGGGCTGACCCAACTCATGCAGAATGAAATTGGTGATATCGACGATATTGCTGATAGGACGTACGCCAACGGCTTGCAAACGGCGCTTCAGCCAATCGGGTGATTCGGCGATGGTCACGCCCGCAATGCATACGCCCGCATAGCGCGGACAAGCTTCGGCGTTTTCAACCACCACGGGAATCGCCAAGCTGTTGTTGTCAACTTTAAAATGGCTCACATCGGGTAAGTGGATGGAACCCGTATAGCCATGATTGATGGCCAATGAAGCGGCCAAGTCGCGTGCTACTCCCAAATGGTTGGTGGCATCGGAGCGGTTGGGCGTGAGGCCTATTTCAAATACATGATCGCGTTCCAACTTGAGGTAATCACGGCCTTCCATGCCAATGGGCGTATCGGCGGGCAGCACCATGATGCCGGAATGGTCGTGACCAATGCCCAATTCGTCTTCAGCGCAGATCATCCCTTCGGATACTTCGCCGCGAATTTTTCCTTTGTTGATGGTCAAGGGTTCGCCTTCGGCAGGATGGAGGGTTGTTCCTACGGTAGCTACCAGTACTTTTTGTCCCGCTGCTACATTGGGTGCGCCGCAAACGATTTGTAGCAGACTTTCCCGGCCAATATCTACTTTGGTAAGCGATAATTTATCCGCGTTGGGGTGTTTTTGGCATTCTTTCACCTCGCCTACTACTACGCCCGTCAAGCCGCCGGGAATGCTGTCTACCATTTCTAAGCCTTCTACCTCCAAACCAATGCTGGTAAGGATTTCACTGACTTGTTCGGGGTTGATATCTAAGTCGATGTATTGTTTTATCCAGTTGAGCGAGGCTTTCATCCTATTCTCTTTTTCGTTGTTTAGGGCGCAAAGTTAATTAAAAAAGGTTGTATAAGTTTAGAGCTTGTTCAGGTTTTGGATTCTGGGCTCCATGAGGCAAATTTTATTTCGGACTTCGTTAAAATTTTCGCCGTATCGCCCACATACGGCTGCAAATTTTGCCTCGTCTGAAATAAAATTTGCTCTCCTTCGCCTCAGATCCAAAATCTGAACAAGCTCTTAGCACTCCATCTTCGATGGTGTGGTTTTAAAAATGTAGCCACAAATTTCACAAATTTTCACAAATTAAAGCACGAACTCCGTTCGTGAAGGGTGCACAAACGCCAGTTTGTGCCCTAATTTGTGAAAATTTGCGAAATTTGTGGCTGAAATTTGTTTTGCAATACGCCGAAGGCGAGTTGCAAAACTATGGTGTGCATGTTTTGAAGCAACAGTATTTCACATTTGAATCTCTTGTAACTATCCAGTCGCTTTTCTATTCCCGAAGGGAATGTATATTTATAGCACGGTTAAAAGGTTTTTTTCCAAATCCCGAAGGGATTATATGTTTATCCTTGGCGTATAGAAACATATAATCCCTTCGGGATTTGGAAAATACTGGTACTATCTGCTATAAACATACATTCCCTTCGGGAATTTTAAGTATAGCTGGATAGTATAATCTGTTGCCGTCCTTAAAATTCACCACAGATGGCCAAGATTCCACAGATTCTTATCGCCTACGGCGTAAGTACGATTGCACAGATAGACGCGCGCTACAATCTGTGGTAAATGATCATTTGGGATCACTACTTAGAGCAACGATCACAACAATTTTGCTTCCGCCGCCTGCAAAACCTCCAATTTATCGCCACCCAAATGAGCAAAAGCCACGATGCTACAATTGATGTCGTCATACCCATCGGGCAGGGTAACGCTGTAGTTTTTGGTCAAAGTACTGCCGTTTTTCAGTAGCGAAGTCACAATTTCGCCATCGTAGGGGGTTAACATTTTGCGAAGGTTATGGCGGTGCACATAATCGACTTGTTTGCCATCGGGCGTCAGTTGAACGTTGATGATTTTATCTTCAGTGAGCATGATGCTGAGTCGAATCTCAGGCTGGGTCAGGGCTTGTAGGGGCGTTAAATCTACTTTTACCTGTATTTTGCGGGTGATTTTGCTGTAAGTAACCCCCAATTTGACATCAATGACGGGCGGGGTGGCCAATTCTTGTGCCAAAAAACCAGCCCATTGCGAGCGACCTACTTGAAGGTTGATTTCGCCATCAAATTTTTTTCGATTTACTACGGCGGAAGGGTAACCCAATGGTCGGCCGAGCAAATTGATGATGTTGTTGCCCTCTTCGGTGCGGAAATCGATGGTGCTTTCGGAATAGGGCAATGAAAATGATCCCGCGTGGATGCCTACTGCAATGAGACGTTCCTTATAGATAGATTGCAAGTTCAAAATATCAGCCGTACCAGCGGGACAGTTGACGCAGCGCACCCCGGTAAACTCCTCAATCAGTGCTTTGCGGGGAACTACCTGGCCGCTGTTTCCTGATTCTAAAGGGGTAATGACCGGCGGGACTTCTTTGCAGGCGGCAAAAAGAAGGGTAAAAAGGAGGAAAAAAAGTAAGTTGTGTTTCATGGCGATTTTTATTTATCGTGAATTCGGGGATTATACTGTGCTTCGACAAGTTTTAGCATAAAAAACTATTAAGTGTAGGTAAAAAAACCACTGTTTTTCACGCTTGAATCGGTTGTTATTCTAAATTCACCACAGATACACAGATTCTTATCGCCTTCGGCGTAAGCACGATTCCACAGATTGGGGATTCGCTCTATCTGTGGAATCCTGCTTGTGATGCCATCACAAGAATCTGTGGAATCTGTGAATCTGTGGTGAATTAAATCAACTTTAAAATGTGGAGATCAAGTTAAGCACGCGAAAAGTTTCTATGCTCAAAGCTTAACGACGCGCAGAATACATCTCAATATCCAAACTCACCTTCATTTAAAACGTACTGGTCACGGCAAATTTTACCCCGCTAAACGCTGGCTCCAAACGACAAATACCGCCGGTACACACCACGCCTTGCACTTGCTTGACAAAACTGAGCGAAAAACGGTTCGATTTAATGGAATAAAAAACATCGAAACGCGGGAAATGGAAATTCAATTTTTTTCCATCCCGTTCCGGACTGTTTCTGCCCGCTACCACATTGTACATATCGGCGGCAGTGAACGTCCAACGCGGTGCAATGCTCCACTCGGCCAGTAAATAAACCCAACTGCCGTAATCTTGCCCATAACCCACCACGACGTCTTTGCCCGTATGCATGTATTGCAGTTCGGTACGCAGGGAAGAAATGCGGCTAAATTTGTATTGGTACTCCACAAACGGTGTAATGGTGCGCACCATCGGAACCTGGGGTTTGTATTCGTACACTTCTTGATTGTACTCCTGTCGCTGTACCCCAAATTGTAGGGTTTGTTTGCGGTCTATTTTTAATTGGATCTCGGTGTAAATTTCGCGGTACAACAACTTACCCTGCAGGTCGGCGATGTTGGAGACATTGACATTGAGGGTCAATTTTTTGGAAGGCGTATACCGCAAATCGCCCTGAAAAGCCAGTTCACCCAGCTCCTGCGTGGCTGCGTTGTAGCGCGCGGTCAGGCGGTAAGTGTTGGTGCGCGCCATGGGCGGCAAAAAATTGACCATCCCCCGATTGAGTTGCACCTGCGGGCGCGTGCGAAAGGTAAAATTTTGGGTGCGTTTGCCTTCCAGCGTCAAGCCAAAATGTTTTCCGGAAAAACTCAAGGTAGAATACACCACCGAGCCCGGCACATTGATGAAACGATCACCAGTGATGGTGTCGCCGTTGATGACGCTACGGGCAAATGGATTGTTGATCGCATCACGGGTTTTATAGGCGTCCTCCAAATACCAGGTCACGCTGCCTTTGGTAAGCGTATTGTAGGCCGTAAACGCATAGGAATTGTAGCGCGGCACAAAAGCGTCTTTGGTCGCATAGGTATTCAGCGTTGCCACCAACTGATTCATCGATTGATCATCGAGGGTGCGCGCTACGATGCCAAAACCAGGCGCCAAAGTCAAGGGATTGTTGTCATCAGAGCTGATAAAACCTTCAAACGCCATGCCTTTGATGATGGATTTGTAGGCATCAAACTGCTGTTTTTGTCGGCCAGTAAAACCGCGGATTTGCCAATTGGGGCTGATCTGGTAACTGAGTTTGAGCCCAATCAGCGCGTTATCGATGAGCAGCGGCCGCTCTTCAAAAGCCCGAAAAATGATACCGCTACCAATTTGATCATAAATGTACCCGGCCTGAATCCCCAGCTTATCCACCTGTTTTTTTACAAACCACATCCCCACCCCTTGCGCGCAATGTCATTGACTTAAAGAAAAAAAGCGAGTGTGAATCACTATTTTTGAGTCA
>JBBANM010000144.1:0-10553 GCA_040401995.1 Saprospiraceae bacterium
CAATACAGCCCTTGACTTTTTTGTTTCTTTTTTCGTCAAGGAAAAAAGAAAATGGGAGGAATAAACCGCTAAAAATCAGGATTTAAGGGTTGGTTTAAAGCGCTTGAAATGGTTGCGCTGCGCTGCAGCTTGGACTAAAACCGTATGTTGTGCTACAGACGTTACGCGGCTCTGCCGCTGGGCAATAGCTCTGGCTGGGTTAGAGCAGCATTCGAAATAGCGAATTTAGACATCTCTTTTAATGCGTTTGCCCTGAGTTTATACCCCCGACACCATCGTGGTAGACAGGCCAGCGCTAAATGAGTATTTTCGCAACGAAGTTGGGGTGAATTTTGGCGATTTGCCTACCCTGCGTCTTCCGACTACTGCTACCATCTCCGCCTCCGGTGATTGCAAGGCCTCTTGTAAGATTTCCTTTTCTTTTTCCCGACCGATAAATGGGATCTCCATGGTAAAAGTTTGTAGTCTGAGCGAAAAGTCGTTTAAAAAAGGTAGTTTTCGCTCTAAAGATAACACAATTTCGAGCGAAAAGTGTGAAAAAATATGAGTTTTCGCTCGGGAGGGAGATTTTAAGGGCGATAAAAGGATAAGTGTTCATTTTTTCTAGAGGATGTTAGATGGGTAGATGCTAGGAGCAATTTTCTACTGCATTCCATAGAAATGCCAAATCACAACAAAAAATTTTAGACCAACTTATACACGCTGACCTAAAATCAAGGGAGTATCAGGTATTAAAACCCCAAACACACGCTTAGTCAATTTCCCAGCCTGCCTTATTGCTTTGAGTCTCGTAACTATGCGTTGGCATATAATTGAAAGGGACACCCATTTTCATTTCAAAAGCATCATCTGCCAAGTACAGTAGATGTTCAAAAACAATCTCATCAGGCATTTGAGAGGGGTCATTCAATACTTTTTCGAAGTACTCCTTACCTTCAGCTACAACCGCACAGCGGGCATATAAAAAGTCATCAGCAGAGATGAAATGCTCCGGGTCTTTTGCTGCATAGGCATTGGCATGAGCCCTGGTATCCAGGTGATAGAGCTTTACGGACAGTTTATCTGCGAAAAGATAAATACTGTATACCGGCATTTTGGCCAACATCTTCACGGCTGGCTTCAGCTTGTTTTCTGAGCCTTTTTTTGACCAGTCTATTTTTTCAATGATGCTCCAAAAATCCTCTTCCGAGAATAAATCATCTGCTGCAGATTTGTCCTGAAGCCGAATTTCTACTTCGGTTGTTTTGCCAAACTTTTGCTTTAAACCATTGATTAACTCGCTGTTGAGATCATTCAGGCTGATGTTTAATACGGTTTGCATAACAAAATCTTTGTTTTTTGGCAAATTAAACATTTTTTAGAATAGTTCAAATAGGTTTGCGGGGGACTGATGTGTTTTTGTAGGGATTTGTGACGTTATGCAGCTACCCGAAGGGCGGGAGTTTTACTACAAAACTTGATTTGAAAAACTAAAGTTTGATTTACCATAAAACGGTCTTTGGAGGGCGATACACAGCCTATTAAGTAGGTGTTGTTGTTAGGCATTCTTTATTCATATTTAATTGTCCGCCAAGTTTCAAGCGCCCACTCTTTGTCGGTGTCTTTGTCGAAATACAGAGCAGATTGAACTACTTCGTCGTCTACCATTGAAAACCCGTAAATAACTTTGTATCTTTTTTCATTGTCAGATTCTTCAATCATATATCCAATTCTTGAAACATTATTGTCGCCTAATTCAAACGTTTCTATAGTTGGAGCGTCTTTCTGATCGCGGGTTTCTTGATTTTGCTTATGTTCATCATATAGTTGCTGGCGGGATTGATTTTTAGAGTTCCAAATAGCAAGTCTAACTGTCTTCCCCTTCATTGCAAAAACTAAATCGCCATCTTCTTCCCTTCTTCTTGTGAAGAGATTACTGATTTCTATTGACCAATTGTCCGTTAGTCTTTGCGTTGTTGGATAATCATCTTCAAATTCAAAATCGTTTACTTCATACCAGTTGGAGTTCTCGTCTTCCCTTTCGAAAACTGAACCCACAGGTTTCAATAATAAATTTGCTATTGATGAGTCAATTTTTAAAATTGTTGTTGGGTTGTAGATGCCTGTATTATTTGGATTGTCCGCATATTCTTGGTCTTCAAAACCAGAAAAGATTCTCCAACCACTATCCTCGTCTCTTGTTGGTTTTTCACGATACATGAACTTTACTTTTTTCTTTTTCTCAGTCACCATTTTTGAAGCCATTACTGCTCCAATTGGAGGGAAGTCAGCAAATTGGTCTGATGTATCCATTTTCTTAAAATTAAATAGTCCCATATCCTGTCTTTTTTAAATGCCACATAACGGTTTATGCAAACGCAGGTGAGGCGCATAGAACCACTTGCCGTTTTGCAAATTATTGTGCTAAGTGTTCTTTTTATCTGTTTCGATTAGCAAATCCGAAATGTATTTTAAAAGCGAAATGCACTTCAAACTATTTATTTTTGTTCCGTAGTTTTTGCTCACTCCATGCAAAACTTGGTGCCTATTTAAAGTACAAGGATAATTTGGCAAATCGTCCTCTATTACCATTATTGGAGTTTGGTTCTTTATTGGCGACAGAAACAAGTCAATGATGCCTTCAGAAAGATTTTCTAATTCTGAGGTGATTTGTGGCAAATAATTATTCGCTTTTTCTTTTATGAAAAACTTCTTTCTTGTAAAGTCGAAGCAAACTCCGTCAACTTGAGATAATATTGTTGGAATCGTAAGGTAGTACTTTCCATTCTTATGCCCTTCTATAATCTCTGCAATTATTTCTTTTCTTTCTTCATGCCTTTCACTTAGTTCTTCACCAATCCTTTCTAATTTCGATGAATAATATTCCTCTAAAATATTGTCAGCATCTGCTATGTTTCCGCCTTCTATTTCTTGTGCAATTCGATGTGGAAAATTTAACTCACTATCTAAATCGATAAACCACCCATATTCTGCAATTAAAAGTAAATGTTTCGGAGTTCTTTCTTGATACTCAATTACCCTTTCACGAATTCTTTCAAAAGTTGCAGCGTAATCTTTAAACGGAAATTCAAATTTTGGAATTGATACTGAGTAGGCTTTTGTAATATTCTCAAGAGCCTTTTGCATCTTTATTACTGGTTGCATAGATTCTTGAACCCTTCTCATTGGTTCCGTGATTTTTTGCAAATCATGGAAAAGCTTAAGCATTCGGTTTGTATTTTCCGTTATTTCTTTCATTTTTTTTCATTAAGCACAACTATTGGACTACCGCACGTCTTATTATACTTAGTCGCCAAAAAGTGCGTCTATTTCAACTTAGTCCACACCTCATTCTATTTCATCTAAACCATTCAGAACTACATATTACAACGCCAATACAAAAAATTTGCTTCGTTCTGAAAAAGCCCAAAAAGTAATCCAAGACTTAGCCTCAGATTTTGGAATCACACCCCCCAATATCCATAAAAAAACCCGCAGATCCAAATCCCCAAACCTGCGGGTTTTCCTATTTCCCAATGTAACCACCTACTTCCTTTTCCTCCCTTTCGTCCACCAAATCATGTACCCCGTAAGGCTCATCACTGCCAATCCCAAACTACCCAAAGCATAGATCAAGCGACTGATCCAGCCCCCGTATTTGCCAAAGTGAATTTGCTCCATACTGGCTTCCACACTTTCCTCAAAGTCTTTGTCCTCCTTGTGCTCAATGCCCTTCATGGCGCCCGTTTTGGCATCAAATTGAATCTCGGTATTGAATTTACCCAAAAGCGGATTGCTCTCGGGGCGCTTGCCGCGAATGGCAATAGCATCATCTCCGCCGCGGGGTAAGGCCACAAAAAATGGCGTAAAATTCGGAACCAGGCTGGTCGTTTTTTGCACCAAAGACTCGATCGTGAAATCCGCTGGCGCAGTTTCCTCTGGGAGTGCCGTTTTTTTGGCTTTACCTTCCGGTCTACCGCCTTCGGGTCGGCGTTCTTCTTCGCCAAAGAAACGTTCTACTTTTTCCCAGTGCATAAAGGTGCCCGTACCGCCCATCACCAGCAAAAACAAAAAAATGCTGATACCGGTCAGCTTATGCAAATCGGCGTTAAACACATAAGTATCGCCACGACGCACCCAGATGCGGAATACCGATAACAGGGATCGACGGTAGTACCACAATCCGGTTACCACCAAGCCCAAAAAACAAAGTCCTACGATGAACAAAATCAAGTGTCCCACCGGACCAATGGTCAAATGTTCGTGGATTTTCAAGATTTTCCGGTGAATCGTTTGATCACCCAATTGGCTGCCTAAAACCTTACCGGTAAAGGGATTGACGTATACAAACATTCGTTTTTTGCCTTCCGAAACCTCCGCCACTGCCGACCAATTGGCATGCTTAGGTTGCAATAAAATACCGCCAATTTCCGCGGTTGGGAATTCCTTTTTGACGTTTCCCAACAGCTCGTCAACCGCTAAGCGGTGTTCGGCGGGCGTTACCTGCGTCAGCGCGGGATTGAACATCCGATTGAGTGCTTCATCGTACAATAAGATGATACCGGTTAAGCTCAACAGCAGCAAAAATAAACCGCTGATTAACCCAAACCACTTGTGGAGGAAGTATACATTTTTATCAGAAAATAGTTGCATGATCAAAGTTTTGTGTTGCCAGCAATGATAAGGAAAAAGTGTCAAAAGACGAATGGATATTTGGGGAGCCTTGCATTTTTTCGTAAGTTTAGCTCAAACACCTTTTTCAATGAAAAAAATACCAATCATCCTTCTATTGCTGAGTTTTTGTGCCTTGTGCGCCCTATTTTCATTGTCGGCAACGTCGTTCCAGCATACGCCTCCGGCCACCACGCCTAAAAACATCATCTTCATCCTTGCCGATGATCACCGTTATGACGCCATGGGTTTTACCGGGAAATTCTCCGGTTTGCAAACCCCCAACCTCGATAAAATGGCCGCGGGTGGCGCGCATGTGCAAAACGCTTTTGTATGTACCGCCTTGTGCTCGCCCAGTCGCGCTAGCATTCTTACCGGCCAGTACCCGCACACTCATACCATTGTCGACAACCAGGCGCCATTGCCAGCTGGACTGACTTTTTTTCCGCAATACTTGCAAAAGGTAGGGTATCAAACCGCGTTTTTGGGCAAGTGGCACATGGGCAATACCAATGATTCGCCGCAGCCGGGGTTCAATTACTGGCTGAGTTTCAAAGGGCAGGGCGTGTATTACAACCCCACGTTTAACATCAATGGCCAACAGGTGGTGCACAAAGACAGTGCCTACATCACCGATTTGCTGACCGATTATGCGCTGGGTTGGATGAAAAAACAACCCAAGAGCAAACCGTTTTTTATATACCTCTCACACAAGGCGGTACACGCGATGTTTGAACCCGCCAAACGCCATGCTGGCGCCTATAAAAACATGCCCATTCAGTACCCCGAAAGCATGTATTTGACCAAAACGGATTCCAGTAAAAACTGGGGGCACAATGCCGTGGGGCCGGAAACAGGTAAACTGAAAAGCAATGTAGCCGATATGCCGAATTGGGTGAAAAAACAGCGCAATTCCTGGCATGGGGTGGATTACCTCTACCACGGCGCGCTGGATTTCAATGATTTTTACCGCCGCTATTGTGAAACGCTATTGGGCGTGGATGAAAGCGTAGGCAAAATCATGCAATGGCTCAAAGACAACCAGCTGGACGAAAACACTTTGGTGGTGTACATGGGCGACAACGGTTTTAGTTTTGGCGAACGCGGGCTGATCGACAAACGCCACGCTTATGAGGAATCGATGCGGGTGCCTTTATTGGTGTATTGTCCGGGGCTGATCAAGGGCGGAACCAAGATAACCCAATTGGTGCAAAACATCGACATCGCGCCTACGCTGCTCGCCTACGCGGGCGTGCCTACGCCCAAGAACATGCAAGGACGCTCGTTTTTGCCGATTTTAGCCAATCAACCGGTGAGCAATTGGCGCAACCGTGCTTTTTATGAATACTATTGGGAATATGATTTTCCACAAACGCCAACGATGTTTGCGGTGCGTACCGAGCGCTACAAATACATTTTCAATTATGGTATTTGGGACATCAACGAGCTGTACGACCTTCAGGAGGATCCTGCTGAAGTCAACAATTTGATCCGGAGTCCGCAACACCAGGAATTGGCTGCTCAACTGCGCAAGGAGCTTTTTGATTGGCTTGAAACTTCGGGGGGAGATAAAATTCCGGTGAAACGTCCGCTCAGTAGGAGGGGGGATCATCTTTACAAGGGGATTTATTGAGGAAGAGGAGAAGGGGCAGGCGCCCTAGGGCAAACGCATTAAAATATCGAAAAAACTGCCAGAAATAACTTCTAAATGCAGGTCAAAAGCTTCGATCTAGTATCTCAGGAGCTATGGCCCGGGCCTTATTGAAATCCCGATTTTGCGAAATCGAAGGCGGGTTAAGCGAAAAACTGTTTGAGCACCGACGCAGTCGGGGCGAGTTTTTTTCGCGCCGCCGTAGATTTCAAGCAAAATCGTAGGATTTCAATACAGCCCTTGACTTTTTTGTTTCTTTTTGCGTCAAGGCAAAAAGAAAATGGTATACGTAAATTACTTAAATACAGTGTTTAAGAATCGAATGAGAAGTTTGAACATTGTTCCGCTGCACTGCAGCTTGTACGGAAAACCTGATATTGTGCTACAGACGTTACCGGCTATGCCGCTGGGCAACAGCTCTGGCTTCGTTAGAGCCGCATTCGAAATGGTGTATTTAGACTTCACTTTTAATGCGTTTGCCCTGGGGAGAAGGGGCAGGGGCCCCGACTTTGTCGGGGTGTTTTTTGCCACAAATTGCACAAATTTTCACAAATTAGGGCGCTGAGAAAGTCCAAGAAAAAATGCCAATGAAAATACGATTCCTCCTTACTTTGCTCTCATTCAGCTTTTTAGGTCTGAGTGTGCAACGGATTCCGCCCGCCGCCAACCCCAACATTGTCCTCATCTTCATGGACGATATGGGTTATGGCGACATCGCTGTCAATGGCGCGCTGGATTACCAAACCCCCAACATTGATCGTTTGGCGGCGGAGGGCATGCGCTTTACCAACTTCCTCACCGCGCAGGCTGTGTGTAGCGCTTCTCGTGCCGGATTGTTGACGGGGTGCTATCCCAATCGAATCGGGATTTCCGGCGCTTTGATGCCCTATCACAAAACCGGCATCAACGCCAGCGAAACCACCATCGCCGAATTGTTAAAGCAAAAAGGATATGCAACGGCCATCGTTGGTAAATGGCATTTGGGACATTTGAAACCGTTTTTGCCCTTGCAACACGGCTTTGATGAATACTTTGGATTGCCCTATTCCAACGACATGTGGCCCTACTTTTATGACGGAAAACCCGCCACCGCCGATCAGTTTATGCACCAATACCCACCGCTGCCCTTGATCAAAAACAACGAAAAACTGGAGGAAATCAACAGCTTGGATGGACAAGCCCAATTGACTCAGCGCTATACCCAACAAGCGGTGCAGTTTATCCAAAAAAACAAGAAAAAGCCTTTCTTTCTGTACCTCCCGCACTCCATGCCACACGTGCCGATAGCAGCTTCGGCAAAATTCAAGGGCAAAAGCCAGCAAGGCACTTTTGGCGATGTGGTGATGGAAATCGACTGGTCGGTTGGTGAAATCATGCGCGCCCTCCAAGCGAACGGATTGGACAAAAACACCTTAGTGATTTTTACCAGCGACAATGGCCCCTGGCTCAACTTTGGTAACCATGCCGGATCAGCTGGCGGTTTTCGGGAGGGCAAGGGAACCACTTTTGAGGGCGGTCATCGCGTGCCTTGTGTGATGCGCTGGCAGGGCGTGATTCCCGCTGGCGTGGTTTGTAATAAGTTGACTTCCACTATTGATTTGTTTCCTACGGTGGCTTCGATTTGTGGGTTGCCTTTACCCGCGCAGCGCATCGATGGAGTGGATATCTTGCCTTTGTTGCAAGGCAAAACCGACGTTTCGCCCCGCAAGTATTTCTACTATTACTACGATCGCAACAACCTCAAAGCCGTTCGGCGCGATGATTGGAAATTGGTGTTGCCGCATACCTCGCGGACTTATGAAAAAGACCTGCCGGGCAAAGATGGTTTTCCGGGCAAAGCGCCAGAGAATAATCCAATAGCGTTGGGGTTGTACGATTTACGGCGCGATCCGGGCGAGCGCTATGACATCAGTGCTCAGCACCCGGAAATTGTAGCGGAGTTGCAACAATTAGCGGAAATGGCGCGTGAGGATTTGGGGGATGATTTGACGGAACGAAAAGGTAAAAACGTGCGGGCGGCGGGGAAAGTGGAGGAGTGATTAATAACAACTATGCAAGGATAGGCCTGGCCTTCGGCCATGATTAATAATTATTTTTCGGCCACAAATTGCACAAATTATACTGTGCGTCGTCAAGTTTTGAGCATAAAAGAACTATCGTGGGTCTATTTTAACTTTGATTAAATTCACCACAGATTCACAGATTGCACAGATTCTTATCGCCTTCGGCGTAAGCACGATTCCACAGATAGAGCAAATCCCCAATCTGTGGAATCGTGCTTGTGATGCAATCACAAGAATCTGTGGAATCTGTGTATCTGTGGTCGATAATCATTTGACGGAGTCAATTTTTAAGCGTTAATCAAGATAAAACTCCAAATTTTAATATTTTAACATGCTCAAAAATTGATAGCGTTAAGTATAAAAAAAGGGATTCATTCACTCGAAGGGTTCATAAATATGCTTTTATTAATTCTTGAAAGACTATTATTTGCAGGGGTTTTATCAAAATATTAGTCCTGAAGGGCGCGTCAGAGACGCAGAGATATTGGATCCAAGTCAGAGACTTTGACCAGCGAAACAATCAAAAACTACAAAAATACAGTCATGAAAATTTGCGTAGCCCAAACCAAATCCAGCAAAGGCGATATTACGCGCAACATCGCACATCACCTGCATTGCATTGATTTGGCGGCAGCAGCTGGCGCGGAAACCATTGTTTTTCCAGAATTGTCAATCACGGGTTATGAACCCACTTTGGCCAAAGAACTGGCCATGACTTTGGATGATCTGCGCTTGGATGATTTTCAACACCGCAGTGATGCCCATCAGATAACAATTGGGGGAGGAGCGCCCATAAAAGCCAGTGGAGGCATAATGATTGGTATGGTCATTTTTCAACCCCAACAAGCCCGGCAGTTGTACACCAAACAATACCTTCATACCGATGAAGAACCCTTTTTTGTTAGCGGCACACCTAGTACAGGATTAATGGGAGCATTGCCAATTACCCTAGCCATTTGTTATGAAATTTCAGTACCCGCACACGCCGAACGCGCCTTTCAAAGCGGCGCCCAATTCTATTTAGCCAGTGTAATAAAAACGCCAAGCGGTATGGAAAAAGCCAGCGTTACCCTGGCGGAAGGCGCCAGAAAATATGGCATTCCGGTATTGTTGTCCAATGGTGTTGGCATTGCGGATGGGGGTATTTGTGGCGGAAAAACTTCGGTTTGGAATAAACACGGCGTTTTGATCGGGCAATTGAATGAGCAAGATGAAGGCCTGCTGATCTATGATTCGGAAACAGAAAGGATAATAGTTGTAAATGTGTAAGAACCTAAACAATTTTAAACCAACCAATTAAATCAACAATGTGGAATACCGATTCTTACTGGGTTGAAGTAGCGGTAGTAAGCATCTTCTACCTTTTTGGAAACATCACCTTGGGGCACTTTGAAGAACGCAGCCCTAAGTGGAGAAAAGTGCTTAAATATATGGTGACGCTGGCCATTATCCTGGCTTTATCGGCTTATTTTGGTAGACCGGTGGCTTTAACCATATTGGGATTGACGCTTATTCCTATCGCATACGTGCATGGGATTATGTTGCCGAAAAAAGGCATCAATGGTTGGACCGGAGAGCCAAAATCGCGTTATTATGAGTTTAGGGGTTGGGATAAAAATATTTTTGGAGAGTGAAAATAGGTGGTAGAATAGTAGCTCCCTAATTGTATCGGTGCATTCAAAAAAAATCACTATATGTTTGTTTTTTGAAAAACAATTTTTCAAAAAATAGGTTGTTTTTATAAAGTTATTTTGTTTTTATTCAATGCTCAAAAAAATATTCAAAAACATTTATAAATCAAAACCTTAAATCATGAAAAATGTAATTGTATTATCACTCTTAATGCTCGTTTTTTCTTGTTCCGAGCAAAAATCATTTTCCGAAATGAAAGAGCAGGATATTTCCTTGATTTCACCCAATGGGATTTCAATTGCTACTAGCATAGAAGCCCTAAAAAGTAGGGTAGAGGAAAATGCATTGATTGCTTTTGGAAATAAGGATTTCTACTTTTCCAATATCACTTACATCGAGACAAATAAGCAGGTTGCTGCCTTTATTGAATTCAATAGTATCGATACGGAGTATGGCTCAGTTTTACTTATAGGAAACTTAACTGCAAAAAACAAAAACCTAGCTTTAGAGCTTGTTCAAAAAGTTGAACGGATAAAAAAAAAGGGAAAAAGTGGTCA
>JBBANM010000145.1:0-10496 GCA_040401995.1 Saprospiraceae bacterium
CCTAAGCTCGGCAGTCTTTCAGATGTAAACAAGATGGGGTTGGACGGGTGTTTACGTATTGGCAGTATAGCTGTAAGAGAGGTTGTCAATTTCGCCAAAGGTGCAGGTGCTGGCATTGGTATAAAAACCGGTGCGTTGCAGGGTTTGGATGTTGCCGCGCAGGTCGTAGCTCAGGTTTTCGTTGTAGTTGTTCGTTCCACTTACCACGGCTGCATCAGAATAATTGTAGTACGTGGAAGTGGTGAGTCGACTGAGGTAATCGTAGCCATAGCTGTAAATTTGGGTCTCGCGCCCGCGGGCGCGCCAGGCAATTTGGCTGATGTTGCCCGCTTTCTGGATCGTACCCGATGTACCGCTGATTCCCAGCAGTTGGTCGTAGCGGATGTCCATGTACATGAGGTCATTGGCCTCATTATAAAAAGTTCGCGCGGGCGAGGCGGGGTTGGGCATGGCCGGGGCACACTGTGCGGGCGTATTGACGGTAGCCGTAGGGTTCCAGTTGTTGATGGCCGTGAGCCAGCCTTGGGTCATCTTTAAATATACGCAGTTAGTAGCCAGCGATTCTCGGTTTAAAAACAATTGCTAGAATTCTAGTAAAACATGGCAAAATTTAGCTTCAACAACACTCAGATTTGCATACAAATATTACTCAATTGCTCGTTTTACCAGATTTTGAGTAGTTTTCACCTCATAAGCCTTTAATCAATCACCGCAAAAAGTCAACATTTACAGTACTTATGATGATATTTTTTAAACCGAGAACTGCTGCCGAACTAAAGCACAATAGCGAACAAATGCTGAGGCAGTATTCGTCAAGCCCATTATTGCCAAACCTAATGTTGATGGCTGGCTTTTGTCCACTTTGCTTTTGAAACAACTATCATATAATAAGTTCGTTTTGTCTTAGAAACTAAAGGTCCAAACAACCAATATTTTCTATGATAATATTTCCTAGAACTTTTTGGAATCTCCCAATTTGGTTCAAACTTTTCAGTTCTATCAACGATTTGTTCTTTGTCAATTTTGTAAAGTTTATTATCTTTATAAAAAAGTTTACTTGGTCTTAAAGCAAATAGACTGCTGTCAAAATGGGTGGCAGCGTCAACTTGATTATTGCAAAATGTATCACGTAAGTCGCTTTGATAAAACAAGAATATTGTGTCATTAATGGTTTTATACTGTCCACAGGAAATGTCGTGAAATAAATGATAAGCTAGTCTATACTTGAATGTAGAGTCTGAGTGAAAAATTAAATAATTGTTTTCATTATAAGCATCATTCACAAACTTCTCATTAAGTTTTGGTTGTCCAAAAGATAATGTCGGAAAAACTATTAGTAAAAAGAGTAAATGTTGTGTCATTTTAAGCTTGCAGGTAACGAAAAAGACTTGGCGTTGTTGGGGAATTAGCATTCCGTCAGCCCATAACCGAAGCCCAATGATTGCAATATTGCTGATGTTTTATTCATAAACCAAATTTATAACATCAAGTCCGAACTGAAGCACAATAAAGAACAAATATTGAAGCTATATTCTTCAAGCCCCAATAATGCCATACCTAATGTTGGCTGCAGGCAATTCTTTCCTTTGGAACCTTCCTTGCGTCTGTTGGAACTTTCCTCGTGCCTGTTGGAGCTATTAACGAAAAATTTGTCTAAAAATGTACGTGTCTTTTACTAAAATTCAAATAATAACCGATTAAGGCTATCATTTGCAAAGCTTGACTCTAATTGGATTAGTGGAATATGTATATCTTTTCGAAAACTATTTAAAATAATTTTTCTATTATTTCTTTTAACCCAATTTCCCCGTGAATATTCGTAAGCATGAAATTGATAATATTGATATTCAAAAGTAGAGTCTTCTTTTAACTTAAAAACATATGGGCCATTTTTAGATACATATAGCTCTTTTAAATGAAGCTTACAAGAACTATTAGCAATAAATAAAAAAAACATAAAAACCAGTAAATTCGTTTTCATTTTCTCTCTCCATCGAGTAATCCCATAATAAATTTTTTATTATACTTATCTCCCAAAACTTTTTTTGCATATAAAAAATCTCCAATACTCCCATTAGACCCATTATGAATACCAATCACCCACCGGATAGTAATATCACTTAAAGAATTGATGCTACCCCAATATGAAGGAACAAGTCCTCCTTGTAAAGAACTAGCATTGAATGCAAATTGTGCACTATATGCTCTAATTTCATGAGAGTATAAATCACCAACTTTCTTCAGAGGTCCCTCTGCATATAGAATATATCCATGTTTGGCCTCATGAATAGCATTGTCCTCACCCAAAATATCCATTTGAATAACACCATCCTCTCTTTTAAATGTACTCCCTACATCTCCATCAATATTATTGAAAGTGAATGCCTGTATATTTTCCGGATCTCCCATTTCTGTAAGCTCACATGAGGATTCATTTAATTCATTCATTGCACTAGTTGCACTTGCTGCATCTGTTTTAGCATTATTTAGCTGTTTTTCAAGTTTTGAAGAACTACCTTCCTTTTCAATTTTGGCTGCAATATTGGAGATTTTTTTATTTGCTATATCAAGATTACCTTTTTCTTCTTTGATTCTTTCAGCTATTCGATCTTGCAATCGCTTGGCAATCTTACCATCTGTTTCTGGATTAGCCCAAACCATACCATCTGGATCATTATACCTTATAGGGTTATTTCCAGAATAAACATAAGGTGTCCACCTTCTGCTGATTTCAGTCAGCGGATCCACCCTATTCCATCGCCCAATCGCCGCATCATACCACCGCGCCCCATAATCATTCCAATTCAGCCCAAAATCATCATTCAGCTCCTTGCCATTGTACTGGTACTTGTTATCCCGAATGCTGGCATCATTTTGTAACCAAGCCCCTTCAAAGGCCATTCCAAAAGCATAGTAATGGTTCTCTTGAAATACATCCGAAGTACTTGCTGTACCCGTAATGTCCACCACTCCATTCCCATTCCGATCGGTGAATACCAGGCGGGTATTCCCAAGGTGGTCTTTGAAGCTGTACTCTTTGCGCCAGGCTACCGTATTAGAAGCATCCACATTGGTATTGTAATAGCGCCCCTCGGCATGGAAAATGCTTTCAATGCGCTTTACCCCGGCGCCCGTTTTGCGGTACTCGATGCCGTCTAGGTAGTCTTGCACATATTGCACTACGCCGCTTACTTTTACCGTTTTGCTCAATTTATTTCCGACTGCATCGTACAAAAACTCAATGGTATTGCCGGTAGTGAACGTGATCACCGTTGGCAAGTTTAAGTGATTGTAGGTTATGCTGCTGACATTTTTGTGGAGGTTCTTGATTAAGTTGCCATTGGCATCGTAGGTCATCGAATTATCTAAAGTAGAAAGCAGGCCATTGAAGCCGCGCGATTTGGCATCGCCAGCAGTTACCGTAGCATCCAATACTTTGTGGAGGCGGTTGGTATTAGCGGTATAGCTGTAAGTGAGGTTGTCGATTTGGCCAAAGGTACAGGTGCTGGCATTGGTATAAAAACCGGTGCGTTGCAGGGTTTGAATGTTGCCGCGCAGGTCGTAGCTCAGGTTTTCGTTGTAATTGTTGGTGCCGCTGATTACTGCGGCATCAGAATAATTGTAGTACGTGGAAGTAGTAAGCCTACTGAGGTAGTCGTAGCCATAGCTGTAAATTTGGGTCTCGCGCCCACGGGCGCGCCAGGCAATTTGGCTGATGTTGCCCGCTTTTTGGATCGTTCCTGATGTTCCGCTGATCAACAGAAGTTGGTCGTAGTGGTTGGACGGAGGCTTAGGAGTGTTTGAAAAAACGCCATTTATTACCCATATATCTGAATTCAAAATATAATGAACCTGTATTAATTATATCTAACTCATTAGTCTTGGTATTTATTTTTGAGAATTGTTCTATAAAAATAAATCGCCTAGATTTTCCTATGTCAATCATATCTATTTTTAGGAAAACATGATTCTTAATAGATGAATTAACTCTAGAAATAACTGTATTTTTGACTTTGCCTAACAAATATTTGCTTATTTCTTCATTTTCATACATAATGTATAAAGTATCAATTTTTGATTGTTTATATATTTCATCTAAATATATAGATATGGATTTCCTTAATGGATTGTTTTGAGCTAAACCCGATAATGTAAATAGCTGAATAACCAATATTGTACATAACGTTTTTTTCATGACAAATTATTTAAAAACACTCATCGGGATAGTAGCCTGTACTCCCCTTGTGTTGTACATGAAAATGATATTATCTCGCATTCCAAAAACAAAAGAACGCGACATTCCAACTTTTATATCTTGATGGGTGGGTGCTTGGCTATTCTGAAAGCCCCACATAGCTGTACCACCTTCGACCCTTTTTGTTCCACTTGGGTGACTATGAAAATGCCCAACTTCTTTTCCTGTTACTGGAGGTTGAACAAATGTTGCAGCAATACCTTTAGTAGGATCGGCTACAGCCCCAGCTTTGTTTTCAACAACAGTACCATTTTTCATAATAGTTCCACCATATTCCCTATTGTTTTGAGGAGATGTACCTCCCGTTCCATCATCTTTTGAAACAGTATTAATCATTTTATCAATTGCCTCCTTGGTACCTAGATAGGATACATTTTTCATGTGCTCTCCTTCAAATTTACCAGCTTTTAGAGCATCTTCGGTTAATTGCGCTTGTTCTTCAGTTATTGGATCTGTTTTGCCCTTTTGAAATTGGGGGTCTTTTCCATATAATTGATCTGTACTTTGTGATGTTTTAATAACATAAATTTTATTATCATTTTTTCCATCACTAGCAACTTTATTACCTTTCTCGTTATAGAAATCTCCAAAAGGCGCCATCCCATCCGGATCAATAAACCGAATTGGATTATCAAACGTATAATTATATGGTGACCATCTCCGCATCTTTTCAGCCATTGGATCTACGCTATTCCATCTCCCAATCGCCGCATCATACCACCTTGCCCCATAATCATTCCAATTCAGGCCAAAATCATCATTGAGCTCTTTGCCATTGTACTGGTACTTGTTATCCCGAATGCTAGCATCATTTTGCAACCAAGCCCCCTCAAAGGCCATTCCAAAGGCATAGTAATGATTCTCCTGAAGTACATCACTCGTACTTGCTGTACCAGTAATATCTACCACCCCATTCACATTCCGATCGGTAAATACCAGACGGGTATTGCCGAGGTGATCCCGAAAATTGTACTCTCGCCGCCAAGATAAGGTATTTGAAGCATCTACGTTGGTGTTATAATAGCGTCCCTCATCATGAAAAACACTTTCCACCCGCTTTACGCCTGCGCCCGTTTGCCGGTATTCCATGCCACCTAAATAGTCTTGCACGTATTGTACTACGCCGCCCACTTTTACTGTTTTGCGCAGTTTGCTGCCCGTAGCATCATACAACAACTCAATGGTATTGCCTGAGGTGAACGTGATCACCGTGGGCAAATTTAAGTGATTGTAAGTTATCGTGCTCACATTTTTGTGCAAGTTTTTGTTCAGGTTACCATTGGCATCATAGGTCATCGAATTGTCTACCGTAGAAAGCAGGCCATTGAAGCCCCGCGATTTGGCATCGCCAGCGGTTACCGCAGCGTCCAATACTTTGTGGAGGCGGTTGGTATTAGCAGTGTAGCTGTAAGTGAGGTTATCGATTTCGCCAAAGGTACAGGTGCTGGCATTGGTATAGAAACCGCTGCGTTGCAGGGTTTGGATGTTGCCGCGCAGGTCGTAGCTTAGGTTTTCGTTGTAGTTGTTCGTTCCACTTACCACTGCTGCATCGGAATAATTGTAGTACGTAGAAGTTGTAAGCCGACTGAGGTAATCGTAGCCATAGCTGTAAATTTGAGTCTCGCGCCCGCGGGCGCGCCAAGCAATTTGGCTGATGTTGCCCGCTTTTTGGATAGTACCCGAAGTACCGCTGATTCCCAGTAGCTGATCATAGCGGATGTCCATGTACAGGAGGTCATTGGCCTCATTGTAGAAGGTTCGTGCGGGCGAGGCGGGGTTGGGCATGGCCGGGGCGCACTGCGCTGGCGTATTGACGGTAGCCGTGGGGTTCCAGTTGTTGATGGCCGTGAGCCAGCCTTGGGCGTTGTAGCCGTAATCAATACTTTGTAGCCAGCCCCATACGCCGGCTACTTGGTTGGATTGCAGGTTGCGCTCCACCATTTGATCATAGGTGTCGTAATTGTATTCGGCAATATGTACTTCATCAGCATTTAATTTGAACAAATAATTGATCAGGCGGCCCGAGTGGTCGTAGCGGTGGTCTTGTCTAACAACCTGGATGCCAGTGCTGGCTCCGGCGCCAGGGTTGTGGGTACGTTCATCCACCAGCTTATTGTCCATCCAGTCGTAGGTAAAGGTAGTGGATTCCGCACTATTGTTACCCGTATCCAGGTAATTGTTGCCCACCGTAGAAGTCATTCGCCCATAAGCATCAAAACTGAGTGTGCTGTTTAAAAAGGTACTGGTACTGCCTAATACTTTTGTTTTACTGCAGCGAATTTTTCCTCGGTACTGTGGATTGGTACTGAGGTTGAGGTTGGCGGTTATGCCGCCACCTTCACCATCGTAAAAGTTTCGGGTGAGGGTATCTGCAAAGGTAAAGGCGTTAGGTGTAGTTGGAAATCCACTGACAAATCCAGTTTTCAATGGCCGCCCATAAATATCGTAGCTAAAACCCATTGATTTAGTTTGCGCCAGCAGGTTTCCATCCTGGGTAAGCGCCAACAAGTCGCGGTCGTTGTATTGCATATTAACCTCAGCAGCATCAGGAACTTTTTTCTTGAGCAGTAGGTCGTCACCGCTGTATTCGTATTTAAAAATCAAATCGGCGTTGCTCAAGGTAGCGCCGGGCGGAACTACCGTGGTCAAACGATCTTTATCGTCGTACACATAGTAAGTCTCGGCTGGAGTAGTATTGGCGGTATTGGTTTTTCTGAGCAATACCACCCGCCCTTTTTTATCCTTGTAGGAATAAGACACGCGGTTGTCAGGGTCGGTCACCTTGGTTTCCAAAAGGGTATTGGCACTAAAAGAAGTACCGCCTGGTATGGTAATGGCGCTAGTATTTTTACCATATGCTGTAGTGGTAGCATATCCATTGGGGGGCGTTACACTGATGGAGCGATTGAGAGGGGAGCTTTCGTATTGGGTAAGGGCAAATAGCGTTCCAGTCGGGGGCGCAAAATAGGTACCATCGGCATAGCCTTGATAAGGTCGAGTGGTTTTGATTGGCCGCCCTTGGTTATCGTACTCTATGTTAGTGATTACATCTACCGCACTATACGTGACACCATCGGCCCCTTTGGTGGGGTGATGTTGACGCTTAAGTTCTTGCATAACTCGACCTAAGCCATCAAAATACTGCCGCACTCCTTTTTGAACCATGGCGCTGCCTGATACGGCCGGGAAAGTGGTCATGGTTTCTAAGTAATTGTTGGTAGTGGTAATTCCTTTATAATAGTAAGTATAGTTGGTGATGACGTTACCAGCGTGGCTCCAGGTTTTTTTAAGCCTACTTAGATTGTCGTATTCAAAAGAATCTCGCTGTCCGTCGATATTGGTAATACCCGACAACAGTCTAGTGCCATTGTAGTAACGGTATTTCCAAACGAAGTTGTTGTAAGTGCGTTGGGTGATCAAGCCGCGGTTCCATTCATAAGTTTCGGGCGACCAGCCTACCTTAGTAAATTGCTTTGGATAAGCTTTAGCCGCAGCGCTGCTATTGGGGTGGTAAGCGTTGATGGTACCTTGGAGCACCCAAGCCCCGGTTTGTAGAATGCCTCCAGTCCACGTCCTTTCATAATTGTAAAAATTGTATGGATAAGGATGATTACCCGAAGAAGTAGCTGTGGGTAAGCCGTTGCTGTCAAAAAAACTGTATTCGGTTTTTGATCCGCTTAGCACTACTGGTGAAGTTGTCCCTTCTTCTACGGTAGTTTCCACCGGAGCCCCAATCATATTGCGATTGATCATGGTGTCGCGCAGGGCACTAGTCGACCAGTCAAAGACATATTTACTGCGGGTGGTATAGGTTTTTCCATCACTATTCACTACTGAAGTGGCCGTGGGCGCCAAATGGCGACTTTGGCTATCGTATTCAAAATTCGTAGTAGTGGCTACTCCGTCAACGGTTTCAATTTTTTGCAACAACTGATAAGCTGCAGTTTGGGAATAATAGCTCGTATAGAAGAGCACCTGTCCATCTAAACAAGCCAGTGGTGGCAATGCTTTGATCAACAAACCTGGGGATGAGGTATAAGTAGCATTGCGAGGGGTGAACTCCGTTTTTGCCAATTCGGTACCAGCTTGATTTTGTTGGATCACCTTTTGTTGTTCTCCATTGTATACATTGAGTTGGTGGGGAGGCCGGGGATAAACCTGGCTATAATTCCCAGGGTAATCGGGTGATCCGGCATAATCGTAAAAACTAAAACCATTGCCATTGTGGATTTCTTTCACCCTACGGTATCCAATGTGATAACCCTGGAAAGAGTGCAAAGGAACTATACTCTGGTCATTAAACACCACGGAATATACGTTGCCCATGTTGCCCGCAAGAAAACTGTTCAGCACCCCAGTCAGGGAATAACCGTATTTGGGGGTGTAAAATAGTTCGCCACTGGAACGTCCGGCATCTTCAGGAGCGGGGTATTCATAGGTTTTGACAATGTCGTTTGCCGTTGAAATTCCATCCTGATTTCTTATTTCTTTAATCCGCAAACCACCAGCTACTTTGGTAGACCACACCCAACTGATGGTTTGATAAAATAGATCAAAGCGCCCCCCAACCATCATCGGTGATGAGCGTAAACTTATACGCTATTCCAGTTTGAAAAACCCCCAAATTATTTAAGGGCTTGGTGATATTGGTAGGAGTGCTGCTACTGCCAATGTTGAAGCTATAACTGCCAATCAGAAAGTTATCAGACACCCGACGCGCCTCAACTTTAACCGCTTTGTAGTTAGAGAACTCACAAGTAGTGGTGTAGGCAGGATCAAGAAAGAGGGTAAATTTTCCATCCGTAATTTGGGCTTGGGTGGTAAAAGTGAAATTGCTATTTACCGATGTATTCCCACAATTGGCTTGATAATAAGGCGCCGGGTTGTTTTTTAACTGAACCAGGTAAGTAGGTGGACTTGTTTGCTGTTCATACTTGGAATAGGTATTTGCCTCGTAAGTGAATTGGGTATTTCCACCTGTGGGGTAATCGATCTTTTTTAGCGCTCCATATTTCAAGTACGTTTCATTGGTTTCTCGATTGGCAGTTCCATAGGTATAGCTGGATCCCCATTGGGCATCTACCGTATTGGCGGGCACACTTACCTGAATATTGTTGTTGTTTTCCGCCCCATTATAAAACCCCCAATGATCAATTGCTTTACTGATTCGATAAGGCAAGAATTGTTTGTTATTGACGTTAGTAGGCCCTTCGTAAGTGAATTTATGCGGAGGAACGACTAATGTATTGTCACAAGATCTCTCCTCTATTTGAGTTAATTTCAAACGTTTGGATTCGCTTTTATTTGGCTGGTTGTGATCGTCAAAATAATCATACGTAAGCAAAAATTTCTTGCAGTAGGCCCCTGAAAAGATGCTAATATTGTCCAAGCTGTAAGAATTTCCACTGACCTGTGTATTGGCGTCCACGTCTGGCCGTACTGTAGTGGCGTTGAATACAACACTATCTTTATTTGATGTGATTTTAGTTAACCGTTGCCCCTGAATATTGGTTTTAATCCAGGGGTGGTTGGAATCATCGCCAGTAGTAGTCGAACAAGAAGGGCCTTCGCTAAAACTTGCGCCACCGCCGATTACACATTGCGTAATTTTATACATGCAGGAAGCCAAGGCTTTGTAGCTGTAATTATCAGCGGTATAACTTAGATTGATCTGGTATTTCCTATCTGGGCTCTCTACCCGCAGTAAATACCAGGAAGATACCGACTGACTTGTTTCACCCGGTGAACTTGAAAATTCCAAAGCAGTAGTAGCTGTGCCTGGAATTCTTCCGAATATATAACGGTTCCCATCAGGGGTAATGAGGGTAAAACTTTCAAAATAATCGCCCAAAACAGGCATTTCTAGTTTAATGTCCTGTTTAGGTACAAATTGAACAACTTTGTTTTTATCAAAATAAAATTTACCGCTATAGCCATTCATGTTGAACGAAAAAAGGTCAGGCTCCCCATCAATTGTGCCCACAGCAATATCCCGAATGATATTTTGGGTGGTTAAATCTAAATTGTTGCCATAGCGATAATAGCCATATGCTGCTGTTTCATCCTTGATTCCTTGAATGGTTCGGGTAATCATGCCCCCGGCATTCAAGCTCCAGCCCAAGCCTACCCAACTGGCCAATTCACCAACTTTTACCCCAGACGAATGATAGCTCATGGAGACCGGCAAGCTTAAGAGCGTGTTCAAAAATTTTATATTGTCGAAAAGTCTATACTCCAAATA
>JBBANM010000146.1:0-10425 GCA_040401995.1 Saprospiraceae bacterium
CTTGACTTTTTTGTTTCTTTTTTCGTCAAGGAAAAAAGAAAATGGTAAACATAAACTACTGAAAAACAAGGTTTAATAAAAAATTAAGGGACTTTGGCATTGTTACGCTGCGCTGCAGCTTGTACGAAAAGCTTGATATTGTGCTACAGACGTTACGCGGCTCTGCCGCTAGTGCAACAGTTCCTAGCTAGGTTAAACGCATTCGAATTAGCGAATTTATAGATCACTTTTAATGCGTTTGCCCTAAATGTGAATTTGGGGATAAAAATGCGGTAGAGACGCGATCAATAGAGACGCGATCAATCAAGACGCGATCAATCGCGTCTCTACTGGTTGGCCTATTTCAAAACCTTATTCGCCCAGGGTATAAAATATTTAAAGTTGGGCCCGTCGGTATGTCCGCCATCGTGTTGCCGCCAGGCCAATTCCCCGGTCAACATATCCGTTAGCATGGGCGGCATTTGTTCCTTGGCGTAGTCATTGGAAACGCCTAGATCCTTTGCACCTAAAAGTTTAAATACCGAGCCGGCGGCAATAGTGGCCATATAGCTGCCATTTTGATCCAGCCAGCGGGCGTCGCCTTTTTCCGGAATCCCGTAGCTGATGAAGGTAGGGCGCGGGGCGCAGAGTGCAATCAATTCGTGGGAATCAACAGGTAAATCGCAACCTGTTTTTGCGCCAAACGTCGATGCTGCCGTGCCGTACTTTAAATAATTGCCAGCCATCCAGTGGTACTCGCCACTGCCGGTCAAGCTTTCAACGGCTTCGCCAAAGACCCTGCGGTGTAAGGTAGTTCCCCCTTTGCCTGAAGAGCCGATCAAACCAATGGCAAAACGGGGTTCAAAAGCCAGCGTGACCAATGCTGCTTTGCCATAGCGCGAAACCCCTTCGATGCCCAGTTTTTTGGCGTTGACCAAGGTGTCGGTTTCCAGATAGTCGAGACCGCGCGCGGCTCCCCACGACCATGCGCGCAAGGCGCCCCAATCTTCTGGTTTGCGGGATTGCCCTTGATTGACTAAGCCAATTATCCCCCGGGTCAATCCGGCGCCATTATCGGCCTGGATGCTGGCCGGATCAATGGTTACATAACCCCAGCCAGCGGCGAGCAACTGTTCCGTAGGCGAAAGATCGCCTGCGGGAGCGGGCGCAAAGGGGTTGGGCACGGGCAGACGGGTGATGGGCGTGTAAGCTGGGTATTTTTCAAAAATGGCCTTCATCTCGGGGTTGGTATTGATCATCATGGTTTTGAAGGTGGCGTTCAATTTTTCCAAGTCTTCCAGCGAGGGTTGCGCGGGCGCGGGAAAGCTTGGTCTGCCAAACATCATCAACACAGGCACCGGTCCTTTGACGTTGGTTGGAACCACCAAAATCATGTTGATATTTACGCTGATCAGGGGATAAGCGCTGTTGTCGACAGTCCCGATGATTTGTTTGGCGATCACGGGTGTACGTCCTACGAATTCACGATCGGTAATGCTAACCGTCCAAGTTACTTTGGGCACATTTTTGGGGATACGGCCATAAACTTCTTTTTCAAAAGCTTCGATGAGTTCTGGTCGACGTTGTTTCCACCACTGCTCAGAGGTGGTTACTTTTTTACCGTTTTGAGTGGTTAATACCTCTGGGAGCAGCGGACAAGGGTTGGCAATCGACTCGTCGTAGTTGGCATGATTGGGCGCCGCATCATTACCGCTGGGTCCCGGTCTTAATTCGGTGATGCCCAACTGTTTTTTCATGTTGTCGTGGTCTTGCTGAGCCGTAAAAGTTTGTAGTGGAGGATATTTGCTGGCGTCGACTTGTGCCAATAGACCAATTGAAAAGCATAGACAGAGGAGAATCAATGGCTTCGTTTTCATTTTTTGAGTTGAGGATCCGGAAAAATATCAACCTTCCAGGTCTCCGAGACCTGGAAGGTTTGGCAACCGATCATTAGGAAAATGTACGCTTCTATGGTTGAGGACCTGAAGGAATTAAATTAACGTGAATTCGGAGATTATTGATGGCTTGAATCAATATTCGTGTCGCCACTACGTGGCTTGAGAGCCTTATTTCTGTAATTTTCTATAAACGGAAACAGGGCTAGCGCCCTTTGGTAGCATCAAAGCCACGCTAGTGGCGTTTCCGTCTATAGGAAATCCCAGGCACAAGACTCCTTAAGCCACGTAGTGGCGGCACGATTTGGTTTGTTATTACCTTAAAATCTATTACAATCTCCGAATTCACGTTAAATTATTGCACCACTTCAAGAATTTGCTGTTCATGATTTTTCAAAAAATCGCTTACCCTTGTCCATTGAATCCCCGGATAACGGTCATTGTCAAGTTTATCAATTTTTGATCGTTGATCGATCATGTTGTGCATGTATTGCATGCCTTGCCAAGCAGGATAAAGCTCGTTTTCTCCGTGGGAAAATCGACGGGTAATTTTAATAATCAGACCCAGCAAACCCTGGCCACCTGGGCGGAATAAGCGGAATTTTTTATGAGTCAATTCATTGGTTACTATTCTGGCTTCTTTGGGACTGATTTGGTCGCCAGCAATGCGTAGATAACGAGGTGTATGGCTATCAAGAGCGACTTCAGCGGTATATTCGGCGGTATTGTCAATCGTGGTCAAGCCCCAGCGATAATCGGCATTTCCCCAGTACAACACCATTTTTTGCTTGAACAATAAAAACGGCATATCACCCATCAACAGATCCATAAAGGCGCCATTAAAAACGGAAGTAGCCGCAATAGGGGCTTGATCGAGGTATTGATGAAATTCGCGTCTTAGATCCAAGTTGCGGTTTTCGCCAGGAGTAAACTTGGTAAAATCCAAGGAATAGTCGGATGGGATAAATCGAGGCACACCTGCAGCAACAGCTGCATCCAATAAGGTTTTTTGAGCATCAATGACTACATCACGGAGTCCGGCTAATGCAGATACTACGCACGAAGCCCCACTACAAGGGATCGTCAATGATTCAAGATCCCAATGTGGCACGGCGTAAATCTTTGCCCCCATCAGCTCTAATTGCTGAATTTTTTCCGTTGCGCTATTGGTACGAACGATGGCACGTACCTCTGCGCCTTTTTCCAATAAGGCCTTTACAATTCTAAAACCTAAATCCCCGGTTGCACCTGCTACGGTTATGATCTGCTTCATTTCTTATTTGATGTGATGTAAGTAGTAAAAGTGGAGTCAGACCAAAAATAGCATTTAAATTTATTCCAAGGGGCAGGAACTATGGGCGTGGAGGGAAAATAGGGCAGAAAGGAGGGCTTACACCTCCTTTCTGCCGATTGTAGCACGGATATGGCTTAATTTCCCAATGCCGCGCGGATTTTCTCCAAATCTAACTTATTCGCAAAAGCCAGTTCATCTTGTTCGGTCGCAAAACCGTTGGTGCGGATGAGGATCAGCGTTTGGCCAAGCGGCAATTGAATCTCCGTAGCGCGAATCTTTTTGCCATTGTCGCCATCTTCCATTTCCGACTTTAGAATGGCTCGATTGGTTCCCACCCTAGCACTTTTGTATTCCTTACCCATCATGGATGGATTGGTCAAGAACATGTTCAAGCTGGCAAGAAGTGGTGAATTGGCCATGATCTGAATTTCTGCGTCTTGCTTGGTAGCATCATTCCGGTATTTTTTAGAAATCTGCATACCACCACCCATCATGCCCATGGCGGCGGCGCTGGTTTCGGCATCACCATCGGCTTTGAGGCCATTGATTTCAGCGGGAAATAAATCGCCCACCTGTTTGGCTAATAAGTTGTTGATCTCGTTCAGTGCGTCTTGAAGACTCAATTGGGCTTGTTTGTAGTCCTTTTTGGCAAGAAAGCCTTGAGCTTCTTTGATGTAGGTATCGATCTGATTTTGAGCGGAAAGCTGCAAATACATGCAGCCGAAAAATAGGAAAAACGCTAGTTTTTTCATCGGTTGGGAATTGAATTTGGGATGTTGATAATGAGACTCAAGATACTTCAATTCCCTTCAAGCTGGGATTGCTGAGGATAGGTTTCTTTTGTTAAAGTTCTGCGAAGGAATTAGTTGATGTTTAATCCTCCAGCATCTTGGTGACAATGCTTTCTACATGGATTTTTGTAGTGTCCAAGATCTTAATGTCTTCAAAATCCGACTGCTTGATGATTAAGGGCAGTTCCGTACCACCGAGAATCAGCCCTTCGATGGCTTGTTTCTCCTTGAGGCTGTTGATGATCTGGATTAACTTTTCTTTGGTTTCCGGTAGAATGGTATTAAACACCAACTCCGACATGTATTTGTGGTGAATGAAATCTTGGTCTTCGGGGCTTGGGGTAAATAATTCAATGCCATATTTTTGAGCAACCCGATTGTAAAACCCGTTTGACATAGTGGATTTAGTTCCAAGTAATCCTACTCGCAGCATTTTTTCTGCATTAACGACTTTGCAAGTTTCCTCCACAATGCTGATCAATGGCGTTTTTACTTTGGTGGCCAATTGATCAAAAACAATGTGCGGGGTATTGGAAGCAATGGCCACATAGTCAACACCAGCATTTTCCAATACGCTAATTTTGTCAGCAAGAAAATCGACTAGTTGATCAAATTGATTATTGAATACATAACTCAGCATTTCCGTCATGTTGATGCTGTGGATTACGATTTCTGGATAATCTTTAGTAGCTAATCGCTCCTGAAATCGTTTTATGATCAATCGATAATATTCGATGGAGGATTCGGGGCCAACGCCGCCGATTAAGCCTATTTTTTGCATTGTTGATTGTTTTACTATTTATCTACGAGGATCCATTCTAACACAACATAGCCTTCATTATCGCTATAGGCATCCTTTAAATCGGAAACTTTGAAGGTGACTTGCTGACCTGGAGCTAGCCAAATTGGATCAAAACCACATCCATTGGGAGTGTGTTCCATACATTGATAGTTGTTTTCAGCATCGATAGCAACGATTTTCCCCACTGGGCAACCTTCAATACCTGCTATATTTGGATGACCTACACAAGGGTACGTTTTAATCTGATCAAACTTGTTCAATGACCAATTTTTAGTGTCTCGAAGGGAAACCACATACCCCCTTATTTGCTTGGAACGATTTACCAAAACTTCTCCTGTTTCATTCGCCGCATACAATTTGATGAAGCCTTTTTTCCTTAGTTCTAGACCAGTAGTGGCGCTGAAAAAAATGTAATTAAATACCAAAAAAATGGCGGTGCTTACTACATGGATTTTTTTTGTTATCGGAATAAACATACTTACACTATTTTTATAGGTTTAGCATCCCCATCTTCGATGGAGTGATTTTAAAAATTCAGCCACAAATTCCACAAATTTTCACAAATTAAAGCACGAACGCTGTTCGTGAATGGTGCACAAACGCCAGTTTGTGTCATGATTAGTGGCTGAAAATTTGTTTTGTCTTACGCCGAAGGCGAGGCGCTAAATTTATACACTATTTTTTAATTTTAATCATAAACCGCCCCCCTTTCAATCCAAATTACAATGCCGACCACACTGAGTTCTGCTATAAAATAAGCCAGTCCTAGGATGGTCAAACTTTGGAAAAAATAAATCATCAGTCCAATTGTGAGCAGACAATAACCCGCATTGGCAAGCATAATGATTTTCAAATAAACCTTCCACTTTTCAATCACAAAAAAAGAACAAGAAATAGAGTAAACGGCAAAAAAACTGGCTATGCCCGCCAAGAAATAAAGGGTTCTTTGTGGTATTCCAATCAGCTCTTCAAACCTTGCCAATACAGCTATTAGAAGAAATACACTGAGTAACGCCCCCAAACTATCGATTAAAAAAATCCGCTTAGGCTGAGCGATCAAGGATTGAATCCGACTCATCAATTGGTCGTTTTTGGTCGTGTTGAAATTTGATTGGTAATGCGGAAATAGTCAAAATCGGCATATCCGCCCAATTGTTGAGTGGCATAATTGAACAACCCAAATCGATAACCCATGAAGTGGGGGAGGGTATAGGTCATTTTTAACGGTTCGCCAATTGGACTCCAGGTTTTGCCATCTAAGCTGTAGGAAAAATAAGCCAAGTCTAAGAGATCCTTGAAATCACATTCGGCCTTAAAAAAGACCTTTGTTCCGCTAAGCGGTATTTTTGCTACCTCTGTTGGTTTTCCTGATTGGGCGCTTACTTGGAGGATATAGCGTTGGCCATTCTCTATTTTCACGCCCAGCTGACCAAAGTTTTTTTGCAATAAACACAAACCCGCAAAATCCCCTTCCTTTAAGTTGGCGGCATCCAGCCGGGTGCTGCCGGTGCATTCGGGGCCAATGGTGCGCTGAGTTAAGGTGTTTTTGGCAAAAACAAAAGCGGTATCTATACGTCCGGTTTTGAGGCGCAAATACCCTTTTCTTTCGCTTAGCGACCAAAGTTTGGGATCCGGATTGTGGTTCCATTGCCAAACCAAGGGCAAAGCAGCTGCTCCTTTTTTGCGGTCAAATTCATCTGATGCAACGATATTGGGAATCAAGCCCTTGCTGGCGGGGAGATCAAGAAAATCTGGCGCCTGGCCAGCCGTTCCCAAAACTGGCCATCCTTTTTCCCATTTTACAGGAACCAAATAAGGAATGCGTCCCACCGCGCCAAAATCGCGGAAAAGGTAAGCATACCAAGTGCCATCGGGCGTATCGATTAGTCCTCCCTGTGCAATGCCGCGGTATTGCAGCACCACTTTACCTTCGTACGGTCCGGTAATTTTATCTGCGCGGTGAACCAAAACGGTACGCATGCCCCCCTTTGGCCAGCTGATGTTGAATAGGTAGTACTTACCCTGTACTTTGAACAATTGAGACCCCTCGGCGGGAAGACCAATGTCCAGACCAGAAGGTAAACTGGCATTTTCGATAACGATCTGCTCGGTGGTACCTGGTTTTACTCCTGATGCATCGGGATTGAGCTCAATTAGGCGAAGGTTACCGGCGCCATAAAGCATGTAAACTCGACCGTCGTCGTCAAAAAACAAACTGTGATCATGGTAAGAGGGCTTGAAGGAATTGATTTTCCAGGGGCCTTTTTCGATGTCTTTGGTGGTAAAGACGTAGGTTTTGCCAGTGGTTTGCGCAAAGGTACTCACATAGTATAAGCCATTGTGATAGCGTAAACTGCTCGCCCAAGAACCACGACCGTAGGCGCTTTTACCATTCTCCAAATTGAGCGCGTCTACATTCGCCAGCGTATCATAAGCGTAACCGACCATTTGCCAATTGACCAGGTCTTTTGATTTCATGATTGGCAAACCAGGGCTCAAATGCATGGTGGTACTGCTCATGTAATACGTATCGCCCACCCGGATCATCGACATATCGGGTACATCGGCAAAAATGACGGGGTTTTGCGCTTGCTTCACCTGTGCCTGCAAGGTCAGTGCGGCAAAAAATAGTAAACTCCAAAAAAATAGCTTCATGGTCTCTCTTTTTGCCCGCTTATTACCGTGCCAGTAGCGTATAGATTTGCCCCTTTTGAGTTGGGAGGTCAAAAAGGAAGGTTTCCTTTAAATCCAAGGGTTTGATCGTCGATTTTGCCGAAATGATTGGCGCGGGAGTATCATCAGCTTGATAAAATGTGTTGGGATTTTTCCCTATACCCGCCGACAATTTTTTTCCATTGCTAAGGGTCAATTCATTGGGCAAGCGCAGCCGCAAATTCCCGCCTAAATTCGATTTAACCACCAATTTGACCAATTTCCCTGCTTTCCATTGTAAGTCGACAATCTCAAAACCGCCCCAGGCTCGGATTCCGCCGATACGGCCAGCAGGCCAGGCGTCGGGCAGGGCCGGTAAAAGTTGCACCGCTCCATCGGAGCATTGTAATAGCATTTCGGTAATGCCGGAAGTACAGCCAAAATTGCCATCAATTTGAAACGGAGGATGGGCGTCGAATAAGTTGTTGTAAGTTCCTCCTCCTTCAGGGTTTACACCCAATGGCGTGAGTTGATTTTTGATCAATTGATAAGCGTGGTTGCCATCTTGTAATTTTGCCCACCAGTTTACTTTCCAGCCCATGCTCCAGCCGGTGGACACATCCCCGCGTTGCAGCAAGGTATTGCGGGAGGCGGCAAAAAGCTCGGGCGTGCGATAGGGCGAGATCTGGTTGGAAGGAAACAAACCATACAGATGCGACACATGGCGGTGGTGATCGTTGGGATCATCGATGTCTTCCAACCACTCTTGCAACTGATTGTGTTGCCCAATGTGCATGGGCGCTAGGCGGTTGCGCATTTGCTTTAGGGTATCGACAAAAGATACATCCCTATTCAATATTTGGGCTGCCCGGATGGCTGTACTGAACACGTCAAAAACAATTTGATTGTCCATCGTTGTTCCTCCATCCAGTGAAGAGCCGCCATGCGCTTGGGGCGCGTTTTCGGGCGAGTTGCCAGGATTGACTACCAGCCATTTGTATTGAGGATGTTCTACCAAAAAATCCACATAAAACAAGGCCGCTCCTTTTAGGGCTGGATAAACCGATGCGAGGTAGGTTTTATCGCCGTTGTAGCGATAATGCTCCCAAAGGTGCTGGCTCAACCAGCCGCCGCCAGCAGTCCACATGCCCCAAAAAGCGGCATCAACGGCGCCATTGATGCGCCAGATGTCGGTGTTGTGGTGTGCCATCCAACCGCGAGCGCCATACATGTTACGTGCTGTTTTTTGTCCAGTCACCGATAACTCTTTGACCATTTCCAACAAAGGCTGATGTAACTCGGCAAGATTGGTACGTTCGGCTGGCCAGTAATTCATTTCGGTATTGATATTGATGGTATACTTGCTGTCCCAAGGCGGGGTGAGCAAATTGTTCCAGATACCCTGCAGGGTAGCCGGTTGACCCCCAGGCTGAGAAGCAGAAATCAACAAATACCGTCCAAATTGATAATACAGCGTCACCAATTGAGGATCGTTGGTGTTACGAAAATTTTCCAATCTTTTATCGGTAGGCATTTCCGCAGCAGGGCTGGTACCCAAGTCTAATTTTACCCGATTGAAATACTTTTGATAAGCGGCAACATGGGCATTGAGCATACTGGAATAAGCCTTCGGGAAGGCTTTGTTGAGATAATCAGCTGCCCTTTTTGCTTCATCACCGCTGATGTCGTGGTAGTTATTGAAATTAGAAGCAATGGAAATAAATAGGGTAGCGGAGTTGGCGTCTTTTACAACTAAGGTGCTATCGGCAGCCGATAAACTGCCACCCTCTAGCTTGATGCGGGCAATACCTTTAAATTTAACCAAGCCGATTACGGTTTCATGATCGCTGGTGGTTCCGCTAAGAGTGAGGTCTTTGGCAGGGGTAACGGCAACAAGCTTTTTGAGGTGCGGAGATGAAAAATTGGCGGTAAAGGCAACCTTTCCCGGTTTGTTTGCCGTCAATCGCAGCACAATGACCCGATCCGGCAGTGACGCGAAAACCTCGCGGGTGTAGGTAACGCCCTCCACTTCGTAGGTGGTTTTGCTGATCGCTTTTTCGATGTCCAATTCGCGGTAGTAATTGGAAAAATGCTCATGACCCGGAAAAGTAAGTTGCAGACTCCCAACGGGCTGAAACTTTTGTCCCTGCGAAGTTTTGCTAATGATCGTTTGATTGGCCAGTTTTTCAGCCTCTTTATGGTGGCCGGTAAAAATCAATTGTCGGATTTCTGCCAAGGAAGCCAGGGCAGCGGGGTTGTCGTTGCGGTTGGGACTACCACTCCAAACGGTATGTTCATTGAGTTGGATGGTTTCTTTTGCTACGTTGCCATAGATCATGGCACCTAGGCGACCGTTGCCGATGGGCAGCGTGTTTTCCCATTTATTGCCAGCGGGTTGATGGTACCAAAGTTTTAAATTTTGGTTAGTTTGGGAAAAACCGAAGGTGGAAAGGAGCAAAAAAACAGGGATGAAAATTTTTTGCATGAGGAATGGGTTTTGGCGGTGTTGAAGGATTTTTGCAACTATAATGGCCGATTTATGCAACCTAAGCACTTGGTAGGCAAGATATTAATTTTTGGATTATGCAGGATGTGGTAGAGACACATTGCAATGTGTCTTTACGTTACTGAAGCTTAAATTTTAATAAGTTTAGCACCCCATCTTCGATGGCGTGGTTTAAAAAATATAGCCACAAATTGCACAAATTATCACAAATTAGGGCACAAACTGGCGTTTGTGTACCCTTCACGAACAGCGTTCGTACTTTAATTTGTGAAAATTTGACTAAATAATTGATTGTCTCATCGCCGAAGGCGAGGTGCATAACTTTCGCCTAAATTTTTCAAAACCTCACAATGGCGAGGCGGTTTAAAGCAGTTCTCAAGCGGTTCTTCAATCTACCACCAGGGCAAACTTAAAATATAGAAAAGTGCCAGAAAAAGCTTCTAAATGTAGTTCAAAAGCTTCGATCTAGTAACTCAGGAGCTATGGCACGGGCCTTATTGAAATCC
>JBBANM010000147.1:0-10232 GCA_040401995.1 Saprospiraceae bacterium
GCTCTATTGCAGCTGCCCTCCTCTTTTGGTATTTTTAACCCATTATTCGCATAAATACATAAGCACCGTCAAAAAATTGGAAGATTTAGCGAAAAACGTATTTTTCCAACCTAACTGCCAACACAAAATTTTACATTTACCAAAAACCACACAATGAACCTACATCGCCTAAACCAGCTATTTTGCTTCCTTATTGGCTTGAGCCTTTTTTCAGCCTGTCAACCTACCGTCAAAAAAACGGCCGATACTGCCGTTTCCGCAACCCCAATCGGAGTGATCGGCACCTACACCCGCAAAGAAGGTCATGTAGATGGAAAAGGTGAAGGTGTTTACTTCTTACTGAGCGACGATTCTACTCGTGTTGCCGCTAAGGAACTGATCAACCCATCTTATGTCGCCATCAGCAAGGATCAGCAAAACGTCTATGCAGCGGAGGAAATTGGTCCGGGAACTGCGGATACAGTTGGCTATATCACCGCATTTACCTATAAAAACGGGGCGTTAACCAAAATCAATCGCCAATCTTCTCATGGTTACGCGCCTTGTTATGTGACCACCGATGCTGAGAAACGTTGCGCATTTTTGGCCAACTACGTTAGCGGTACCGTTGCTATATATCCTTTGGAAAAAAATGGCGGCCTGCTTCCAGCCATCGATGTGAAGAAATTTACGGGAAAAGGCGCTCATCCGCGTCAAGATGCCTCCCATCCGCACAGTACGGTGCTTTCCAAAGATCAGCGGTTTCTGTATGTCCCTGATTTGGGTTTGGATCGGATCAATATTTTTGAAATCGATTACGCTAAAGGGAAGTTGAACCCAGCGAATCCGGCTTTTGTGGCCACTGCTCCAGCCTCCGGCCCTCGCCATTTTGCCTTTCATCCTACCTTGTCTCGCGCTTATGTGATCAATGAATTGAACAATACCATTGCAGTGTATGAAGTAGATGAAAAAAGTGGCAAACTCACTTCGATTCAAACCATCAGCACTTTACCTGCCGATTTCAAGGAGAACAACAATACTTCCGATATCCATCTGACACCAAATGGCGCATTTCTATATGGCGCCAATCGGGGGCACAATAGCTTGGCAGGATACGCTGTCGATGCCAAAACTGGAATGCTGACTTTGCTGGGCCATACGTCAACCCATGGTTTGGTTCCCCGCAATTTTGCCCTTACCCCTGATGGCAAAAAGGCTTATGCCGCCAATCAGAATTCGGATAACATTGCCATTTTTTCGATTGGTGAAAAAGGGGGCTTGCAGTTCACAAAAGAGATCAAAACGCCAACGCCTGTTTGTATCCAGTTTTTGCGGTAAGAGTGTGTTTGGATGTTAGTTTGTGTTGCAAATGGCCAAAATTAGACCCAGTTTCGTTTTTCAAATGCTCATGCGGCGCTTGTATCACGTTTTTCGCGCCTAACTGGGGCTAATTTTGTCTCACTATGCTTGCGAACTAAAAATCCAAACACACTTTTAGATTAGTAGTATTTTTTTCATCCAACGCGTAAAATATTTTTTGATCATGCCGAATAATGAGTTGGACATAAATAGTGTTCCCCATTCACGGGTCAATGCTTTGCGGTTTATTGACCAATATTTGAAAACGACGCCCGTAAAAGGAAAAATCATGCTTGACATACCTGCGGGTTCTGGGTTTGTATCGGCCTTGTGTCATCAAGCGGGTGCTTTGGTTGAGCCTTATGATTTGCACCCCGAGGTGTTTCAATACGCCGATGTTATGAGGTGCAAAAAACTCGATATGACGGCCACTTTTCCCATTCCTTCCAATTATGCGGACTATGTTTTGTGCATGGAAAACATGGAAAGTATCCCAGATCAATTGCATTTGTTGCGGGAGTTGTCGCGGGTATTGAAACCTGGAGGAACGCTGGTCATCACCATGCCCAATAACAGCAATTTACAAAACCGCTTGAATCACTTTTGGCTGGAATCAGAACGCGGGCGTATTTTTTTGCCCAATGAATACAATGGTATCGTAGGCTACAATGAGGAGCACGTGTACCTCGGCCGGTTTTTCTTGTGTGGTATTCAACGCTTGAGGAGTTTGGCTGGTTTGTCGGGCTTGAAGTTTGAAAAGGTACATCCCAATGAAAGGAGCTCATCGGCTTTGTTGATCTATCTGCTGACTGCTCCATTTTTTCACTTACGTTCTTGGTTGACCTTGCGGCGCACCCTGCGTAAATCAGCGAGCGAGCAAGATCGGGAAGCACTGCGTCTGCAATATCTGTTAAACACCAATGCCACAGTTCTCTTAGACAAACATTTGTGCGTAACGTTCACCAAGGTATGATCGGTGAACGTTACGCATAAGTGATTTTATTTCCGGATGATGAATTTGACGTCTTCGGTAATCCCTTTCCACGTATCCGTGCGGAAGGGGGAAGCTGGAAAACCATCTTTGTTGTAGAGATTGCCTGCGCTAGCATCGTCGGCCCAATTATAGCGCACTGCTACTGGTGCAGCAATATTATCTTGGAAAACTATAACTTTATCGCCGTCAATTAAGGCTTTGGCATAACTAAATTTTTGATCACTGCCCGCAATTTCAAAGCCTTTCAAATAACCATAAGGATCATTAGCGACCATAAAACCGCTGCCAATATTGCTAAAGCTAAGGATGATTTTATTCCCTTCTATCTTCATGGATTGAAAAGCGGGGCCACTGCTGACCGTTTTTAGGCCATATGTTTTATCCAACGCTAGGGCAGCTAAACGCTTACCTACATCCTGTTTGTTGGTGGGGTGAATGTCTTTGGGATCGCCAACATCGGTTGTTACCGCCATTCCGGTATTGGGTAAACTGAGCGCCATGGTTTGGGCTTCGCGTAGCTCCCCCCAAGCGCTGCCGCGTTGGCTATTGCCGTTTTTATCGTTATAAGTGGATAGTTGAACAAAGTAAAATGGGAAATCGCCTTGTTTCCATTGTTTGCGCCAATCGTTAATCATCAATGGAAATGCTTGGCGGTATTGATAGGCTCGGGATGCATTGGATTCACCTTGATACCAAATTGCACCCTTGATGGCAAAGGGCAATAAGGGGCTGATCATGCCATTGAATAATAAAGTAGGGTAAGAATTGGGGCCAACTCCAGCTATTTTACTCGAAATTTCCGCCACTTTAAATTTCCAATTCCCGGCCAATGATTGCACTTGATCGCCAATGATGATTTTCAAATTGGCGGGTTCGCCATAAAACCCGCCATCCCCGCCAGTGTCCAGCACTTTTACGGCAATGATGTTGGCGCCCGCCACTAAAATGCCAGCAGGGATGGTGTATTTTCTTTTAAAATTGTAGCGCTTATCTTGCCCCACCAGTACGCCATTTACATAGGTTTCATCAATGTCATCGATGGTGCCCAATTCCAATTGGGCTTCTTTGCCAATATCACTTGGTTTTAGGACAAAAGATTTGCGAAACCATACTTCGCCGTCCATATAACCTACGGCCTGTTGTTCCCAAGGTTTTGGCACTTCCATCTCTGGCCATTGCGCATCGTTGAAATCTTTGTTTTTCCAAGTGGCTAGCTCGGTTTTTACTAGATCCATCGAGCCTTGAATAGCCTCGATCTTTTTTTGAGTATTGGCCACCATTGCATTGCTAAGCGAATCCAGATTAAGATGCGGCATGTCGGCAATCATGGCTTTGAATTCCGGGCTTTGTTCAAAGGCCTGGCGACTGGTCCAAGTTTCAGAGTGCGTTCCTCCCCAGGCAGTCAAGATTAATCCGATGGGGATTTTGAGTTCATCTTGCAAAGCGCGGGCAAAAAAGTAGCCTACTGCAGTGAACTGAGCCGCAGTTGCCGGAGTACAAACCTCCCAAGTGCCGCCGCTCAAATCATCCTTGGGTTCTGAAGCCAAGGTTTTTGGTACAGTAAAATGACGAATAAGCGGATAATTGGCCGCTTTGATTTCTTGTGCGCTATTGGCGGCGCCATTTAATACAAATTCCATATTGGATTGTCCGGAGCAAACCCATACATCACCCACCAATACATTGCGAACCAAAATGGTATTCGATTTGCCTTTGATGATCAGCGGAAAAGGGCCGCCAGCAGCTTCGGGTGCTAGGTTTGCGCTCCATTTACCGTTTAGATTGGCAAACGCAATTACCGTTTGTTGATTGAACTGAATGGTGATTTTTTCTTTAGGATCTGCCCAACCCCAAACCGGGATTGCATGATCGCGTTGCAATACCATATTATCGGCAAATAAACGCGGCATACGCACATTGGCATCCAAAAAAGTAAAAGAAACCGTGAAAACGGCCAGTGTAAGCAGTAGGTTTTTCATTGGCATTTGAGATTAAGTAACGGGACACCCGAAAGATAGCAATTCACCTTGAATAGTCCGCTGGAAAACAAGAAGGAGAATTAACGCTATACGAATCTCCCCAAAGTGAATATTCGTACTGATATTCAAAAACTTCTACGCTTCGTTCCACGTTACCAGTTTGTATTTTTTATCAAAAACAAAATGAATGAACAAGATGCAGCTAGCTTTTTCTTCCCTCGTATCGGCGCTCCTGATTTGGCAGTGCACTTCCAATAATGTTGATTCCGGCAAAGCCGTTCAATCTGCCGCTTTGCAAGTAGTGAAAAAAGAAAAGGTAGATTTGACCAAATACAGCAAAGCTACTTTTGCGGCCGGATGTTTTTGGTGTGAAGAAGCCGTTTTTGAAAGCGTAAAAGGCGTCAAAGAAGTCATCTCTGGTTATGCTGGCGGACAAAAGAAAAAACCCACTTACGAAGAGGTAGGTACTGGTTCTACCGGCCATGCTGAAGCTATCGAAGTTTACTATGATTCAACAGTGGTAAATTTTTCTACGTTGTTGCGGGTTTATTTTGCTTCCTTGGATCCTACCCAAGCAAACGGCCAAGGCCCCGATCATGGAAACCAATACCGCTCCATCATTTTTTACCGCAACCCAAAGGAAAAAGAGTTGGCGGATAATTACATCACAACCCTGACCAAATCTGGTAAATACAAGAAACCCATCGTTGTTCAGGTGGTTGCTTATGATGTGTTTTGGCCAGCTGAAGGGTACCATCAAGATTATGTACCCAACAACCCTGGCAACCCTTATGTACAAGGCGAATCCATTCCGCGTTTGCGCCGTACACAAGAGCAAATCAAAGACTTAGTTAAACCCGATCACTTGATTGTGAAATAGAGCTTCGGCTTTTAATTTTTACAAAAAAGGCTCAAAGGCATCGTCCTCTGAGCCTTTTTTGTTGGCCTTCGCTTCAACGCCAAAAAAACTTAGCGCTTGCACAGCTGAATCTTGGATTGTACTTTTAGAGCTTATTCAGATCCAAAACCTGAACAAGCTCTCAGCTCTAGCAAAATAATTGAAAGACAATTCTTATGAAAATCAGTCGTGCATTGTTGTACTTCACCCTTGCCATCCTAGGAATCACGGGCATATTGGCGGGTATCGGGTACTTGTTCATCATGGGTTCCATAGTGGTGTATAGCGTTTTGCCCATTTTATGGGGTATCCTTTTTTATGCGATGATTCGCGTAACCATGCGGTATCGTGCTGAATTACTCGGGAAAGCTTTTCTCCTGACCACCATACTCCTGTTTGTCGTTAGCATCGCCGGACCCGGTTATTTCCTGTACCGTTTTCCCGAAAATGACAGTCACTACCTGGCCGAAGGCGGGGAGTATAAAGAAAAAAATGGCGATAAGATCAAGTACGAGATCTACAATTACCGCAACCATAAAATGGCTTACAAACGCTATTGGAAATTGGACTCGATAGGCCAATGGCAAAAATACGGCTCCTGGGAATTTTACGATCCCAACGGTAAAATGACCATTTACGAGGAGTATGATGCCAATGGTAAATTGAGGATTTTTCCCAAAAAAGAAGAAAAGAAATAGGCAATATGGTACACGTAGCGCTAGTCGGTTTTGGTTTGTCGGGTCGTTATTTACAAGGGCCATTTTTTCAAGTCAGCCCACACTACCAGCTTAAAACGGTAGTCACCCAGTCTTCGAATCCTCAGGAGGTATTCCCGGAAGTACAAGTAGCCCGTAGTCTCGACGAAGTCTTGAATGACCCAACCATTGATCTCGTCAGCATATGCTCGCCCAATGTGACACATTTTGACTATGCTCAGCGCGCGCTGCTGGCAGGTAAGCACGTATTGGTGGAAAAACCCTTTACTTCTTCGGTTGAAGAGGCCGAGACCTTAATTGCCTTGGCCAAAAAACAAGGGAAGGTGCTCAGCGTTTTTCAAAACCGGCGATTCGACAGCGATTTTTTGACGGTAAAAAAAGTGGCGGAATCTGGCATGTTGGGGGAATTACTTTCGTATGAAGCGCATTTTGACCGCTACCGTCCCGTGTTGAGTCCTAAAAAATGGAAAGAAGTTGCCGATCCGGGCACTGGAACGTTGTTTGATTTGGGTGCGCATTTGATCGATCAAACCCTTACCCTTTTTGGCAAACCCCAATCGGTTTGGGGGCATTCTTTTACCCAACGGGAAAACTCACAAATTGCCGATGCTTTTGATATCCGCTTGGATTATGGAACCCTAAAAGTAACCTTGAAATCTAGTTTGCTGGTACGCGAAGACAGTCCCCGGCATCTATTGCATGGCCGCTTGGGATCCTTCATTAAGTACGGCATGGACGTTCAGGAAGATCAATCCAAAGCCTTTATGTTGCCCAATGCGCCTGATTTTGGTAAAGAGCCAGCGTCGCAACGCGGCATTTTGCATACAGAATTCAACGGCCTCGCCTTCCGCGGACATTTGGAAACGGTAACGGGCAATTGGTGGTTTTTGTTTGACAACCTATACAAAGCGATCACTCAAGGCGAAAAATTATTGATAGAACCAGAATCCATCTTGGAGCAATTGCGAATAATGGAGATGGTGTCTAAGGCATAGCGCTTGTTCTTGATGTTTGTCTTGAATTTGATTGAGATTTGCTATAACTTTGAAATTAGAGATAAAGACAATTAGTGGTTTTAAGCTCTTGATCTAGATAGTTCGATCATTAAAAGCATCAAAATGGAAAACGTTAAAATATACGATGAGGTAGCATCTTTCTTAGCTGAATCTGCTCCTGTTCAGATATTGGCATATCACCCTTCTGAAGCTGTTCAGCACCGTTTTGATGATCTGGTATGGAAAAAAAAAGAAAATACTTTGACCATTGAAGAAGCTTCGGAGTTGGATCATTATTTTATGCTGGAACATATTTTTCGCTTGGTTAAAATACGTGCGGCTATCCAATTAGGACAATGAGCGAGTATATTTCAAAATATGACCGAGATCTGATTGCACAAAGAGCAAAAAACGTTTGCGAGTATTGTTTAATGCCTGAAAGATTTTCACTTTTTTCATTCCATATCGACCATATTATCAGCATTAAACATGGCGGTACGAATCATTTGAACAATTTAGCTTATAGCTGTGGCATTTGTAATTCAAATAAAGGAACTGATCTAGGGACAATCCTTGAAAATACTGATAGCATCATCCGGTTCTTTAATCCACGTACCGACAATTGGATCGAGCATTTTGAAATCGTGGAAGGCTTAATTTATCCTCGAACAATCATTGGTGAAGCAACGGTTAAAATTCTTCGATTCAATGAAGTAGAAAGAATTCTGGAGCGCAAGCTTTTAATAGAAGCAGGATTCCTAATTGAAAAATGATTCTCAATTTAATTCAGGGTGACCTCAACTAAACTTTTAAACAAAAAATGCCAACCGAATTTTATTCCGATTGGCATTTTTTTAGCCGATTTAGCAATTTTCAGGGAGACCCTAATTCAGAAAATTCCCCTCTTATTTGGAAGTTAATAATTAATTCGTAGGCTTAAAAATCTTCTGTTTAAACCCAAACGACATCACCGATTGCTCGGCTGGTACGATCAGCAAAAAGGTTTGTAACATATCTTGGCGAGGAAACAACACTTGTCCGCGTACAAATTGATCAGGGCCTACCGTAGTACGCCGTAACGTTTGCTCGCTCCAATAACGGCGTTCCTGGGTATTCGACCATGCGGGCGCAGGTGGGCCAGAAACCGTTCCCCTTCCACCATAATTCCCCAGCATGATATTGGGTGCAAGCCACCAGTTGTTATTTGAATAAGTATTGCTGTAAGTACGCTCAGTGCGAGAACTGCTGCTCCGGCTGCCAGCTACCACTGCTGCTGTCACTGCTGCTACGGCGACTACGCCAACCACTACCGCCGTATTTTTGGCAGCTGCTTCTCGGCGCGACTCCTCAATTTCCATCCCCAGCATCTGTTTTTCAGGGTCAATGGCAAAGAAACGATTGCCATTGGGGTTGGTCAAATAGAACTGTTCAGGAGAAACCAGCACGTTGTTGTTACCCCGATTTTCTACTTCAATATTAAATACCAGATATTCCTTCGTAGCGCCCACAAATGCTGCCTTTCCAATGAGGCTATCGGCAGTGGTTTCTACAATTGCCTGACCATAATCCCAGCGAACTTGATCTGAGGAGGGTTCTACGCGGATCACCGAACGTGGCGTAAAACAAGAGCTAAGACTAAACAATAAAACCAAGGCCAAAAAGGGAAGTACGTGTGTTTTCATGATTGCTATTTTGAACCGTATTCAAAGATAAGGGCAATGATAGGTGATTGACAAGTGCCGAAGCATTAAAGGAATGTTAAGGTGCAAAATAAGTTATGTTAAAATGTAAAAGCCAGCTTCTGGATCACTCCAGAGCTGGCTTTTAATTCTTGTATAACCGCTCCTAAGCAATAACTGGTGTATCCAATTTTGCCAGCGAAGCTTCGATTTCTTCCGTTGTCACTTCGTGTTTCTCCAATTTTCCTTGGAAATAATCGTCGTAAGACTGCAAATCGAAATGACCATGTCCGCAAAGGTTGAAGAGGATGGTTTTTGACACCCCTTCTTCTTTAGCACGGTTAGCTTCATTGATCACCGTAGCAATGGCGTGATTGGCCTCCGGTGCCGGGAGGATGCCTTCTGTTTTTGCAAACAAAACACCCGCTTGGAAACATTCCAACTGATCCAAAGAAACTGCTTCGATTAGATTGTCTTTGAGCAATTGACTCACCACTACACCCGCACCGTGGTAGCGCAAACCGCCCGCGTGGATAGGCGCAGGAACGAAATTGTGCCCCAAGGTATACATCGGCAACAGCGGCGTCATCCCTACTGTATCGCCAAAATCGTAGCGGAATACCCCACGGGTCAACTTCGGACAAGAAGCGGGCTCGCTGGCAATACAACGGATTTTTTTGCCTTCTTCCAAGTTGAGTCGGAGGAAAGGGAAGGCAATCCCCGCAAAATTGGAGCCGCCGCCGAAGGGAGCTACTACGATATCGGGCATATCTCCAGCCTTTTCCATTTGCTTGATGGCTTCCTGGCCAATGATAGTCTGGTGCATCAATACATGGTTGAGCACGCTGCCCAGGGCGTATTTGGTATGCTCATCAGCAACTGCTCGTTCTACCGCTTCGGAGATGGCAATGCCCAAACTACCCGGAGAGTTTGGATCTTCGGCTAGTATTTGTCGGCCCGCATTGGTCAGGTTGCTTGGCGATGCGAATACTTTAGCCCCCCAAGTATTCATCAAAAGCTTGCGGTAGGGCTTTTGGTCGTAGCTAAGTTTTACCATGTATACCTCGCACTCGATGCCAAAATGCTGACAAGCAAAAGAAAGCGCGCTACCCCATTGCCCGGCGCCAGTCTCGGTAGTGATGCGTTTTACTCCTTCCTGTTTGTTGTAATACGCTTGCGGAACCGCGGTATTGGGTTTGTGAGATCCAGCCGGACTTACGCCTTCGTATTTGTAGTAAATCTTAGCTGGCGTACCCAGCGCTTTTTCCAATCCATAAGCGCGATACAGGGGTGTTGGGCGCCAAATGGTGTAAATGTCGCGAACCGCATCAGGAATTTGCACCCATTTTTCGGGGGTTACTTCCTGTTTGATCAATTCCATTGGAAAAAGCGGTGCCAATTCGCTAGGTCCAATGGGTTCTTTAGTACCCGGATGAAGGGGCGGTAGCGGTTTATTGGGCATGTCCGCTACAATGTTGTACCAATGCTCGGGGATTTCCTGCTCCGTAAGCACGAATTTTCTTTGTTTTGCCATAAGGGATATTTTTGGAACGGCTAAACAATAAGTGCTCACTTTTTCCTTGCTCTTTCACCACCACTCTTCCTATCTTTTTCGTTACAATGCCCCACATTG
>JBBANM010000148.1:0-10010 GCA_040401995.1 Saprospiraceae bacterium
GGCATTGCAACGAAAAAGATAGGAAGAGTGGCGGTGAAAGAGCAAGGCCAAAGTGAACCTTTATTGTTTGACCGTTCCTAAGGATAAAAAAAGATAAATCAAAATGATCCAAACAAAGGCGATGGCTTGAAAAACAAACAACAGCACCATTGATAGCGCTGCAAAGATAATTTTTATCTCATTGCCTTTCCAACCTCGGGATTTGAATTTCAAGCTAAACATAGGTATTTCGGCCAACATCAGCCAACACAACCCGGCAACCAGTAGATAAAGTAATGGGAGTACAGCAGGAAAAGCGGCGAGCATTTTTCCTTGGTGTTGATAAATAGCCAGTAAACCGAGCATAAAAAGGGTACTTGCTGGAGTAGGCAAACCTATAAAATCTTGGTGTTGGCGCTCGTCGAGATTGAATTTTCCCAAACGCAAGGCTGAAGCTAACGTAATGGCAAGGCCGGGTAGTCCGCTTAGTTGGAGTTGAGTAGGCCAATCTCCGCCGTTTCCCATTGCAATGAGTAAACCATAAGCAATCACGCCAGGAACGAGTCCAAAAGACACCATATCCGCTAAGGAGTCCAATTCTTTGCCCATCGGCGAAGTAACGCCCAATGCCCGTGCTGCCATGCCATCCAATAAATCCGCCAAAGCAGCCAACATGACCAACCCTGTCACCCATTCCAAGCGTCCATATACCAAATTCAGCACAGCAAGGCTGCCGCAGAACAGATTGGTTAAAGTAAGCGCGTTGGGCAAATGTTGTTTGATCAAAGGACAAGGTTAATTTATGGAGTGATTGTTGTTTAGCATACAAAAGTAAAACCCTAAGATGGGTTTGTAGACAAAACCTTGGTTTATTTTTCCTTTATAAATCACATGATGCCTTATAATTGCGTTAGTTTCACTAGAACTTCTTTCATCCAGTTGGCGCGAATAGCTAGATTAGCAGTCTTTTGTCATGAAAAATTAAGCTTAGTTAACGATATTCAGGTTGCAGTCAAAGAATCCGCACTATGAGACAAACATTTATTCTCTTACTTTTCCTATTGATGGCCGCTCATTTGGAGGCTCAAACGGCTCCTAAAAACGATGAATGTGTCAATGCCACTAAATTGGCTTCAGTTGAAGGGTATTGCTCTGTTTCAGGAGAATACAGCAATATAGGCTCAACAGTATCTTCTCAAACCAATGGGGCATGTTTGCCTTCAACCACTTCGGGCGGCGATGTCTGGTTTTCTTTTGATGCAATCGCAAAAGATGTAAACATCAGTATAATTGGAAATTTGCCGATCAATTCAGGGGGCACCATGAAAAACCCCCAGTACGCTCTCTATTCTGGAACCTGTGGTAAATTAAAAGAAATTGGTTGTATCTCCGATTTGGGGAATCGAAATACGGTTCAAGCTTTTGCGAGTTCGTTAACGGTAGGGGATACCTACTATATTCGCATTAGTTCGCGCAGCGGGAGTAATGGTACTTTTCAACTCTGTGTCAACAACTTTAATTCACAACCCAACCTAAGCGGAGACTGCTCTACTGCTAATATTTTATGTGATAAAAAAGCGATAACCGTACCATTGGTAAATGGAAGAGGGAAGAACCCTGCTGAAATAGGCGGTATTTGCACAGGGCCCAATTGCGGCCTATCCGAAGAAGATCAGTCCAGCTGGTTTAAATGGACTTGCCAAAAATCGGGCACCCTAACTTTTGACATCAACCCTTTAAACCCCGATGACGACATTGACTTTGTACTTTACGAATTGCCCAATGGGATCAATAACTGTAATGGAAAAGCAAACATTCGGTGTGAATTTGCTGGCGAGATCACCAACGCGCCTTTAAGTCAATGGAAACCATGTACTGGAGCTACTGGATTAAAAATCGGTCAAACGGATGATACCGAATTCTGTGGCTGTAACCCTGGATACAACAATTATGTAGCGCCTGTTGACATGGTAGCGGGAAAAGCCTATGCCTTGGTGATTAATAACTTCAGTCAATCGGGGTCAGGCTATACCTTAAGTTTTGGCGGTACCGGTACTTTTGTAGGGCCGCAAGCAGATTTTAATTTTGACCCTACCCAAGCCTGCGTGGGGCAAGTGGTTTCTATTACCGATGCCTCTACTTTTAGTGGTGGGATCAACTCCTGGAGTTGGAGTTTTGGACCTACTGCTGCTACCACCAGTTCCATTGCCCAAGGGCCCCATAAGATCCAGTACAAAATTCCAGGACAGAAAAAAATTACGCTTTCAGTAGGAACTAAGGATGGCTGTACCGTTACACAAACCAAAGATATCAACATCACTTGCTGTGTCAATCAATTTGCGGTCAATGCAAAAATTGGCAATGAAACTTGTCCAAGTGCCGCCAATGGCCTTATCGATTTAGGGATTACCAACAATTTTGCCCCTTATACTTTTGCCTGGTCTAATAAGCAAACTTCGGAAGATCTTAGCGGATTATCTCGCGGGCAATACCAAGTAACCATTACCGATCAATCTACCTGTGATACGGTATTGAATTATAACATCACTGCACCGCCTCCTTTTAAACTTGTGGGGCAAATTACCAAGCCTACATGTAATGGCGGTACCGATGGCGCTGTTGTGGTTCAGGTTGGCGGGGCTACTCCGCCTTATCAGTACAGTTGGCGGGGCGGAGCTTTTGCTAAAGATACGTTCCTGCGCAACATCCCTATTGGCATTTACAAGTTGCAAATTCGCGACAATCAAAATTGCCTTAAGGATACCACCTTTGATGTGCGGGAATTGGAATTGATACTGGATCCAACAGTAAGCAACGTTACCCGACCGCGGTGTTTTGGGTTTAGTGATGGATCTATCAAAGTCAGTATTCCGAATGGCAAAGGCCCTTATCAATACAATTGGAATGATGGCAAAGGTTTTCAAAGCAATAATTTATTCGGACAGATAAAGGCCGGAAGCTATAAAGTGGACGTACGCGATGCCAATTTGTGCAAAGGACAATTTGTTTTTAATGTACAGGACTATCCCCGCTTGGGATTTACCGTGGATCAAAACGATCCCAGCTGTTTTGGCACTGCCGATGGCAAAGTTACCCTGACCGGCAAAGGCGGAAATGGAGGATATAAATACCGCTGGGGTAGTGGAGAGACCACCCCGTCGCGCTCCAATTTGAAGGCTGGTACTTACCCTATTACCATTAGTGATGCCAATGATTGTGTTTTAGATACCCTTGCCACCCTAGTTGATCCCGCGCAATTGTTTATTGACAAAATTGATGTGGTCAACAACAAATGCTATGGTGATACTACTGGGCAGATCACGGTAAGAGGCAAAGGTGGTACGCCGCCGCTCAGTTTTAGCATCAATGGTCGGCCCTTTCGGGCAGGCGGGCTATTTACAGGACTCAAAGCGGGGCGGTATACCATCTCCATCCAAGATGCTGCGGGTTGTTTGGTTTCTAAAGACACTATTATTCGTCAACCGAGTCAATTGACCGTCGACGCAGGAATTGACCTGACCATCAACTTGGGACAAAATGCTCAACTACGTGCTTTTTCTTCCTCCAATGATGTATCCTACAGTTGGAAACCTGCCGAACAACTCAATTTAAGCACCAGTCAAAACCCGGTTGCTAACCCAGTGCGTACCACTGATTTTGAAGTGACTGTTACTGAAAAAACGGGCGGAAAATGTTCTGCTAATGATGTGGTACGGGTTACGGTGGTCAAATACCGACCCATCTACGCCCCCAACGCTTTTTCGCCTGGAAGTGACAACATCAACAGTGGGTATGTGCTATATGGTACTCCAGCAGCTAGGAAAATCAAAATGTTGCGCATTTTCGACCGCTGGGGAGAACTGGTTTTTGAAAAACCCGACATCAACCTTGGGGATGAAAACAATGGCTGGAATGGCATGTTCAAAGGAAAAATGATGAACCCAGGTGTGTTTGTTTATGTGGCTGATGTAGAGTTTATCGATAATGAAGTGATTTCGCTCAAAGGAGAATTTACTTTGGTGCGTTAATTGGTTACATGACACGACCCTGTTTACTTTATTTTGTTGCCGTTCCTTTGTATTTTTGCCGTATGAAAAAGATGTCTATTCAGAAATATATATGGGGGCTTTTCCTAGCTGGAGCGTTTTTTTTGGGCTGTGAAAAAATCCCAAAGATCGACGAAAGTTTTAACCGCGAGGATGTGGTTGTAGAGCGTTTCAGCGAGGTGGATATCCTTTACAGCGATTCGGGCAAGGTACGCGTACGCGTGCGCGGCCCCGTGTTGCTGCGTCAATTGGGGCTCAGTCAATCCCGACAAGAATTTCCCAGCGGCATTAAAGTAAATTTTTTTGATGCATTCGGCAATATCACCAGTACCCTCACTGGTAAATACGCCAATCGTATCGAGTCAGAAGGGATTACCATTGTACGTGATAGCGTGGTGTGGCAGAACGTAGAAGGAAAAAAATTGGAATCAACCGAGATTACTTGGAACGAACGTACCCAGAAGGTCTATACTAATAAATTTGTGGTGGTCAATACCTTGAAAGACATCATTTTTGCCCAGGGTTTTACCGCCAACCAAAACTTTACTGACATCCGCTTCAAAGCCATTGATGGCACCATGATGGTGGTTGAGCCGATTGATGAGTCTGAACCGGAATATTAGCGTAGGTTTTTTACCCTAAAAAAGATGTATACATGCAAATCAGTATAGTCATTGGTGATCAATTGATGGATCAAGCTATTCGTCTTAGAGTGTGTTTGGGTTTTTAGTTCGCAGGCGAAAATGAGTCAAAATTTGCACCAACAAGGCGTGAAAAATGGAGTGTAGCAGCGCTACATGAGTATTTTCACAACGAAGTTGGGGTGAATTTTGACCATTTGCAGCGCGAATGAAAAATCCAAACACACTCTTTTGCGGTCTAGAAACTAAAAAAGCGGTTGTTGAGCAGGCTTTAAAGTCGTACGTTCAACTGCTACAGCAAGCTGCGCTAGGTGAATTACGCGGAAAACTGCATTGGGAAGGAGATTTGGATCAAATGCGTCAAGATCAATAATTATCAGCGATTCCTCAATTTGGATTTTTTATTGTTTAACCGTTCCTAAGTTAACTTTTGGGCCAATTGCTTGAGTAAATCATAGGTCTGTGCAGCAGCCTTTGCCCAAGAAAATCGGGCAACTTGCAACTTCCCTTTGGCGATCAACTCCTCGCGCAATTCAGGTGATTGCCATATTGTTTCCATCCCTTCCGCAATGGCTCTTACATCCAACGGATCAACCAATACAGCCGCATCACCGGCCACTTCAGGTAGTGAAGAAGCGGTGGAAGACAGCACCGGCACACCCGCTTGCATGGCCTCCAATATGGGTAACCCAAATCCTTCAAACAAAGAAACATACGTCAATGCCAACGCGGCACCCATCACCGAAGCCAATTGATCATCAGGCAAAAAACCTAAAAAATGGATGTCTTCACGATAGGCAGTTTTTTCCCAAGTGGCTTTGATTTCATCCGTTTGCCAAGCCATTCGGCCGCCAATCAGCAGCTTCACAGGCGCGCCAGTTTTTTTTCGAAAAAGATCATAAGCTTCAATTAAGCGCGACAAGTTTTTGCGCGGATGCAAGGAACCGAGGTAAAAAAAATATTCCAAGCCTTGGCTGTATTCCTGTTGAATGGCTGTTCTTTTAACCGCATCCAATGGTGCAAAAATGCTGCGAAACCCATTGGAGACGGCGGTGATTTTATGGCCATCAATGGGGAAATGCTGCAATACATCCTGACGGGTGAATTCGGAAACGGCAACAATATGATCGGCTCGCTTTAAATACCTAGGTTGAAAATTGCGGTAATGCCAACGCGACATGCGTGTAATCAGCTCCGGATAATGTACATAAGCAATATCGTGAATGGTCATCAGGGTTGGCGTCTCACTGCGCAAACTCAAGAAATTATCAGGCGAGAAAAAGACATCAACGCGGTATTTGCGCAGCATACGCGCCACTTGCCACTCCAGCCAAAAATACCACAAACCATAGCGATGACTTTTCGGACTCAAAACAATGGGCGTTACATTAGGACCAAAAATAAATTCTGGCGCATAAGGGCGATCAAAAAAAAACAGAAATTGATCTTCGGGATGCTGTCGTACCAACTCTTGGCACAATTCGTAAGTATACCAACCCATGCCTTCCAGGTGGTCGGCAATCAAAAATCGAGTATTTATTGCAATTACCACTAGTAGTTGGTTTTCGTTTTTTTGCAGTTCAAGCTCTTATTTGCCATCATCCAGCTCTTCATTTTCCGTTCTGCTTAGTTTATCCGGCAATCCCTGGCGACGCACTAGGCTACACCATTGACAATCAGGACGGCCACAACCTTCAAAAAAACGGTGATTGAGGATGTTGTCGTGGGTTACCTTGATCAATTCGCGCAATTGAATGACATCATCGGGGGCGAAACTCAATTTTACTTCCGGAAATTGCCCCTCGGCATTGGGTTCTAGATAGGCGATCTCGCCATGACTAACGGTTCGTGAAGAACGATCAAACGCCTCGTAAAGGATTTTGTAAAACACCAGCTGCCGCCAATAGCTGCCGCCTTGTGGTTGTGCCGGACTTGGGCGCCGCAATTTGTTGGGTTGATAGGAGCCCGTTTTATAATCCACAATTGCCACCCGCAATTGGGGCAAAAACTCCAATTTATCAATCGTACCAGTCAGCGGAACGCCATCGATTTCTACTTGACGGATCTGATACTCCACCCGTACTTTTTTGCTCCACTGGCCGTAATAATGGTTGTAGTAGCGTTTCAGCTTTCGTTTGCCCAATTCTAGCTGGCGTTGAAAAGCCGTTTCCGTCAATTGTGCCCGTTGCCCTTGCAAAGCATATTCAAAGTATTGCAAAAACTCTTTTTCGGAAGGAAATAACTTCTCGCGCGAGAGCAACATACGCGAGAAAAGTCGTTGTAACGCTTCGTGCGCCGCTATGCCGTAAGTAGCGGCTTCCGAAACCAGCATGGGTACGCGAATGACTTGCTCAAAATAAAAAGCCAAAGGACAGTATAAGTAGGTGTTAAACGCCGTAACATGAAGGCGGAAATCTTTCAATAAAGCATCGATCACTTCGGTAGGCGGCGGGGAGATACGCGGTTTTTCAGTGGCTTGCAAACGCAGTACTTGAGCCAGATACAGTTGGGTTTCGGCTACTTTTTTGGGAATGACTTGCAATCCAGCTGCGGTTTCCAATTCGTCCAAAAATACGGCGCGTTGCAGTGGTTTGCCTTGTTCGTTCTGTTGGGCATAAGAGAGATGGAGAAAATGCAGCGCCCGAGTCATCGCTACATAAAACAAGCGCCGACGGGCTTCCAATGCATCACTTTCCCCCGATAAAGTCAGGGTGTCCGGAAAAGAGAAACGATAAGCATTGTTTCGGCTCTTAGATTCCCAATAATCCTGAACACAGTCGATGATAAACACATACCCAAATTCTAGCCCTTTTGCGCTATGCGCGGTAAGCAACTGGACACCTTTATTGACTTCAATTTGTCGGGTCAAAGGCAAGGCAATCCGGTTGGCTGCCATGCGCTGTAGGCGACTGAGCAAGTCTTGAATCGAAAATTGAGGTTGCCGGAGGTATTCTTCTTGGACAAAACTGAAAAAAGTATAGAGCACTTGTACTTGCCAAGGGTGATCTGGTTCTTGGAGCAAAAAGGCCAGCCAACCACTGCGGTTGATGATTTTTTCAATCAATTCAGGCAAAGGAAGATTGACGGTATCGGAAATCAGGTCGTTGATTAGATTTCCAAAAGAAGTAAGTTTTTCAAGTGATGAAAGCTCCAACGCCGACAAAGCATCAAAGTCTTGGATGATCATGCGCCATTTGGGCCGATTTTCATAGGGCAACTGCTGGAGGTACAGACTAATTTTGGCCAACTCTGCGGAGGAAATACCCAAAAAATGACTTTGTAGCAGTTTGAACAATTGTTGCTCGCCAGTGAAAGGTTGTTGCGATTCGAGGTTGAGGTACTCCAAAAAATGGATCAAGGTTTGGATCAACGGCAATTCCAATACATTAACGTCGCGACGGGTTTGATAAGGAATACCATTTTTTTCCAAAATAGGAATGAGGTTGCGCGCCTGTTTGTGCTGAGCATACAACACGGCCATGTCTTCCCAGGCGACGCCCTGCTCAGCGAGTTGTTTGATCCGTACTATCAGGTCGGTTTCCTCCTGCAGGCGATTGGGGTAAACGGCCAAAACCGGACCACCGGGTAATTCATTTTTCTGAGCGCCTTGGGCGGATAATTTTTTTTCCAAACCGATGGCCGCCAACTGGTTTAACACTCGCAGTGCATTGAAATCAATTAATTGCCCTGCGGCATCCAGCAGCGATTGGGGCGAGCGGTAGTTGTCGGTAAGTGCTACGGTATGAAGGTTTTGGGCATAGCGTTCAAAAAAATCGGTCAAACTCTTTAACCGTGCGCCCTGAAACTCAAAAATCGATTGATCATCGTCTCCTACGATAAAAATATTGGGCGCGTCCCAGTAGTTGATGAGTTGAAGGAGTATTTCGTTTTGAGCGCCGTTGGTGTCTTGGTATTCATCGACTAGGATGTACAAATACTGTTCTTGGTAACGGCGTAGCAGGTATTCATCTTGTTCAAAGGCGCGAATCACCCAGAGAATCATGTCGTTGTAATCGTACTTGCGGGCTTGCGTTTTTGCGGCTTCGTACTGAGGATACAGCTCAACAGCGGCGCGTAGCTTCCTCATCCGCAAGCTTTCCTCCTGATATTTTGCGGTTTTTAGATCCCCTTTTTTAAAAGTACCCTGGTTGCGTTGGTAACGATAATCAGGGCGATCGGGCAAAGAAGCCAAGTAGCTATCAATCTGTTCCAATACGTATTCCGCCGCCCAGCCTTCCATTTTTAGGCGCTGGAAAAGGTCTTGCAAATGCGATTCGTAAAAGTAAACATCGGCCTGCCCTTGTCGCAGCGGGTGTTCTACATCCAAACCATCCAATAAATTGCGCACCAGATCAATCCGATCCAAATCGCCAAGCGGCTCTAGGTCTTGACGCCCAAAAAGTTCCAGGTTGTCTTGAATGATGGTATTGCAAAAAGAGTGAAAGGTGTACAGGTGTACCCGATGTGCTTCCGGGCCAATGAATTTCAGGAGCCTTTCCCGCATGGCCAGTACGCCGGCGTCGGTAAAGGTTAGGCAAAGAATATTGGCGGCTTGAGCGTCGGTTTCAAGAAGGATTTTGCCGATTCGTGCGGCGAGGATATGCGTTTTTCCAGTTCCTGGTCCGGCGATTACCATCACGGGGCCCTCTAAGGTTTCAACCGCCGAGCGTTGCGCGGGATTGAGCCGCTCCAAGGTTGCTTGAAACGCCTCATTTAAGGCTTGGCGATTGTTACGAACGGTAGACATGCAGGCTCCGGAATTTGCGGAAAGTTAGCGACATTTTTTTTCCGGAAAGTAAAAAATCCCGAACAACGAGCTGGGTGTTCGGGATTTTTATGGCGACCCTTAAACTCAGGGTCGATTGGTTCTGGTTTTAACCCCGAAGGGGTGAAAGGATTATAGCAAAATAACCGTGTTTATTTCGTTAAGATAAACCCCGAAGGGCAATGTCATTGACTTAAGAAAAAAGGTGTATTCAGCGTAGCATTGTGCTGAGGTCTACCAAACCCCGACCCCTGTGAGGGTACAGTCTACGTTGGCTTAATATTCTACCTTTTGTTCAAAAAAAGGTAGAATATTTGCTTACCGAAAATGTACCCTTCCAGGGGTCGGGGGTTCTGAGACAAATGAACGCTGCTAAATTCAACCCTAAAACCCTTAAGTCAATGACATTGCCCCGAAGGGGTGGCATTATTATATGAAACGGATATGTGCGGTCAAATAATGTCACCCCTTCGGGGTTCAAATACCTCCACATGCCATTTTTTCTATAATCATTTCACCCCTTCGGGGCAATGTCATTGACTTAAAGAAAAAAAGCGAGTGTGAATCACTATTTTTGAG
>JBBANM010000149.1:0-9847 GCA_040401995.1 Saprospiraceae bacterium
TATTTTTAGAAAGTGTGCAGCTTAATTCAATTGGCGACATTTTGAATTACACCCTGACCACACTTACAATCAAAGTAATTGCCAATACAAATTGAAAAACGACCAATGCCTGCCGGAGGTTCCAGGTGTTGCCCGTACTCAAAATCTTGGCTTTTAGTGCATTGATCGGTTGAAAACCAGATAAATACAGCGCTGGATAGCTTCCAGCCAACAAACCGGTTAATAACCCAATCAGCAGAATACCCAACCAAACTTGCGGTTTTTGCAAAAAGCCGTAAGAGAGCTCCACTCCCGTCATCTGGTTCAAATAGGGCAATGCCCATATCACCAATGGCACCGCAAAGATCATGGCAAAAAACGCAATGAGCATCGACTCGCCCAAAAACTGTCCAACTAAAGCCTTGCGTTGGGCGCCAATAACCTTGCGGACGCCAATCTCGCGGGAACGCTTGGCCGCCCGTGCGGTGGACATGTTCATAAAATTGATACAAGCAATGGCCTGAATCAACGCTGCAATACCCAAAAGAAGGAACAGCGATTTGGAGGAAACTGGCTTGGTGGGTTCGGCTGCAAACCCGGTGGTAGTATGAATTTGAGTGACAGGTTGAAGCCTCAATGTTTTTTTCATGTTGCGTTGCCGCATTTGGTCCCCCGCATATTTTTCCAAAAACGCGGGTAACTTGGCTTCCAATTGCGGTACCAAGGTATTGGGTCGCAGTTTCACATAAGCATTGGTAAAATTGTTACCCGACCATTCGTCGCTGCTTAGTACATATGATCCTAGGCCGCCACTAGGCATGGAAACGAAAAAATTAAAATCGAGATGACTCTTCCCCAATTGGTTATTGATCACCCCGGTTACCTTAAATTTTTGCCGTGCTTGCTCCATTTCCATCTCTAGTACCTTGCCAATGGGATCGGCGGTACCAAAATATTTGCGCGCAATTGGCTCGGTTAACACGATGGTGTAGGGCGCCGACAAAGCACGATAAGCGCTGCCATGGACAAAATGATAGGAAAAAATTTGAAACAAAGTTGAATCCGCAAAGGCACCGCCCGTTTCATAAAAATCCTTCCCTTGATAATGAAAAACCTGCTGCGCCTCTCCAAACATACCTACGATGCGCGTAGCCGTTTCCACTTCCGGAAAATCGCGTTTCATGGCCATGGGAATTGGTCCCGAACACGTGGCCATGGGAAAAAGATCGTCTTTGGCCCCAAGGATTGAGGTAATGCGATAAATGCGTTCGGACGCCGTATGGTGCTCGTCGTAGCCAAACTCATCTTTTACATACAGCAAAATATATAAGCAGCAGGCAGTCCCTAAGGCCAAGCCAAAAATATTGATGAAGCTAAACCCCTTGTGCGCCATGAGGTTGCGATAGGCAATTTTTAGGTTGTTCTTAAACATGGCTTTGTTTAATTTTTGGTCATTATCAAATCTTGATTCCCCTGTACTCCCGTTTTGGTGTACTCTAGGGTTACAATTGGGAAATTGCCCTTTTTGGCCCAGTCTACCCAGTAATCATTCATCGCCGGATCATCAGCTAATACCAGTTTAAAAAGTGCCGCCGCGTACCCCTTGGCGGTGATGTTGATGTGGATATGCTGGAGGGCATTAGCGCAATTGCATGCCACAAAAAATTTGTTTATTTTTGAGTTAAAATAAATGTCATGTTAAAAGAAGTCGCTCCAACAACAGCTAATACCTCTAAGGTTACCGACTACGAGACGGAACGCGATAAACCTATGCCCAGTTACAATCATAGTTTGCTCCAACTCAAATTAGGCGCTGCGCTCATTAATGCCTATTCAGATAGATATCAATTCCACTCCGAGTTGGATCTGGATCTACCAAACGCTCTACGCCCAACAGTTCCCGATATCTGCATTTTCCCAAAAAAACCAACGGATTGGTTAAACGACATCATTCGGGTTAAAGAATCACCAATAACTACCATCGAGATTCTTTCGCCAATGCAGAACATCGAAGACGTCAAGAATAAAATCTACCTCAACTATTTTCCTGCTGGCGTACTATCCGCTTGGTTGGTTATCCCTTCCATTCAAACCATTTCAATTTATACGCAAGACGGAAAAATCAACACTTTTGCTGACGGTTCCTTATACGATCCCAACAATGGCATCTCATTGGCATTAAGTGACATCTTTTATTGACCCGCTCATGATACAAACCATTCCTTTACCCGATGCTTTACGCCCGCTTTTGGCAGCTTACCCTGTCGACATGCTCGTTGAAAAACATGAAGGATGGGGCGACCGTTATGCCACCGACCCCAATACCCGCATAGCACTTATTGGGGAATACAAAGTCGTTTTGCCCATTTGGTATCGTCGAGAATCAAAAATTAACATTCTACAAATCGCAACTAGCACCGATGGAAATATGCTTACCATCTATCTGCTTGACAGTTCCTACATTGAAAACGATGGCTTTGTCGCTATTGCTGAAAAAATACCGGATACTGATATTTACGTTGTGGTAATTTTTCACAACAGCTTTTGGGTTGCCGAACAATGGGCCCGTAAACAGGATGATGAATCTTCACTCCGAGCGTAAACTTTTTACTGGATTCATCATCGCCGCCCTCACCGCCTGATACCCCACCGTACCCAAAGCAATAACCAACGCAATCAAACCCGCCAATACAAAAATCCACCACTGAATTGGGATGCGGAAAGCAAAATTTTGTAGCCATTGATGGGCAAAATACCAGGCAATCGGCGAACCCAATAAAATGGAAATACCCACCAAACCCAGCAAATCTCGCGACAACAATTGCACGATGCTGCTCACTGATGCACCCAGAATCTTGCGGATGCCAATTTCCTTGGTGCGGCGCGCCACCGTGAAAGACACTAAACCAAACAGACCGATGCAAGAGATAAAAATGGCTACCCCTGTTGCCGTACGCATCACCTTCGACATCTTTCGTTCGTTATCGTAAAACTTCGCAATATCTTCATCTACAAAGGTGTAGCTGAATTTTTCGCCAGGATATATCGACTTCCAGTGGTTTTCGACTTGCGCCATCGTTTTTTTGAATGCATCAACCCCTTTGCCTGCGGTGGCTAGTTTTAAACTTAGGTCGTAGCTAGAAGTCGGAAAGTTAGTTTCCATCACTGTCGCGTAAATCGGCTCGTGCAGCGAGCGCGTGTGAAAGTCTTTTACCACCCCAACGATCGGGAAGTTTTTTCCTTTGTCGCGACTTAGTTCTTTGCCAATGGCTTCTTCCGCCGATTTAAAGCCAAAGAGATGTACCGCTTGTTCATTGATCAAAAATTCGCGGGTTGAATCAAATGGCTGCAAATTGCGCCCCGCCACCAGGGGAATCTGATACAAATGAAGATAGGCGGTATCAACGTCTTTTATCCGCAACTCGTAATCTTTGTCCGTACCGTTTTTGCATTTAAAAATGGTGGTACTGACGTTGCTGGAAGCAGGCGGCGAAGCATTTAAGGAAATCCCGCGCACGCTCGACAGCTGCGCTAATTCGTTTTTCAAGACTAATTTTTTTTCAGGCGCTGAAGCATAAGGCAGGGAAAAATGCACGATGGCATCGCTATTGAAACCCATGTCCTGGTTTTGCATGAACTGGATTTGTCGCCCGATGATGATCGTTCCAGCAATCAAGGCCAGCGAAAAGGTAAATTGAAAAACGATCAAACCCTTGCGCAACCACTCCACGCTGCTGCCCGTTCCTTTGGTGAAAAACTGGTTTTTCAAGGCTGCCACCGGCTGAAAAGCCGACAACACAAAGGCTGGATACAACCCCGCCAATAGGCTCACCACCAACACCGTTCCCGCAATAAACAACAACATGGCCGGCGAAATCGGGTCAAAGACCAGTCCTTCGGGCAAAAACTCTTTGAAAAAATAAACCGCACCCTGAGCCAGTACAATCGAGAGCAACATGGCAATGGAGGTCACCACTAAGGTTTCCCCCAAAAATTGGAACACCAACACGCTGCGGGTACCTCCCAAAACCTTGCGCACCCCCACTTCTTTGGAGCGTTGCACCGCTTGGGCGGTAGTCAGGTTTACAAAATTGATACAGGCAATCACCAGTAGCAAAAGCGCCACCAGCAATAAGGCATTGAGCGTAGGGCGATGCGCCGCGCCGGCACTTTCATTAAAAACACCTACCGTTGAATAACGCAATTCGCTCAAGGGCTGAAACGGGTAGGTGATTTTCATATTGGGATCGCTCTCCTTAGAATTTTTTTTCAGCAACTGTTCCAGCTGTTTCACAATCGCCTCCGGTTTGGTTCCTGGCGACAACTTGACAAAGGCCTGTGATGAACTAGAGGTACTCCCCCACTGTTTCATGCCTTCTAAACCGCCGCAGTCATTTTTGATCCAACTCAAAGGAATTGTGCTAGCCGAGATAAAATCGGTGAACTTCAGGTCGCTTTCTTCTTTGAAGTCGGCCACAATACCCCATACCGCTACGCGCAGCGAGTCATTGTAGACGATTTCCCGGCCAATGGCTTGATCAGGGGTGACGTTGCCAAAATAGGTTTTGGCGCGACTTTCCGTCAGCACCACTTTAAAGGGTTCGCGCAGGGCAATCTCCGGATTACCCGCCAGCCATTGATAACTTTTGAACACCTGAAAATATTCGGGTTCCACGGCGGCGACCCAATTTTGTTCTTCCAGTAGTTTGCGGGGTTGGTTTTTGCCTTCAATGCGCACATCCAGATTGCTGAGGGTAATGAAATGGCCTGCTGTTTCCACGCCCGTGCATTCCTTGCGTGCCGCCTCAGCGATCGGAAATGCCACGCCGCTATTGGTGGCGCTAAACAAACCGCTGTACTTGGTGGTAATGCGGTAAATACGCTCTTTATCGGGGTGAAAACGGTCAAAACTTTGCTCAAAATGCACCAATAAAAAGATCACCAAACAAGCACTGATGCCAATGGCCAATCCGATGACGTTGATGGCGGTGTGCAACTTGTGGCGCCATAGGTTGCGGTAGGCAATTTTGAAATAGCTCTGAAACATGCGTGTTTTTTTTCAAGGGTGCACAATGGGTATTGTTCTTGTCCCTAGTCATGCCAAAGCCATGCCAAATCATTAATATTTGATTTTCAGTGTTTTATAATTAAAAAACCAGAAAAGTGTTCGTTTTTGATACAGTGCGGCGTGCGGAAATGATACAGTTGGAAGGGATCGAAATCATCCGAGTTAATTCAAAAAAACGTTTGCACCACCTGCTCGGCAATGGCCTGCCACCACTTGGTTTTTGGCACAAAAAATAGCAAGGCATTGGGAATGGAAAAAATAAGCAAGGCAATGGCATAAGGGCTGACTTTAAATCTCCTTCCTTTGACCCGATCATATATCAGCAGACCAACAAAGGAAAAGAAAATAAGTCCCAAAACCGTTGCAATGGCCTGCGGATAAGTCATTCCCACAAAAATGATAAAAATTCGCCCCAAGGAAGGGCCTAAGATGATCAATGCGGTAGCGATGATGTAGCGCATATGTTTGGCCACATTTTTTCGGTGAATCATGGCCAGCAAGTAGTACAAAGCAAAGGGCAAGGTATCAGTAAACGGGGAGTACAGCAGCCCCAAGGCTTCGGCCTGCGGTTTGCCATTGGCCAGCGCACGCTCGTATTGGCTATGGTAGGCCAGTAGCATAAAAATGACGATCAGCGGCGCCAACCCGTAGGATATTTTCCCCAACCAGCGGTGCCACGCCCACTGTTGCTGTACAATGAGGATGGGTTGTACAATCAACATGGCGATCCAAGCCATTAAGAAAAAGGCATGAAAATGCAGCACCCACTTCACGTCTTTAAAACCTGGAAACAAACCAAAGTAGGATTTGAAAAAACCCGCAAAGGTGAAGATGGCCACTGCAATAAAGAGCAAGACGATGTTTTTGTAGGGTTTTTCCATGGTTTGGGAACTGATTATTAGCTATTTTTTGAGGTATCTTCCCTATCCAAGGGTTTCTATTTGCCAATCCACGATGCCCTTTTTTTCGGTACTCAAAGCAACGCCCAACAAAGTAATTTTTTTACCGCTGGCCTTGTACTTCCCTGCATAATCTCGCGCTTTAATCTGAGCCAAGCCTACTGTTGCTGCAGCATTGATTTTAAATTCAAAAATGAAAACCTGGTCTTCCAATTCCACAACCGCATCAGCTCTACCATGCGCAAAGGCTGCCTCGCTGTGTACGTAAATCCCCAGCAAAGTAAAAGCGATATGCAAAATCGAATGAAAATAAGCTTCGTATTGCGCCAAAAAAATAGGATGGGGTATACTTTGAAACAAGGCATTTAAAACAACCATCGCTCCATCTATATCGTTGGCTTTCAACTTGTTTTTTAAATGCAGTGCGGTTAAACCCGTATCAGCGATTGAAGACTCTGCATAGGCCGCAAGCATATGATTGAGCAGCGACTCCTCAATTTCTCGATTGGGAAAGCCCAGTGTCAAACTCCGCTCTTGGCGGTTTTCCTTTTCAATGGTTAGATAGCCGGTTTGAAACAACAAAGCCCGGTGGTCAATATTGTCCAGTTCAAAACTGTCGAGAATGGCTTTGGGAATGCTGAGCTTTTCCAATTCGAAATACAGGCCTTTCTTCAAGAGTTTGATTAAAAAAGCCGGATGCCCGCTAGCAAACCAATAATTATCGAAACGTCGGGTTTCGATCAATTTGAGAATCGACCAGGGATTGTATACTTTTTCTCCTAGCCAATTGTAGCCATTGTACCAGTTTTTTAGCTCGGTTTTAAAATCCGCTAGTTCCAGCGATTCGCTGGCGGCAATACCGGGAAATGCTGTGCCAAAATGCGTTTCTAACTCTGCGCCTGTATAACCACAAAGAGTAGCGTATTGCTCCTGAAGGGAAATATCGGAAAGATTATTCAATCCCGAAAAAATGGACATCCGACTAAACTTCGTAATGCCCGTAATGAAGATGAAATGGATATTTTCGTCTTGATTTTTTAAGGTTTCAAAAAATTCTTTGAGCACATCGCGGCGTTGTTCGGCCAAGGCCAGATCCTCAGGTAGAGCATCCAGGATCGGTTTATCGTATTCATCGATCAAAAAAACGACCCGCTGCTGCTGTTTGCTTAGTTTTTGAATCAGTTCAAGCGTCAGGGATTTGATGCCTTTGCTTTCCAGCTTGTACCCATGTTGTTCGGCAGTATTTTGCAGGTGTTGGGCCAACAATACCTCAATTGTTTCTTCTTTCGAGCTGATAGCGTCAAATGACAAATGTACCACAGGAAAGGCTTGCCAATCGATTTTATCTTCAATCCACAATCCTTTAAACAAGGCTTTGTTGCCCAAAAAAATTTCTTTCAGCGTCGACAACAACAGCGACTTCCCAAATCGCCGCGGACGTGAAAAGAAATACACGCCTGGCTTTTTCACCATTTGGTAAATCAGCTCGGTTTTGTCCACGTACAAGAAATCGTATTCCCGCAGTTTCCGAAAGGATTGAATGCCGATGGGTAGTGCTTTCATGGGGTTAAAAATAGGAAAAAAGTAATAAACTTTTTTCATCACACCCTCACCCCCAACCTCGTCGCCTGATCAATCGCCCGCTTGGCATCCAACTCCCGCGCTTCATCAGCGCCGCCGATCAAATGCACCGTCACGCCCTGCGCCTCCAGGGGGGCTTGTAAGGCGCGCAAAGGTTCCTGACCCGCACAAATCACCACATTGTCTACCGCCAGTACGGTGGGTTTGCCGCCAATAAGGAGGTGTAGCCCTTGATCATCCACCCGGAGATATTCCACCCCGCTGATCATTTCCACCTTTTTCTGTTTGAGTGTGCTGCGGTGAATCCAGCCGGTGGTTTTGCCCAGGCGCTCGCCCATTTTGCCTTTGGAGCGCTGGAGTAAGTACACTTGGCGGGCTGGGGGCGCTATTTGTGGTTGCGCCAAGCCGCCGCGGTCTTTCAGCTCCTGATCCACGCCCCACTCCTCCATAAAAGCAGGGATGCTCAAACTGGCCGAGGCGTGGTGCTCATCGTGGGTCAAAAATTCGGCCACATCAAAACCAATACCGCCAGCACCGATGATGGCCACCCGCTCGCCCACTGGTCTTTTGTTTTTGATCACATCGATGTATCCCAAAACCATGGGGTGATCCTGGCCGGTCAGCTGGATTTGTCGGGGGGTGACGCCGGTTGCCAGCACCACTTCCGCAAAACCGCCAGCCAGCAGTTCGGCAACATCGACAGGGTGGTTGAGCCAAAGCTTGACGTTGTGTTTCACCAATTGTCCGGCGAAGTAGCGGAGGGTTTCTTTAAATTCTTCTTTGCCCGGTATCTCCTTGGCGATATTGAACTGGCCGCCGATGATAGCGGCGGCCTCGTACAGGTGTACGTCGTGCCCGCGTTGCGCGGCCGTCACCGCGAAGGCCAGTCCGGCGGGACCAGCGCCCACCACGGCAATTTTCTTGGGTGTGGTTGCTGGCAAGGGATTCAATTCCAATTCGTACCCGGTGCGCGGATTGACCAAACAACTGGCCTGAGCGCGCTGAAAAATATGATCCAAACAAGCCTGGTTGCAAGCAATACAGGTATTAATTTCATTGGCGCGATCGTCCATCGCTTTGCGTACAAAATCGGGATCAGCCAGAAAAGGACGCGCCAAGGAAACCATGTTGGCATGACCTTCGGCGATGATTTTTTCGGCTATTTCGGGCGTATTGATGCGATTGGTGGTGATCAAAGGGATGTTCACGTTGCCCATCATGCGCTGGGTTACCCAACTGAAACCGCCCCGCGGCACCATGGTAGCGATGGTGGGGATGCGCGCTTCGTGCCAGCCAATGCCGGTGTTGATGATGGTGGCGCCCGCGGCTTCTATGGCCTGCGCCAGTTGTACTACTTCTTCCCAAGTGCTACCGCCAGGCACCAAATCGAGCATGGAGAGGCGGTAGATGATGATGAAGTCGGGCCCCACGGCGGCCCTGGTACGCCGCACAATCTCCACTGGGAAGCGGATGCGGTTTTCGTAGCTGCCGCCCCATTCGTCTTGGCGTTTGTTGGTTTTGGCGACTATGAATTGATTGATGAGGTAACCTTCGGAGCCCATGATTTCTACCCCGTCGTAACCGGCCTCGCGCGCCAGTTGCGCGCAACGTACAAAGTCGCGGATGGTGCGCTCTACACCGCCAGTGCTCAGCTCCCAGGGTTTAAACGGACTAATCGGAGATTTGATAGAAGTGGGCGCCACTGCCAAGGGATGGTAACCATATCGCCCCGAGTGGAGAATCTGCATGCAGATTTTTCCGTCTTCTTGGTGTACTGCCTGAGTGATTTGCTGGTGCTGTCGAGCTTCGGCGCTGGTGCTCATTTTTGCCGAAAAAGGACCTACCCAACCGGCGCGATTGGGTGCAATACCGCCGGTGACGATAAGGCCAACCTGTCCGCGGGCGCGTTCGGCAAAATAGGCCGCCATTTTGGCAAATCCGTTTTTGGATTCCTCCAAACCGGTGTGCATGGAGCCCATGAGTACGCGGTTTTTGAGGGTGGTAAAGCCAAGGTCAAGCGGTTCTAATAATTTGGAGTAAGGTGTGGCCACGACGGTATTTTTTTGGTTGAAAACGATGGCAAACGCATGGAAATTGAGGTCTGAATACGTTTGCCATTGACTATTAAATCAAGTTTATAATTTGGTGCTAAAATCCTTAATTTCAGTGGGTTATATTTGCCACTTTCTTTTTGCCTTGATGCAAAAAGAAACAAAAAGATCAAGGGCTTTAGACTTGCTGCAACAGGAGGCTGCTTGGCTCAAAAAAGGTCTTTTTCCCCTGCTCTTCGTTTATTTTTTCGTCCGTAGCGATGCTACGC
>JBBANM010000150.1:0-9752 GCA_040401995.1 Saprospiraceae bacterium
TACATGTCAAATAATAATCTTCTAGAGCATTAGCCCAACCCATTATTCGCATAATATAGCTATATAAAGCACCAACTCCGTTCGTGAAGTGGGCACAAACGTCAGTTTATGGCCTAATTTGTGAAAATTTGTGCAATTTGTGGCTGAAATTTTGTTTGTCTCATCGCCGAAGGCGAGGTGCTAAACTTTTACCTTCTTTCTACGGGCATTCCAGCCAATCTGTTTTCAAAAACCAGGCTTTGTAGCTACTTTAGCGGGAAATAAATCCATCCGTATGGCTAGGTCTACTCTTTTTTCCGCTTTTCTATTCTCTTTTTTGGCATTGACGTCACTTGAAATAAGGGCGCAAGTAGTTGCTAGCGGCCGAGTGTTCAATGCGTTGAATCACGATCCCATTGCTGGGGTGAACGTTCAAGCATGGGGTGACAAAAATGGCACGGTGACCGACGCCAAGGGGTTTTTCACCCTCCAAACCACCAGCGATTCCATTTATTTCTCCCATTTGGGTTTTGCCAGTTATGGTTACCGAATCAGTAGTGACGAAGCTTTTTTGATGATTGAGTTGCAGCCTATCCAAAATAACCTCCCTACCTTTACGACTAGCTCCGTTAGTCAACCGGAAGTGTGGCTTCGCGTACCCGCGGCCATTACCCGCATTGGTACGCCCGCCTTACGACGCGATGATGGATTGACCCCAGCACCCATTTTTAACCGGGTTCCCGGGGTTTACATGCAAAACGGCACCTATGGCACCAACCGCATCACCATCCGCGGTATCGGCAACCGCACTCCATTCGGAACCTCAAAGATCAGAGCCTATTTGGATGAAATCCCTTTGACCAATGGCGTAGGGGAAACTACCCTGGAAGACCTTGACCTGTCGTTTTTTTCGGAAGTACTCATTTGGAAAGGCCCTAGTGCCAGCACCTATGGCGCAGGTTTGGGTGGCGTGATCCAATTAAAAACCTTGCCCGATGCCAAAAACTGGTCAACCATGCAGCGTGCCTCCAGTTCTTTGCAAGCTGGGAGTTTTGGCCAAATGCGCAGCGTGTCCAACTTTGCCTACCAAGACAAAATTGTTCGTTTGGCTTTGAATTACAACAATACCCATAGCGATGGTTACCGCGCCAACAACCGCTATGACCGCAGCGGTTTTTCAGCCTTAGGACAAATCAAAGCAGGCGAGCGCCATTTGTTTACATTTTTTGCCAACCTCACTGGCGTAAAATCACAAATACCCAGCTCCTTGAATTTGAATGATTTCATGCTAAATCCGCGCAATGCAGCGGCCAACTGGCTCAGGGTAAAAGGATTTGAAGATTATACGAAGCTGATTGCCGGCGTTACCCATCGCTACATCTGGCATCAGTGGGAAAATGGACAGGAATTGAGCAGCAGCATTACCGGATTTGCTTCTTCGCGAAACAGTTATAAATCACAGCCTTTCAACATTCTGCGGGAAAACAATACTTCACGCGGTTTCCGCGCCGTAACTGAATACCGCAAAGGCGCCAATCGCCGCGATGCCAATCTATCTGCGGGGATTGAATATTTTAGCGAGGTTTATCTGTGGCAAACCAATGCCACCAAAAGCGGCGTATTGGATACCCTGTTGAGCGATAACAAAGAAGTACGCAAGTATTACAACTTATTTATTGAAAGCCACCTCGATCTCGGGACTCGTTGGTTCAGTACCTTGGGCGTTAACTACAACCACACCCGTTATCAGCTTACCGATTATTTTACCCGTGATAAAATCAACTTGAGCGGGAATAAGCAGTTTGCGCCGGTTTTATCGCCGCGCCTCAGTTTGGGGTATCGACTACAACCGCAAATCAGTTTTTTTGCTACCCTGGGGCATGGATTTTCTACCCCTACTTTGCAAGAAACCTTGGCGCCCAGCGGCGCGATCAACCCCAATATCCGTCCAGAATCGGGTTGGAACTTAGAGATAGGCAGCAGAGGCAGCAATTTGGGTGGAAAATTGAATTATGAAATTTCCATTTACCGAATGCGGGTCAACAATCTCTTAGTTGCCCGTCGCACTTCCGAGGATCAATATGTAGGCGTAAATGCCGGAAAAACCAACCACGATGGTATTGAGGCTGCTCTAAATTATCGCGAGCATTGGGGTAAATGGAATTTTAATTTTTACGCCAGCTACACCTACGCCCATTACCGTTTTAAAGCTTTTGTGGATGCCGATAAAAATTACAGCGGTAATGCCCTGACTGGCACGCCTCCGCACCATGTCACTGGTGGAATTGAAACCAATACGAGGTTTGGATTATACAGTCATTTGGGTTACGAATGGGTGGATCGCTACCCCATCAACGACGCCAATTCTGTTTACAACCGGGCTTACAATGTCTGGAACCTGCGGATGGGTTGGCGCAAAAAACTAGGGCATTTGGAATTTGACCTGTACGGCGGTATTCAGAACCTATTTGATTTCCGGTATGCTTCGATGAATCAGGTCAATGCATTGGGCGTGGGTACGGCTGCTCCACGGTTTTATTATCCTGGGCTTCCACGCAATTATTACCTAGGGTTGCAGATCGCATTTGGGAAATAAAACTTTTCACCCCAAGCTACACGCGTAATGTTTACCTTTGCGGCTCGAAAAAAAATGGTCTATGTGGAACGAAATGAAACAAACCCTACGTTTGGGCTGGCCCATCATTCTGGGTAATTTATCGCAGGTAGCGTTGGGTATTCTCGACAGCGCGATGGTTGGCGCGATCCACAGCAGCCAATTGGCGGCAGCTTCTTTTGTAAACAACATCCTCACCATTCCTCTGGTATTGGGCATGGGGCTTACCACGGCCATTACGCCGTTGGTGGCGGCAGCGAATGGCCGCGGCGATACCGAAGCTCCTTTGCGCATACTCTACAATGGTATTTGGGTAGTTGGCATTTTTGCATTGATGATGGCGCTGGTTGTACAATTCAATGGCGGGATTGTATTCCTGATGGGGCAAGATAAAATTGTCGAAGACCTATCCGTACCTTATTTGAAGTGGATGATTTGGGGGATGTTGCCGATGGTATTGTTTTTGTCGATGAAACAATTTGCCGATGGCTTAGGACAAACCCGCTGGCCGATGTATTTATCGCTTTCAGTCATCCCCATCAATTTCGGACTCAATTATCTTTTCATATACGGTTATTGGGGATTTCCTAGAATGGAGCTGCAGGGAGCTGGGTTGGCAACCCTTTTTTCACGTACAACCATCATGATTGGGATGTTTTCGATGTTGGCCTGGAGCAAAGTTTTTGCTCCTTATCGCCAACAATGGCAGCAAAAACTAAGATTGCAACGCGATCAGTTGCGCGATGTCATCCGCATTGGGGTACCTGCAGCTTTGCAATATGGCATGGAAGCAGGCGCATTTGCTGTATCGGGGATTATAGTTGGTTGGTTAGGCTTTGTGCAACAGGCAGCGCATCAAATAGCGTTGGGTTTGGCTTCTTTGACTTTTATGGTATCGTTGGGTATTAGTGCAGCGGGCAGCATTCGGGTAGCTTATGCCTTTGGACAGGAGAATTTGCCACATGCCCGAAGAATCGGCATCACCACTCTTTTTTTAGCCGCTGGTTATGGTTTGTTTTGCGCATTGATGTTCATCTTAGCCCGTCACCAATTGCCTTTTTTGTTTAATCACGAGCCTGAGGTGATTCGTTTTGCGACCATTTTATTGTTCTTTGCGGCCATTTTTCAAATTTCCGATTCGATCCAAGCTGTAGGCGTTGGTTTACTACGCGGTTTGCAGGATGTGCGCATCCCGACGCTATTTGTAGCCTTGGCTTATTGGGGCGTAGGTATCCCGGCGGGCTATTTCATGGCGTTTACATTAAAATGGAATACGGAAGGGATTTGGGCTGGGTTAGTGCTCGGTTTAAGTGTAAGTGCCATCTTGCTGACCACGCGGTTTTTGCGTTTATCCAAACCTAAAAATAGCTGACTCAATACTGTTGAAAAAGATTGAGCGTTGAAAAAACAATCACTCTTCTAATTCAACGCTTATGATTCGTTTTTTCCTTCTGCTGTTCATATGTACTAGTGCCATTTCTTTTGTTACTGCGCAATCCCCTTCTAGCATTTGGTCCATTGATTTTGTCAAATGCCAAGGCAATCATCGTGAAGAGATGGTTTATTACTACCAAAACAATTGGAAAGTCTTCCGCGATTCGATGTTGGAACGCGGCTTGATCAGCGCATATGCGGTACTGGAGACCAAAGCAGACTCTTTGGGGCGGTTTGATTTGATCTTGATGACGGGCTATCCAGATTCCCTGACTTGGAAAAAAAGCGAGGATAATTTTCGGCCTATCATCAAAGCAATACGGCCAGAAAGCAATTTTTTGCTCAATGGTGTAAAAGCTGCTGATTTCCGAGCATTACAATTTTTCAAAACTGCGCGCACTCTTTTTGCCTCTCCTAGCCTCCCTTTTATCAACATAGATCCATCGCCAATTGCCACTATGTCATTCAAAGAGATCAACCGCGACATTTGGCAACCCTTCATTGAAGCTTATCATAGCAAAAAACCGGAACAATACATTGCTTTGCACGCACCAGATTTTATTCGTGCTACAGGAGGGAAATCGTTGCATACCAGCGATCTTGCACAATACGCCCAATCGGTACGCAAAAGTTTTTCGCGGTACGAAAAAGAGCTTCAGATAGCCATTTCCTTTTCTTTTTTTGAACGAACCGCTAGTAAAAATACAGCTTCGGAGCGAGGCATCTACCGCCTAACCTACATCAAAGCAGATGGAACAAGGGAGCAGTATTATGGGCGGTTCCATGTTTTTTTGCGAAAAATAAATGGAAAATGGAAAATTGCGGTAGATTATGACACCGATGATGGTGAAGCGATTGGAGAAACGCAGTTTGAAGCCGGAAGGGGTTTGATGGAGTTTTAAAATAAGAAAGGGTAGAAAACTTTGCTTTTCTACCCTTTCTTATTTTAAACTACAACTCTTTGATTTTCAATTTTTTCCAGCGCACTTTAATGCCGCCGCCATCGTGAATTTGCAAGGCGATAAACCCTTCGCCTTTGCCAATTTTTTCGTCTTTAAGGGTGATCATTTGCTGACCATTGAGCCAGGTGGTGACCACATCGTCTTTCACTAAGATTTTCATTTTGTTCCACTCCCCTACTTTTAAGGCTTTTTCGCCTTCTGCCGTAGGTTGGATCAACCAGCCCCGACCGTAGGATTCGTAAACACCGCCCGAGTGGTTGTTGATTGGTGCCACTTCGACCTGCCAGCCGCTAATTTTTACCCCTTCAATGCTGGAGCGGAAAAAGACGCCGCTGTTCCCATTGGCTTCTTGCTTGAATTGCAGATTGAGTTCGAAGTTTTTATAGGATTTGGTGGTCGACAAATAGCCGTATTGTTTGTCGGGTCCGCTTTCACAAACCAGTTCGCCATTTTCTACGTACCACTTTTCGGTACCGTTGATCTTCCAACCCGTTAAGTCTTTGCCATTGAACAAAGACGTGGTACGTTGAGCATTTGCCGTTAGCGCCATGCTCATTACTACCATTACCAGTAGCATATTTTTCATCGATTGCGATTTAATGATGTAAGTAATTGATTCTAACTGATGCATAGAGCTTGTTCAGGATTCTGGTTCGAGCTGCAAATGGCCAAAATCCACTCTAATTTCGTTACAAAAATGCTCATGTAGCGCTGCTACACTCCGCTTTTTGCGCCTCATTAGTGTGAATTTTAGCTCATTTTCGCCTTCGAACCAGAATCCTGTACAAGCTCTAAATAGTAGCAACTTATGCTTTGAGAAGCGCTAGGTAACTAAAGACGCTAAGTTAGCAAACTACTTGGAAACCGGCGGGGGGCTGGAATAAATTTTGACCGTTCGCGATTTTGGTTTTTTCTTTGTCGGCTCTAAACTGTCGCTGATTTTTTTCGATCTGGTTAAGAGATGCTATGTTAACTACCCAAATTGCGATATTGTATTATTTCTCCATAGCCACTCTCCAAATAACATTGCTTGCATCATCAGTAACCAATAAAGATCCATCAGGTAGTACAACAACTCCAACTGGCCTGCCATGTACTTTTTCAGCAGCAAGATCGGCTACAAAACCAGTTAAAAATTCTTGAGGCTTACCACTCGGCTTGCCATTTTTGAAAGGTAAATAGACAACTCTGTAACCAGCCAGTACAGAACGATTCCATGATCCATGCTGTGCAATAAAAACACCTCCCTGGTATTGAAGCGGGAAAGCTTTTTTATTGTAAAAAGCAAGTCCAAGTGAGGCGGTATGAGAACCCAGGTTAACATCAGGTACAACTGCTTTTTTCACTAGATCAGGCCGTTTATCCTTAACCCGGGCATCCACATGAACACCATAATAAGAGTAAGGCCAGCCGTAAAAAGCACCTTGCTTTACGCTTGTTAGATAATCTGGCACCAGTTCATCACCAAGTTCATCGCGTTCGTTTACAGCAACATATAGGTTTGACGTGCCTGGCGCCCATCCCATACCTACCGGGTTTCGCAGGCCGCTGGCATAAATACGCAGACCCGATCCGTCGAGGTTCATTTCTAGTATATTTGCCCGCATTTTTTCTTTATCAATACCATTTTCTGCAATATTGGAGCTTGATCCTACCGAAATATAAATTTTAGTATTATTTGCATTGCCGATGATATTACGTGTCCAATGCCTATTAGCTAAAAAGCCTTTACCACTAGGAAGATCAACAAGTTTTACACCCTTGTCTGTGATTTTTGTCTGCCCTTTTTTGTAAGGAAATCGTAGCACTGCATTTGTATTGGCTACATACAACCAGTTGCCAATGATGAGCATACCAAAAGGCTGGTTTAAGCCATTATCTGCCGTGAGTAATGTATATTTTTCTTCGGGTATACCATCTTTATTTTTATCGCGCAATAAGATTATCCTGTCGGCGCTATGTGCTAGGTCATCAGCTTTGCTTGCACCCGTTAGAAACGCACCTGCTTTTTCTATCGGGTTAAAATTAGAATTGCTTTCGGCCACTAGCACATCTTCATTAGGTGTAACATACATCCACCTTGGGTTTTGAAAACCAGTGGCATATTGCGATACTGCAAAACCTTTGGGTGCTAATGGCTTCTTTCCATCTTTCCAGCCAATTACTTCACTAAAGTTGGTAGCGGATTTAGTGGCATTTGGTTGTGGCAAAGTATCTTTTTGCGAAAAAATGGGTATTATAATTGTGGTTATTGCCAAAAAAGAAAATATGAACTTTAAAAGCATAAGTATATTGATTAATTTTTTTAAAAAACACACCCTAATGTGTAAACCAGGAAGACACCATAACAATACACAATCAAACAAGTCAACTTAAGTACCTTCTCAATACCCAAGCAATGGTTTCGTGTTGTTCTATAATGCCGGTAAGAAAATCAATAGTTCCTACATCTTTGTTTTTTTCTAAGGATGTATTAATGTCTTTTCTTATTTCAATTATTATCTTTTGATGATCATCAAGTAATTCTTTGAGCATGTCATTCCTCGAAGGATAAAGACCGGGCGATTCTTTTAATCGGGAAATTTGCAAAAATTCTTGCATTGTGCCTATCGCTTTTCCGCCAAGCTTACCTATTCGCTCAGCTACCTGGTCAATGGTTTCTTCCAGTTCAGCATACTGTTTTTCCAATAACTTATGTACTTCCATAAAACTTTCACCTGTTACATTCCAGTGAAAGTTTCTAGTCTTGGTGTATAACATTACTTCATCTGCTAATATAGCGGAGAGTAATTTTATATTACCTTCCCGTTCTTTGTCTGATATTCCGATCTCTATTTTCATATTGAATTTGATTTTAAAACACAAAGTTAAATACCTTAATAGTCATTAGTATTATACAATTTTGGAAATAGATTACACAATAAGTAGTGCCTGCCCATTTATTAAAAATGGCAACATGATTTACTGAAATTCAGTAAATCATGTTGCCATTTGAGCATGAAAATGGTTTTATTCAAAAAATCGAGGAGAAAATACCTTTTTCAGAATGGAAGCGGGATCCAGAATTCTGAACAAGCTCTTAATCCTTATCTTCTTTTTCATTGCCATTTTCTTGCGTAGCCGCATTGGAATTTAGCTCCGTATGTCTTATTTGACCGCCCAAATACCCTGTCCTGGCAACCAACCCAAAGCTAATGATTGAAATAAATAAAATTATAAATGCTGTGGTTCTAGTATACGTTGATTTCCTAAACGTCAGGTACAGGCCTAAAATAGAAGCAACACCTAAAACAATCAGCGCTATTAATGCAAACAAGGCAAATTCTTCGTGTTGCTTGATGGTGGCCTCAATAACGCCTGGTATATCTTCAACACTTTTTTCTGCACCATCACCAGTAAGATAAGCGATACCCGCGCCGATTGAAGACAGTATAAAAAGATAATACGCGGCAACATTGGTTTGATTACTCCTTGTCCAAAGCCCATGTGCCAGTACAAGTCCACCTAAAATAGATCCAAAAATCGGAAGATGGTTAATCAGTAAGTGAATATGCGTTTGGTTCATGGAAATGAGTTATTGGAAGACAATAAATTTATCCCGGTCGGTTAAAGAGAAATCGCAATGTTTGGGGGCATTGGAGTAGGTATTTCCACAAGCTGGGCATACAGAGTATTTTGCCGGCAAACTGTTTAATGTGTTACTATTGATATCGCCTAAAGCTTGTTCAAAAAAGAATTTATGTTTTAGCTCAGTTTTCATAGCGTAAGTAAGACTTAAAAAAGCAATTTGATTTCCCGCAGCTTCGGCAGTTTTTAAAAAATCAGGATACATGGTTTTTGCTTCGTAAGCCTCGCCGTTTATATCGTCGTACAAATTCTCTTTTGTTGTTTTTACCTTGTATTCAGGAGTGATGATAGGTACTATTGAACCTGCATCTTCAATTACCGCTTTGTGATTGGTAGCGTGAATATTTTCTGCAGCTGAAACGGCATTATATAGTAAAGCAATGTTATGAAAGCCTTCATCTTCTGCCTTCTTTGAATAAGCTTCATATTTTGCGGTTGCCGTTTTCTCTCCTTTATATGCAGCTTGCATATTTTCGATTGTTTTAGCTCCGGCATTCGTATCTTGGACAGTTTCGGTTGTTGTTTTCATTTCTTTGGGTTTATTTTCACAAGAAGACATTGCCAAACAACTGGTCAATACTAGGCATGAATAATATAAAATACGTAACTTGATCATTTTTAATTGCTTAATTGGGTTAAACTATTTTGCAAAGTTAGGCCCAACGTTAGCTTTGGTTGTTACATAATTAATTTTATGTTTTGCAGAATTTAGAGCTTGTTCAGGATTCTGATTCGAGCTACAAATGGCTAAAATACTAAGCCATTGTTGTATGATTGGGTAGGTTAGAACTTTTCTGGTTTATCATACTCAATTGCTGTAATATTGAATTTAGCGTAGCTAAAATCCCCCTTTGCCAATCGCCATAATACATCGAAAGAGGTTGGTACAATCACCTGGTTCCATTCCCTATAATTTGTTACTTTAATAACCCATGTTTCTAAATGCTTTTCATCCATGTATCTTTTTGTTTCCATTTCGGTTATTTCTCCAATATCATTAAAAGTAATTTTGAAAAACAGGGAAAATTCCTTGTAATTAAAAATAAGTTTTGCCGAAGTAGAATCAATTGGAACCCATTGTAATCTTTGGTACTAAGCGATCAAAGTATGTTATCTTTACCATACAATGACAGACA
>JBBANM010000151.1:0-9442 GCA_040401995.1 Saprospiraceae bacterium
CTCTATTGCAGCTGCCCTCCTCTTTTGGTATTTTTAACCCATTATTCGCATAATTTAGATGTTTCTTCTACATCGTTTGAAGGTGCGGGTTTGCCTGTTTGATTACAGGATAACGCCAATACGGTAAGTCCTGAAGTAGTAATGAAATGTCTTCTTTTCATTCAGTATTGAGTTTTAGGTAGAAAAAATTTCTGTATGAATTGAAGATAAAAATCTATTTTAGAAAAATAATTGCTGCGTTTAATTTTTTTATCAATGTCATGAAAAAAGCTTTAAAGTTGCGGTCAATTTGGGTAGGTGGCTTAAAAAAGGTTTACTTCGAAAAAGCAATAGCAAGTAGGAGAGGTGTCAAATCTTGAATTTCGATGTTGGAATAACTTTTGTCTATTCTTAAAGTTATCGGTTTTTTAGCTTAACAACTAGCCATTTGCAGCGCGAATTTGAAATCCAAACATACGCTTAGTATTTTGTTTGCTCATTCGGTCTTTGTGACTTCAAATTTTTGAATTGCCAAAGTGTTCAATTTTCCATTTACTTTGTAGCTTATCAGTCCTTCGCTTTTAATACTTTTTTTTGTAGGGCGAATAGAATTATCTTTTTGAAAACGTAGCGTAACAAAATAGTTGTTTGCGTCTTTTTTTTCTGTATAGTCAAGGGTTAATGGTTTTAATTCCATTTGGCCTTCCTTATCTAAAACTTTAAGGCTTAAAATATCAAGTGTATTCTTCTTATTTCCTTTCAGTTCTACGATAAAATAGCCTTTCGATCTATTAAATGCATCTTTTTGGTCTTGTTGTACTGTTTTTGCAAGTCCTGCAATGACATGTTTAGCTTGAGTACATTCTAGTAAAGCATTTTGACCATTGCAAATGGTAGCAGTAAATAGGAAAGTAAAAAGAGAAATCTTGAAGAGGTTCATTTGTTTTTGATTTTTATTGATGAATAATGTGTTTTTTTTAATTTTAGAGCTTGTTCAGGATTCTGCTTCGAGCTGCAAATGGCAAAAATTCACCTCAATTTCGTTACAAAAATGCTCATGTAGCGCTGCTACACTCCGCTTTTTGCGCCTCATTGGTGCAAATTTTTAGTCATTTTCGCCATCGAACCAGAATCCTGAACAAGCTCTAAAGGTAAAGACTGATATCCTTGTTAATTTAATTATTTCAGATACCATCTTTAATTACCAAATATTATTCTACATCCTTATAAAAGTATTCATTTTTTTTGAGAAATAATATCGTCTTTTTTCTACAGTTTTAATATTGCAATGTTACGTCAAAAATTAAAATAGAGTTGAATATACTCCGCAAGGATTGACCCTTGCGGAGTATAAAAATGCTGATACCAAAGGCGAACTTCATCCTCCTAAATCGTTACTTACCCACCTTAGTTGTATAATCCACTACCAAATTGCTCAAAACCCTTACGCCCAATTTCATGCCACTTTCATCGATGTAAAAATCGGGAGTGTGGTGCGCCGGGGCAGTTTTAGGATCCTGACCTTTGGCCATTCCGCCTAATCCTAAAAAAAGGCAAGGGACTTCGTTGGCAAAATAAGCAAAGTCTTCCGAGGCCGTGGCTGGTCGCGAAACGATTACATTGCTTTGGCCGCATACCCTGTTCAGCGTTGGAACCATTTTGCTCGTCAACTCTGGGTTGTTGTAAGTAATTGGTACGTGTTTGATGATCTCCACTTCAGCGGTAGCGCCCGATGCTTCCGCGATGTTTGTTGCGGTTCGGCGCAAGCGCTCGTGTAGGTCTTTTTGCATATCCACATCGAGGGTGCGGATGGTGCCCTCAAATTCTACTTCTTCAGGAATGATGTTGTTAAGCACGCCACCGCTGATTCTACCTACGCTGATTACCGCCGCTTCCTTGGTGAGATCCAATTGTCGACTTACAATGGTTTGCATGCCCATGATCACCTGAGCGGCGATGGTAATGGGGTCGATCCCCGACCAAGGCTGCGATCCGTGGGTTTGCTTGCCCTTGATTTTGATCACGTAACGGTCGGCGGCAGCCAATTGTCCGCCTGATTTATAGGTAACCTGTCCAACTTCGGTGAGCGAACTGATATGCTGGCCAAAAATAACGTCAATTTTCAAGTCTTTGAGCAAGCCTTGGTCAACCATCAATTTGGCGCCGCCTTCCTCACCTGGAGGAGGGCCTTCTTCCGCAGGCTGGAAAATAAAAACAACCGTACCTGCCAACTGATTTTTGATGCCGCTCAGGATGCTTGCTGCGCCCATCAACATGGCAGTATGCGTATCGTGGCCGCAGGCGTGCATGACGCCCACTGCTTCCCCACGGTATTCACCTTTGGCTTTGGAGGCAAAAGGCAGGTTTACCCGCTCTACCACCGGCAAAGCGTCCATATCGGCACGCAATCCGACAACCGGGCCTGGCTTGCCAGTGCGTAAAATGCCGATTACTCCGGTTTTAGCTACCCCGGTACGCACTTCCAAGCCTAGACTTTTTAAGTGTGCCGCTACTTTTTCAGCGGTTTTAAATTCCCGATTGCTGAGTTCCGGGTTTTGGTGCAGGTCTCGCCGCCATTCAATTACCTTGGGTTCCAAGGCCGTGGCTTGCTTGTCAATTTGGTCGTAAACGGTTTGTGCTGATAGTGCGCTTTGTAACAAGCTCAAGCACAAACAGAGCAATAGTTGTTGTATTTTTGTCATACTTATCCGTTTTGAAAAAATGAAAATTTACTTTAATTCCGTTAAATACGTGCCTCGATGATCCAAAAAATACTGCCACAATTGCAAAAACTTTTCTGAGGCTCTTTTGATGGGTTCCAGATCTACGCTTTCATTCGTCAATGCTTCCCAATGTTTATTGATCAGACCGGGATGAACGAGTCCGCGTTGATCAAATTCTTCGTAGGTTTTATATTTGGTCAAGGGGTAACAACCTTTTTTGCCGTGACGGGGCCGTTCATGGCTGAGCCAACCGTTGAAATCCGATTCAAAACCAATGGCATACTTGACTTTTTGGGCTTCACTTAGGGTATTGTAAGTAAGAGCTGGATTATTGGAGATCACCGCCACATTGCGTTCAATGAATTGCTTCAACGCCAGATAACTAAATTTATAGGCGTCAACCGAATTGGTACAAAAACATTTGGCGCGATTCAAACTATCCAGCAGATGAATATAGGTAGGAGAGGGGTGGCGCGGTATCAATGGTGCGCCGCTCAAGGGCAGCGCCACAAATCCATTGTGTTGATAAATGCTGATGATGTCAGCTTCTGAAATCCCTCTCGGGCTATTGTGTACGGGTTGAAATCCATCGTGGGTGGCCAGGGGAGGAATATTGTTTTTAAACATAAAATCGAGGGCATCCCTGCGCGTTTGTACCGACATGTGGGTAATGTCGGTCATAATGCCCGCATTGGCCAAATAGCGGATGGCGTTTTTGCCATGTTCGGTGAGCTTTCGTTTTTTTTCTTTGTGAAACCAAGCACTTAGGTTGATCAATCTTGTGAAAAAACCTGGAGTAACGGCGGAAGCCCCGTTTTCGTCATCTAGCAAATGCACCAGGGTTACAAAAGCTACGCCCTTGCTGGCCCAAAAATCGGCGTCTTCCTGACTGTCGATTATTCTTCTTCCTCCTTCAATGGAATGGATGAACACCGTTTTTTCGGTATTGAGCACTAGATCTCGTACTTCCTGGGGCGTGGTGGCAAGGGCAAATTTATCCGGGTGTTTTTGAATAAAATCGTTGACATAGTCGATTTGCGCCACAATGGTTCGTCTTGCTTTTTTCCGGGATTGGATCCACTCTTTGTTGATCGCCCCATTGATGATGATCCGGGCGCCTGGATTGTCTTCCAAAAAATTGGCATAGTTCACGTTGGTTAACATGTGTTTGTGCTCCAGTTTTGGCGGAGCGTCTTTTGAAAAATACCTTAATCCAGGACTAAAAAAACCATACGGAATGTGGATGGCTGTATGGGTTTGTAGATCCATAAATGCGCGGATCTCCTGGGCATTGAGGTTTTGGAAAACAACAAAGAACATCAAGATGCCTGCAAGCTTTCTCATTCTTTTGATTTGAATAACAATCTTGTTTTCAAAACGGTCTTGCGCTTTACTTGTTTTGTACTCTATATCAACATTTTACCTCTTTACCTGCATGACCTGCAATTGCTGTTCAAAAGCGGCAATCTGCTGCTGGATCCTATTCAATAACTTCAATTTGAGCTGCTCGTCTTCGATAAAGCTGAATTTGATGCTGTTGTAGATGTATTGCTTGATTTCGGCATAGGAAATAGTTTTGTAGCGATTGGCCAAAAGCACGTATTGCTCGGTTAAATTGGTGCGCAATATACCGGCATCGTCGGTAGAAATAACCATTGGCACTTTAGCGCCGCGGTACAACAAGATGGGGTGCCGATCATCTTTTACATTTAGAATGAACTCATTGCTGGTCAGGTTTATTTCCACGGCAATTTGCTGGGTTTGCATGACTTTCAACAAATCATAAACTTGTGCTTCGTAAGCCAGATCTACGCCGTGACCAATCCGATTGGGGCCTGCCTCGCGTACTGCGGTGTTGATGTGCCAGGTTAGGTCTTCGGGTTTGACAAGACCAAGGGTTAATTCCCCCGCGTGCATCGAAAATTTGACCTTGGGGAAATGCTGTTTGCACCATTTAAACATTTGCATGTGCAGCCAGTAATTGTGCATAGCACTTGGATTGTCTTCAGGCGCTACAATGTTCACTCCAACGATCAAGGGGCTACGATCGGCGGAAAGGAAAGACGCCAACATATTGCCAAACAAAGTCACTTGATCCTCCAATACTCGGGTAACGTAGCCTTGAAAGCGCATGGTAAAAGTATTGTCGTCGATCATTAGTTCTCGATGAACCTTTTCAAGCGCCTGGGTATAATCCTAAACTTTACCTTCGATGCCTTTGCGCATGAAGTGGGCGTACAGGCTATCCAGCACTATTGACAGACTACTGCTGTTTTTTTGTCGCAACAATGAATCCATCACTATTGCGTAAGGTTTTAGATCCGATATATCCACTCCGTGTTTGGCCGAGCGGTACATACATTCAATGTACTGCACATTTTCCGCTTTGGCGCGTTGTTTGATTTCTAGCAATCCGTCTCTCGGTACGCCTTTGCTGGCCAGGTCGAATTTATCAAAAGCATCAAAAAAGTGTTTATCGCTGGCTTCATCGCCAGGGAAATAGTCTTTTACCGACCAATAGCGCAGCAATTGGTAGCGAATTTCGTTCAAGGCGCCGGCGGCTTTGATTTCGCTGAATTTTCTGATATCGGCATTTGGGGAAGGCATTTTGTCAAAAATGGCTAAGGTTTTGACATTGACCCAATAGTCGGAGTTAACAACGAAGTCAAAATAGGTTTCCGCGTATACCGAGCCGCTGAAGTGGTGGTGCAAGTCGCCGCCTTTGGGCATTTGTTGGAAAAATACGGTCAACAACGCGCGGTTGTCGCGGATGGAATTGAGGTAGTCGGTGGCGTATTTTTCAGCAGTGATTTGCGCACTTAGGGTGGACAAACTGGTGCAAAAAATAAGGGCGGCAACTAGCCATTTTTGAATTGAATTGGGCATGAATGTTAGGTGTTTTGATTTTTTGGAAAGCAGGTGATGTGTTTTCCGCCAGCGGCGGTTTTTATTTTGGCCACAAATTTCACAAATTTACACAAATTGGGACATTCACTTTGGTTGCAATCCTTTGAAAATGAATTTGTGAAAACTTGACAAAAATTAATGTTAAAAGCTCCAAATTGGATAGGCTAGAAATTCCGCCTGCGGCGGTTTTTGTTTAGCCACAAATTACACAAATTTACACAAATTAAGGCACGAACTTCGTTCGCGCAAAGAGCACAAACGCCAGTTTGTGCTCTAATTTGTGTAAATTTGTGTAATTTGTGGCTAGAAAAATTTTTGTCTCATCGCCGAAGGCGAGGTGCTCAACTATTACAAGTTTTGTCAAATAATGATTCTTTTCTGCTGAAGACTTTGAGTCCCAAAGTTTACAATGATACCCAATTTGCCTTTAGTCAATTTAATATAGTTGATTGTTTGGGCAATATGATCTTTGCTGATTTCATTTAAGGCTTTAACCTCTAGTATGATGTTATCGTACAAAACAAAATCAGCATAGAACTTATGCGGAAGAATGACGCCTTTGTATTGAACAGTAAATTCCTTTTCCCGAGAATAGGGTATTTTATGCTGATTCAATTCAAATTCCAGCGCATCTTTATAAACTACCTCCAAAAGCCCACTTCCTAGAATTCTATGGATTTCCATACAAATTCCAATTACTTTGAAATTTTCATCTTTGTATAAATACTCACTCATCTATGCATAATTTCCATTATAAATGAAGTATGTGCTTGAATTTGTAAAAATACCGCTGATTAATAAATCGGAATACAAATCATTACTTTCCGCCTGCGGCGGGTTTGTTTTGGCCACAAATTGCACAAATTTTCACAAATTGGGGCATTGACTTACTGATTATCCCAGCCTCACCATTTCCCCCGTCCGCACCGACTCATCACAAGCAAAAGCCACTTTTAGACTATTCACCGCATCCGCCAAGTGATCCGTTAGGTCAATATCTTCCAGGATGGCCTGGAGGAAATACCGTTGCTCGCGATTGCACAATTCCTGATGATCGGGTTCATCAGTGAGGTCAATCCATTCATCGGGTTGGAGAAATTCGTTGTTGTCATCAATAGCGGCATGGTGCCAACGCAGCGATTCGGTTTTCGTATGCGCATCCACACTATCGGATTTGCCAGCGCCGCCAGCATCTTTTGCTACAATCGATACACAACCTTTTGGACCAATAACGTCTTTGACAAAAAACGCCGTTTCGCTCATCATTGGTCCCCAGCCAGCTTCGTACCAGCCCACTGACCCATCCGCAAAATGGATTTGCAACTGGCCGTAGTTGTAGTTGCTGGCAGGAATATCGTCGGTTAGGCGCGCGCCGATCGCGCTTACGCGTACCGGTTGACTGCGGGTCATCTGGCACATCACGTCAATGTAGTGGACGCCGCAATCCACAATCGGACTTAAGCTTTTCATCAAATTGCGGTGCACATCCCACATAAAGCCATGGCTCTGCTGATTTAGGTTCATTCGCATCACCAATGGTTTTCCCAGTTCTTGGGCAATTTCTACAAACTTAGCCCAGGAAGGATGGTGTCGCAAAATGTATCCCACCACTACTTTTTTATTGGCCTTTTCCGCCGCAGCTACCACGCGTTTAGCGCCGGCAACCGTATCGGCAATCGGTTTTTCGATAAAAACATGACAACCCGCCTCCAAGGCTTGAATGCAAAACTGTTCGTGGGTATCTGGGTAGGTGGAAATACATACTGCGTTGGGTTGGGTTTCCGCTAGTGCTTGAGTAAGGTCGGAGTAAAGTGGAAAGCCGCCGCCCAATTTTTCATTGAGAACCACCTTGCTATTGCCGGTAGAAACAATGCCGCAAATAGAAAAACCGTCGATAGTATGATAGGCAAAAGCATGGGAAGCGCCCATGTTGCCGCAACCTACCACCAAAACTTTAAGGGATGTATGGCTCATTGATCTGCTGTTTGAGATGAGATTATTTATCAAAAAAGATGATACTCCATTTGGTAATCCAGGCTTTGTCGTAAGTAGGGTAAGTGTCAATTTCATCGCCGCCGCCATTGCGTCTGGGGTCTTTGGTTTTGGCCATCCAGTTGTAGAGCTTGGTTTTCATGCTCTTTTTAACTGCTACCAATTTTGGATCATCCGCTATGTTGTGGATGTTAAAAGGATCAGCTTTGAGGTCGTACAACTCTTCGGCGGGTCTTTTTTCAAAACCCATTTGAAAAAACGGGTGCACGGCCGGCTCATCAGGGTGCTCCATCATATAAGCTTTAGTGGGACCGCCATCCACATCGCCATATTCGGAGGGGGTGCCAGGAATGGTGGCGTCACCTGCGGGCATACGATCGGGGCGCATGTTGCGGATGTACAGGTACTCGCGATTGCGAACTGCCCGCATAGGATAACCTGGAAAACCCAACGCATCTTTCCGACACAAACAATGTCGCTCGCGTTCCAGGTAAACCTCATCGCGGTGTTTGCTGGTTTTTCCTTGCAACAGTGAGACCAAACTGATGCCATCCATAAAGTGAGTAAAGGGAATTTGCGCCATTTCGAGAATAGTAGGCGCCAGGTCAATGAGGTTGACAAAAGTTTCGCTGCGCTGGTTTTGCAAAAAAGATTTAGGGTAGCGGATCAATAAGGGTACCCTGGTTCCATAATCATATAGGTTGGCTTTGGCGTGGGGAAACGGCATCCCATTGTCGCCAGTGACAATGACGATGGTATTCTCGAGTAGTCCTTTTTGCTGCAATTTTTTCAATACCTCGCCCACTTCGCGATCCATTCGTTCAATTTCGGCAAAATAATCGCCCAAGTCGCCCCGTATTGCGGGTACATCCGGTAAAAAGGCCGGCAAGCTCAACTTCGTGGAGTCAATCCCCGTTTTTGTTCCAGCTCCCCGATCATAAGGCCGATGCGGATCGTTGGTGCCCCACCAAAAACAAAAAGGTTGCTTGGCGCCAATGCTGTCGATAAACGAATCAAAAACTTGAAGATGACCGGCAGGATTTTCAAGGTATCCCATTTTTTCAAATTTACCGGGCGCCCAGCCTTTGCGTTCGTAACCCACCGCGTATCCATTTTTTTGCAAAAGATCTACGTAGGTGATTTCCGCGGTATCCAGTTTACCAACCAAGTTGACGCCTTCCCCTAAATTATGCGGGTACTTTCCAGTAAGAATAGCCGAACGCGAAGGAGTACAAGAAGGCGAAGCGCAAAAAGCTTGGGTGAAAACCACGCCGCTTTTCGCTAGTTGATCAAGGTTGGGGGTGCGAACTGCTTTACTGCCGTACATTCCAGCGTAGGGATAGCTCCAATCATCGGCCAGAATCAGTAAAATATTTGGACGAGTCGCCTTGGTCGGCGCCGAATGTGTGCAAGCGAATGCAAAAAGTAATGCAAAAAAAATAGGGAAATAAAGGTGCTTTGCTTTCATTGAATCAATTGTGGTGGAATGTCCAAATCTAATCACAATCAGTTTAAAACGGTAAAAGGAAGCGGATAAAAACTTTGGATTTTTTTGGTGAATAGGAAATCAGGTTGGGCTAAGGGTAAAAAATAGCAGCTTCGTCTATTTACAGGGCAAACGCATTAAAATATCGAAAAAATTGCCAGAAATAACTTCTAAACGTAGGTCAAAAGCTTCGATCTAGAACCTCAGAAGCTATGGCCCGGGCCTTATTGAAATCCCGATTTTGCGAAATCGAAGGCGGGTTAAGCGAAAAACTGTTTGAGGATCCCGACGCAGTCGGGAGACGAGTTTTTTTCGCGCCGCCGTAGATTTCAAGCAAAATCGTTGGATTTCAATA
>JBBANM010000152.1:0-9062 GCA_040401995.1 Saprospiraceae bacterium
TCTATTGCAGCTGCCCTCCTCTTTTGGTATTTTTAACCCATTATTCGCATAATTAATTTTTATACCATGTTTTGGACGCATCTATATGACTTGATTTTCAAGCTTATTTCGTTTGCAATGGTATTAGCAGTGGTTCTCTCAATCTCATTTTTTGAAGAAAAAAATGTAGCTGTAGCTCTGATTATAGCGGTGCTATACTTCTTAGTGTATAATTATGTTTTTAGAACATTTGCTACATACCTTTATTGCAGACTTACCCTAAAAATGAATGTTACTTTGAACCAGGCAAAGCAACTAAATAATGCTTTTTCGCCCCTTTTACCCACAAGCCTTGAATGGCTTCCCATGAGAGAGCTGAGAGATATGGACGACGATGTTAAGTACCAAGTTGCTTTGCATCTCTATAATGAATGGATTGAAGAAAAGAGGCAGCATTGGATCACTTTCACTCAAGATTTCAAAAATTCAAGCTTAGGAACAAAGCTTCTTACAATCACGATGTACGGCTTAGTAGTATATTTTATGCTTGCCGGTATTCTGAATTGGCAACCTGTGCTCTTTTTGGGAAGGGAATATTGTATGATTTTTTATTCAAACACTTATCCTTCCTTTTGGATCGGTATCATATGCTCCGCGCTGACTTTATTACTTTTTAAGGCAATTGACAAAAACATCAAACTGTAAAAAATGAAAAGTACAATTTTAATGCTTGGGCTCTTTGGGTATGTTACCCTATTCGCCCAAACCACCACCCCCAAACTCGATGCCAACCAAGTCATCGAGCAACTGCTCAACACCAAAGTGTTCATCGATTACGCCAACTCTAAAAAGGGCATTGAAACCCAATTGCTGGCCTTGAACAACTTGCCAAACATCAGCACCGACGATTATACCGCCTTACAAACCGCCTACGGCAAAACCAAAGCGGCATTTGATAATTTTCTCGGTCTGATTCGGCAAGACATGGTCGATTACCAGCTGTTTGAAAAAGCGGCCAATGGCGATCAAACAACACTTACCCGCTACCTCAATGCTTTCAACAGTGGGGTCGCCATCTACGACAATGAATTTCAGCCCGTATACAACCGCGTGATCAAAACCCGGAGTTTAAAGGATTGGTTGGAACCGCTGGCGCTTCAAGCTTTCAATGTATTGGGCGGTTTTTTGAAGGGTAAAAATGCAAGGCAAAATCTGTTGGTCAACGACTTGTTGTTGGCTTCCAAAAAATATTTTATTTCCCGCATGGAAATGAAAACTTGGGAAGCATTGGTACACATTCAACCCAATAACACTGGAACCAGTGTTGCTCCAACAACTACAACTTCAAACCCCATTCCCTCAACTATTCCAAGCACCATGCCTGGTGAAAGTCCAGCAACTTCAAGCGATACAATTGTTGATCAGCCGGTTATGAAATCGCTTAGCGGGAGTTTGGAATTTATTATTGCTGGAAATCCGCCGCAAAATATGAGTTTTGCGTCGCAGTCTAGATCTATGAATAAGCGAAATTTGGTAGTAGGGGAAAACAATGCCACAACGACATCATCGGGAGTAATCAATATCCCCGTTTTTCAAACTGCCAATGCTTATGACGAAGGTACAGCCTTTCAAATTCGGGTACAAAACACCGCACTATTGTATGCTTTTGTGCTCAATTCCGATGGTAAATGTACTGCTATCTATCCTTTTAATCAGAATTGGGTGCGCAGTTTCCAAATGAGCAAATCCCGCAATTTGTCAGTAGGCCCATTGATGCTGCAAGATGCTAGCGGCAGTACCACTATCCCGGCAAGAAATGCCAATACTGGTGCTGAGAATTACATCAAAATCAGCGGTCCTGCTACCAAAGAACAAATTTGTCTCATCGTGTCCAAATCAGAAATGGATCTCAATGATGTGATCGCAAAAATTGAACAACTGACGGGAAGTTTGGCGGAAAGGGTAACTGCTTTATGGCAAAGCGAAGAACATTGTGCCAACACCACTGAAGCAGGCTTGATGGTCAATGGGGGAAGTATCCAATTCAATGTCCAGAATGATGCAAAATGGTTGTTGCCGCTGGTTTTTGAGATAAAGCGCTAGGTAGTTATCCACGTATACTAAACCTTCGAGGTTTTGTATACGTAAAAAGAGCCTGAATGCCCACCCCCAAGGCGTTCAGGCTCTTTTTACCCCTTACTCCTTCACCACCTGCTGACTATACACCGCCGCTCCCTGCGCAATACGGATCACATACCCGCCAGCGGGCTGTTTGCTAAGGTCAATCTGGCCATTGAAGTAACCATCAAATTGATTCAATACCTGGTTGTATACCTTTTGCCCAGTTAAATTGAACACCTCAATCGTGGTAAATTTGCCATCTGCCCGGAAACTCAGGTTAAAAAGGCCTTTGCTCGGATTGGGAGTCGCTTTGAAATCTTGGACTTTGAGGGTTGCAGATGGATTCGTTTTGCCTTCATCAAGTTTGAAGCGGATGGGCAGTACCATTTTTGTCCTTACTGCTTTTTCGTTTTGTTGCCCAGGATTCCATTTAGGCATACCACTAATCACCCGCAAGGCTTCTTCGTCGCAATTAGAGCCGATCCCTTTTAAAACTCTAGCGTTGGTAATACTCCCATCTATTTCAACTATATATTGAATGTAGACCATTCCTTCTACCCCTTTTTCTTTGGCTTCTTTTGGGTACAAAAGGTTGTTTCCAATGTATCGGTACAATTCCTCCTTGCCTCCTCGATAAGTTGGCAATTGTTCCACTTCAGTAAAGACCTCTTGGGAGGGTTTTTCGTCTAGCATAAAACGGATCGGCAAATTAAAACTCACGTTTACTTTTTGCCCTTTCTGCACACCAGGCTGCCATTGGGGCATCAGACCGATTACCCGCAGTGCTTCGGCGTCTATTTCAGTGCTAACGCCTTTCACCACCTTTTGATCCAATAGTTTCCCTTTTTTGTCAACAATAAATTGAATGACCACTGTACCCTCCTGGTTGTTTTTTTGGGCTTTTTCAGGGTACTTGATGTTATTTCCAAGAAATTTGAACATCGCTTCATTTCCCCCTGGGTAGGTGGGCATTTCTTCTACTACCCTGAAAACTTCTTGTGGCAGAGTGTCATAAGTAATCTTTTGTAAAGTAGATACTGGACGTACTGTAGGCATAGCCACCGGACTATTCGAAGTCATCTTCGGGTCAGCCATTTCGGGGTCAGCAATCAAGCTTGGCGCTTCTGCCAGTACCGTTTTCCACTGAATGTGTGCAAACAAAATGCCCAGACCAACTATTAGTGGCAATGCCAAAGCATATTGCAATTGTAAGATGCTTTGTGATTTTTTTCTCTTCATCATGCTGATGCGTTTTTTAAGTTGAGAAGTTGAAAAATGATTTACCAAGGCAATCGATGGTCCGGACAAAGATTGCTCAATCAACAGGCGCCCATATGCTTTGCGGGTGGCAGTTTGCAACACCGCCGCATCGGCCAAATATTCGTGCACGTCTCTTAATGCTAGGGAATAGCGATAAGCCAAAGGATTGAACCAACAAATAGCTTTGACCAACTCGCTGAGCAACACATCCCAGGTATGCCCCTGGTGGATATGTGTTTCTTCATGGCGCAACATCAACGCGGTATCCGATTTTTGATCGGCGTTTTCTGCTGGCCAAAACAGGTAATGAAAAAATGAAAACGGGGTTTTGACCGCTTTACTTTGTATAAGGGTATAGTTGCGAAAATGTTGTTTGGTTCCTTGTTGGTACATGCGATACAATTGGAACATGCCCATTAAAAAACGTAGGATGCAGCAAATAAAGCCTAACCAATAAATGCCTTTGATGATTTGCCAACTGGGTGAAGCAGTGGCCGTAATTGTAAATTCTGGCAAATAAAACGGTTGATTGACCAGGGTATTCGCTTTGATAACCACTTCGGGCAACCAGTTGCTGGTTGTGTTTTGCTGACTCGGGGTATCGGGGGCTTGTAGCGTAATCCGCGCCAATGGCATTGCTAATCCCAATACTAAGGTGACCAGTAAATAATACCGGTTGAGGCGAAAAAAGGTGGTTCTTTCTAGCACCAGCCGATAAAACAAATAGCATAGCAGCCAGCAAATGGCGACTTTCAGCAAATATCCCATGTGATTCACGATAAATGGTGAATAATAGCTACCCCGAATTGTCTTGTTATATTGCGTTATTCGTCTTGATCCACCTCCTCAATCAATTTGGATAAATCTTGAAGGTTCAAATCGTTTTCCTTTACTAAAAAAGACACCAAGCCGCGAGCAGAGCCGGCAAAATACTCGTCAACGAGTTTGCGGAGGCTTTGCTTGCCGTATTCGTCTTTGGTCAGCAGTGGAAAGTACTCGTAGGTGCGGCCATATGCTTTGTGGCCGACAAATCCTTTTTCTTCCAATATGCGCACAATGGTAGACACGCTGCTATGCGGCGGTTTCTCTTGCTGGTTTTGCTCAGCGATGTAGTCGCGCATGGCGGAAACCGTACAGGGCCCTAGTTCCCACATGATGCGCATCAACTCTTCTTCAGCTTTGGTCAATTGTTTCATATCGATCGATCAACTTATTGATACAAGTATATGACGTATTTTTTAGTTAAGCAAATTTTGGCGTGTTTTTTTAACGTATTTTTTAGTTATAGAGAAAATTGGAGGAGATAGGAGCTATTTTGGTTTGTAGAAAGGCTACAAAAATGCTTGATCCACGGCAGGATATACTCAAGGAACGGTTGAATAACACAAACGCCAGTTGGTGGCCTAATTTGTGAAAATTTGTGCAATTTGTGGCTGAAAAAAATTTGTTCCTTATTGCCAAAGGCGAGTTATCAAACTTTAACAAAAATTGCTCCAATCGGCGCTAAATCTAATCAAAAGTGTGTTTGAATTTCTACTTCGCGCTGCAAATGGCCAAAATCCGCACCAATTTCGTTTTGAAAATGCTCATGTAGCGCTGACCTGTCCTCGACAAAGTCGGGATACACTCCGCTTTTCACAACTCATTGGTACAAATTTTGACTCATTTTCGCTTGCGAACTAGAAATCCAAACACACTTTGAAGCAATTTCTTGAATTCAAGAGCAAGCTTACAGTGTCTTGAACACCCGCCTCACTTCATCCACCAAGTTGTGAAATTCCGGACGCGACATTACATTTTCTTGCCAAGCCAATCCCCTATCCATCAGGTTAAAGGTATGCTTGATCTTGGAGCCCGGAATAAAATTTCCCTGCGCATCCTGATCGCGCCCCATACACCAAAGGGTATCGGCAATGGAAGCAGTGGATTCAATATCGTGCGAAACTATGATGATCGTGTTTTGCTCATCCAAAGTAGCGATGGTGCGCAGCAACTGACAAACCCTTTCAATCATAATGATGTCCAAACCACTGAACGGTTCATCGAGTAACAAAAAGTTATCGGAACACAATAGCTGCTGGGCAATGGCCACCCTTTGTCGTTGGCCGCCCGATAATTCGGCAGGGAAACGATTGGCATATCCCTCTAAACCAAAATGCGCCAGCATTTCGGTACACTTATTATGGCGCTCATTACTGGGAATGCCTTTTCGATCCGCTGCGACCCGTAAATTGCCCATCACGGTGCGGTGATTGAACAGCGGATAACTTTGCTGAACCACCCCTACCCTACCGATCTTAACCGGAGTAAGCGGATCGCCAATGAGTACTTGTCCAGTATCAGGTTGAATAAGTCCAGCCAAAATTTCAAAAAGCTTGGTTTTCCCAATCCCCGAAGGCCCGAGAAAACCAACAATTTGTCCTTGAGTAACACCCGGTCGAACCACGTCGCGAATATCTACGTTGACATCACGCAAAATGGGATTGCCGCCAATGCTCAGCGACACATTTTCAACTTTGAGAATCGTATTCTTGAATTCGTAGCTCATGATCGTGATTTATCTTCTTTCCAAGCTTAAAGAAGCATAAGGACAAACAATGTTTTTGATGATGCCGATCAAATAGTCCATTCCAATTCCTACCAACAGGATCAAGATTTGGATGGCAAAAACGGCATCCAAATGTAAATGTTTGTTCTGATTGAGCAGCATGGCGCCAACACCGCCCTCCGCACGGGATATTCCTTCTACCAGCGTCAGCATCATCCAGCTAATGGCAAAATTTTGCCGCGTGATTTCAAAAACTTCGTGCAAACGCCCCAAAATGATGACTTCGCCCACTGTTTGCCACTCGCTAAACCCAAGGGTACGGGCATGGTTGAACTCCGATTTGGGGATGGCTTGGATCATCGCAATTGCAGAAGTGACAAAAAACACTGTAATGCCAAACACCATCAAGGATACTTTGAGGGAGTGACCGCCGGAAGTGAGCAGCGTAAAAACAAAACTCAATCCTACTAAGGTCAAAAAACGGCCTTTGGATACGATGAATGCGGTAGGCCGGAAAAAAGGCATGACCGTGAGGTACGACAAAGCCAAAGAGATCAAAATGGCCAGACCCATCGCTTGCACGCACAACGACATACTGGTAAACAGCTCGCGGATCAAATCGCCACCTTGTAGCAAGCGCACAAATGCCGACCAAATTTCGGGCGGGCGAGGTAATATTTCTGAAGAAGTATACCAGGCCAACAAGGCCAATATGACTTGTACCACAATGATGATGGCCATGGTTGGCCGGGATACCGTGGTGTTGGGCTTGAAAACACGTAAAAATTCTTGGGTTATGGCAGACATAGCGGATGAGGTGTTTAAAATCGATGAGACGACTCATAGATCGTCTCATCGAAAAGAATTTATTTACCCATGATGATTTCTACCCGCCGGTTTTTGCTACGTCCATCTGGGGTATCGTTGGATACCAAAGGATTGCTGGCGCCGTGAGCAAAAACGGTGATGCGGCCCTCCGGGAAATTGTTGGCAGATTTGTTTTCGAGCCAAGTTTTGATCGCAAATGCCCGACGTTCAGATAGTTTCATGTTGGCGTCTGGATCGCCTACATTATCGGTATGGCCGTGTACTTCCACTTTCAAGTTGCTGGCAATAACAAGGTCGTTGAATAATTTTTCCATCACTGCCCGGGCAGATGGGGTAAATTCGCTGCTACCCGAAGTAAATTCAATGGCCCAAGATTTTTTACTGACTGTTTCGCGAATGTTGTCGTCGGCATTAAAGGCGGCAACATCCGCGCTGGCGATGTTACTACCCGCTCTGGCCAATACGTTTTTCAAAAAACGGGTATTGATTACATCTTCAGCGGCCGGATAACTTGGCACTAAATCAGGATACAGTTTTTTGACAATATCGCCAAAGGTAGTATAGACAATCTTAACAATATTCGTACTACCAGGATTGATGCCAAAAATCTCGGCATTATCAGCCAAATTATTGACTCTTGATCCACCCAACTCTACCGGAAAGCCTTTTTTATCGGTTTCGGTTACGCCTTTGTAGTATTTTTCCCAGTAGGCAGGTGTTTCCTCATTGTAGATTTTGGCGCTGATCTCCGCTGCTTTTTTCAAGGCAGGAGAAAACGATTTCACTTGATCGCCGCCCGTGGAGATGCCTTCGATGAGGTTTTCAACGGTACTGGAATTGTCTTCCATCCATTTTTTGACACCAATCAACACACAGGGCATTTGACTGCGGTATTCTTTGGTGGACACAATCGAGATCAATCCCCCTTTGTTTTTGGCCACCATCACATCGCCAGGCGTCCAAGTGGTGACGCTGCTTACGCCCACGCTTACTTTTTTGCCAGTGCGCTTGCCTTTTTTCACTTCATCGCGTTCTTCGGTATAGCCGTTGATGTATTTTTCGGAAGCGTCGATGTAGGTGTCAGCGGCAATGAAATTCATGGCATCCGCGTCGTAGGTGGTTTCATCGGCATTGACAGGAATGCCATTATCTGAGCACCATTTGATTACGATGTTCCAGTCGCCATCGCGCAATACCGCCGTGGTAACGCCACCGCGCGCAGCTTGCGGGTTTTCTTTCCAAGCAGCCGGCCCCATGAATTTATCTTCCCCTAGCGAGCGACCACAGGTATACACGATTTGTGCGCGGTAATCCGAACCCAATTTTTCCAATTGCGGGTTAACGCCGGCAAGAAAAGCAGCGGCGCCGTCGCCCATGATCGTAACAAATTGTGCGCCCGCAGTGGTATTAGGGTCGCTTTTATAGCTTTCGGCAAATTTCACCAAGGCCGCCTGCATCTGCGATACATCATCTTGACGGGTCAATTTCAGGTTGACTTGTTTCGTGGCCATGATGCTGCCTTTGGTGGTTTCGCTGCCGCCATTAGCCAATATTGCGCCCATTTGCGCATTCCAGGCCCAAAGTAGCCAGCGGATTTCTGGGGTACTCAAATTTGCTGGTTGCGCAGAAGGCATGGGAAGTGCGGGTACGCTGGTAGATGCGTTTTTAGGCGCGTCGGGCAAGTCTACTTTTTCGATGATGGTCGACTCTTTGGTTTGGCGAGATCCCAAGTAGCCCATTTTATCCAATACGCGTACGCCAATAAAAATAACGCCGCCGATGAGGAGCAATATGGCGAGTTTGCCGAAAGTGGTTAATCGTTGCATAGATGAAATTAAGGTTTTTTAGGTTATTTTAGTTTGCTTTTGTTAGATCCTTCGCGAAGGGTATGAAACAAATATAAACCATTTTTGAAATGATCTGCAAAGATTGTCGGTAAGAACAAGGCGAGATGCGATTAGTGAAGGAAAATTGTCGTTGGATTGGCAAAAAACCGACTGCAAAATAAGGTGAAAATAGAATTCAGCGAGGTGTAAATCTCATATCGTATGATATGAATTGGAGTATTCCCCAGGGCAAACGCATTATAAGTGATAGCTAATTCGCGATTGCCAATGCGGCCTAACCTAGCCAGGCTATTGCCCCAGCGGCAGAGCCGCGTAACGTCTGTAGCACCATATCAGGCTTTTTGCACAAGCTGCAGCGAAGCGCAACAATGCCAAAGCCCCTTAACCATTCCTTAAACTTTGTATTTCAGTAATTTATGTATAACATTTTCTTTTTTCCTTGACGAAAAAAGAAACAAAAAAGTCAAGGGCTTTAGACT
>JBBANM010000153.1:0-8993 GCA_040401995.1 Saprospiraceae bacterium
CGTAACAACTCCAACTGTCCTTGTGCGTCTGTTATCTCGTTAATTCGCATACCAATCTCCTATTCTTATATATTTAGCTTAAAATAGAAGATTGGACTGGCAATTAAAGCCAGTCCCAAAGTCACTTACTTGCCAAAGCCAGCACGTAACTTATCACTAGCATTGGCAATAGCTTCGTCCAATTCACCAGCAACTACAGCGTCTTTAAGCAAAGCTAAAGTACTGATAAGTTCTTCGCCAGTGCTAAGTTCAATAGCGTTCTTGCCTTTGCCAAGTTCCAAAGTCTTGCTACCATAACGCACAGCCAAGTTAATCTTACCGCTACTTGTAGTCCAAAACCACTCCTTAACACGCTTAACGGCTTCTACACGCACACGTTCACCGTCAGCATTAGTCACAGTTTTAATACGCTTGGGTGCGTAAACTGTGCCATTCTTTTGTGCTGTACAAAGCGCAAGCTGTTCTTCCAACTTGTCTGCTAGCTTTTGACGACGAGCAACAGTTGGGCTTAAGAAACGTTCACGCTTGCTAGCTACAAGCTTCAATTTAGCAATTAATGACATAGTAAAACTCCTTTTGTTAAGTGAACTTTTACTGTAACTTCAGTATTTGTTAAGAGCAACCACGAAGAAAATATCTTGTTTCCTTTGGTTTCGCATAAATACATATATGCGAAACTACACAGCACACGATATTAAAGACATGTTTGACAGCTATAAACAGCACATCAGCCACGTTATTGTCGCGCACACTTATCACCGTCCATACGTAGCTAATACAAACGTAGGGCGTTTTAAGCATGTGAGAGCTGATAGTTACTTAAAGCAAAAGCTAGTGGAAACGAGTAAAGATACACGTTACGCACTCAATTGCTTTAACAAGCTACTTTATCCAAACGCAACTAATAAAGTCGTACGTATGCCAGATTTATACAAGCCATTAGCGTTTGTAACAATTGAAGGCGCAACGGAAACGACAGATAGAGCGAAAACTATTCACGTAAACTTAGCATTAGGCAACTTACCAAAAGCACTTACAACAGCAGACATTGAGACATTATTTAGGCACGTATGGCACGATAAGGCAAAACAAAAAGACGACGTTAAGGTTATGGCTTATGACGAAAGAGATTGGGTTGGCTACACGCTTAAGGAAGCACAGCAACAACCTAGACGCACGTGGGATACAGACAGCATATGGGATGTAGGCAACTGTTGGCTTCCGCACAGCGCACTTAAAGCAGACTGAAGTTACTTTAAGTACTTACATAACTACGCACTTTAGGAGTGCGTAGATCTTTGTCATGCTTAAAATTAAGTAAAAAATAAAACTAGAAAGAATTTAGACACAAGGTATTGAGTAAAAGCAAACAAGATAGCTGTTATGACACAACAGGCTAATAGTGAAAGATAGAAGTTGTATCCATTACGCAATAGATAAGACATTAAAAGAAACATTGGAAGAGTAGGTAGTACGTACCAGAAAGTTTCATACGTAATGTCAGCTATCTTCAAAGTGTCTTCACTTTCATAGTAAATCCAACAGATAGCAATAATTGACACAATAGGTAGTGCCAAAATGAATGCGGCTAAGCTACTACTACGCTTACTAAGTTCAGTAGCAATCTAAATAATTAAGGCACTTAAAAGCGTTTTTACAGCATAAAGCATAGTTACTCCAGTTTTTTTCATTCTATAGCAACGCACTAAAACAAGCTACAAACGCTTAAAACAAACAGAGCTAAGCTTGGGTAGCTGGGCTAGCTTGCAACAGCGTGTAGGGCTTGTACGCAAGTTTTGTCAAAAATCACAAAAAACCACAAAGTTACGATAAATACATAAACAAAGCTTTTGTGTAAAAGCTTTGATTATCGACTTAAACACAGCTAAGTCGGCGTAAACATTGAGGATTTTGCTTTGACAGAACTAGACAAAAAAGAGGCTGACTTTAATAAACAAAGAAAATACACTTTAGACATACGAAAGCTTACTTTAAGGAGAGCACTAATGTCTAAACAAGCAAAAACACTAACTCAGCAAGAAATACGCAGAGTGTTTGATTATGTAGCTACGCGAGCACACGCACTACGCAATAGGGCTATGTTTGCCACTATGCTGTACGCCGCGCTACGTGTAAAGGAATGCGCTAGCTTGCGTTATGCGGACGTATTGGACGGGGAGGGCAAGATTAAAGCTGAGATTTATTTAACAGCAGAACAAACTAAGGGTAGCAAGTCAGGTACTGTATTTGTTAGCGATAAGCTACGCCGAGAGCTTCAGGTTTACGTCCGTGCTGTGCCGTATAAGTTGATTACGGACAAGTTATTCTATTCACAAAAGCGTCCAGCGGAAGGTTGGAACAGTAATACGTTGTGCCAATACTTTCACCATTTGTTTAAGAATTGCGGAATTAGTGGTGCTAGTAGTCATAGTCCACGCCGTACAGCTATTACCAACTTGGCTGATAAAGGCGTTAGCGTTAGGGTACTACAAAGCATTGCCAGGCACGCCAACATCAGCACAACACAATGCTACATAGACGTGAACGACGCAATGAAGCGCAAAGCCATTGAACTTATATAAGAAATACTAAGGTGTAGAAATAGTCTTTTTTCTTGCTACTATTTGTCTTGCTTTTGTATGTAATTGGGGACGGGCACTAACAACACCAAAGTGAAGTAATAACGCCAAGTCTAAAACTCTACGTTGCCACCAGTCTGTCTTTTGAATCTTTTTATACAAGGCACTACCCATAATATTAGGCGGTGGCAATTCCATACTATGTAAGCCATTATTCAGTATTAGTCCAGTATGTAGTGTTTCCATAAAGAATGGAATAGCGGCTTGTGGTCGTTTTTGAAATAGCATTGCTTCAGCTAATTCATTGCTAAAATTAAACAATAACATATCTGGTATAGCAAAAAACAAAACGCGAGAAGCTAACGGAACTCTGTAATTTCCGTTTCTTGTAGGCGCTTTTATAGGCGTAACAAAACGAGTACCTAATTCAAGTAAAGCTCTTGTTCCATATCCAGTTGGAGTCAAATTAAGTGTTTTACTAATCATTCCATCATATAAAGGCACTATATCGTTAGCTATACAACGAATACCAGCTTGGAAGTCAGTAGGGTTTGCGGAGCGAAATAAAGCTTTTAGATTAGCTACACGTATTAAACGTCTTATCGAAAACTCAGTAATTAAGTTCCGTGTATTTTGGTTTTTTACTAAGTCATAAAAAGGAAGTGCGAAGTCAATAAAGAATTCTTCGTCACTTACTTCCATTTCTTCGCCGTCTACATAGTTAACACCATTCCATAAGTCAATGGCGCATTGTTCAGCAAGTGTTAATTCAAATATTGTGAATTTTGGAACTTGCTTAAAGAGACGACGCGTAGCCATATAATTTTCACTTTGCTGTTTTCTTAGCCGCAGTCTTTTTAGCCGCAGTGGCTTTTTTAGCATTGAAAGCGTCAACTTGTCCTTGTGTTACACGTGACTTGAGCAAGCCCTTAAAGTCGCTAGCCTTAAAGTCAAACATCTTAATTTTCTCTTTAATGTCTTTTAGCACAACGTCTCGTTCTTCTTGCTTAGCTAAATCAAGTTCTTCAGCAAGTTCTTTTTGCTTGGCGAGGATGTCATCAATACGGCTCATAAAAGTTCCTTAGTGTGTTGTGTGAATTGACATTTGACTGTACATAGGGCACATTCGTATGTCAATAGCTTGTAGAATGACAAGCATGGCAAGTGTATCAAAAAGCACTCACTTGTACACAGCAATAATAGAACACTTAGGACAACGAATGTTTGAAACAACTTTTAAGAACTTGGACGACACGCTACGCAAAGACGCTGGCTGTGCGACTGAGATGGACTACATAGAGCAGACTAGTTGGGTGTTGTTTTTGAAGTACTTGGACGACTTTGAGGCAGACAGGGAAGCCACAGCCAAGCTAAGTGGACAACGTTACAAGCGTATTTTGGCTGACGAGTACGCTTGGCATGTATGGGCGGCACCAAAACGTGCGGATGGCAAGTTGGACTACAACAGCGGACTTACAGGCGACGACTTAAAAGAATTTGTGGATAACAAGTTATTTCCATACTTGCGTAAGTTTAAGGCGGAAGCTGAACGTGCTGACAGTATTGAGTACAAGATTGGTGAGATTTTTAGCGAACTTAAGAACAAGCTAGTAAGTGGATACAGCTTGCGTGAAGTTATTAATAAGGTGGACGAGCTACGCTTTAGAAGTAACGAAGAAAAGCACGAAATGAGTAGCTTGTACGAAGACAAGATTAAGAACATGGGTAACGCGGGACGTAATGGCGGCGAATATTACACGCCACGTCCACTTATTAAAACCATTGTTCGGGTAGTTAATCCTGAAATTGGCAACAAGGTATATGACGGTGCTGTAGGTAGCGCAGGCTTTTTATGTGAAGCATATGACTACATGCGTAACAGCAAACAGCTAACAGCCACAGAATATGAACAGTTACAGAAGAAGACTTTTTACGGAAAAGAAAAGAAGTCACTAGCTTATATTATTGGCGTAATGAACATGATATTACATGGCATTGAAGCGCCCAATATTCAGCACAGTAATACGCTAGCAGAAAATATAAGCGACATACAAGACAAAGATAGAGTTGACATTATTCTTGCTAATCCGCCTTTTGGCAGTAGCACTGAGCACTTTGAAGTACAGCAAAACTTTCCAATCAAGTCGGGTGAGACAGCATACATGTTCTTACAGCATTTCATAAAAATGCTAAAACGAGGTGGACGTTGTGGCGTTGTTATTAAGAATACATTTTTAAGTAACACTGATAATGCCAGCATAGCACTACGTAAACAGCTACTTGAAGAGTGCGAAGTTACGGCAATACTGGACTTGCCGAAAGGTGCTTTTACCGGCACTGGTGTACAGACAGTAGTGTTGTTTTTTACTAAGGGCAAGCTAACAACTAAAGTCTGGTATTACCAACTAAATCTAGCACGTAACTTAGGCAAGACCAACAGCTTAAATGAGCAAGACTTGGCAGAGTTTATTGCAACATCAGTTACACAAGCAAGCACAGAAAACTCGTGGCAAGTAGATGTTAAGGCGGTAGACAAGACAACATGGGACTTGACTGTCACTAATCCTAATCGTCCTGACACTACCGATAAGCGAACACCTGAGCAAATATTAGAGGAAATTGAGCAACTGGACTTGGATGCGGCAACAGCTATTTCGGCTATTAAGGAATTGCTGTGAGCTGGAAAAACGTTATGTTAGGTGAAGTTTGTACTATTGTTAACGGTGGAACACCAAAGTCCGAAGTCCAAGAGTATTGGAATGGAGACTTAAATTGGATAACACCAAAAGAAATGGGGAAGCTAATTGGTAAAGAAATTAGTAGTACGGAAAGAAAAATAACAGCACAAGGAATGAAAAATTCTTCTGCTAAGTTGTTACCAGTTAATTCAATAATTTTATCAAGTCGCGCTCCAATTGGGCACTTGGCTATTAACAAGGAATTAATGGCAACTAATCAAGGCTGTAAAGGATTAGTGCCAAATAAAACGCTTAATTATGAATACTTATATCATTTTTTATACTCTTCAAAAGTATTGCTTAATGATATGGGTAGCGGTACAACATTTAAGGAATTGTCAGGAACTAAGTTAGCAACATTAAAAATTCAACTCCCGCCAATAGCTACACAACAAAAAATAGTAGCAAGGCTAGACGCTATTTTTGCTGAAATAGACACAGCTACGGCGACGGCTGAGGCTAACGCTAACAACGCAGAAGCACTATTTCAAAGCTATTTGACTGAAGTTTTTGAGCGTGGTGGAGAGGGTTGGGAAACTAAAAAACTTTTTGAAGTCTCAAGTTTCGATAAAAATCAAGGACTACACAATGGAATACCATATATAGGTATGGAAAATATTCAGTCACACACAACACAATTAATAAATGAAGTTGATTTAGTTGAGGAAGTTAAAAGTTCAACTTTTAAGTTTAATGAAGCACACTTACTTTATGGAAGACTAAGGCCGTATCTTAATAAAGTTTACGCACCTAATTTTGTTGGACATTGCTCAACCGAAATATTTCCAATCAAGCCATTTTCTAATTTATTAAGAGATTATTTGAAATATTGGTTTATAAATGCTAAGACTGTTGATAAGATAAATGCTACTTGTACTGGCGCAAGAATGCCAAGAGCTAACATGAATACTGTTATGGATTTTGATTTTCCATTGCCTCCAATTTCTATTCAAAAACAACTTATTGAATACTTTGATAGCGTTCAAAATTGTACAAATATTGCTATTAGAAGTTATAAAGCTAAGATAGTTGAGCTAACAATTCTCAAGCATTCTGTTCTAAAAAAAGCGTTTAGTGGTGAACTTATTAAGGACTAGGTATGAACGAAGCTGACACACGTGAAGAACTAATTTTTCCGCAACTTAAAGCAAGTGGCTGGGGCATTGGAGAAGCACGCATTCTGCGCGAATTCTACATAAATGCGGGTGAGATTAAAGCAGGTGGCATTAGAGACAAGCAACTTAAGGCTGACTATGTGCTTGTTTACAAGAACAGAAAGCTAGCTGTAATTGAAGCTAAGAGCAATGAATTGGAAGTTAGTGAGGGTGTAGCACAGGCTAAAAGCTACGCTACCAAGCTAAAACTAGACTACACGTATGCGGCTAACGGTAGAGAGATTTATGAAATTGTACTGAAAGCTGGCTTTGAAAAAGAACACATAGTAAGCCATTTTCCAACTCCAGACGAGTTGTGGGAGCGTACATTTGGCGAAGTAAATGAGTGGCAAGTTAGGTTTAACGCTGTGCCGTTTGAGAACGTTTATGCTGACTCACAGCAACGCTACTATCAAGAAATAGCTGTTAACAGAGTTATGGAGGCAATAGCAGGCAACAAAGATAGAGTTTTGCTTACGCTGGCTACTGGTACAGGTAAAACTTTCATTGCTTTCCAAATTGCTTGGAAGTTGTTTAAGTCAAAGTGGACGCTACAGAAAGACGCTAAAAGAACGCCACGTATACTTTTTTTAGCTGATAGAAACATTCTTGCTAGTCAAGCCAAGTTGGATTTTGGTTGTTTTAATGATGACGCACTAGTACGCATTAATCCAGCACAAATAGCCAAACGTGGCGAAGTGCCAAAAAATGGTAGTGTGTTTTTTACCATCTTTCAAACGTTCATGTCTGGACCAGATAAGAAGCCATACTTTGGTGAATATGAGCCTGACTTTTTTGATTTAGTGATTATTGATGAGTGCCACAGAGGTGGAGCTAACGATGAGAGCAACTGGCGCGATATTCTCAATTACTTCAAGCCAGCTGTACAACTTGGACTAACAGCTACGCCCAAGCGTAAGGAAAATACAGACACGTACAAGTACTTTGGAGAACCCGTTTATACCTACAGCTTAAGAGAAGGAATACAAGACGGATTTTTAACTCCATTCAAAGTCAAGCGTATACAAAGCACAATTGACGAGTACGTGTACACAACTGATGATGAGGTACAAGATGGACAAGTGGAAGAGGGTAAGGTTTACACTGAGAAAGACTTTAACAAGAAAATAGTAATTGCTGAGCGTGAGCGTGTGCGTGTCAAAGCCATGTTGGACGCAATTGATAGGAATGAAAAGACTATTGTGTTCTGTGCTAATCAACCACATGCCGCAATGATTAGAGACTTGATTAACCAAGAAGTTAAGCCTGATAAAGCTGACTACTGTGTGCGTGTTACAGCAAATGACGGTGAAGCTGGAGAAGCTTTTTTAAGACGCTTTCAAGACACTGAAAACCTAATTCCAACTATTCTTACGACTAGTCAAAAGCTATCAACTGGTGTTAATGCTCGTAATATAAGAAATATTGTGCTACTACGTCCAGTAGACAACATGATTGAATTTAAGCAGATTATTGGACGTGGTACTAGGCTTTTTGAAGGAAAAAATTACTTTACTATTGTTGACTTTGTTAATGCTAGTGAACGGTTTTTTGAGAAAGATTGGGACGGAGATGCTATTTGCGAAGTGTGCTCAAATAATCCATGTGTGTGCGAAGAAACGCCAAAAAAAGTCTGCTTAGTGTGTAATCAAAAGCCCTGTATATGTGAAAAGCCAGAACCCAAACCATGCGTAGTTTGTAATTCCAAGCCATGTATTTGTGTGCCAGTTGAGGGCGAGCGTAAATTGAAAATTAAGCTAGCTGACGGTAAGGTACGTGAAATACAAACCATGCGTTCAACAATGTTTTTTGTAGACGGAAAACCAATTAGTGCTGAAGAGTTCTTAAAGCGTTTGTTCAATGTGCTTAACTTGCCTGAGTTTTTTGGTAGCGAACAAGAGCTACGCAAGCATTGGGCAAATCCTGTTACACGTAGTGAGCTGTTAAGAAAGCTTATGGAGCATGGTTGTGGAAAAGGTGACTTGCTTAAGCTACAAGAAATGATTGATGCTGAGAACAGCGACTTGTTTGACGTGCTTGAGTACATAAGCTATTTACGTAAACCAATAACACGCTCTGAGCGTGTAGCTAGTGCTGAGACTAAGATTTATGCTTTTTTGAATGAGAAGCAACGTGCGTTTGTCAATTTTGTCTTAAGCAACTATATTAAAGCAGGCGTAGACGAATTAAGCATTGAAAAACTCCCACCAGCACTTGTGTCTAAGTATGGTGGTATGTACGAAGCTGAGCGAGAGTTGGGGAATGTGGAAGATATAAAGCGTGTGTTTGTTGATTTTCAACAGCACTTGTACAGTGAAAAAGTGGCTTAATTAAGTTCCGCAACCTGTGTAACAGCGTTAAAATTAAGTGTTGAAAACGAATAGGATTTTGCTTTGTTAAAAACAGCGCCAACTCAGTCAAGTTACACAAAAGTTACACGCATTTGTTTTTGTGGCTGTAACTATATGATTTATATAAGATTTTTAACTGAGTAGCTATTGAGTGGGAATAAATTAATATTT
>JBBANM010000154.1:0-8872 GCA_040401995.1 Saprospiraceae bacterium
GATGACCACTTTTTCCCTTTTTTTTTATCCGTTCAACTTTTTGAACAAGCTCTTAGTAGCGGCTTGGGAAAAGCTTATCAAATATTGGCAATTCCTTTTGGATATGGGGTGTATACCATTTACCGAGGAGTTGTTCAGAAGGAATCCATGTAACCTGTGATTTTGCTTTATTCTGAAATACTAAGATCTACAAGTCTCTTTTTGAATCCAAGAAGAGACTTGTAACAGCAAATACAACACTAATCAACCCGCCCTTTAAAATCAACAACCACCGCAGGCGAAAAAATCCGTATCCAATCCGTGTCATCCGTGTTCTAAAAAATCCACGCCGCAGGCAAAAAATCCGTGTCTCATCCGTGTCATCCGTGTTCCAAAAAAATCCACGCCGAAGGCGAAAAAATCCGTGTCCAATCCGTAAAATCCGTGTTCTAAAAATCCCCACGCCGCAGGCGAAAATCCGTTTCCCATCCATCCAATCCGTGTTCCAAAAAAAATCACGTTCCCTAAATCCCCCCTCAATCCTTAATCACCACCAATCTCTCCGCAACACTAATCCCCCCCACTTCATCGCTCAATTGCACCGTATACAAACCACTCGGCAAATCCGCCAACTCGATGCGGTGCACGGGGGTGTTGCCATCCAAACGGCGTTGCAACACCATTTTGCCACTTTGATCCTCAATCCGCAAACCCACTTGAATGGGACTTGCTGTCACACCAACACTCAACCCCTCCAAGCGATCCAAATGGATTAAAACATACCCATCGCTGGGATTAGGCGACAAAAAACTGGAAGTGGCCGCCAAGCGATTGCTATTGTCGCCCGAGCGGGTGGTGAAGGAAGCATTAGCATAGGCGCTTTCCCCATCCGCACAAATGGTTTTTACCCGCCACTCGTAGGTACGACCAATGCGAAATCCAGTGATGGTCACGTACGAATCCGTGGTGGTACGACTCAGCCAGCTTCCCACACTGGGCGTGACTTGCCGTACTTCAGCCTGATAGGCAGTAGCATTGTCATAAGGCGCCCAAAGAAGTGTAACAATGGAACCTTGCTGGGAGTATTGCAAGGTTTGGGGAGGCAAACAGCCACTGGGTTTACAGGGCGGACAATCCGGACTACCGCAATCAATCCCTTTTTCCTGTCCATTTTGAACACCGTCGCCGCAAGCAGAACTATAAAACAAGGGAAGCGCACAACCCCGGGAATCCAGCAGGCGTTCACGGATGCCACCTGGAGCAAACAAAGCCATCATACGATCAGATTGCCCCTGGGTGAATAGATTCATGCACGCATCATCGGAGTATCCCATAAAGTTTTGTACCATATTTTGCACCCCACACGAACGCGCATCAGTCTGACACATAAAATGCGACCGATCACAAGGAGGGGTATCCTCTACCCTATCATTGATGGCGCAATCGCCGTCGCCCCAGAGGTGATCCAGGTTTAACCAGTGCCCAACCTCATGGGTGGCAGTGCGCCCCAGGTGAAAGGGCGGTTTTACGATGCCTGTTCTTCCAAAACAGGAATAGTCAATCACGATACCGTCAGTAGCGCTGGGCCCACCGGGGTATTGCGCATAGCCCTCCAATGGAAATTCTAGATTACAAATCCAGATATTGAGGTAATCGGTAGTCGGCCAAGGATCTAGGCCGCCTTCTTCTGTTGACTTTACCTCGTCGTTGTCGAGGAAACTGGTTTTAGAAGTTATTTGTCGGCGAATACCCGTGGTGGGCAGTTGGTTGGGATCCCTTACTGCCAGGCGAAACTCGATATCGGTAGCGGCAGCTTGCGGCCAGCGGTTGTCGGCATCGCGGTTGAGGCGTTTGTAATCTTCGTTCAAGGCGTCAATTTGCGACATAATTTGCGCATCGCTGATGTTTTCAGCTTCCATAGAATACACCAAGTTGACCACCACGGGGATTAGAATGGGACTTTGCCCACGTAAACGCGGCGTTGGAGCGGCCATCCGTTGGGTCTGTTCCTCGATAGCTGCCCGTTTTTGCTTAAAATCAGGTAAGGTTTGAAGTTGGTAAATCAAGTGTTCGGAACTGCTGCAATGACGTTGGGCAATTAGCATACTGCAATAGCAAAAGAGGACTAAAGCGAATACCAGTAGAGTTTTTCGCATAGCGTTCATGAGATTAATAAGCGTAATGTGATCACCTAAATCAGTATTTTTTACTTGATCTTTTGAATTTCTGCTTCCTTGTTTTTTCGTTACAATGCACCACATTGCGCCTCAAAAACAAGTCGCTGAAATCCAAAATCTCGGCGTTAAGAGCTTATTCAGGTTTCTGCTTCGAACTACAAATGGCCAAAATTCGCACCAATTTCGTTTCAAAAATGCTCATGTAGCGCTGCTACATTCCGCTTTTTGCGCCTCATTGGTGCAAATTTTAGCTCATTTTCGCCATCGAACCAGAAACCTGAACAAGCTCTAAAAATTACCGATTCAGGTGAACCCATTACTTGGGTTCAAAAAAAGTGTTTATACCATGCCCTTGCGTAAAAAAGGTATGTACCAATTCTATGCCAAAAACATGAACCCCTCACATAGGTCGTCAGTGAGGAATGTGCCCTTTTTTGCCAAAGGTTATGTCGAGGAAAAATGATGAAAAAGACCAAAAAAATTGGTCAAAGGAGGGAGGAAGCGGATTTTGAGATAATATAAGGATAAATTTTTAAAATCCGCACTTTTGGATTGGACTTTTTTTATCTTTCGCAATCCTTAAGTCCTGCCAGATATCCAGATTTCCCACATTTTTTCGACATCCTATTGTTCAAGGGAAAAAAAATTCATTTGTAACATGTTGAATGTTCAACCCTTTTCTAAAATTTTAGTCGCCAACCGCGGGGAAATTGCGATCCGTGTGATGCGCGCAGCAGCTGAATTGAAGTTGCGTACGGTAGGCATTTATACTTACGAGGATCGCTACTCCTTGCACCGCTACAAGGCCGATGAATCTTACCAAATTGGTGAAGAAAACCAGCCTTTGCGACCGTATCTGGATATTGAGGAGATTTTGCGCGTCGCTAAGATCAACCAGGTGGAAGCCATCCACCCAGGTTATGGTTTTTTATCGGAAAACGTACAATTTGCGCGGCGATGTCGGGAAGAAGGCATTGTGTTCATCGGGCCTGATCCCGAGGTAATGGAGCAACTGGGCGACAAGGTAGCGGCAAAGGTAATTGCCCATCGCTTAGAAATCCCTTTGATTCAAGACAGCGAGCACCCTCTTGATTCGGATGAAGTTGCACTTTCCGAAGCCCGCAGAATTGGTTATCCAGTGATCATCAAGGCTGCAGCTGGCGGCGGTGGGCGCGGGATGCGCGTAGTGCGCGACGATGCCTCCTTGATTCAGGAATACCGCGAGGCCAAAGGGGAAGCAACTACGGCTTTTGGCGACGGTACGGTTTTTTTGGAAAAATTTATCGAGCGCCCGAAACACATTGAAGTACAAATCCTGGGCGACCGCCACGGTAACATTGTTCACTTGTACGAGCGCGATTGTTCGGTGCAACGCCGTTTCCAAAAGGTAGTAGAAATCGCGCCCTGTACCACCATTAGCCAAGAAACCAAAGACAAACTCTACGCCTATGCACTGCGCTTGGCCAACGGAGTGGGTTATAACAATGCCGGAACGGTTGAATTCCTGGTTGATCATGATGAAAGTATTTATTTCATTGAGGTCAACCCCCGCATCCAAGTAGAACATACAGTAACGGAGGAAGTTACTGGCATCGACTTGGTGCGTTCGCAGATCATGATTGCCATGGGATATCCGCTGGGTAGCCCAGAAATTGGCATTCCGTCTCAAGAGAGCATTGAGCTATCGGGTTGCGCCATCCAATGCCGGATCACCACCGAAGATCCGTCCAGTGAGTTCAAACCGGATTATGGCACCTTGTTGGCTTATCGGAGTCCGGGTGGTATGGGCATTCGTTTGGATGCCGGTAGCGCCTTTACGGGAGCAAAAATTTCTCCTTTTTTCGATAGCCTTTTGGTAAAAGTAACCGCCTGGGGGCGTACCATGCCCGCCGCCGCACAGAAATTGCATCGGGCTTTGCGCGAATTCCGGGTTCGGGGGGTAAAAACCAACATCGGTTTTTTGCTCAACTTGATGGAAAATCAGGCCTTTCAAGATGGCGACATTACCGTCAACTTCATCAAGGAACATCCGGCTTTGTTACTACCACGTCCATGGAAGGATAGCGGCACGCGTTTGTTGCGCTACGTTGCCGAGGTGATCACCAATTTGAACCCCGACGTCAACCACAAAGACGATTACATGGTGTTGATACCGCCAGTAGTCCCTAAAGTGGATGTATTGGCACCGCTACCCACTGGAAGTCGCGATCGCTTGCTCAGCCTGGGACGAGAAGCGTTTATCGCTGATTTAAAAAATGACAAACGTATTCATTACACCGATACGACCTTTAGAGATGCGCACCAATCCTTGTTGGCAACCCGGGTGCGAACCAGAGACATGCTCAAAGTAGCCGAAAGTTATGCCCATCGGCATGGCGGCGAAGTTTTCTCCATGGAAGTATGGGGCGGAGCGACATTTGACGTGTCCCTGCGTTTTTTGCATGAATGCCCTTGGGAACGCCTTCGTTTGTTGCGGGCGGCCGTTCCGAACGTGTTGTTCCAAATGTTGTTTCGGGGTTCTAATGCGGTAGGTTACACCGCCTATCCCGATAACCTGATTGAAAAATTTATCGAGCAAGCTGCAGAAACGGGTATCGACATATTTCGCATTTTTGACTCTTTGAACTGGATCGATGCCATGCGCACGAGCATCCGCACTGTGCGCGAGTGTACGAACGCGATTGCTGAAGCCTGTATTTGTTACACTGGCGATATTTCTGATCCGCACCGGGTGAAGTACAACTTGGCATACTATCTGGATCTAGCCAAACGACTAGAAGACGAAGGTGCGCATATTTTGGCCATCAAAGACATGGCGGGTTTATTGAAACCTTACGCTGCGGAGACCTTGATCACTGCGCTGCGCAAAGAGATCAGCATCCCGATTCACTTGCATACCCATGATACAGCTTCGATCCAAGCTGCTACTTACCTGAAAGCAATTGAAGCTGGGGTAGACGTGATTGACTTGGCGATTGGTTCGATGTCAGGACTCACTTCACAACCCAATTTCAACTCGGTGGTAGCGATGATGAAGGGACAGGAACGCGAAAATCCGGTCGACTTGGATTCGCTGAACGAGTTTTCGAACTATTGGGAAGCGGTGCGCCGTTACTACTACGCTTTTGAATCGGAAATGCGGGCAGGTAGCGCTGATGTGTACGATCACGAAATCCCTGGCGGACAATACTCCAATTTGCGGCCACAAGCACGGGCATTGGGCTTGGAAGACAAGTTTGAAACGGTCAAGAAAAACTTCGTGGTGGCCAATGAGTTGTTTGGCGACATCGTAAAAGTAACGCCTTCCTCAAAGGTAGTGGGCGACATGGCTTTGTTCATGACCTCCAACAACCTGAGCAAAGAAGACGTCATGCAACGTGGTCATACTCTGTCTTTCCCCGATAGCGTCAAATCATTGATGCGCGGCGATTTGGGACAAATGGAAGGCGGATTTCCCAAGGAGATTCAGGAAATCATATTGAAAGGCGAAAAACCCTTTACCGATCAACCCAATGCGCACTTGAAGCCTTTGGATTTTGAAGTAGAATATGAGGCTTTTAAAACTGAATTTGGCGACTTAGGAATGGAACAATTTCTTTCTTTCCAGTTGTACCCCAAAGTGTACCGCGAATACCGTCAGCACTTCAACATGTACGCGGATGTGAGCAATTTGCCTACTAAGACCTTCTTCTACGGCATGGAAACCAACGAAGAGATCTACGTGACCATCGGCAAGGGAAAAACGGTGACCATCAAATACCTCAATTCCACCCAACCGGATGAATTGGGTAATCGTTTGGTGTTTTTCTTGCTCAATGGACAAAGCAGAACGCTGCAAATTCGCGACAAGGGGGCAAAAACGACGTTTATCAGTCATTCGAAAGCAAAAACGACCAAAGAAATTGGCGTGCCATTGCAGGGTAGCTTGGCAAAAATCTTGGTTCGCGAAGGCGATACGGTGAATGTCAATACGCCGCTGTTTGTGATCGAAGCCATGAAGATGGAGAGCACCATTACTTCGCCGTTAGCGGGTGTGGTGAAGAAAGTGCATTTATCTGAAAAAACCCTGGTAGAACAGGACGATTTAGTGATTGAGTTGGAATAAAATCGACTACTGATTGAGATAAAAATGCCGGACAGGGACTTGAGGTTGCTGTTCGGCATTTTTTTTAGGCAAAAACCATACTGATGGACATTTTTGCCTAGATGGCTCGTCAAACCTTCCAGGTCTTCGAGACCTGGAAGGTTTACGTATCCCCAAAATTTAAAATGTCCATTAGTATGGCAAAACAACTGCCACCAAAAAAAATTGAACATCCGCACCTTCCCCACGCTTTTCGAGCCCGTGTTTTCAGATTAATCCTAAATTTGGGAAACCAAAAAATGGTATGAACTTAGAAGCGGTCATTCAACAAGAATTTTTGGAAGCGCAATCGGTGCTCCAAGCCTTTAATCAGGAACCCAGAAACTTTCAAACCATTGCCCAAGCTGCCACCTTGATGGCTGAAAGCTTGCGCAACGGCGGCAAAATCTTGAGTTGCGGCAACGGTGGCTCCCATTGCGACGCCATGCACTTCGCCGAAGAACTTACCGGTAAATACCGCAATCCCCGCCGGTCACTGGCGGCTATAGCTATTTCCGACCCCACCTACATGTCGTGCGTAGGAAATGATTATGGCTATGATCAAGTATTCAGTCGCTTTATTGAAGGCGTTGGCCGATCCGGCGATGTACTGCTGGCCATTAGCACCAGCGGCAATTCTGAAAACATCATCCGCGCGGTGGAAGCGGCCCGACAGCAAAATATGAAAGTGGTGATCCTCAGTGGCAAAGATGGGGGCAAGCTCCGCGACAAAGGCGATGTTGAGATTTGTGTGCCGCATTTTGGGTATGCCGACCGCATCCAAGAAATCCACATCAAAGTGATCCACAACCTAATTTTAGGCATTGAACGCTTGCTAATTGAAACTGAATGAACATAGCCATTGAAATAGGCGGCACCAAACTGCAAATTGCAATCGGCGATCCGGCCACTGGCGTGCTGAGCCAATTATACCGCCATGAGGTGGATAAAAGTAATGGCGCGCCGGGGATTCTGACCCAAATTGAATCTACCCTAAAACAGCTACCCGCTCCGCCTACTTCGATCGGCATCGGTTTTGGCGGCCCCGTGGATAGTCAAACGGGGGTCATTGCAACCTCGCATCAAATTGGCGGTTGGTCGGGTTTTGCCTTGAAAAAATGGGTGACCGAGCGTTTTGACTGTCCGGTTTTTATTGAAAACGACGCCAATGTTGCTGCTCTGGGTGAAGCGCATTTTGGAGCTGGCAGAAACCACGAATTGGTTTTTTACATCACCTTAGGCAGCGGTGTAGGTGGCGGTATGGTAGTGAATGGCGAATTGTACCACGGCGCCAAACCGGGCGAAGCGGAAATCGGTTTGATGATCCTCGATCGCAACGGCAAAAATCTAGAATCTTTTTGTTCGGGTTGGGCACTAGATGCCACGATTCGCGCCGCTGAGTCCCATTTGCCTCCTAATTCAGTTTTGAAAAATTTATTGGCGCAACATACCAGCGCTGAAGCCAAATGCCTATTGCCCGCTATACATGCAGAAGATCCTGGCGCGCTAGCAATTTTACATGCCTATACCGATACTTTGGCCTGGGGCTTGTCGCACGCGGTTCATTTGTTCAATCCGCAGGTCATCATCCTGGGCGGCGGCGTTTCGCTGATTGGCGAAGACCTGAGTCAGCGGGTGCAGGCTGCCTTGCCAAAATACCTGGCCAAAGCTTTCCACCCCGGACCACTGATTCGTTTGGCGGAATTGAAAGAAGATGCGGTACTGGCTGGAGCACTTTATTTATTGCAAAAAAAGTCTAATTAAGCATGAATACCCAAGGTTTTATTGAAGATTATACCCGGCAGTTTCAGGAATTGGTAACCCGTTTGCCGCAAGATCAAATTGCCGAATTGATTGCCATTTATGAAAAAGCCTGGGCTGAAAACCGCCAGATCTTTGTCTGTGGCAACGGCGGCAGTTCGGCCAATGCTTCGCACTTCATCACCGATTTGAGCAAAAGCGCTTCCGATAAAATGGGCAAACGTTTTCGCGCCCTCTCGATCAATGACAATGTAGCATGGATCACTGCGCTTGGCAACGATTATGCCTACGAAGATGTCTACCTGCGCCAATTGATGAATTTTGCCCAAGCGGGTGATCTGTTTATGGTATTGAGTGTAAGCGGCAGCTCGCCCAACTTGGTCAAAGCGATGGAATGGGCCAAAACGCAGAGCGTATTTACCATTGCTTTAGTGGGTGGAAAACGCGGCGTATTAGCGGATTTAGCCGATTTTTCGATTGTGATTGACGATGTGCATTATGGCCGGGTGGAGGATGCTCAAATGGCCATTTGTCATATGATTTGTTATCGGTTTATTGAGTTGGGGTAAGGGAAAACTGCTGGATAGGATGGATATAGAATGGCGTTTAATCCTTCGTCGATAAAGGATTAAACGCCAACTACAGAAATTTACTTTTCATTTGTTATGGTGAATTGGCAGGATCCTTGGCATTCATAGCTGATGATGCCATCTTTGGAAACGCTGACTTCTTCTCTGCAAATAGCGCCTCCATTACAATCTAAAATTGTGCTAGTGGTTAAGAGCGTGTTCAAAAATTTTATATTGTCGAAAAGTCTATACTCCAAATAACC
>JBBANM010000155.1:0-8625 GCA_040401995.1 Saprospiraceae bacterium
AAGTCTAAAGCCCTTGACTTTTTTGTTTCTTTTTGCGTCAAGGCAAAAAGAAAATAGTAAACATAAACAACTGAAATACAGGGTTTAGTAAATAGTCAAGGGACTTTAGCATTGTTGCGCTGCGCTGCAGCTTGTACGAAAAACCTGATATTGTGCTACAGACGTTACGCGGCTCTGCCGCTGCTAGTTAGGTTAAACGCATTCGAATTAGCGAATTTATACATCACTTTTAATGCGTTTGCCTTATTATTCAAGGGCTCGATCAAGGTGAACATACCCGCCGTCAATGTGCAACAATTGGCCAGTGGTATGGCTTGATTTTTCAGAAAGTAAAAACGCTACGGTATTCGCAATCTCCTCGGCAGTGGTCATTCTGTTTTCCAGCGGAATTTTTGAGATGATTTGCGCCAATTTCACCTCCGGGTTGGGCAACGTTTGGATCCATTTTTCATAGAGCGGGGTGTAACATTCCGCTACAATGACTGCATTGACCCGAATGCCAAAAGGGAGGAGTTCCACCGCCCACTCGCGGGTAAGGGCATTGCGTCCGCCATTGGCAGCAGCATAGGCAGAAGTATTGCCTTGTCCGGTTTCAGCAGTTTTGGAGCCAATGTTGACAATTGCTCCTTTGGATGTTTTGAGATAGGGCAAGGCATGATGGGCCAATAAATAATAGTGAACCAGATTTTTGTGTAAAGACGCCACAAAGGCCTCATAACTTCCCGAAGCCAATCCAACGCCATCATTTACACCGGCGTTATTGACCAAACCTTCTATTTTTCCATAGCGCTGAACGGCTATGTCAACTGCTTTTTTGCAGTCGTCCGGAAGGGTAAGTTCGGCCACGATCTGGTCTGCTTTGCCACCCAAAGCTTTAATTTTCTCCACCGCTTGGAGGTTGTCGCTTTCTTGTCGACCAATGATGACTGGAATCGCGCCTTCCTGCGCGAGCACCTGGGCAATGCCTTCACCGATGCCTTTGGCGCCTCCGGTTACCAGAATGATTTTATCTTTTAATCCTAAATCCATGTGAGTAGGTGTTATTTAGGAACGGGTAATTTATTATTCAACCGTTCCTTAGCATGATTTTATCAATTATTCAAGGTAGCAAAACCGCCATCAATAGGGTAATCGCTGCCGGTAATAAAACCAGCTTCATCAGAACACAAATAAAGCGCCAGGGAAGCAATTTCATCAGGTCTGCCCATCCGACCAATGGGTTGTGATTTTGATAATTTTTCAAAAATCTCCGCTTGATTGTCTGGGTAGTTTTTGGCAATAAATCCATCCACAAAGGGAGTATGCACCCGAGCCGGAGAAATGCAATTACAGCGGATGTTATGATGCAAATAATCTTTGGCAACCGATAAAGTCATGGCCAGAGTTGCCCCTTTGCTCATGGAGTAAGCAAAGCGATCTGGCAACCCTACCCAGGCAGCGATAGAACTCATGTTGAGGATGACGCCTCCGCCAGAGGATTTCATCAAAGGAATAACGGCATAAAGACAATTGTAAACACCGCGGATATTGACGTTGACAATACGATCGAAATCCTGGGTCTCGGTATTGTCTACTCTGCCAACATGCGCAATCCCGGCATTATTGACCAAAATATCGACTCTGCCAATGGACTGAAAAACTTGAACCACTGCTGCTTGGTCGCTTACATCGCAGGCGTGAGCAAACGCTTTACCGCCAGTTTGTTGGATCTCTGCTACTACTTCGCTGGCTGCTTCTGCATTGAGTTCAAGGATGTGCAAAACTGCGCCTTGTTTGGCGAATAGACTGGCAATCGCTTTGCCTATGCCGCTTCCGCCGCCGGTGACGATGCAAATTTTGTCATTGAGTTGAAACATGGAGGTGTCTTTATACGGTACAAAAAAGGAATAAGGATCTGACAAGCAATTTAACACACAATTGGAATTTATCGAACATCGCTACTGGGGTTTTGCGATTCTGGGCTATAATTCTTCGAAAATCAAGAAAAAACCATCACTTATCCGGTAAATATTGAAAAACGTTTGTTCAAAGTTTATTTTTTCGAGATATTTACTTAAGGAATGGGTGAATAATAAATTACCACTTTATCCTTACTCTTTCACCGACACTCTTTCTATCTTTTTCGTTACAATGCCCCACATTGCGCCTCAAAAGATAGTCGATTGGCGGCAAAATAGCGGCGGCTAAAATGTCAATTTATTAATCACCCATTCCTGGACAACAAATAAACACAAGTCATGAAAAGAATTACCTACCTTTTTATAATTGGGTTGTTGGTGTGCACCTGGGCTTGTAATAAAGCGGACTCGTTGACACCGTCCCAACCAATAACTCCTGCCTTTAAGGATTGTCCATCTCGCGTTTGGAAGGAGTCGGAGATAGAATCAGGGATTTATGGCGATTGGGAATGGGTTTACTCCTCGTGTGAGCGCGGCGCTCGTGGCCGAAAATATTACAGCTTTAGGTTAGAATCAGATCATACCTTAAAATTAATCCAGGCAAAAGGCGACACCTTGAAAACAACTTGGAAATTGGATACCATTTTCCCAAATACCGATTTCATTGTACTTGCCCCAGCCTTGGATTGGACTATGTACGGACGGGTAATGCTTTGCGATCAAGTACAATTGGCTTTTGGGCGAGGGCCGGAAATTTGTGACAATTTTTTTCGTAGGAAAGTCAATTGAAATGTGGCCAATTAACTGCAAGTCATGTTTGATTTTTCTCCATTCAGTCTCCAATGGCGACATCTGTCATCTGTCAGGATGCATTCGGCATCTGTTTTTCGACATCTGACTACTGTTATTTCTTTTCTTCTCTCGATTGCTTACTTTTGGACGGGCTGAGCCCTATCAGATAAAGAAATAGATTTATTGCTGGGGAAAATCAATTTTTTCGAAATTTTATTTGTTCTGCGCAAATATTCTTCCGCTGGCTTTTGATCAAATAATACATCACCTATTAGTTTAAGCGACATGAGGCTTTTTACCAGTTCTTTTTCAATTTTATCCTTGCCTATTTTGGCAGTTTTACTTTTTAGTTGCAACGCCAAAAAAACCGAAGGACCAGGTGCTGCTGGCAAAGGTCCTGGCGGTCCTGGTGGTCCAGGCGGGCCTCCAATGACCATGGTGGTAGACTATATGATCACAGCTGCAGAAGTACTTGAAAACACGCTTTCAACTACTGGTAACGTACTGCCCAACGAAGTAGTCGACGTTCGCCCAGAGCGCTCAGGAAGAATGACCAAATTGTTGTTCAAAGAAGGCGGTCTGGTAACTAGAGGAGGCTTGCTGGCTGAATTGGATCGCCAGGAATTGGAGGCACAATATGCTAAACTCAAAGTGAATGAATCCTATAACCAACGCGAACTAAAACGCGCCAAGGATCTGCTCGCCATTGACGGGATTGCTGAAGAAGAATACGATAAAATTGCTCTTACACTGGATCAAACCCGGGCGGATATTCGGGTTACCCAAGTTGCACTAGACAAAACCCGCATTTTAGCGCCATTTACTGGTCGGTTGGGATTGCGCAAATTGAGCGAAGGTGCATACGTATCACCTGCCGATATATTGATCCAATTGCAGCAAACCGATCCCATCAAGATTGAGTTTGAGGTGCCTGAGCGTTTTATCCGCGAATTAAAAATTGGGCAAAAAGTAGAATTTACCGTTGAAGGTTTGAAACAAACGTTCAATGCAGTGGTATATGCATTTAGCAATCAAATTGATCCCGGAACACGTACCCTGACGGTTCGCGCACGCTGTGCCAACCCCAAGGGTTTGTTGCAGCCAGGTAACTTTGCTCGTGTGCAATTGGTAACCAGCCAAAACCGCGCGGCAATTTTGGTACCTACTGATGCGGTTATTCCCGTTTTGAACGGACAGCAAGTGATGCTGATCAAAAACGGTGTTGCTCAACCGCAAAATGTGGTAACCGGTCAACGCCTCCAGAATGTAATCTCCATTGTGGATGGACTTTCCTCTGGCGATACTGTGATCCTGAGCGGTTTGCTTGCGCTTAAGCCAGGCATGCCAGTGAAACCTGGCAAAGTCATTGAATCACCAAAAGCGGATGCATTATGAATTTACCTTCCTTGAGTATCACCCGTCCGGTATTGGCTACCGTGATCTCTATAACCATTATTCTTTTTGGCGCCATTGGTTTTTATTCTTTAGGGTTGCGAGAGTATCCCAGCGTTGACCCGCCAGTGGTGTCTGTTTCTACCAACTATACTGGCGCCAATGCCGATGTAATGGAATCCCAAATTACCGAACCGCTGGAAGAAAGCATCAACGGTATTGCGGGGATCCGTTCTTTATCATCGGTAAGTTCGGATGGACGTAGCACCATTACGGTAGAATTTGAACTAGGGGTGAATCTTGAAGCTGCTGCCAACGACGTTCGCGAAAAAGTATCACAAGCCCAACGTCAGTTGCCGCCCGATACCGATCCGCCAATTGTGGCCAAGGCCGATGCCAACTCCAATCCCATCATCACGATCACCGTCCAAAGCGATTCGCGCAACTTGATGTCGTTGAGTGAATTCGCCAACAACGTGATGAAAGAGCGCATCCAAACCATTCCTGGCGTATCTGGGGTAAGGATTTGGGGGGAGAAAAAATGGGCCATGCGCATCAAAATGGATCCTACCAAATTGGCCGCTTATGGGCTTACGCCTTTGGATGTGCGCAATGGGCTACAACGCCAAAATCTTGAGCTGCCCTCAGGTAGAATAGAAGGATACCGCACTGAATTGACCATCCGTACGCAAGGCCGTTTGTTTACGCCTGATGAGTTTGCCGATATTGTATTGCGGGAAACCAATGGGGTTATCGTTCAGTTGAAAGACGTAGCTACCGTTGCACTGGAACCGCAAAACATCCGCTCTATTCTGCGGGGGAACAACATTATCCCCATGATGGGTATTGCGGTAACCCCGCTACCCGGCGCCAACTACATCGATATTGCCGACAGGATTTACCAGCGGGTGGAGGCGATTAAAAAAGACATACCCAAAGATATTAGGCTAGACTATGCTTTTGATACCACAGTTGCCATCCGTAAAGCCATTTCGGAAGTAGAAGAAACGCTCCTCATCGCCTTCGGCTTGGTGGTGTTGGTTATCTTTTTGTTCTTGCGCGACTGGCGGACTACGCTGATTCCGGTTTTAGCCATTCCTATCTCTTTGATCGGTGCGTTTTTCATCATGTATGTTTTTGGTTTTTCCATCAACATCCTTACGCTTTTGGGTATCGTATTGGCTACCGGTCTGGTGGTTGACGACGCCATTGTGGTGATGGAAAACATCTATCGAAGGATTGAAAATGGGCAAAAACCCATGCAAGCAGCACATGAGGGATCCAAAGAAATTTACTTTGCGATCATCTCCACTTCGATCACCTTGATCATCGTATTCCTACCGATTGTGTTTTTGCAAGGTTTGACGGGGCGATTGTTCCGCGAATTTGGGGTAACGGTTGCGGGTTCTATTTTGATCTCGATGATCGTGTCTTTGTCGCTCACCCCGATGATGTGTTCGCGGTTTTTGAAAAACAAAAAACACGGGTTTTTCTACAACATCACCGAAGGTTTTTTTGAAGGCATGAATAACGGTTACCACTGGTTGTTGGAAGGCTTTATGCGGATACGCTGGATCGCCGTTCCGATTACTTTGATTGCCGGTGTTGGAATCTATTACCTGGTGCAGCTCATTCCAACGGAATTGGCGCCCATGGAAGATAAAAGTCGTTTCCGGATCATCAGTACTGCGCCAGAAGGGACCTCATTCGAAATGATGGATCGCTATGTGGTGGAAGCTTTGAAAATGATCGATACGATAAAGGAAAAAGCGTCGATCGTAGCGGTTACTGCACCCGGATTTGGGGCTGCTGGCGCCGTTAATGCCTCGTTTATCAACGTAAACCTAGTGCCGCCAGAACAACGCCAACGCTCACAGGAAGAAATCGCGAAAACGCTGTTTCCAAAAGTTGCGGCGCTCAATTTTGCGCGTTCCATTATTTCTCAGGAGCAAACAATCAGTACCGACCGCCGTCAGGCTGGTTTGCCACTGCAATTTGTCATTCAGGCGCCCAGCTTTGAGAAATTGAAAGCGGCATTGCCAAAATTCTTAGAAGAAGTAGCAAAAAATCCAACTTTTGCGATCAGCGATTTGGATTTGAAATTCAATAAACCCGAGATTCGTGTCAACATCAATCGCGAGCGTGCCCGCAAAATGGGCGTTAGCGTGCGCGATATCGCCGAAACGCTTCAACTTTACTTCTCTGGTCAACGCTACGGTTATTTCATCAAAGACAGTAAACAATACGAAGTTATCGGTGAAGCAGCACGGATTTACCGCGATGATCCGCGCGATTTGGGTGTTTTGTATGTTCGCAATAGCCTCAATCAGTTGATTTCAATGGACAACCTGGTGCGCTTCAATGAAGAATCTAGTCCGCCGCAGTTGTACCGCTTCAACCGTTACTTATCAGCCACCGTTTCAGCGGGTATGGCCGAAGGGTACACGCTGGGACAAGGGGTTACCGCCATGAATGAGATTGCGAAGAAAACGCTTGACGAATCCTTCCAGACAGCACTAGCTGGCGCCTCGAAAGACTTGGCGGATAGCTCGCGGGGTATCTATTTTGCCTTCTTGTTGACGTTGGTATTGGTTTATTTGACCCTAGCTGCCCAATTTGAAAGCTTCCTGGATCCATTAATCATCATGGTGACGGTGCCGCTGGCTTTGGTGGGCGCACTATTGGCCTTGTATCTGTTCAACCACACATTGAATATCTTTAGCGAAATCGGGATCATTGTTTTGATTGGTATCGTAACCAAAAACGGGATTCTCATTGTAGAATTTGCCAATCAAAAAATGGAGGAAGGACTTGCTTCGCGAGCTGCTGCAGTAGAAGCGGCAACCCAGCGTTTGCGTCCTATCCTTATGACGAGCATTGCTACGGTATTAGGTGTATTGCCAATTGCATTGGCTTTAGGTGCAGCATCTACCAGCCGCATCTCTATGGGGGTTGTAATCATTGGGGGCTTGTTGTTCTCGTTGGTACTAACCCTATTCGTTATCCCAGCTATTTACACGTTTTTCAACCGCAAAAAAGTTGTTTCTAATGAAATGCTTGTCGAAGAATCAACGCCTGCTCAAACCCTTGCCTAACCGAATGATCGGTCGCAGCATCGTTTTAGCAGCGTTTTGTATAGGAATGCTACCCAATTTACTGTCTGCACAGCAAGTATTGTCTGCTGAGCAGGCAGTAAAAATTGGGCTGGAAAAAAATTATGCCATCCAGATTTTGCGCAACCAGGAGCAAATTGCTGAAAACAACAATACTAAAGGAAGAGCGGGGATGTTGCCATTGGTTTTTTCAACCGGAAACGTTTCTTACGCTATCAACAACACGGTGCAGCAGTTCTTTACCGGACCTGAACGTCGGGCTCCTTCTGCGGCTACCTTCAACGCCCGTTTTGGCGCTGAAGCCGACTGGACCGTATTCAATGGTTTTCGCATGTACGCGGCAAAAGATCGCTTGGCGGCATTATCCCAACAAAGCAGGGTACAGACAACCATCCAACTCCAAGGTTTAACCTCGGATATCCTGTTAGCCTATTACAACATTGTGCAGATTGAGCGCTCTACAGAGAACTTGGAGTACGCAGTGCGTTTGGATCGGGACTTATTGGATTTGGTACAAAACAAAAAAAGGATTGGTACGGCTACTGGATTGGAATTATTGCAGTCAAAATCGCGATTTACCTCGGATAGTGCTCGTTTGGTACAACAGAGAGCAGATATTGTTAGAGCGCACATGGCGTTCAATCAATTGCTCAATATTTCTGCCGACACGCCATTTGCCATTGATACCACCTTGTCAATTGGTGCAATGCCTAACTTAGACGAGCTATTGGCTAGCAGCAAACAAGCTAACTCTTCGGTGCTTTCAGCTAAAATCAACCGTCAATTATCAATGCTCAACACGAAAGATGTAAAGGGAACATTTTTACCGGAAGTTGTATTGATCGGTAGTGCCAACTACAGCTATCAGCGCAACGCGGTGGGTATCGCCCTTTCCAACCGTAACTTGGGTCCGCAGTTGGGGGTTTCTTTGCGTTACACGATCTACGACGGAAAAAACCGAACCCACAACCTAGAGAATGCGAAGATGGCGGAAGAAAATGCCCGCTTATCGGAAGCAAGTTTGTTGATTGACATTGAAGCGCGGATTAGAACCCGGCACGCCGATTACCAAGCTTTTTTACAAATAAGTCAATTGCAATTGGCCAACTTAAAGGTTGCGGTAGATCAAGCCAATTTGGCGCGTGAATTGTACCGTTTGGGGCGAATTACCAACTTTGAAGTGCGCGAATCTACTTTGCAAGAAATTCAGGCGCGTGATCTTTTAATCCAAGCCTGGTATCGATTGAAAGCAGCGGAGATAGACTTATTAGACTTGGCAGCGATGTTGCCTTTTCAGTAAGTTAAGCTAATTTTTTAGCAATAAAAAAGGAGTCGCTGTATCTACAACGACTCCTTTTTTGTTACTATCCAGCCACCTTAGAGTGTGTTTGGATTTTTTATTCGCGCTGCAAATGGCCAAAATTCACCCC
>JBBANM010000156.1:0-8426 GCA_040401995.1 Saprospiraceae bacterium
CGCACAAGTCTGAAATGTTAGGCTGGAGCTACCGCCTTTGGCGGTTTAGTTCAACGCGTAAATATGCGTACTTATCGCGTCCGCTTTGTAAAGATAAACTAGTAGCACGAAAGCTACAAGTATCCGGAGTTTTTAATTTTATCAATCTGATAATGAATAGATTGCTCGTAGATAGACAGCTTCATGACTTTCGAAACAATACAAAATGCGAAGTACGCAATATTTAAAAGCCCCATTCCGGACAATACAAAATGCGCACTAGGTTACGACTCTTTTTTGTCCAGCATGAGGACTTGCTCGCCGATGATTTCAGTCACATAACGCTTGATTCCTTGCTTGTCCTCAAAAGCACGGGTTTTGTTTTTGCCCTCTATGTAGATTGTACTGCCTTTGTGGAGGTATTTTTCGGCCAATTCAGCTAAGCCACGCCACAGCACGATGCTGTGCCAATCAGTCAACGTGTGGATTTGCCCTTTGTCGTCCTTGAAGCTTTCGGTAGTGGCTAAGGAGAACTTGGCAACTTTGATGTTTTTGTCTAAAGTTTGCACTTCGGGGTCTTTGCCCAGGTTGCCAATCAGCATAACTTTGTTTAAGCCTTTCATCTGATGATAGATTGTAGTTGAGTTTATAACTTATCCAAGGGACTTTTAATGTTTTTGATCGTCTGCTGACTTACATGGGTGTACCGCAAGGTGGTTTTGAGGTCGTTATGCCCGAGTAGTTCCTGAATGAAGCTGATGTCCGTTCCGGCTTCCAGCAAGTGAGTGGCGAAGCTGTGTCTCAAGCCATGTATTCCCACGTTTTTATTGATTTTTGCTTTTTTGAGCGCGTCAGCAAATACTTTTTGGGCGCTGCGTATGCTGTATTGATCGCCATATTGTCCCTCAAATAGGTATTTTTTGGGTTTGTACGCTACAAAATATGCCCGCAGTTGCTCCAAAATACTTTCAGGAAGATTGGCATAGCGGTCCTTTTTGCCCTTTGCCCTTTCGATAAAAACCTGCAGATTTTTGCTATCGATGTCGGTGATTTTGAGGTTCACAATTTCACTGACCCGCAATCCCATCCCGTAGCAGAGTTTCAACATAGTATTGTGTTTGAGGTTGGTGGTTACCTCAAATAGTCTTTTGATGTCTTTGGCATTGATGACTTTGGGTAAGATGGAAGGTTTTTTGGGCCGTGGAATCTCAAAAAAGAATTTTTCCCTTTTCAATACCTGCTCGAAATAAAATTTCACTGCATTGATCCGGCTATGCAGGGTGTTTTCTGAAAGTTTCAGGGTATTGGTGCAGTACAAGAAATAACTCCTCAGCCTGCTAGAATCCAGCTCGTTCACCCCTTTATCTTTTAGTATGCAGAGCAACTGGGCAAATTCGTTGCGGTACGTATTTATCGTATTGAGGCTGTATGCTTTCAATTGCAAGGTTTCGATGTACAATTGTAACGCAGGGTGATTGATGGGATGAATGTGTAGCAGGGCTTCTTTTCCAATTGGGCTTTTAGGTGCTAAGCCAAATTTCTCGCGGTGTTGAGCAGAGTCCAGGACATACCAGGCCTTTTTAGACCGACTCCATTTTACCCCAACTAATTTTTTTACTCGCTCTTGAAGCTTGGGATTGTCTTCAAAAAGGATAAGAATGACATCCTTTTTTCGGTGTGAGCTGAGCTCGTAGGTAACGGATTTGTCTTTCATCTTGGGTATATTTTCGATGGAGTCTTGAGGTTTACTTGTTTGTTAAAATAAATTTACTGCCTGGTATCGCAAAATCGCAAATCATTTTTTCTTGCTTTTCTGCCCGCTTTTCTGACGCTGAACACGGGTGTCTTTTCAATAACTGATTCAAAAACAAGTGGGTAATAAATGACTTTCTTTGATAGCAACTCCTCGATCTCCCTCCACATCTCAAAAAAAATTCCTACTTTGTTCTCAAACACGATCTGTATATGCATTTTTTAAAATACCTTTCCTTGGCGGCGTTGTTGTTGGCAGTTGCCTGTCGCCCATCCACCGCAGGAAAAGAGAACCATACCCAAACTCGACAGTCGAAATTGGTCATGCCGGAAGAGAATTTTGGACAACTTTTTGCCGATGTGCAAATGGGACAGGTGTTCCCCGATGGTAAGACCTTTGTGGACTGTACCCCCAAATACCCGGTTGCCGACATTCTGGCCAAGTACGAAAAGGCCAAAACAGAACCTAACTTTGACCTCAAAGCCTTTGTGAAGGCCAATTTTTATACCCCTCATCTTTACAGCAGTAATTTCAAAGCTGACACCAGCCGATCGGCAGAAGAGCACATCAATGCGCTTTGGCCAGTACTGACGCGTAACCCTGATCAAGTGGCGCCCAATAGCACCTTAATCCCCTTGCCGCATCCTTATGTGGTGCCGGGCGGGCGTTTTGGCGAAGTGTATTATTGGGACAGCTACTTCACCATGCTAGGCTTGCAGTCGAGCGGCAGAATTGACATGATCGGTAACATGGTCGATAATTTTGCGCACCTCATTGATTCCATCGGGTTCATTCCCAATGGCAATCGCACGTATTACCTCACCCGTTCGCAACCGCCTTTTTTTGCCGCTATGGTGCAATTGTTGGCTACTGCTCGCGGAAATGAGACCTATACGAAATACTTGCCGCAACTCGAAAAGGAATACGCTTTTTGGATGAAAGGGCAGGATAAAGTATCCGCGACTCATCCGGCAGAATTACACGTGGTGCGCTTGAAAGATGGAACCATCCTTAACCGCTATTTCGACCGGGGTACTACGCCGCGCGCTGAAATGTACCGCAGTGATGTAGAAACGGCCAAATCAACCAAGCGTCCGGCGGAGCAAGTGTACAGCGATATCCGCAGCGCCTGTGAATCGGGTTGGGATTTTTCGAGTCGTTGGCTGGCTGATCCTAGTCAATTGTCCACCATCCATACAACTGAAATTATACCGGTTGATCTTAATTCTTTGTTGTTCAATTTGGAACAAACGATTGCCAGAGCTTATGCCGAGAAAGGCGATCAATCCAAAAGTCAAGACTACACGTTCAAAGCGCTTACCCGGCAGCGGGCGGTCTACAAATATTGCTGGGATGTAAAACGCGGGTATTTTGCCGATTACGATTTTGTAAAAGGTGCAACCACGCCGGTTTTATCTCTTGCCGGAATGTACCCTTTGTATTTTCATTTGGCTACCCCCGAGCAAGCAAAATCGTCAACGCAAGTGGTGGAAAAACTGTTTTTACGCCCCGGCGGACTGCAATCTACGGCCAATACCACTGGCCAGCAGTGGGATGCCCCCAATGGTTGGGCGCCTTTGCAGTGGATGACCATCCAAGGATTACGCAATTACCAGCAGGATCAACTGGCGAATACCATCAAAGATCGCTGGACCAAACTGAATGTAAAAGTGTATAAGGCTACCGGTAAAATGGTGGAGAAATACAATGTGGCCGATTTGAGTTTGATTGCCGGCGGAGGGGAATACCCAGTGCAAGATGGTTTTGGCTGGAGTAACGGCGTGTTGTTAAAGTTGATGAGCGAGAAAAAGAAACCCTTAAAAGACTAATGTATAAGTTTAGCACCCCATCTTCGATGGAGTGGTTTTAAAAAGTAGTCACAAATTTTCACAAATTAAAGCACGAACGCTGTTCGTGCGGGGGGACACAAACGCCAGTTTGTGGCCTAATTTGTGAAATTTGTGGCCGAAAATTTGTTTGTACCATCGCCGAAGGCGAGGAGCTAAACTTTCACAGACTAATTTAACAACATGGCGCAAACTCCGGAAGCAGATGATTCAATGAAACGCTATTACAGCATCAGCGAAGTGGCTGAGATGCTCGGCGTTTCTGCGTCGTTGATTCGTTTTTGGGAAGGTGAGTTTGATGAATTGCGGCCGCATAAAAACAGCAAAGGCGAACGGCGTTTTACCGCCGATACCATCGAGCAACTCGAAATTATTTATCAGCTGGTTAAAGTTCGCGGGTTTACCTTGCATGGCGCCAAGCAAGAGCTGAAAAAAGAACGGGATCGACTCAAGGAGAAACAGAAGATAATTGAAAAACTCCGGGAAATCCGCAAAGGACTAGAAGGATTGAAAAAAAGCTTTCCCGAAACCAACACGGAAGGGATTATGCCTTGACTTTGGTTTTGTAATTCCGAATGTCTAAAGTATCGGTACAAAAAGCGTAATCCACTTCTACATTAGAAGCTACAATAATGGTGCGCTGTGCGCCATAATCCGCAATTAGCTGGGAATACCATTCCACGCCTTGTTGATCCAGATTGGTGGTAGGCTCGTCGAGTAGCAATAAAGGCGTATCTGAGCAGATGTTCATCACCAGCTTCAAGCGTTGTTTCATTCCAGAAGAAAAATTGCGGATCATTTTTTTGGCCGAACGCTCAAACCCCAGTAGAGCGATCAATGCTTTATCATCCAGTCCCGCCTGAAAAGGTTTGAATTGGCGATGAAACTGTAGCGCTTCTTCTAAGGTGAATTCCTCAATGAGTTCGATATAAGGAGCGGCGTAAGATAACAAGCGATAGGCCTCGCTGCGGTCTACTTTTTTACCATTTTGGCGGTAGGTTAATGTGCCTTTGGAGGGGGTTAAATGTCCGCAAATCATTTTCAACAAGGTTGACTTTCCGGATCCGTTAGGGCCGGTGATGGCATAACGGCCGCCAGCTAAAAACTGGTAATCAACCCCGCGCAGCACCCACTCTAGCAGGTACTTTTTTCCAACTTGCGTTAATTCAATCTCCATTGACGCTGCTACCGTTCAAGTGACGGAAACCTTTCATGATACCTACATCAGCACTGCGCACAAAATCCAGAATGTTTTCTCGTTCTGGGGTAACCGGTATGGTTTCTTCAATCAATTCAATGGCCCGCGAAATCTTGTATCCTTTTACAAATAAGATGCGGTAGATATCTAGAATGTGGTTGATTGTTTCCTGTGAAAAATCCCGACGTTTCAAGCCTATAGTGTTTACTCCAGCGTAGGAGAGGGGTTCACGCGCGGCTTTTACAAATGGAGGCACATGTTTGCGCACCAAAGATCCGCCGGCTACAAAGCTGTGTGCGCCAATGCGAATGAATTGCTGTACGGCCACCAAGCCTTCCAGGATAGCCCAATCATCGATCACCACGTGGCCGGCCAAATTCACATTATTGGCCAAAACAACCTGATTGCCCAGTATGCAATCGTGCGCAACGTGAGAATAAGCCATGACCAAGCAATTGCTACCTACAACGGTACGACCGGCAGCGGCGGTTCCGCGGTTGATGGTTACAAATTCGCGGATAGAGGTATTATCGCCGATTTCGGCAGTAGTAGATTCTCCGCTAAATTTTAAATCTTGAGGGATGCCAGAAATAACCGCGCCTGGAAAAATTTTGCAATTTTTTCCAATTCGAGCACCTGGGAATATGGTTACGTTGGGGCCAATCCAGGTGCCTTCACCAATGATGACATCTCTATCAATATACGTAAATGGGCTAATGGTGACATTGGCGCCAATTTGTGCCTCAGGATGGACGGATGTGAGGTTTTGCGGATTCATCTTAGGAGCGCTTGACGATTTGTGCGGTTAATTCCGCTTCCGATACAATTTTGTTTCCTACATAGGCAGTACCCTGCATCTGACAGATGCCTCGCCGAATCGGCGCCAGCAGTTCCATTTTGATGATCAAAGTATCTCCTGGGCCAACTTTATTTTTAAACTTTCCGTTTTCAATTTTCAGAAAGTAAGTGTCCCAATTTCCGGGGTCTTCAACAGTCGAAAGCGCTAAAATGCCTCCGGTTTGCGCCATTGCTTCGATTTGCAAAACGCCTGGGAAAACTGGATTATTGGGAAAGTGTCCTTGAAAAAAGCCCTCGTTAAAGGTAACATTTTTTATACCGACTACATGATTTGCCGATAATTCGATGATGCGATCTATCAACAAAAAGGGGTAGCGGTGGGGCAACCACTGGGCAATACGCACTGAATCAAAGAGCGGTTCTTGATCAGGGTCGAATTTGGGTTTACCTTTCAATTTACGTTCTTCCATATAGCGCTTTTTGAGCAGCTTGGTGAACTCATAATTGGCGGTATGCCCAGGTTTGGTGGCGACAATTTTTCCTTTAATGGGTTTACCCAAAAGCGCAATATCGCCAATTACATCCAGCAATTTGTGTCGGGCAGGCTCGTTACGGAAATGCAACTGAATGGTGTTCAAAATGCCTTCCCGATCTACGGTGACGCTAGGTTTGCCCAGTTTTTTGGCCAAATCATCCAATTCCTCTTGCGGTACTGGACGATCAGCAATAACGATGGCATTTTCTAGATCGCCGCCTTGGATCAAGTTCTCATTGAACAAGTGTTCCAATTCATGGAGAAAAACAAAAGTACGACAAGGCGCGATCTCCTTCACGTAGTCTTTGATGCTTTCCAGGTTGGCATATTGCTGACCCAATACCTTTGAATTGAAATCAATCAAAGTAACGACTGAAAACTCATCCGCAGGGATGGCCATCAATTCTGCTCCGGTTACTTCATCGCGAAAAGTAATGGGTTCGGTGATTTCAAAATATTCACGTTCAGCGTCTTGATCGGTTGGCGTGGCTTCCAAAATCGCTTTGACAAAAGGAAGCGCACTTCCATCCAAGATCGGCACTTCCGGGCCGTCAATTTCCATCAGCACGTTGTCAATCTGTAAACCAGCTAAAGCGGAAAGCACGTGTTCAACTGTACTTACCTGTGCATTATCCGATTTTATGGTAGTACCCCGGGTAGTTGAAATCACCCGACTTACATCTGCATTGATGATCGGTTGATTGCTCAGATCAATCCGCTGAAATTTGAATCCATGGTTTTCAGGCGCAGGATTAAACGTCAGTGTAACGGTTTTACCCGTATGTAGACCCACCCCGCTTACAGCAACTACTTTCTGGATGGTGCGCTGTTTCATATTCATTGTCTGTAAAGACATTTTATAAAAATTACTGTATGAAAATGCAAAAACCCTGGCGTTGACTACTCCAAGGTTTTTAATTGTTTTTCCAATTTTAAAATCTGCTTGTAGAGCTCCGGCAGCTTTTTAAATACTGTGTGCGACCGCAGGAAACGGCTGTATTCTATAGCCGGAGAACCAAAAAGGGCGGTATTGGGCGTCTCTACACTAGAGGCGATTCCACTTTGCGCCTGAATTTTGGTGCCATCTGCAATGGTTAAGTGACCCGAAAACCCAACCTGTCCGCCAATTAAGCAGTTTTTGCCAATTTTTGTGCTTCCAGCTACCCCGGTTTGCGCAGAAATAACGGTATTTTCTCCGATTTCAACGTTGTGCGCTATCTGGATTAGGTTATCCAACTTAACGCCCTTGCGAATGATGGTTGAACCCATAGTAGCACGGTCAATGGTGGTATTTGCTCCGATCTCCACATGGTCTTCGATCAGAACGTTGCCGATTTGGGGAATTTTTTTGTAGCTACCATCTTCCTGAGGCGCAAAACCAAACCCGTCGCTCCCAATCACCACATTGGGATGAAGGATGCAGTGAGCGCCGATTACGCATTCGTGTTGGATGCGTACCCCTGGATATAAAATAGTGCCCTCGCCAATTTTAGCGTTTTTGCCAATGTAGACATGACCATATATACGGCATTGATTACCAATCGTAACACCTTCTTCAATAATGGCAAAATGATCGATAAAAACACCTTTCCCGATAATGGCTTTGGGGTCAACGGCCGCTTGAGCGGAGATTCCAGTAACACCATTGGTATGGCTTTGGAAATGCTCCATCAGCATGGCTACTGCACCATACACATCATCCACCCGAATCAAGGTTGCTTGAATCGGCTCTTTGGGTTCGAAATCACGGTTGACGAGTAATGCTGAAGCAGTTGTGGAGTAAGCAAAACTTTCATACTTTGTGTTGCCTAAAAAAGAAATACTTCCCTTTCCCCCTTCTTCAATCTTGCTTGGGCGGTTCACGACGACATCCGGATCTCCTTCTAAACTACCGCCAAGGAAAGCGGCAAGGTCTTTCACTATGATCTCCATGCGGCAAAGGTAGAAAAAAAATGATACAGATCGCGCTGATCAAATTCAGATAAAGCTTGAATCCTGGTAGGATGACGTGAAAAACAGGTACTTCGCAGCTTTAATTCCTATATTTTTTTGGTAATCCTAGCACATGATTTGTCGGTTTTGGGTAAAAGTTGTATCGTCAATCGCCCTCCTCGGTAGAGATCCGCAGCAAAACGATATCTTTGGTTTTTAAAAACTGACTTTTTTAGATAAAACAAAGCGCCTTCCAATTGACTTTGGTTTTTATCGACTAAAATTCAAGTGATGATCATATGCTGTTTTTAAGTGACTATCCAGCCGCCCTTAGAGCTTGTTCAGGTTTTGGATTCTGGGCTCCATGAGGCAAATTTTATTTCG
>JBBANM010000157.1:0-8289 GCA_040401995.1 Saprospiraceae bacterium
TTTAATTCTTTACTTTTTTTATTCGCCCCATTGGCCGGCTGGATAGTTACAAAAAATGCGCCTCTGGTATAATGGTTATCGATTTGAAGAATCAGCTGAAACCGTTTATAATCCTGTTTCTTGCAATTTGTTTTTTTACGAAAAAAAATTCGAGAACTTCTGGTTCGCTACCGGTACCCCGACCTTCTTGATCAACTTATTAAAACAAGAGGGGCTTTACGACATAGAGCACCAGGAGCACGCCCAGCTTGACTTCGACAGTTTTGAGCTAGAAGATCTAAAAGCTTACGGACTTCTCTATCAAACTGGCTACTTAACCATCAAGTCTCGAAATGCTTTTGGCTTATACGAGCTAGATTACCCTAATTTTGAGGTGAAAAACTCCATGTATGCCTACCTACTCGAAGCTTTTGGCGGAATTCGCAAAGGACAAGGACTGGTAGTAGCTATCCAGTTGGAAAGGGCTTTTTATGCCAATGATCTAGAGCACGTTATTCGGATTTTACAGTCGATGTTTAAAGGTTTACCCCATTTGTTGCACGAAAAATATCCCGAGAAATTTTTTCATGCGGCCATTCACCTGCTCTTCAGTTATATGGGATTGCGGGTGCAAAGCGAAGTAATGATGAGCGACGCCCGCGCTGATTGTGTGGTGGAAACCGATGCACATGTTTATATTTTGGAGTTCAAACTAGACCAAAGTGCTCAAATAGCTTTGGATCAAATCAAACTCAAAAAATACCATCAAGCTTATTGGAACAAAGGCAAAAAGATGATTGGTGTTGGGGTGAATTTTTCGAGTGAAACCAAAAATATTGAGGACTGGGTAGCGGAAGAATTGAGTTGATCTTCATCAATCAAATTTTAAGTCGATTCTTAGCCAAGAAAAAGCCATAAAACCGAATCTCGATTTTATGGCTTTTTAATTGATTATACTTTTTAATTGATTTACTTCAACAGCTTTTTTGCCAACCCATTACTCGCCAATGTGCCATATATCACAATGGTAATTGAACTCAGCGGCATTAATATGGCCGCCACCACGGGTGATAAGGCGCCCTGCACCGCAAAACTCAAACCAACTAAATTGTAGACCAAAGCCAAGCTATATGCACCAAAAACCAACCGTACGCTACTGCGCGCGTACTGAACTAAACTAGGCAAAAAACCAAACCGATTCGCCGCCAAAATACCATCGGAAGCTGGGGTGAAATTGCTGGTGTCTTCGGTCACCACGATGCCCACATCACTTTGACGCAACGCCCCGGCATCATTCAGCCCATCGCCAATCATCAACACTTGTCGACCTTGTTCTTGGAGGGTCTTGATGAATTGCAATTTATCCTTAGGACTTTGCCGGAAATACAAGTTTTGGCGGGATTGAAACATCGGCGCCAAAAACTCTGCCTCCTGGTCGTTGTCACCGCTTAGCAAGTACACATCACCAAGGTGTTGGAAATAATCGATTACTTCAGCAGCCTGATCTCGAAGGTAATTGGTAGCCACAAAATGGCCTTTGATGTACCCGTTGATGCGGAGGTAAACGCCTTGTGGGGCATCATCCGCAGCGGCTACAAATTTTGGCGAGCCTAATTGTAGCAGCCACTCGCCAATTTGGGCTTCGATGCCTTTACCCAAGTATTCTTTGAAGTTGGTCAGGACAGTTTTTTCAGTTTTCGCATCCTCTAATTTACGCTGCAAGGTTTGACTGATCAGCTGACTCATTGGATGTGCCGATTGTTGGGTTAGCAACAAAAGAGCTTGTTTTTCAGCCTCGCTCAATTCCTCGCCGAAATAAGTTGCCACGCTGTTTTCTTTGGCGGTGATGGTGCCGGTTTTGTCGACTACCACGGTATTGATGCGGTAAAGGCCTTCGATCGCATTGGTGTTTTTGAGGAAAAATCCCCAACGACCCAAGATTCCCATGGCATTGCCTAGCGTAAACGGCACTGCGAGCGCGCCCGCACAGGGGCAAGCTACGATCAATACGGCAGTAAAGGCATTGATGGCGGTATGCACATCGCGCGGCCACCAATATGCCAGGGTGATAAAGGCGATGCTTAACAAGGAAATGGTGAAATATCGACTGATTTTATTGGCCAATATACTAGCGGGACTGTCTTGTGCTTTTTGGAAAACCGACTCGTTCCACAATTGGGTGAGGTAGCTTTGAGCTACATCTTTGGTGAGAACGAGTTCCAGGTTGCCACCCATTTGTCGACCACCTGCAAAAACAGCTTCGCCAACAGGAACGGGGATGGTTTGGGTCTCGCCAGTAACGAAACTGTAATCCACTTCGGCATCCCCCCCAAGAATGATCGCATCGGCGGGGATAAGCTCGCCATGGCGCACCGAGATCTGGTCACCAGTATGTACTTGATCTAAAGCTACGGATTCCTCGCCGGTTGCTGTTTTTTTACGAGCTGTGATGGGGAAATAAGATCTGTAATCGCGCTCAAAAGAGATGTGGTCATAAGTACGTTGCTGAAACCACTTACCAATCAATAGAAAAAATATCAAACCGCCCAAACTGTCCAGATACCCAGGACCGGTATGGCTAAGGATTTCAAAAACACTACGCAAAAACAGTACGGCAGCTCCTAAAGCCAGCGGAACATCGATGTTGAGTTGTCCCCTACGTAGGCTTTTCCAAGCTGAAGTGAAATAATCTTGCGCACTGTAAAAAATGACCGGCAAGGCCAAGCCAATGTTCAAAAAGCCAAGGTATTTAGCAAATTCATTTTCTTTGATGGCATTCAGACCCAGGTATTCCGGAAAGCTGAGTAACATGATGTTGCCAAAAGCAAACCCTGCCACGCCGATTTTATATACTAGCCCCTTGTTGTAAGTCTTTTTGGTATTGGTTTCTAGGTTGCCGAGGTTGATGGCTGGGGCATATCCCAAATTTGCGAGCAACTCCGCCAATTCACGTAAGCTGGTAAGTTTATCTAAATAGGTGAGGTACAATTCTTTTTTCAAAAAATTGACCCGAGAGGTGATGACCCCTTCATTGAGTTTATATAAGTTTTCAAGCAGCCAGATACAGGAAGCGCAATGGATTTGCGGTAAAAAGAAGGTAAGTCGGGTGCGTTCCCCGTCGCTGAATTGTACAAACCGGGATTTAACTTCCGGGTTATCAAGACCTTCATATTCCTCTTTTCTTCGCCCACGAAGGCTTAAACCAGGTTGACTGTCAAGGTCGTAATATTGGCAAAGGCCATTGGTATTGAGGATGGTGTAGACGGTTTTACAACCATCGCAACAAAAATTTTTGTCTTCGAAAACGAGGTCTTCGGTGGGACAAGGCTCGCCACAATGGGTGCAACATACTTTGCTGGAGACTTGATTTTTTTCTTTTCGGGTTGGCTGAAGTCTTATGGTTGCAGTCATGATTCAGGTTTATCCCCCAAAACTAAAAGGATGCCTGCGCACTGCTGATGAAATTCATCAATAGGTATGATCAAAAATGATGATAAAAATCACTAACTACCGTTTCAGATTCCAAAATACAACAAGGAATAGATCTCGTTCAGGATGCCTTGGCGAATATGTTCCAGTTCATACAAACGAGAAGGCAAATGCGGATCAATTTCTGCCGCCGCGTTCAATCTTTTTTTCCAGGTAGATTGCAGCGCTTTGAGAGCGTAATGATTGCGGGTAAAGGTTTTGGCAATGAGGTTGGCGCATTGCTCCAAGTGTTCATTCAAAGAATTGACCGAATCGGCTTCAACTTTCATACGCTCCAATTCTCCATACACATCATCTAAGTTGAGGACGAAATGATTCATTCCAAAGGTTGTTTGTGATTAGTAAAATTAAACCCTAGTCAAAATGAAACGAGCGTTGGCAAGCGCCTATGCTGCTACCAACGCTCGTTCTATAAGTTATTACTTCCAATTAAACTTCCAACGGCGGAAAGCTTCCATGGCTTCGTATTCTGCCAAACCCAATTCGCGGTACATCATAGCTGAACTGCGATTGCGGTCTTCGGCGCGTTGCCAAAACTCGCGCTCATCGTTGCCAGGAAACGGCGGACGGTCTTTTTGCGATTGGTGCATGAAAATGGCACGGCGTTTTTTCAACAACTGCTCCGGACTCATGGGCACAGCCATTTCAATTTCGTGGAGCGGCCATTCATGCCAAGCGCCACGGTAGAGCCACAACCAGCAATCCTTTATCCAGTCTTGCTCTTTGAGGTGTTCAAAGGCCATGAAAATCGCATCCAAACACACCCGGTGGGTACCATGTGGATCGGCAAGGTCGCCGGCAGCGTAGACTTGGTGGGGTTTGATACGTTCCATCAAATCGACGATGATCTTTACGTCTTCCTCGCCCAGGGCGTTTTTACGGGTGCGCCCCGTTTCATAAAAAGGCATATCGAGGAAGTGGATGTGTTCATCGTCGATGCCGCTGAATCTGGCGCCGCCCCTTGCTTCACCGCGGCGAATCAATCCGCGTACGGCGCGCACATCGGCGTTATCGAGCTCGTCGGCTTTTTTATTGCCGAGGTATTTGGCGATTTTTTTGTACTTCTTGATGCTTTCTTCATTCTCCTTGCTGCTGGGTTCTCGTTCCAACATATCGAGCATAAACTCGATGTAACGCAAGGCATCAAAATCGTGTACTGCAATGTTACCCGAAGTTTGATAAGCTACATGCACATCGTGTTTTTGCTCTACCAAGCGAATGAAAGTACCGCCCATTGAAATTACATCATCATCGGGGTGGGGACTGAAAATGATGACCCGCTTTTTAGCAGGTTTGGCACGCTCGGGGCGAGTAGAATCATCGGCATTGGGTTTTCCGCCAGGCCAGCCGGTGATGGTATGTTGCAAACGGTTGAAGATGGTGATGTTGATGTCGTAGGCAGAAGCATACTCCACTACCAAATCACTCAACCCATTTTCATTGTAATCTTCGCTGGTCAATTTAAGGATGGGTTTGCCGGCTTTTTGCGACAACCACACTACGGCTTTGCACACCAAATCATCGTCCCAGTTGCAAATCCCCACCAACCATGGCGATTCAAAACGCGTGAGTTCTTCGGCAGCGCCCACATCAAGATGGAAGCGTACGTTGGGATGTTTTTGCAAAAACGAAGCCGGCAAAACTGCCGCAATTGGGCCTTCAATGGCTTTTTTGAGTACAGTAGCCTTGTGTTGTCCCCAACCCAGCAAGTGTACCGCACGCGCTTTCAAGATCGTCTTGATGCCCATCGTGATGGCGCGATAAGGGACATCTTCTTCGCTAGAAAAATCTTTGAGCGCATCTCTACGTGTGATGGCGTCGAGGCGCACCATGCGGGTTTCAGAGCTGTCCCAAGAACCGGGTTCATTGAAACCAATGTGACCCGTACGGCCGATACCCAGCAATTGGATATCAATGCCGCCGAGGGCTTCGATTTTTTTATCATAACCAGAACAGTATTCATCTACTTTCTCAATGGGAATGGTACCATCGGGAATGTTGATGTTCTCCGGTTTTATGTCGATATGATCAAAAAGGTATTCCCGCATGAAACGCACATAGCTCTGTTGCGCGTCGGGTCGCATGGGGAAATATTCATCGAGGTTGAAGGTGATGACATTGGAAAAACTCAAGCCTTCCTCGCGGTGCATGCGCACCAGCTCTTGGTAGACTTGAATAGGGGAGGAGCCGGTTGCCAAACCCAATACCACGTGTTCGCCTTCTTGTTGTTTTTGACGAATGGTAAGGGCGATGGAGCGAGCTACATGTTTGGAGCCTTCGCGGGCATCTTCCCATACTTTGGTAGGGATTTTTTCTAAAGACTTGAGTTGATATTTTAGATATTCCATCGGTTATGGATTTGTTTTTGATACAGAAGGTTGAAGATTCCAAATGAGCGATGCAGCGCCTAATAGCGCAGCGTCTTCGCTGCCTAATGCCGAGAGTTGGATGGTTACTTTATTTTGAAACATAACCATCAGGTTCTTTTTCAAGCTTTCGTTGGCGGGTATTAAAATCAAATCTCCCGCTTGTGCTAAACCGCCCGCCAAAAAAATGGCTTGGGGATCGAGGTGCAAAACCATATCGGCAATTTTATACCCGAGGATGTCGCCGGTAATCCGAAAAGCTTCTTGAGCAATGGCGTCGCCAGCTTTGGCGGCGGCGGTAATATCGGATGCAGTCATGCTGTTGAAAGAGGCATCGCGCAATACGCTGGGTTGGGTATGATTGGCCATGAGTTCAAATACGGTGCGTTTGATTCCCGGCGCGCTGACGTATGTTTCCAAACAACCGCGTTGTCCGCAATTGCAAAAACGACCGTTGCGATCTGCTGAGATATGCCCCAGCTCGCTGGCCAAACCATGTACGCCCGAAATGGTACGCCCATTGATAACCAAACCTGATCCCAATCCAGTACCTAAGGTCAGCAGGATGAAATTGCTCATGCCTTTGGCGCCGCCGTATTGCATTTCGCCGAGTGCTGATGAGTTGGCATCCTTTACCAACCGAGTCGGTAAGTTGAAATGGTCTTCTACCAATTGTCTTAAAGGTACGGTTTCGGTAAAGGGCATGTTTGCAGCGCCGGTAATGGTGCCATTTACTTCATCACAACTAGGAGTGCCAATGCCAATTCCTAGTAAGCTGTGGGTTGCTGACACGGTCGCGAACAGCGCTTCTACCGTTTCACAGATGGCCGCAACAAAATTGCTTCCGCCGCGCCGCGCCTGCGTATCGAAGCTGGAACGCCCCAAGATGCGACCTTCTGCGTCTACCAGCGCCAACTTGGTACTGGTGCCGCCTACATCTATCCCAATGACTACTGAAGCATCCATGAATATCGTTTTTTTAAGGAACGGCTTAAAAATAAATTACCACTTTATCCTTGCTCTTTCGCCGCCACTGTTCCTATCTTTTTCGTTACAATGCCCCACATTGCGCCTCAAAAGATAGTCGATTGGTAACAAAATAGCGGCGGCTAAATTGTCAATTTATTATTTACCCGTTCCTGACCCTACAAAAGTAGTGTTTTTTTCAATAGTGTGCGCGCACACAGCGATAAATATTTTTCTTGTGTGCGAACACACAAAAATAATCCTAGCAAAAAATAGCCTTTGCGCAAGATTTAATTTTTAATTTTCCGACCTGAAGGATTCTCTTTAAAGTCATTGAACTTCCTTGCATGAGTAACCGCGTAACAATCAAGGATATAGCTGAACAGGCCGGCGTTTCGCCAGGAACTGTTGATCGGGTGCTGCACAATCGCGGTAAAGTATCGCCGTTGAATCGGCAAAAGGTATTGAAAGTGGTGGAGGAGTTGGGCTACGAACCCAACATAATCGCCAGCACCTTGGCCTACAACCGCACGGTAAAGGTTGCCGCTTTGTTACCTGATTACCGTACCGATCCTTATTGGGAAAAACCGGCCAGCGGCATGCTCAAAGCCTATCAGGCGGTCAAACATTTTGGCATTGAGCTTACGCCCTTTTATTTTAATTTGTTTGATCCCAACGCTTTTTTGCAGCAAGCCCATGCGGTGTTGCAACACGCTCCCGACGCGTTGCTGATGGCGCCCATTTTTTTTAAAGAAGCTAATCTACTTTTGACGGAGTGTCAAAAAATGGGGATTCCAGTAGTGTTGATCAATACCGATTTGGCGCATGAGCAGGTGATGACATATATTGGTCAGGATTCTTATCAAAGCGGGGTGCTGGCGGGAAAACTGCTGCATTTTGGAATGAAGGAACCAGAAAAGGCGCTGGTGCTCAACCTGGACAATGAAACCGTGAACGCCAAACACCTGCTTGACAAGGAACAAGGCTTGCGCGATTATTTTGCCAGTATCCCCGAAAAAGGGTTTCAGGTGATGCGACAAGATTTTGAAGCTTTTGACCAAGCGCCAGTGATGCGCGATTTCATGTTAGAATTATTGGAAAAACATCGTGATGTAACCGGTATTTTTGTTTCCAATTCGCGGGCCTACAAAGTACTGCAAGCCCTTGAAGGACAGGAATACCGCAAAGTCAAGATCGTAGGTTTTGACTTACTCCCGCCTAACTTAGCTTACCTGAATCAAGAAAAAATCAGTTTCCTCATCAATCAAAACCCTGAGCAGCAGGGTTATTTGGCATTGATGAACATCGTCAATCATTTTATTTACAAACGTCCTTCCGAACGCATTCAGCATTTGCCGCTCGATATCGTGGTGACCGAAAATGCGGGTTATTATTTGCAGCGCAATTTGGAGTTTCAAATGGTTGGTTGATATCTTGTAATGTTCTGTGTCAAAAACAAAGTAAAAGGGCAAATATTATTTTGCACAAT
>JBBANM010000158.1:0-8282 GCA_040401995.1 Saprospiraceae bacterium
TTGGTTTTGCCCTCATACTCAATGTGATGGGTATGTGGGAGTACTGGGGAATCAAAGGAGTTCAAAGAGAGCAGCGCAAATAAAGCTGGCCTGCGCATATTTGAAGCTTTGCCGATGTAATTTATCGAATCGTCGGACTTGACTCGGTTTGGCAATTCGGCCCCTGGATACAATAAACTCTGACTGTAAGAGGCGGTAGCTCAGTTGGTTAGAGCCCCAAACTCATAATTTGGTCGTCGTCGGTTCGAGCCCGACCCGCCTCACAAGTAATACTCCCAAGCTTGGGTAACTTTGTACCTCGGGGTGCAACTCTCGACTCAATCCAGACTTAGAAAACCCATGCCTCTAGCTCTGTTTGGACTTTACTACCTGACAGGAGTGACTCTTCAATCGCTAGCGATATTAATAGGTCCTGCGCAGCTTGAGCTAGGGAATATGGTTCTGGCCCTTGTTCTGCTACCCAAGCAGACATGCCTCGCATCATTGATGCTATTGCGATTTCCTCATCCATAAATCGGCAACCCACAAATGGATTTTGGTAAATAACCTCTCCATCTAATGAAATATGTTCAGTGTCATGACCATCAAGGTTTAGATCATGACCTAATTGAAAACGATTGAACTGAGATTTTGTTATTGCATTGGGCTTTCGTAAGCGAATAATTGTGTCATCGGCAATCTCTCCCTCACTTCCACGTATAAGAATGCGACGCAGGCGCAATTGATTGTGCCATTGATTATCTGTGAAATCGTATAAAGCAGACTTCCCATCGCCAAAATCAATAGTAGCAAGGGTTGTACGAGCTGTTTTTGGGGCAAGATCTTCGTTCCAGCCATTACGATTTAATGGATCGACTAATAAAGCGCTAAACATTGAAGCCTGCACCTGCGTTACTCCCATGGGAAATCCAAGATATCCGCGAACAATCGACATTGCGTGGTAACCATGGGTCGAAGAGACATGGACAGAACTTGGTATACCAATCGCGCCACGATCGATAGCGGTTTTACGAGCTGCATGTCCAGGTAGATACAAATACTGCTCAGCAACTTGAACCAGCTGCTTAGATCCGATCTCTGACCAAAGTTTTCTTAATGCATCCAGATCAGGGGCTGGAGGCGTTTCACTCAGGACTGGAATTGACCTATTTACACACTCTTCGAGCACACCTGGATTTGAGCTCCACGAGACTGAGGTGACAATATAATCGGGTTTAATTGTTGTAATGAGTTCAGATAGCGTCGAAAACGTTGAAATAGACCAGTTTTTCCGCATGATTTCTGCATTCTCTGATCGCCTTGCAACTACTCCAACTATTTCAAATTCATCTGGGAGAGCCTGTGCTATTCGAATGTAAAATTCAGCACGCCAGCCTGTTCCAACTATTCCTATTCGTGCTCGCTGTGTCATTCTTTTTACCTCACATTCAATTGAGTACGAATATAGCAGTACCAACTTTCACAAACTAATCGACTCTGCGGTAATGACGATAAAAGAATTTTCAGATACTCTTCCCATTCTTAATCACGACGAGCAAACAGAATTGGAAGTACGACAGTGTCACTACCTACTCGCACATTGGGTCCTTGGAAAGTTTCTGCAGTTGGTCTGGGTTGTATGCCGCTTTCCGGTATGCCATCCTCGAAAGCTGGAATGGTTGATGACCGTATCGGGGCGATTGGAGTAATTCACGCCACTTTAGATGCCGGCGTAACTTTGATAGATACCGCCGATATATATGCGCCAAGTTGGAAAACATTTGGCCACAATGAGAGTTTAGTTGGTGAAGCTTTTTCTACTTGGTCGGGCTCAAGTGAAGCTAAATCAAAAGTTGTAATTGCGACCAAAGGTGGTATCACCCGTGGACCAGATGAGAGTTGGGGTAGAGCGACATCCAAAGACTATTTTCTAAGAGCGGCCGAAGCATCTGCATTGCGCCTTCGAGTCGATAAAATTCAACTATGGCATCACCATCGATTGGATCCAACGATCAGTTTTGAAGAGCAGTTTGAAAATCTGCTAGTCCTGCGTGAGCGTGGATTGGTGGAGCATCTTGGAGTAAGTAACTACTCGGCTGAGCAGTTACTCCGAGCTATTAAAATTGGAGGCAGCCCGGCGCAAGGTGGTGTGATCTCTATTCAAAATCAATTTAGCGCCCGTTATCGCTGCGAACCCGAAATCATTGATATCTGTGAAGCCAACGGCATAGCGTATTTACCATGGTCTCCTTTTGGAGGCGTCATTAGATCCTCCGTTTTGGGGCAAGTGAGCGCAGGCGCATTTCGCGCAATCGGCGAATCCAAGGAGCTTTCAGCCTATGCAGTTGCAATAGCTTGGTTACTCCATCGATCACCCTCGATGATTCCTATCCCAGGGGCGACTCGGATTGAATCAATCCTTGACTGCCTCACTGGAGTCTCTCTCTCACTCACAAGCGATGAGATCGCCCAAATCCAAGCTAGCCTGCCACCTGATTCAGAGTTAGATGCCGAATTACTGACTCAACCCGCATTTCGAGATTAAAGGCCTGCCGGGGTTGGAGCCAACGGCGCCGGCCTTAGTCGCGTGGCTAGATACCAGGAATTTGTCACAATTTTATAACATTTCACTTAAACGTTGATTTTGACTTTCATAAGGGCTATCTTTCGTTAATCGTTTAACTGGTTAAACGATTAACGAAAGGCAAAGATTGAAAAGGGTGAAGCTCAGTGATGTTGCGGCCGCAGCCGGGGTTAGTTCTGCAACCGTCTCTTTAGTGCTGAGTGAAAATTCAGATGGTCGAGTCAGTGAAATCGTTGAAAAGCGAGTGCGTGCGCAAGCAAAAAAACTTAGATACAGTCCCAACTTAGTGGCCCGAAGTTTGCGGACACAGAAAAGTAAAACAATTGGATTGATTTCAGATACTGTGGCAACGACCAACTTCGCCGGACAAATGCTTGCTGGTGCCGAAGAAACAGCGTGGAAGCGTGGTTGGCTCCTTATTTTTGTCGACACCTCTGCTGATTCCAAAAATGAAGAGCGTGCCATAAAAGCCCTGTTACAGCGCAATGTTGAAGGCTTTATCTATGCCTCGATGTTTCACCGTAAATTGGATTTCCCCCTACAGCTTAAAAATCAACCCACAATCTTTTTGCACTGCAGCCTTAACTCTCTGGACACTCATAGCTCAGTCGTTCCAGCTGAGTATGCATCAGCCACTTTGGCTATGGATTTTCTGATAAAAAATGGACACAGGGAAATTGGGTGGATTGGTATCACTAATCCCACAGTGGGAGGACGTGAAAGATCCCGGGCTTATATAGATGCGATGAAAAAATTGAAAGTAAAAGATTACAAATCACTCATGTTTAATACTTTTGAAAGTTATGCAAATGACGGTTATGTCGGAGCAATGGAGCTGCTGCAATCTCCTCGACGACCAACTGCATTATTCTGTTTTAGTGATCGCATGGCCATGGGGGCTTATAGAGCTGCGAATGAAGTTGGGTTACGAGTTCCTCAAGATATTTCAATCATGGGTTTTGATAATCAACCCCATATCGCCGAGGCGCTCTGGCCGCCTCTTTCCACAATGCAACTTCCTCATTATGAGATGGGGACATGGGCTGCGAACCGACTTATCGATGAGTTAGAAAACCAAGATTCCGGATCGACTCTATGCGAGCAGAAAGAAATTACCTGCGAGCTAATAGAGCGAGATTCGGTAGCTCCTTATCACCCCTTGAACAAGTGATAAGGAGCTAATGCGGTGGAAGAACCCAACGCATGTGAAACCTTGAAATACAAGGTTTCTGACGACAGTAGGAGGATCAATGAAAGACCTAAAGCGTAGTTTGAGTGTAACGGCCATTGTTGCCGCTTTCGCTCTAACTGCATCGATTTTTGCTGCGTCCGCACAAGCTGCACCTGAAACAATCGTGTTATGGAGCCACGCAAGCGGACATCAACAGGAAATAGACATCGCATACCAGATTGCCAAAGATTTCAACGCATCTCAAGCAAAGTACAAAGTGCAGATCAAAGCATTTCCAAATCCAAATTATAACGATGCAGTAGTTGCAGCCGCGGCAGGAAAGAGCCTGCCATGTCTTTTGGACATCGATGCTCCTGTAACTCCAGCATGGGCATGGGCCGGATATTTGAGTCCACTTTCGATCGATAAAAATACCCTGTCGAAATTCTCAAAAACCGCCAAGGGCATTTATGATGGAAAGCTTTACTCTCTTGGAATCTATGACGCTGCTGTTGGCCTATTTGCCAAAAAGTCAGTGCTCAAGGATCTCGGGTTACGCACACCTACGATAGCTGCACCGTGGTCGTTGAAAGAGTTCAATGATGCACTTGCTAAGGCAAAAGCCTCAGGCAAATTTGATTATGCAATCTCAATGGGTACAGGCTGGGATGGCGAATGGTATCCATATGCTTACTCACCTTTCCTACAATCTTTTGGTGGAGATCTCATTAACCGTAAAGATATGAAATCTGCCGAAGGCGCACTAAATGGCCCAGCGGCTAAAGCTTGGGGCGATTGGTTCCAAAATATTTTTGCAAGCGGATACGCACCAAAGAAAGAGAGTGCAACTGAGCGGGATACCGGATTTACTACAGGTAAAATCGCTTTCTCTTGGAGTGGTAACTGGACTGCAAAAGATGCACTTGCCAAACTTGGTGATGACTTCGTAGTACTTCCACCACCAAATCTTGGAACCCATCCCGTCATCGGTGGCGGATCATGGCAGTGGGCTATTTCAAGTACTTGCAAAAACAAAGCTGCTGCTAACGAATGGTTGAAGTTTGCATTGCAAAGCAAGTACATTGCCCGATACGCCAATGACCTCACTTACGTGCCAGGAACTCAAGAAGCTACTTTGCTTTCAGCTGATTACAAGCCAGGTGCTCCTTTAGCAATATTCCAACAACTAGCTAGCAAATATGCATTAATTCGCCCAGCGACACCTGCATATGCATTCATCTCGACAGTCTATGAAAAGATGACAAAGGACATTATCGCTGGCGCCAATGTACAAACTGCATTGGATGCTGCCGTTGATGAGATCGACAAGAACCTCAAAAATAGCAATTACTACAAAACAAAGAAGTGATCTGAGAATAGCAATCAGCTCATAATCACTTATCCATAAAAGCATGCAGGATTACCTCACTTCGGTTAGTTGAAGTGGAGTTGAGGTAGTCCTGCATTTGGCCAAGATTTAGCCGGCAATAAATTCAAAAACCAAGAAGGGAATCCACAATGCAGAGTAACGTTTTGACGCACCGTAAAAAAAAGGAGACCCGAGCTGCTTGGCTTCTTTCGCTACCAGCCGTGCTTCTTATCTTGCTGTTCTCAATTGTCCCAGTATTTCTAGCTCTCACGCTTGGCTTCACCGACGCTCGCCTTGTCAGCCCGGAACCTCCAAAGAGTATCGGACTTTCAAACTTCAAAACTATTTTAGGTATTGGAATTTTAACGCTTAAAGCCGAGCGTAATAACGATGGTACCGTCGAGATTGATAACAAAAATAATGTTGTCTACGAATCCCTCCGCAATTACACAAAAATTAGTAGCGATTCTGCACGGTTTAGGTCCAAATCTGAACTCTTTCGTTTTGGAGAAAACAGAAAAGAAGGAACTATAAAGGTAGTGCTGGCGGGAGATCCACTCTTTTGGAAATCGCTTAAAAATACTATTTTTTTCGCACTCATAGTCGTCCCGGTGCAAGGCGGTTTCGGGCTATTACTGGCGTTAATGGTTAACCAAAAATTACGAGGGCGAAATTTTTTTCGCACCGTATATTTCATTCCTGCCTTGACGAGCATGGTGGTAGTCTCAATGCTCTGGACTTTCATTTATCAAAAAAATGGACTGCTTAATACCATTATCAAACAGGTACTTCCGGGATTTCAAAGCTTTGCCTGGTTAGAAAATCCAAAGACAACAATGCCTGCAATTATTGTTCTTTCAATTTGGCAAGCAGTTGGATTTCATATGATCATTTGGCTCGGGGGCCTGCAAACAATTCCAGCAGAGCTCTATGAAGCGGCAACGGTCGATGGGGCTGGATTTCGAAAGCAGTTTCGTTATGTCACTATTCCTGGGCTACGACATACATTCGTCTTCGTTTTAGTTACTATCACAATTGCCGCACTTGGTCTTTTCACTCAAATTGCGATTATTACGCAAGGGGGGCCGCTCGATTCGACGACGACACTAGTTTATCAGGTTATCTTAAATGGTTATGCAAAACAGCAGATTGGATATGCCTCAGCATTTTCATTTGTCTTTTTTGCTCTCGTTCTAATCATCTCCCTCATTCAACGTAGTGCTACGAGAAGGTTAGATTAATGAAAAGATCTCGACTCTCCTTTGGATTTTCGCTGACATCAATGTCTGGACTAGCCTTATTCTTCGTTTTTCCACTCGTCTTTATGGTTATGTCGAGTTTTAAGAGTAATGACTCCCTTTTGCAAGATGTTAGTAGCGCGCGGGCTTTTTTACCAGTTGGGCATCTTTCCCTAGATAACTATTGGGAAGTATTTAATCGAGTACCTTTTGGCAGATTCCTTTTTAACTCACTTTTTGTCTCTACGGCCACGGTAATCCTTGGACTATTTCTCAATAGCATGATTGGTTTTGCCATCGCAAAGATGGAATGGCGTGGAAAGAAATTCATTTTGTCGATTATTCTGGCACTTCTGATTCTGCCCTTTGATGTTTTGGCCATACCGATGCTATATCTGGCAGCGAAATTACCCTGGATTTCCTTTACCGGTGGTTTTCATTTTACCCAGGGCTGGTTTAATAGTTATCAAATCCAAATTCTTCCGTTCGCAGCTAGTGCATTTTCAATTTTTCTCTTTGTGCAATATTTTAAAGGGCTACCAAAGGAGCTTGATGAAGCGGCTCTTGTCGATGGCGCAAGTTGGTTCAGAATTTATCGTTCGATTGCAGTTCCACTCTCAGGTCCTGTTTTTGGAACGGTTGCAATTTTAACTTTTCTTCCCATGTGGAATATGTATCTGTGGCCAGCAATTACGATTCAGGACGAGAAATATCGCTCCATTATGCTTGGATTACAGTATTTTTACGTCAATTTCGGAACATCTTGGGGTCAGATCATGGCCTACTTAACTTTATTGACTGTGCCGATTGTAATTCTATTTTTGAGTATGCAGAGATTCTTCGTTACTAGTGTCGCATCTACTGGAATAAAGGGGTAGAAAATGTTTGGATTAACCGATCATTGGGTTTGGGACTCTTGGTATGCCGATGATGGTGAAAACTTTCATATGTTTTTTCTTCGAGCCTCACGTGCACTTTCAGATCCACATCGCCGGCACTTTCGAGCATCGATCGGACATGCAATCTCCAAAGATTTACGCAGCTGGACACTACTTCCAGATGCAATAGTTACCTCCGACTCTCCCGCTTGGGATGACCTTGCGACTTGGACCGGCTCAACTTTCTTAGCTCCCGATAAACGTTGGCATATGTTCTATACCGGTGTCTCTCGAAAAGAGAGTGGATTGGTCCAACGTATCGGTCACGCTGTATCGGATGACTTAATCTCTTGGGAAAAAGTTGGATCGCAGCCCGTTGCCGTTGCCGATGAACAGTGGTATGAAGCTCTTAATTTAGAGGATTGGCCAGACCAGGCTTGGCGCGATCCATGGGTTTTCCCTGACGGTAAAGGCAACGGTTTTCACATGCTGGTGACGGCACGAAGTAAGGAAGGAGATCGACTCACTCGAGGAGTTATTGGGCATGCAACTTCAGCGGATCTTTTTACGTGGAAAGTCCAACCACCATTGAGTCAAGCAGGTGAATTTGGCCAATTAGAGGTAATTCAAGTTGAAATGGTTGAAGGTTGCACGGTGATTGTATTTTGTTGCGCCCCTTCAGAACTATCTGACCGTAGGAGAGAATCGGCGAGTTTTGCGGGCACATATTCAGCCCCTGCCTCCTCTTTGCTTGGGCCTTTTGATTTGAAAAATGCAGAGTTAATTGATGCTCCCCATATCTATGCAGGAAGAATTATCCAAGATCGGACCGGGCAATGGAATCTACTGGGATTTATTAATCAAGGTGATGATGGCCGCTTTGTCGGGGAGATATGTGATCCCATTCCATTAATCCTTACTGATCGTGGGACTCTACAAGTTAAAAAGTGAAGCACATCAATGAGAGAGTTTAGACACCTCCTCTTATATGCCAACCTAGCGGCTTAATTAGATTAAAATACAGGGCATGAACTTAAACTCAATCGATATATCAGTTGTTGAA
>JBBANM010000159.1:0-8105 GCA_040401995.1 Saprospiraceae bacterium
CAGTATTTGGTAAGCTTGCGATTCTTTTCTTGACTAAATGGACAGACACTATTTATATCAGAATTCTAAAAACAGTTCAGAAAAACAATTTTATTCTTCAAAATATTTAGAACGGCTTCTTGTACTATTTGGAAGTGCCGCAGAAGCAGCAATTGAATACAATCTAATTCATGGGATAATTTCTGACAAGATTACCAAACCTTCCGACCTTGACAGCATAACTTTTTTAATTGGCAGCAAATACAGAGATTATAGCAATAACCCGGAACAAAAGGGGTTTTGGATGAGACTTGAGACAAATTTTAAAGCACCACTGCACAATATAAACGATATGATGGCTTCACTTTTAGCAATTCAATATTTTCAACAGTTTCTTAAAGAAAAAAACAGTTTTTCAGTTAAGTTTAATAAGTTTCTAAGAAATGGCTATACAGACAATCCTTCTAATTTGCTAAACAGATTTATGGGAATAAATTTAAATGATAAGGGCTTTTGTACAGAAGCTATCAATTTTGTAAAATCGGAGCTATTAAAACATGACAAAGAATAAATTGAAACTTATTTCTGCTAACACAAATTACAAAAGTAGATAGACAAAAGGGCATGAACATAACATTGATATTACCAATAGTGGGCCTAGATATTGGAGCAATCAGCAGCGGTAATTCTGTAGTGCTGCGGTTCAAGGCTTGACGAATAAAGCCCGGCTTTAGTTCTTAATATAGCTCAAGCGGCCATGTTTCGAGCATGAGTAAATAACTAAAATTTAAGAGAAAGCCTGGAAGGGAGCTCATTTTTCATGGTCTCGGAGTTCAAATTTTTAATGAACCCGACAATAGCCTGTTGAAAAGAATTACCGTCGGGATAGTATTTGGCAGCGCAAACTTCGGCTTTAATAAACTTCCAAAGTCGTTCTATCAGATTGAGATTTGGAGAGTAAGGCGGCAGAAAGAGGAGCTGAATGTTTAAATCCTCAGCGGTCTTTTTGATCCATTTGCAGTGCTGATGTCGGGCATTGTCCAAGACAATAAAAATAGGTTTGTCAGCAAATCGCACAGCAATGCGTTATAAAAGATGAACGACAACTTCGGCAGTGATATAGGTGCTGTTATAAAGCCCAATGAATTCTTTTGAGGTGGCGTGGATAGCGCCAATCACATTGAGTCGAAATCTGCCAGCTGTTCTTTTTAAAAACAGGCGTTTTAAAGACCACTCCACGGCCACAAAAGCCTGGAGTACAAAATGAGCGCTGTCCAAAAATAAGACATGACATTTTTCTTCTTGCGCTTCATTTAGAGCTTGACTTTAGCCCTTTTAGGCAGTAGCGCCAATGAGGACATTCCAAAGATACCTGATGTTATGAATATAATTATCAACAAGGGTGTTTTTGGAGGAGGTTAAAAATTGATTATGCTTCCAGATAGCCGTTTTTACAGCACAGAGGACATCGGAAAAAGAGACAGTAATCTTAGGATACCAAGCGGCAGTAATGGGTTTGATAGGACTGCATTGATGAAGTGAATGCGCCAATAAGGTTGTGATGGAAAAAAGAGAAAAGAGCAGAGGCGTTGAACGCTCAATAGCCAAATCAGACCATTGCCGTTGAGTTTCGACCCCCAGGTGTCTTCGCACTTCAGCAAAAGTAACTTCAATGCGCCAACGGCGAACAAAGAAGTTGATGATTTGCACCGGATCGAGTTTGAGGTCAGTAGTAGCGAGCAGCGCTGGCTCCATTTGATTCAAAGGGTCTTTAATGAGTATCCATTGGATAGGAACAATGGGTGAAGAAGGCTTATACCAGAGCGCTTTACCGGAGGTAATGAGCATGGTTTGGTTACTTCGATCATACCATTGACTAAAATGAACTTTAGTCCACTTGATGCGCCCATCGAGGAGTCGTTGTTCCATATCCATTATTCGTTTGCCAACGATGGGTTTGGGGCCTCTTTTGTGAGGCGGATTTGGAGTCGGAAAATGGAAGAGCCGAGCGTCAAAACGCATGCGCACGATGAGATTGATGTTTTGTTGGACACCTTGATCGAGTAGTTCGTAGGTGGCATACGAGCCATCACCGACTAGATAAACAGCACGTTTCAAAGGAAGTGCATAACGGTGTAACCATTGGATGAGTTGCTCCGCCCAATCTGTGAGTTTTTTAGCAGAGCGAGCTTGTGTTCGGTTTTGATAATAACGTTCAGAAGGGCATAAAGCGCTAAGGACAGGTAATGCCCAACAATTTCCTTCAAGCCAAGGCAAAGGAGTAAGCAAGGCCAACACCATCCAACGCAGTCCACTACACTTGACAAAATGGCTCTTGGAGGATCGTACTGGATCACGGTAAATCCCTCGCTTTTTAATCTTTGCACCCCAACGCCGCTCGATAGTTTCATCGATAGCAAAAACTAGCGGTTCATGTGATGGGATAAAAGCATCCACTAGCAATTTTAGGAGTATGCTGGACAGCTTCAAAGCTGACCATTTGGTACGACTCAATACTCGATGATATTTATGAAAACTACTTTCGTGTTCAAGTCCAAGTGTACGCAAGATATTGCATACAGTTCGACTACCTGGGCATAGCAAGGCACCTAGCAAGAGTAATTTTATTTTTTCCCAGGTACGCTTGCTAAATCCACAAGAAAAAACGGATATTGAGTCCTGGAACTCGGGTGGTAATTGCATATATCTTGATAGCTTGAGAACCTTCAAAATAATGCTTTTTCACCCAGTTCTTTTCTTTTCAAAGGGCTAAAGTCCAGATTAGATTCTAGATGATTTTTTTGGTTGTAACGAAGCCATTTTGGCCATAAGTTCGTTCCGAAAATGCGCATTTAGTCTAGCTAAACGCTGCTTTTTGTGCCTCATTCTGGCCAAAATGGCTTCATTTTCGCGTCCACCCAAAAAAACTATGTAGGCTCTCAAGTGAAAAATAGAGGAGAGATTATTTCACCGACAAATAGGTTTTCACCTCGGCATTCAAGGGGTCTTTTGACTTAACACCATACACATCGAAGTCGGCTGCATATTTTCTATGGATAGGACTTCCCCAAATGTGCATCCAAGTGCCAACGACGCAATCGGGCAACTTTCCTTTCGCTGTATATACTCGGTATTTTGATGCGGGTATTTCAATTAGCATCATGCCACTTGGAATCTCCTCTTCAGTCGATACCTCATAACCAATGATGCTTGTATAGGGTGCATTTTGGTCGCTTTCGTAATCGGTGTAGATACAATAGACATCATCAGAAACCCTGTTGGGAATTGTTGTCAACAAATTTTGCGCATAAAACTTTCCCCACAGTTCACCAATGTCAACTTGAGATTGTCCGTTCTGATTGGTCGTTCTAACGTAAATGCCAACAACGTAGCGTTTGGCTAGTTTCATTTCTTCAAACTCCATATTTTTTTGTTTTAGGAACGGTTAAACAATAAGTGCTCGCTTTTGCCTTGCTCTTTTACCGCCACTCTTCCTATCTTTTTCGTTACAATGCCCCACATTGTGCCTCAAAAGATAGTTGATTGGCAGCAAAATAGCGGCTACTAAAACGACCACTTATTATTCACCCGTTCCTTAGTTACCGCTGTAGGTTTTTTTTGACTTTAAAGGCTTCTTTATCATTTTCAGAACAGCCTCTAACAATTATTTGGTACTCAATTCTTTTTACTCATTTCCTCCAAAGCCCTTATGCCAGCTTCATTTTGTGGGTTTAGTTCGACTGACTGTTGATACATCCAAATCGCCGCTTCTTTTTTACCGACTTTTCGCAGTGCTTCTCCATAACTATCGTACACATTAAAACTTTTGGGAAACAAAAGGGTGTTCATCCGCAAAACTTCCAAAGCCAATTTTTCATGGTTTTCGTATAACAACTGAATACCTAGCTCATTCATTTCATCTTCATCGAGTCGATAGTTGACCACATCTGTCAAATATTTCTGAAGGATGCAAAAGGCTTCATCAACGCCTTGTTCAACCAATGTACTTCCATAAATTTGAGTGACCGGTTCTTTTCGCGGCACAACAGGCCTCCCATTGAGTAGATTCAAGGCATTAAAACCTGCATTATAGACCCCAATATTGAAAGCGTTATCGAATAAAATCAGCGTTTGCTTTTTTGAAACATTGCGAACGAATAAACTTAAAGCACCGGGTACACCGCCGGTATGACCCACTATTTTACCACTTGTGGTATCGGCCAAAACATACCAACCAAGTCCGTAAGAAGCTTTTCTTCCCGCCATTGCTGTTTGGGGATTTTCGCCATTATGGAGTATTGCAGGGCTCATCGCTTCCATTAAAGTGCTGTTTTTTAATAATTTACCAGCATACAGCGCCTCATCGAAGCGTTTCATGTCGATGGTAGTAGTCATCACATTTCCTTGACCCACAAAACCACTATAATTGTACAGCCTCATCCTGAACTTACCAGCACTATCCACTTTCTGTACAGCTTTAGAAAAAAACAAAGGATACTCTTGGTCGCTCACTCTGTTTTTGCTTGAAGGGTGTTTCCAGTCCAGCTGAAAATGCGTACTTTTCATTTGAGCAGGCATAAATACGAATTGTTGTACGTATTGCTGAAAACTCATTTTGGATAACTTTTCGACCAATAAGGCCAACAAGCAATAGTTAGTATTGGAGTATTGCCAAGCCTCATTCGTTTTGAAAGCCAAGGGCTTATTCCATGTTTTTAAGCGTGGAATGATGTCTTGATTGGTAAAGATTTTATTGGGGTTGCTCTTTACATCTGCTGCAAACAAAACCGGATAGTCAGGTATGCCAGAGGTATGAGAAAGTAAGTGCCTGATCGTAATATCTGAGTAAGGAAAATCAGGAAAATAGGTCGTGAAAGTATCATCCAATTGCAATTTTCCTTTATCGCGCAATTGCAAAACAGCCAAGGAGGTGAAGACCTTTGAAACCGACGCCAACGAAAAAACGGAGCTATCGGAGTTCAATCGCTTGTTCTGAAGGTCGGCATACCCAAAAGATTTTTGATAGAGGGTTTGCCCTTTTTCAGTCAATAGCACATTGCCATTGAAAAAATTTCTCTGGGCTAATTGGCTAAAAAGGCTATCTACTCTTTGTGCTTTTTGGGAAAAAGCCAAAGCGCAAAAGCCAATCAAAAAGGCTGTTAAAAGTATTTTTTTTGACATGTCTTTTTTCTGAAACAGGTTTTTAGGGTTACTAGAACTGATTTGTAGGCTCAAGGACATGGGTTAAAACCATAAGTTGCAAGTGTTTCATTCCATCTTTTTCGAATCAAAACTTTCGCCATTACCCTTTAGGAACAGTTAAAAAATGTATTGCCCATCATAAATACGGTTTCATGCTTAGGAATGGTTAAACAATAAAGTACACCATTATCCTTGCTCTTTCACATCCACTCTTCCTATCTTTTTCGTTGCAATGCCCCACATTGCGCCTCAAAAGATAGTCGTTTGGCTGCAAAATAGCGGCGGCTAAAAGGTGTACTTTATTATTCACCCATTCCTTAGCTGATTATTTTGTTCTCTTTACTTAGGTGCCGCGCAATGCTTTACTCCGGCCTGCAAACCAAATAAGTTGGATAAAATTGAATTCCATTTGGTCAAACATGACTTTTTTGCCTTCGGCTTGGAGGTGTAGATTAGGCGTATAGCGCAAGTTGGTGCGTAACAGCCATGTTTCACTGCGGCTCATGCGAATATCCCAACCAAATATCACTCCTAAAGCGGCCTTTTTTGAAGTAAATGTTTTGACGCTTTTGCCATCCGTATCCGTAAATGTCAAGTCTTCATAGGCTAAAGTAGGCCCCACGAAAGGAACAAATCCATGAAAGTCACCCAAAAATTTATACGTTTCGATCATGATGGACCGACGATTGTAGTTGAGTTTAACATCATATCCACTCGACTCATAGCGCAATCGGCGATACGAAACACCAACATTGATATCTAAGCGATGGAAGTACCGGCCGGCGGTGACATCGGGAATAAAAGTGCCCGGACTTTCTTGGCGCAAGAATGGATATTTGTCTTTGACATACTCCGACTTGCTTATTTCAAAAGTACCCGAAGGCCCTATACCGAGATACCAACAATTAAGGCGGTTTTTGGCCGCTAATTTTTTTACTCCGTTCTTCATGTAGCTCACTCCGTAGTTTGATGCAAATCCACCATTGGAATTGATCCAATAACTCATCCCTACATTAAAAGACCAAGAGGCGGTTTTTACATCGCCATATTCCGTACGTGAAATCGGATAGCGGTAGTTGTTTTTGCTTTGGAAATTAAGCCCTGCCTGGAGCAAATATTTCTTGCCTGCAAAAACTAAACCTGCTTGATAAGGAAAAATCGTCCGCGCTACCGATGGTACAGTTTGATAAGTTTTGTCTACCTGTTTAAAAACAGCTCCTTTGAAGGCTATTCCTACAAATGGGCGTAGTTTCCCCTGCTCAACAGTCCAGGGGTAAACCCGAAAGCCGGTTTCTATCCCTTCATTATAAAAAAGACTTTTCAGCTCAGCAGGTGCTTGGCTGCCCAGCCGTACCACCGGAAAGGCCACATAAAAATCAGCATGGCCCCAAAAATGCGTCCCTCCCAATAAAATTCGCGGAGCGGTAGTACCTGAAAAAGAAACTGTCTGTAGACCTGTCGGGGTAGCGTACTGTGTGTTTCCACCCAATGTACTAAACGCATCCAGACCAAAGTACGATTTGGCAAACGACGTTCGGATTTTGATGCGTTCGATGGTCGTATCTTTTTCGGCAGTTTGAGCTTTTACCATTGTCATAGCCACCAAAATCAATAAGAAAACAAGTAATTTTTTCATGGTATTTGTTCATCCTGCTATTGAATGACACAAACGTAGCAGCTTTTAGAACACCACCAAAAAAGAAGGGATAAGCGTCAAGTTTTTGGGACGAATGATAAATCTTTGGTACGAATGACTCATTTTGGGATATTTGGCAAAGGTAAAATCATTTTTTAAACCAATTTGGCCATGCAATTTGGTTTAAGGAACGGTTAAGCAATAAAATAGTTTTTGACCAAATCACTGAAACGCCTGGCTACCGGAATTGGCTCAGGCCAGTCTTTGAGTTGGAGTTTATAGCCTTGGGCATTGCCAAAGATACGCTCTACCTGCTGTAAATTGACGACATAAGACCGATGACAACGCACCACAGGATGTGTAAGTTGCTCCTCCATACGACTCAGACTACCGCGCAAGAGTATTTTTTGAACTTTCTTTTCTTTCAAAAAAACCACTTCTGAATAGTTGTCCGCTGATTCAATAAACAACAAGTCGCTGAGTTTAACAGTAAGCGTATCTTTTTCATTGTCAGCTACCAAAGTAACAACAGTTTCTGCTGCTGTGGTATTGATATTGCTTGGTATCTGTAATTGCTTGGTCTCATATCTGCGGGCTAATTGAACATAATTGATCATCGTAACCACCGTTGCGGGCATGATGCCAATAGACCCCGTTATAGCCAACCATAATAGTACGTCTGTCAAACTGAAAGACCTACCGAAAAGGATTCCCCCATAGATCATATTACCTAGTGTAATCAGCATGATAATGAGCAGTGACCAGCCAATTTCTTTTGCTACAGTCCAGTTTTCTTCGGCATACCATTGCTTAAAAAAAGTTGGTACAATTATATTCACCAACATCAGGCAAATGAACGTAACCACACCGTAGCCCCCTAAGATGTAAGGTTTGGCTGGGTCTTGCCAGAGGTATGATCCAAAAGGTTGGAAAAAAATGAGAAACAAGCCCACAAATACACCTACTCCTACAGCAGTAAGACTCCGTTGGCGGAGGCTATTATGCTGATGAGGATAAGGTTGTTGAAAGTAAGCGTACATTATCGTGATTTAGGAACGATCAAATTTGCGTTAAACTTAAGACATTTTGAACCAGCTCTGAATGGTATTATTGTTTAACCCGTATTTTTTTAGGAATGACCAGCTCTTCCTTGTACTTGACAACAACGTGAGCTTTGAAATCGAATCAGTTGCTATACTTCGCGTCGTCAAGTTTCGAGCATGAAAAATAACTATCCGGTTCAGGTAAAGGACAACTTTTTTTCAAATCTAAATCTCTTGTCATCCTA
>JBBANM010000160.1:0-8066 GCA_040401995.1 Saprospiraceae bacterium
TCTAGCTAAAATTTGCCTGCTTTTTTGGTTCGAAACCGCTGACCTAAACTTTTACGTTTTTACAATTGATAAGACGACTTTTTCCTCTATCCAATCCAAACAAAAATCTGCGGTAAAAAAACGAAGAAAAACTATCTTTGGAACAGATCAAGAAACAAAATGAAAAATTTAGACTTCAAACAAGTCTCCTATTTGTGGGACGATGCACAAGCTGCTCAATTTCAAGACGATCAAGTTGCGCTGTTGATTTACCGTTCCAACCTGTTGGGCGCTGATCTTCGCCTTACCAATTACGGCGGCGGCAACACCTCCGCCAAGATTACCGAAACCGATCCACTGACCAAACAACCCACCGAGGTGATGTGGATCAAAGGTTCGGGCGGCGATTTGGGAACACTCAAAAAATCAGGTTGCGCGGCGCTTTACCTCGAGCGCCTGCTACAACTGGAAAAAGTATACCGCGGTTTGGAATTTGAAGATGAAATGGTGGCTTTGTTCAACCATTGCATTTTTGACCTAGATTCCAAAGCGCCCTCCATTGATACGCCCCTCCACGGTTTTTTGCCGTTCAAACACATCGACCACCTGCATCCCGATGCGGCTATTGCCATTGCTGCGGCAAAAAACGGTCGCAAAATCACTGAGGATCTATTCCAAGGCACCATAGGCTGGGTAGATTGGCAACGGCCTGGGTTTGATTTGGGCTTGAAATTGCGCCAGTGTTTGCAAGAAAATGCGGCCAAGGGCATCACCCTCCGCGGTATCATGTTGGGTTCGCATGGCCTATTTACTTGGGGCGATACGGCTTACGAAAGCTATGTCAACACCTTGGAGGTAATTGAAATTTGCGCCAATTACCTGGAGGAAAATTACGGCAAAAAAGCCCCCGTTTTTGGCGGCAAAAAAATCGATAGCCTGGAAGAAGAACAACGCTATCAGCAAGCTGCCGCTTTAGCGCCCATTTTGCGCGGTTTTTGCTCTAGCCAAAATAGCATGATCGGCCATTTTTCTGATGATGCGAAGGTGTTGGAGTTCATCAATTCCAATGATTTGGCGCGTTTGGTGCCGCTGGGCACCAGTTGTCCGGATCATTTTTTGCGCACCAAAATCAGCCCTTTGGTGCTGGATCTCCCAGCAAATACGAGTGTAAAAACTGCCGAAGAAATTGAAAAGGTAAAAACGCTACTAGCGCCCGCCTTTAGCGCATACCGCGATATGTACGGCGAGTACTACAACACCTGCAAACACCCCAATAGTCCGGCGATGCGCGACCCCAATCCGGTGGTTATTCTCTGGCCTGGCGTAGGGATGTTCACTTTTGCCAAAGACAAACAAACGGCGCGGGTAGCCAACGAGTTTTACCTCAACGCCATCAACGTGATGCGCGGCGCGGAGGCCATTTCCGAGTACACCGCCCTTCCCCGCCAGGAAGCGTACAACATCGAGTACTGGTTGCTTGAAGAAGCTAAATTGCAACGCATGCCCAAACCCAAACCGCTCACTGGGCGGGTGGCATTGGTGACCGGTAGCGCCGGCGGCATTGGCAAAGCAATCAGTGAAAAACTAGCCTCCGAAGGCGCTTGTGTGGTTTTGAATGACTTGGATGTATCGCGATTGGGCGATGCGTTTAGCAAGTTTGTGGGGACATATGGCAAAGACAGCGCCACCTGTCTGTCCTTAAATGTAACCGACACGGCCTCCATCGATCAGGCGTTTCAAGATGCTTGTGTTGCCTTTGGCGGGGTTGATATTGTGGTCAACAACGCGGGCATCAGCATCTCCAAACCCCTTTTGGATCATACTCAAGAAGATTGGGACAAACTCTACGACATCCTGGTAAAAGGCGAGTTTTTGGTGAGTCAAGCGGGTGTTGCGGTAATGCGCAAACAGGCCATGGGTGGCGATATCGTCAACATTGTTTCCAAAAATGCGGTGGTGGCGGGTCCCAACAACGTGGCTTATGGCTCGGCAAAAGCGGCGCAGGCTCACCTTTCTAGGTTATTGGCTGCGGAGCTGGGACCGGAGAAAATTCGGGTCAACATGGTCAATCCGGATGCGGTAATTGCTGGTTCCAACATTTGGGCTGGCGGTTGGGCGGAAGGTCGCGCTAAAGCTTATGGCATCACCGTGGAGGAACTGCCAGCCTACTATGCCAAACGCACCTTGCTGAATGAGATGATTTTGCCGGAAGACATTGCCAACGCAGTATTTGTTTTTGTCGGCGGACTCCTCAATAAGTCTACCGGCAATGCCCTCAACGTGGACGGCGGCGTAGCGATGGGGTTCTTGCGCTAGTGATGAAAGGAGATTTTGCGGGATGATTGGTTTGTGGGAGGATCGAAATCGGTCTTACAATCTAGGCTAATTTTGAGATGCAAATACAAGCAGAATCAAGCGATTACTTTCATTTTTCTAAAAAGTTTAGCACCTCGCCTTCGGCGTGCTACAAAACAAATTTTCTAGCCACAAATTACACAAATTTTCACAAATTAGGGCTCAAACTGGCGTTTGTGCCCCTTTCACGAACGGAGTTCGTGGTTTAATTTGTGATAATTTGTGCAATTTGTGGCTTATAAAAAACACTCCATCGAAGATGGGGTGCTAAGCTCAAACCATTTTTCACCATAAAAACAACTCGCCATGCCTACAACTCGTCGCAAGTTTTTGAATGATGCGTCTAAAACCATTGCCGCCACTGCCCTAGCGCCTTTGATAACCCCTTCCCTACTGGCCTACGCCGATAACCGATCGTTTTCGCCAAATGAAAAGATCAAGGTAGCGCTGATTGGCGCACGCGGCATGGGTTTTGGCGATCTGCAAAACGCGATCAAACAACCGGGTGTAGAATGTATTGGCATTTGTGATGTGGACAGCGAAGTGCTCAATCGGCGCATTGCCGATGTGCAAAAAATCCAAGGTACCGCGCCGGTGGGTTACAAGGATTTCCGCAAATTGATGGAAAACAAAGACATCGACGCAGTGATCATCGGTACGCCAGATCATTGGCATTGTCTGCCCTTTATTGCGGCTTGCGAGGCAGGTAAAGACATTTACGTGGAAAAACCATTGGCCAATAGTATTGCCGAGTGCGACCTGATGGTGAAAGCGACCCGCAAGTACCAACGCGTGGTGCAAGTAGGCCAGCAACAACGCAGTGGCGCGCATTGGCAAGAAGCCATGAGCTACATGCAGGCTGGAAAAATCGGTCAACTCCGCAAAGTCAATATTTGGTCGAACTTCAATTACCCAATCGGCGCCAAGATTGTCCCCGACGGTACGCCACCCAGCACGGTAGATTTCGATTTCTGGCTCGGACCAGCGCCTGCGCGCAGCTTTAATGCCAATCGTTTTCACGGCGCCTGGCGCATGTTTTGGGATTACGGCGGCGGTTTGATGACCGACTGGGGTGTTCACTTGATTGATATGGCGATGTGGGTAAAAGGCATCAAAGAAGCGCCCTTGGCCACCATGGCATCTGGCGGCAATTTTGCGTATCCCGATCACGCCCATGAGACCTTTGATACGATGAGCGTGAGCTATCAACTCAAAGACTACACCATCAACTGGGATCATACCGCAGGTAGCCAAAAAGGGCCTTATGGTCGCTCTTACGGTTTGGCGTTTATTGGTAACGACGCGACCTTGGTGATCAACCGCGAAAGCTGGGAAGTCATCCCCGAATACAACGAAGAAACCAAGGCTGATAAAGTACCAGCTGTTGCCAGCAAACCCGGCGGCGAATCACACGAGTTACACATGAAAAACTTTTTGGAATGTATCAAAACCCGCAAAGATCCGGCTTGTCCGATCGAAGCGGGGCGTTTGGTAGCCTTGTATGCCCACTCGGCTAATATTTCTCTTCGCACCAATTCGCGTTTGGAATGGAATGAAACGGCTAAGAATTTCGGCAAAAACGAAGCCGCCAATCGCTTGATTACGCCAAAATACCGCAAACCTTGGGTTTTGCCTAAAATTTAATTTGATTAAACTTAATACTGTCAAGTTTTGAGCATGGAAAAAAATTAAAATTTGGAGTTTTATCTTGATTAATGCTTAAAATTGGCTGCGCCAAATGATAATCGACCACAGATTCACAGATTCCACAGATTCTTGTGATGCATCACAAGTAGGATTCCACAGATTGTAAAGACGCGATTAATCGCGTCTCTACATCTGTGTAATCGTGCTTACGCCGCAGGCGATAAGAATTTGTGCAATCTGTGAATCTGTGGTGAATTTTTTAGATGGCAACAGATTTCCATGCTCAAAACTTGAAGAATCGCAGTATAGATACATATCGCTTGTTGCCACATTGACGGCAACAAGCGCTTTTCATCAAGTCTCATCCTTCATCCTTTTCCTATGCAGATCGAAAAACACCAACTCGAAGCGCACAACGACGCTGGAATAACCCTTCATGAACAAAAACTGGGCGCTTTAAAGGCAAGCTTGGGAAGCGCTTACCCAACAGTTTTGCAAAAACTCATCGACTTCCAAATTGCGATCCCATCTTGGGCCTTGGGCACCGGTGGCACGCGTTTTGGTCGTTTTCCTGGCGGCGGCGAACCGCGCAACTTAGCCGAAAAAATTGAAGACGTGGGGTTGTTGCACGCCTTGAACCGCTCTTCTGGCGCCATATCGCTCCACATTCCTTGGGATATTCCAGAAGATCCAGCGGCCATCAAAGCTTTGACCGCCCAACACGGATTGGTTTTTGATGCCGTCAATTCCAATACCTTTCAAGATCAGCCAGGTCAAGCAAAAAGCTACAAATTTGGTTCGGTTAACCACGCCGATGCCGCAGTACGTCAGCAAGCAGTAGCACACAACATCGAGGTAATCCGCCATGGCGAAGCCTTGGGTTCCAAAAGCATCACCGTGTGGATTGCCGATGGATCGAGTTTTCCGGGACAGTTGAATTTTCGGGAAGCTTTTCAGCGCACCTTGGATAGTTTGCAGCAGATTTACGCCGCCTTACCCGCCGACTGGAAGATGTTCATTGAGTACAAAGCCTTTGAACCCAATTTTTACAGTATGACGGTGGGCGACTGGGGGCAATCGCTCCTGTACGCCAGCAAACTGGGTGAAAAAGCCTATACCTTGGTGGATTTGGGTCATCATTTGCCCAATGCCAACATCGAACAGATTGTGGCCTTGTTGTTAATGGAAGGCAAATTGGGCGGTTTCCACTTCAACGACTCCAAATATGGCGACGACGATCTCACCGTGGGCAGCATCAACCCTTACCAATTGTTTTTGATTTTCAATGAGTTGATTGAAGGCATGGACGCCCGCGGCATGAACCACGCCACCGATCTTGGTTGGATGATCGATGCCTCACACAACTTCAAAGACCCACTGGAAGACCTCCTGCAATCGGTAGAAGCGATTTTGATTGCTTATGCCCAGGCGTTACTGGTCGATGCTAAAGCCTTAGCAGCCGCCCAAAATAGCAACGACACCGTACGCGCGCAAGAGCTTCTGCAAGACGCCTACCGCACGGATGTACGCGCATTGGTGGCCGAGGCGCGACTGCAAAGCGGCGGCGCATTGGATCCATTGGGAATGTTCCGCTCCTTGAAAATTCGTGAACAATTAATTGCTGATCGGGGCGCAACGGCCGTTGCTACCGGTTTGTAAGGAACGAGTGAATAATAAAGTGTCCATTTAGCCGCCGCTATTTTGCCGCCAATCGACTATCTTTTGAGGCGCAATGTGGGGCATTGTAACGAAAAAGATAGGAAGAGTGGCGGTGAAAGAGCAAGGCAAAAGTGATACTTTATTGTTTACCCGTTCCTAAGAGTGAGTTTGGATTTTTTATTCGCGCTGCAAATGGCCAAAATTCACCCCAACTTCGTTGCGAAAATACTCATGTAGCGCTGCTACACTCCGTTTTTCACGCCTCGTTGGTGCAAATTTTGACTCACTACGCCTGCGAACTAAAAATCCAAACATACTCTTGGCTTCTAATTTTCTTTCCTAATTTACATGCCATTACTTATCTGGATTAAACCTTATCCTTATTTGCATGTATTCTAAATAAGGAACGGGTGAATAATAAGTGTCGTTTTAGCCGCCGCTATTTTGCTGCCAATCAACTATCTTTTGAGGCGCAATGTGGGGCATTGTAACGAAAAAGATAGGAAGAGTGGCGGTGAAAGAGCAAGGATAAAGTGAGCACTTATTATTTATCCGTTCCTTCATTCTAACCACAGTTTATGGCAAACAATTACGATCGGATATTTAAGGAAAATATAGATTCACTTTTACTACCGCTGCTGAGAAAGGTATTGGGGCTCAATCCTCCCAACTTGGCGCCAATCGACGCCAAAATGCAGGTCACTCAGGAAGGTGAAATGGATCATATTCGACGCGTGGTGCATAACGACCCGCAGCAGGATTATGGATTGCAAATCGAGTTTCATGTAAGAGCTTGTTCAGGATTCCGATTCGAAGGCGAAAATGAGCTAAAATTCACAATAATGAGGCGCAAAAAGCGGAGTGTAGCAGCGCTACATGAGCATTTTTGTAACGAAATTGGGGTGAATTTTGGCCATTTGTAGCTCGAAGCAGAAACCTGAACAAGCTCTTAACCATTGAAAAGGAAAAAACGCTAAATTTTAGCTTTTTCTAGGTTAAAAACTTGATAGCGTAGAGTATATTAGCTCATAAATGGAGTTATATAAGTACTTCAATTAGTGGTTCAATTACCAATCTTGCGCAGCTGGATTCTGAGGGCGTATATAGCTATGCCGATTACCTTATATGGGAATTTAAAGAACGGGTAGAACTGATTAGGGGGCATTTGTTTCCGATGAGCCCGGCGCCTAATGTTGCTCACCAGCGGATTCTCGGAAATTTGCATGTACCCATGTAGCATTTTTTTCAAGCGCATACTTGTCAAGTCTTTATGGCGCCTTTCGGCGTTCGTTTGCCTTTGAACGTAGAGCCATGAATTTTTGGATCTTCCCTTGATTGATTTTAAACCGAAAAATGTTGGCTGTCAATTCGATATCAAATATACTTCGCGTCGTCAAGTTTCGAGCATGAAAAATAAGGATCCGGTTCAGCTAAAGGACAACTTTTTTTCAAATCTAAATCTCTTGTCATCCTAAAATTCACCACAGAAAATCCACCACAGATTCACAGATTCTTATCGCCTTCGGCGTAAGCACGATTCCACAGATAGTAGAGACCCGATTCATCGCGTCTCCCCAATCTGTGGAATCGTGCTTGTGATGCAATCACAAGAATCTGTGGAATCTGTGTATCTGTGGTCGATAATCATTTGACGCAGTCAATTTTTAAGCGTTAATCAAGATAAAACTCCAAATTTTAATATTTTCCCATGCTCAAAACTTGACAGCGTTAAGTATAATTGACACTTTAATTTTTTTCAATACAAAACACATGAAAAAACACTTGTACTTCTTACTCCTTAGTGGTGGCATTTGGGCTTGCACTTCAACGCCAAAACAACCCACTGAAACAAAACCTGCTTACCAAGAATGCTACCGCGCAGTTGTGGGTCAAGATACAGCGCTATTGAAATTCAACATCGTGGATGGACAGGTAGACGGCATTTTGTCGTACGACTATTTTGAAAAAGACCAAAGCAAGGGCAGGGTCAGCGGCGCCTGGCGCAATGACACCCTGATTTGGGATTATAACTTTTACGCGGAAGGGCAAGAATCAAAAAGTCAGGTGGCTTTGTTGCGCAAAGGTGATCAATTGTTAGAAGGGTATGGCGATGTAGTTGAAGCGGGCAATAGTTTGCGTTTCGCCGATCCTGGGAAATTGATTTTTGGCGATTCGTTTGTTTTTGTGAAGGTGGATTGTGGAGAGTAAATAATTAGGGCTAACGCATTAAAAGTGATGTTTACATTCGAATGCGTTTAACCTAGCTAGCAGCGGCAGAGCCGCGTAACGTGTCTAGCGCAATATCAGGCCTATCGACCAAGCTGCAGCGTAGTGTAGCAATATTCAAGTTTCTTAAATCCTGTATTTCAGTGATTTATGTTTACCATTTTCTTTTTTCCTTGACGAAAAAAGAAACAAAAAAGTCA
>JBBANM010000161.1:0-7996 GCA_040401995.1 Saprospiraceae bacterium
ATTAAGAGTTAACGGAAGTAAGGTCTTACGCACTACTAATCACGCACACTACCGAATGTAATAAGCCTAGTAAACGCTCAATTATTGAATTCGGCATCCAATTTACTATCCGCGTTGCTACCTCGTTACTACCCATTGGGTCTATCCTGTTGGCATGAGGAAATTCTTAGTTGCCCTACTTGTTGGCTCGTTTGTTCTTATCGCATTGCCCGCGCAAGCTGCGAATTTATGTGGAAATAATTCCAGAGCTATCCAATGCCAAACTGGTAAAGGTGGAACTGGAAACGGTTTCTACAACCCAAAAATGGATCCTAGATTTAATCCTCAAGTTGACCCACGCTTTAATCCCCAGGCTGATCCTAGATTTAATCCAAAAGCTGATCCTAGATTTAACCCAAAGGCGGATCCAAGATTCAACCCTGGTGCAACGCCATGCGATTTAGGCATAGGAAGAAATTGCCCAAAGAGATAGTTCGATCTTCCGTTAAACCCAAAAGGCAGTTCTGCTATTTGGTGAAGCCCTGCAGGAATAACTTCTCGTAGCGATATTCAAGTGCTTCTAGATTCAATTTATCCGATTGATGGCTGAGATCAGTTATCAGAAGTTTCATCCGCTGAACACTTGGCCCGTCTTTCTTTGTTTCAATCTGCAAAGTAGAAGGATTGATAGCCCAGAGTCCAGAATCTAGAGCTCGATGGGCGCTAGCAGATAGCAACATTCCATTTTCGCTACTCTCAGTGCCACCACTTGCCACCGGGATTATGTGCGCAGCATCTAGCATTTCAGTCACGTTTATTTCGGTGACCAGGCATGCACCTTGAAAACGCTTGAGGATATTGAATTTAAATAACGGATCACGCTCTGCACGTAATACTTCAACGGTAGATTTCTTACGCGGCCCAAATAGAGGCAAAGTAGATATCTCTTGGGGAGACCTATACGTATTGGTATCAGGATTTACTCCATGAAAAGTGAGCACGCAAATACGAAGCTGATCATCGAAATCATCCAGCCATGCCAGATCAATCTTCTTGCGAGCGCCGATATTGCGGATAACAAAGATTGGAAGCTTGAGCGACTTCGCATTCTTTATGGATTGGATTTCGTTGTTATCGCGAGACTCCGGGCGCTGAGTCGTGGGGTAGTGATACAAAACCCCACTCTCATCGATATCATCGTCGTAATGTCGGCCGGTATGAAGAAGTCCGACCGCAACTCCTTCTTGTGCAAATTCCTGAGTACGGGTCTTATCTACCCAAACACCAGATGCTCCACCGTAAATACCAAGATCACGCACTTCACCAGGTGATAGCAATGGCCAAGAATCAAGCGCTTGTGCCTTTGCAAGAATATCTAGGCGATGAAGCAACTCCTTCTCGACCAAACTCATCGATGATCTCCCATATACATATCGCAAGCTTAAGGCTGCTGGGTGACATTTAAAAGGTTTGCCACCCCTCCATCGTTACAGCTACTGCCTAATTAAAGTGCAGGTTTCTGCGCTAGAGACCGGGTTTCCGTGCATCTAATAAGACTATTATCATGATAATAAGAACGAACAAGTTCCTTGCGATAATCGGAAATATTCACTCTTATCATGATAGTAAGCACCATGTTTGTGGTAATTATTTACACTATATATTGCACAAAGGCATATGACAGGGAGCGGTTGGGATAAGAAGATATTTCCCTAGGAAAATATTTTTTCAAATTTAGAATAGACAAATCAAATATAGAAATGCACAGCACTTCCCATTTAGTTAATCTAGGGAAATATCTTCTTATTGATTCTATGTTGGTAGATAATTTCTATTACCACGACTTCAATAACCGCGCTACGGGCCTTCTAGGTACCAATAATGGGTATCGTGTAACCGCGCTTTGGCTACTGTCTTAAGACACAACGTATATCTGCGTGGATCACCCGGAGGGGCACTTAATAAATGATCATTTAACCCTGGGGGGTCCTATTTGTCGGCCCATCCCGCTAAGGTTGAATCATGAGTGAAAATCCCGTAAGCGATGGGCAAGGCACCCTCGCTGTAGAGAATTTGGTGAAATCCCGCCAACGAGTAGCCGACCACGGCGAGGTCTTTACTTCCAGCTGGATGGTGGAGGACATGCTCAATCTTGTCAAAGACGAATCTGAACGGATTGATTCTCGATTTTTAGAACCAGCTTGTGGATCAGGGAACTTCTTAAAAGTAGTACTTAGTAAAAAGCTAGAGACCGTACAGTCTAAATATGGTAAGAGTGAATTTGAAAAAAGGCACCAGGCCTTATTTTCCCTAATGTGTATTTACGGGATTGAACTTTTGGGTGACAATATCGAAGAATGCCGCCAACTCCTTCTTGATATTTTTGCTTCTTTCCTAATGATCGGCGAAGAAGACACGTGGTATCAGGCGGCAAAGGCGGTATTGAAAGCGAACATTCTTCAAGGGGACGCACTAACACTAAGAACATCCGAAGGGGAGCACATCGAGTTTCCAGAATGGGGATATCTAGGAAGTGGAAAATATCAACGTAGAGACTTCCGATATGACGAATTGACTCAACGTTCATCGATTCAAGGAACATTATTTGAACTTTTTGAAGAAGGTCAGCTCTTTGTTCCGACCAAGACTTACCCGAAGATGTCAGTGGAAGAGCTTTCACAATGAGCCAGGCTTCATTTACTCTCCAAGGACATAACCCAGATGTCATTACCTGTATTGCAAACTTATCAAATGACGAGGTGTTTACCCCACCTGAATTTGCAAACCAGATGTTGGACTCACTTGAAGAGGCTTGGGCCGAAAGAAGTGGTGGGAAGAGCATTTGGGAAGACAGCCTCGTAAAATTCCTAGATCCCTGCGCCAAGTCAGGCGTTTTTTTACGAGAGATAGTTAGACGTCTAAACATTGGCTTAACAAAATCTATGCCAGATTTAGCTGAGCGTATTAATCATATTCTTACAAAACAAGTGTTCGGAATCGGAATAACCGAGCTAACGAGTCTGCTGGCTAGACGAACAATCTATTGTTCAAAAAATGCAAATAGCGTTCACTCAATCGTAAGAGGTTTCCCCAGCGATGCTGGAAACATTTGGTTCGATAGAACTGAACACATCTGGGCAGGTCAAAAATGCAAATATTGCGGAGCAAGCAAAAGTGAATATGAGCGATCTGCAGATTTAGAAACTCATGCTTATGCTTTTATTCATAGTGAAAACCTAAGTAAACTTATCGAGAATATGTTTGGAGTGGACATGCGTTTTGACGTCATAATAGGAAATCCTCCATATCAGCTGAGCGATGGTGGAGCTTCAGCGAGCGCCAGACCGATTTACCACCAGTTCATAGAGCAAGCCATGAAGCTGGAGCCACGATATGTAGTGATGGTTACACCTTCTAGGTGGTTCGCTGGAGGTAAAGGTTTGGATGATTTTCGCAAGAGCATGTTAAGCGATGGTCGCCTACGGGTCATTGTTGACTACATTCAAGAAAAAGATGCTTTCCCGAATGTAAACATCAATGGCGGAGTGAACTATTTCTTGTGGGATAGAGATCATCTCGGAGAGTGTCAGATCACAACGGTTGCGCCCGGAGGCAAATTTGGGCAACCACTCGTGCGACCATTGGATGAATATGACATATTTGTACGCAGAAACGAATCGATTCCAATTTTGCAGAAGGTTCTAAGCGTTGGGGATAAATCTTTCGCCGATAGGGTCTCGTCTCGTAAACCGTTTGGACTTCCCACGGATTTCCATGGAATTGCAAACCAGACAGTGAAGAAAGATATAAAGTTTTATGGTTCGGGAAAAGTAACGTGGGTCGGCATCGAACAGCTTGAAACAAATCAGGATTGGGTGAAAAAGTGGAAGGTTTTAATCCCGAGAGCTTCAGATGGTAATGAGAATTACCCTTTGCCGATTTGGGATCAAGCCGGCCCATTCGTGTCGGGACCCGGAGAAGCCTGTTCTGAAACCTATTTAGTAGCTTCACTTGCAAAGACCAAAGCTGAAGCAGAAAATATCGCCACATACATGCGGACAAAATTTTTCAGATTCATGGTCTCTGTCCGTAAAGGTACGCAGGACAATAAATCGTCACTTTTCACTTTTGTTCCCGATATCCCGATTGACAAGAAGTGGACTGACGCAGAGCTTTATAAAAGGTATTCACTAGATGCGGAAGATGTTGCTTTTATAGATTTTATGATCCGTGAAATGTCATTTACTAATGAGTAAACCAATTGAAGAACTTTTGCCAGATAAACCTGAAGTAAGACTTCGGATTTATGCCTGGTCTACCCCTGAAATAAAAAAGTATGAAGGGTGCCTAAAGGTTGGTCATACGACTCAAGATGTAAACAGTCGAATAGTCCAATCTCAGGGGCAAGCTCGGTACAAGTACACTCTCGAAGTTGACGAGTGGGCAGAAAGGAAAGATGGCACAATCTTTAGAGATAGCGCCGTAAGAGAAAGACTCAAGCAAAAAGGGTTCAAAAACGTAGAGTTAGAGTGGATGCGATGCACGCCGAAAGACGTTCTGGCAGCAATCAAAGAGCTTCAAACAGGAACCGCTAGAGCTGGAACACACACCGAGGATTTTAAACTCAGATCAGAACAAATTGCTGCCGTGAAGAAAACTTCCGATTACTACAGCTCTATTTGGGAGGACGATAAAAAGGCCGTCCCACGTTTTTTGTGGAATGCCAAGATGCGTTTTGGAAAAACTTTTGCGTCTTACCACCTCGCCAAGAAGCTCGAAGCTAAAAAGATTCTGGTTGTGACTTTCAAACCAGCTGTTGAGGATGCTTGGCAAGTTGATTTGGAATCACACATTGATTTTGAGGGTTGGCAATACTTCTCTAAAGCTACTGGGGAGGATCCAACCTCAGCGAAGAAGAATGCCCCACTTGTATATTTCGGTTCCTTTCAGGATCTACTGGGCAAAGACAAGGCCACAGGGACGATTAAGGCCAAGAATGAATGGCTACACACAACGAATTGGGATTTAGTCATTTTTGATGAGTATCACTTTGGCGCCTGGAGAGATAGCGCAAAGGAACTCTTCGAGGGTGAAGACGTAAACGAAGCCAAGAAGGAAGTTGCAAATGAATTTGGTGAAGAACTCACTGTTTTTGATGAAGGATTAGCTGAACTTAGCGGCTCAGAAAAGAATTTTCTGCCCATCAGTACCCGCGCATATCTGTATTTATCTGGTACACCATTCAAAGCTCTGGCTACTGGGGAATTCATTGAGGAGCAGATTTTCAATTGGACTTACACGGATGAGCAGAGAGCTAAGCAGTCATTTGCAAAGAAATATCCTGAAAAGTGGAATCCATACACCGCATTGCCGGAGATGCGTCTTCTTACATACCAGATGCCAGATGAAATTGTAGCCATAGCGCAACAAGGTGAATTTGATGAGTTTGATTTAAATTCATTCTTTGAGGCCTCAGGAACAAATAAATCTGCCACTTTCAAATACAAAGACGATGTACAGAAATGGCTAGACATTATCAGAGGCGCATACATGCCTACTCAAATTGATGCCATGAAAATGGGAAAGCGTCCGCCCTTTCCATACTCAGATACAAGACTGCTTCCATACATGCAGCACTCTTTTTGGTTTATGCCTAACGTGGCCTCATGTTATGCGATGGCAAATTTATTGGCTGAAAAACAAAATGTCTATTGGCATGACTACGAAGTGTTGACTGTTGCGGGAACTGGGGCAGGCATTGGTTTAGAAGCATTGCCACCTGTTCGGAAGGCAATCGGAAGTGGGTTTGAGTCAAAGACCATCACGCTCTCCTGTGGAAAACTAACGACAGGCGTGACAGTCCCACAATGGTCTTCCATGCTCATGCTACGTAACTTAAATTCACCAGAAACCTATTTCCAGGCTGCATTCAGAGTGCAATCTCCGTGGTCAATCAAAAACCCGAATGGCGATAACCCGCATGAAGAATCAGTATTGAAACCTGCTTGCTTCGTTTTCGATTTTGCGCCCACAAGAGCTCTACGGCAAATAGCAGAATATGGGGCCGGGCTTTCACCTGAAACATCAAATCCTGAAGTTGCGGTTGAAGAACTTGTTAAGTTCCTGCCAGTGCTTGCTTATGACGGTTCAAATATGACGCAAATTGATGCCGGAGGAATACTTGATATCGCTATGGCTGGCACTTCTGCCACTCTATTAGCAAGAAAGTGGCAGTCAGCCATACTTGTAAATGTTGATAACGAAACTCTCCGGAAGATTATGGATAGTGAAGCAGCTATGAACGCGGTGATGAATATTGAAGGCTTCAGATCCCTGGGGGCTGGGATTTTTGAGACCGTCGTAAACAAGAGTGAGTCCGTTCGTGATACGAAGAAGGAGAAAGGCGACAAACTTACAGAAAAGCAAAAGCGCCAACTAACCGATGAGGAAAAAGATTACAAGACTAAACGTAAACAAATTCAAGAAAAACTAATCAAATTTGCGACTCGTATTCCTGCGTTTATGTATTTAACAGACTTCCGAGAGAATACACTCCAAGATGTAATTACTAAATTGGAACCAGATCTGTTTAAATCTGTCACTGGATTGACTGTTAAAGACTTTGATCTGCTTGTTTCCCTCGGCGTCTTTAACTCGACACATATGAATCAAGCTGTCTTCGCTTTCAGACGTTATGAAGACTCTTCACTCTCTTACACGGGCATAAATTCTCATCCACGATTACGCCACTACGGTTTATATGACACGGTGGTCGCAATTGATGAAAGTGCGTATTAAAACTCCAGTAATAGTTTTTACTGTGGTCTTAGATTGTCCATCCCGTTGACCGCGCTTTTCATGGACTCGCTAGTTGCAAATACATAGCTTCCAATAACAGTGGAGACTTGGGAATGTCCCGAAAATTCCATTAAAGTTTTGAGGTCCGTTTGCCCAGCCATCGCCGTGAAAGCTGTCTTGCGGAGCTGGTACAACACATATTCAGTCACATCGGCAGCCTTTAAGAGGTTCTTGAATGCTAATCGGTCACTTTTTTCATCACCTAACTTTCCTTCCGTATTAGGAAAGATAAGGTTATTAACTTCAATCCATTTCGCTTTATGTAATGACTGGTGACGTTTGTAAGTAAGAAGTATCTGAACCGTAGTTTGGGAAATCTTCAAAGTTCGCTCGGTCTTTTGTTTCACTTCTTTAAGCACCAATCCTTTCCCTCTAACCCTCTGGACCTGACGCTCGATTAATAATGTGCCATCTTCAACATTCAAGTCAGACCACTTAAGACCCAACGCCTCCCCTGGGCGAAGACCCAGCATGCCTGCAACTTCAATTCGTGCATGCATACGTGGATCCTTTGTTGCCTCTATGTAGACCTTTTCCCAATCTTTACGGGGAAGTGGTTTTATTGTTTTTGAAGTGACATTCGGCATCTTGGTATTTCGCACCGGATTGCGCACTAAATCCCCTAAGCGCACCGCATCGTTATATGCCGCAGAGAGGGCAGCACGAGTGATTCTTATTGTGCCTGCACCTAATCCTTTGGCATGCATGTCACGAAGAAGGCCTTCTACTGTTTTTGTATTTAACTCCGCAGCCCTTATCTTGCCGATAGCAGGTGCAATGTGGTTCTTGATAACGCTGAGGTAAGAGCGCTGAGTGCTTTCTTGGTCTGGTCCATACTGGGTATTAGCCCAGCCGACCAGGAACTCTGCCACTGTCATCTTGGGATTGGTTGCGTATGTGTTTTCACCGAGGTCGCGAGCGCGTCTCTGGTCTGCAACCCAGTCTTCCGCCTCTGACAATTTCGTAAAGTTCTTGGTTCGCAGTTTGCCGTTAATATCTTTTACGGCAGCTTTCCAGACTTTCCTGCCATTGGGTTTTGTTACCTGATAGATGCTGCCACGGCCATTGGCTCTCTTAGGCTTATTAGATACTTTCTTAGCTGTCTCGGGGGAGTTATTCACTTCTCTTACCTCTCGTTAAGAGTATTGCGCTTCCCCCT
>JBBANM010000162.1:0-7913 GCA_040401995.1 Saprospiraceae bacterium
TCTGAATTATCTCGAAAAAATTCTAGGGGTGTAGATTTGATGCGTTTGCCCTAAACATTAACAGCTCCAGTAGGATAAAGGCGATTTTGTTTTTTTCCAGTACAATGAACAACAAACCAGCAATGACCAGGTGCAAAAAGACAATAAAAAGGATGTATTTGGCGCGCAATTTCATTTCTTAAGCATTTGGATCATAAGCAATTCCGTACTTTTCCAAACGACGGTACAAGGCAAAGCGCGTAATACCCAATGAACGCGCTACTTTAGAAAGCTTGTTTTGATGAAAAGCCATTGCCCGCTCAATCATGGCCAATTCCATGGCTTCTAAAGTCATTGCGCCTACTGCTGGTAATTGACTGCTGGAGGTTCCACTATGTACATCTTGCCAATTTTTTTGAAAATCAGCAATGCTCAATTCGTCGCCAGTACTGAGAAGCACCGTCCGCTCAACCAGGTTTTTTAGTTGGCGTATGTTACCGGGGAGTGAAAGATTTTTCAACCATTCCAACGCTTGTGACTGAATGTACAACCCGGGACGTTCGTAAATGATTTTTAAGTTTTGAACAAAAAAAACAGCCAAAAGAGGAATATCACCTGGTCGTTCGCGCAAAGGTGGTAAATGCAGCGTAATCAGATTGATGCGATAAAAAAGATCTTCGCGAAAAGTACCTTTGGCCACCATATCCGTCAGATTGCGATTGGTGGCGCAGATGACGCGTACATCGGCATTTTTGGAGCGGCTACTGCCCAGGGGTTCAAAGGTACGATCTTGCAATACCCGCAACAATTTCACTTGGCTGGCTAAATCAAGATCGCCGATCTCATCCAAAAAAATGGAACCTTTGTTTGCCAACTCAAAACGCCCGATGCGATCGGTTTTAGCGTCGGTAAAAGCGCCGCGAACGTGTCCAAAGAGCTCGCTTTCAAATAAAGTAGCCGATATTCCGCCCAGGTTGACTTTTACAAATGATTTTTGCTGGCGTTTGCTGTTGACGTGTATCGCTTCTGCAATCAGTTCTTTGCCGGTACCACTTTCGCCAGTAATAAGCACCGCAGCATCAGTAGGCGCAACCCTGCCCACGGTATTGAGGAGATCCAACAGTTGCGCGTCTTCGCCAATAATTTGCTCCAACTGGTATTGTTGATCCAGGGCTTTGCGGTCGGGCAAAGCGCGAGCTGGTTGCTGCAATTTCAATAAGGTGCGAACCGACTGCAGCAATTGCTCATTTTGCCAGGGTTTAGTCAAGAAGTCGTTGGCGCCCAAGCGCATACCTTGTACCGCTAAATCGATGGTTCCCCAGCCAGTAAGAACAATTATCGGGAGCATTGGGAATTCCGTTTTGAATTTTTTCAATGCCTCCATGCCTTCTATGCCGGATGTTTCAACTGAATAATTGAGATCCAAGATGACCAACTGAATGGCGGTATGTTGCCTTGCCAAAACGAGCGCTTCGGTAGGAGAAACCGCTGTTTTTACGGCATAGCCTTCCTGTTGAAGCAGAAGCACCAAGGAAGTTTGTACCGCAATGTCATCGTCCACTATTAAGAGCATAGTTTTTTATGTTCTGTTTTAGAGTGTGTTTGGATTTTTTATTCGCGCTGCAAATGGCCAAAATTCACCCCAACTTCGTTGTAAAAATACTCATGTAGCGCTGACCTGTCCTCGACAAAGTCGGGATACACTCCGTTTTTCACGCCTCGTTGGTGCAAATTTTGGCTCATTTTCGCCTGCGAACTAAAAATCCAAACACACTCTTACCCCTCATGCAATGCTATTGCTGGCTGAATTTTTGCCGCTTCCCTACTGGGGTAAAAAGCGCACAACAATACAATGCTATAGGTAATGCCAATGGCCAACAGGATAGCTGCAATATAAACATCAGCAGGCAAGTTGAAGACTTTTAGCAGAGGAAATTGAATGGCCAATACCAAGCCAATGGCTATAGAAAAAGAAGCCAACACCACCATTTCCCCTACAAATTGGCGGCTGATGTTGATGCGAGTAGCACCCAATGCCCGACGCAAGCCAATCTCTGCTTTGCGTTTGGCAATGCTTAGATTTAGCATTCCAAATAACCCGAGCGCCACATTGAACAACAGAAAACCACTGATGATCAAAAGGACGAGGACGGGAATCAGTATCAAGGTGTTGGTATTCTTTCGCTGATCCGTCAAGTAGGATACTTCAATGTTGGCGCCTTTGCTCATGGCGCCGAGTTCTTTGATCATTTGCGCTTCAAAACTGGCGTCGGTTCCCGGCCGTACTTTAATCAAAATAGAATTTAGCCACCCCATTTGCACCGTGTAAGGAAAAAAGGCAGAAGGAATCGGCGCCTGAAATTCCCCAAATTGCTTGAAATGTTCCACCACTCCGACCACGCGATAGGATTCTTTATTGTACGTTAGTTTTTTGCCTAAAGCCGATGCATCCCCAAGCAATTTTTCTTCCAATAACTGGTTAATGATGATGGTTTTTTCGCCTGATTTCATCTCTTCATTGCCAAACCATTTACCCGATTTCACAGGCATGGTCATCACTTGGGCGTATTGTTCGTCTACACTAAACACATCTACTCTGCCCGCTGCGGTTTTTTTGTAACTCACATCGCTATTGGACTGGTTATTGGAAAACGGGGTATTCCCTGAACTCAACCCTGCTGCTGCGACCTGTGGATAATCCAGGATACGGGTTTTCATGCGTTCCAGTTCAATTAGCTTCAAGGAATCGGGCAAATCCTGATAATTAATGTTGACCAACCAAACTTGCTCGTACTTAAAACCAATAGGCTTGAGGTAATTATTGACTTCATAGGATATCAAACCCATTACCCCAAACAGAACCAAAAAAGCCGCCAGTATTTCAATGATCAGCAGTGCGTGACTACCGCGTTTGTTCCAAATTAATTTAAAAAAATGCTGTACCATGATTTTGGATTTAAAAAAATTAAGCCTTAAGTGCCGAAACAATGTTCATCTTAGACATGCGGTAGGCGGGATAAACGCCAGACAAAAGCCCAAAAAGCAAACATGCAAATAGACTCCAGGCAAAGACCCTAAAATTGATGGTTAAGTCGGCAAAAGGAATCCAACCGCTATTGTTGATGACTTGCAACAAGAGCAAGGTGCAGATCAAGGCCAAAGCACCGCCAATGGCCGTTAGAAACAGGTTTTCGATGATAAACTGCCCCATCAGTGTTCTATTTGGCGCACCAAATGCTTTGCGTATGCTAATTTCCGATGAGCGCTCCATCATGCGACTGATCGAAATATTAACCAAATTCAAGGCGGGTAGCGACATAAAGAGCAGCATCAACAGGATACCAATGGCATAAAGTTTACCCGATTCACTGACCGAACGCATGGGCGATGCCCGTACAAAGCTTTCTATATAGCGATCGGCATGTGAATCAAAAAAATAGTATTTAGAGCCAAAAGATTCGATGGGAATTGGCACCTGCCGCACCATCCGCGCATATTCAGCTTGCATAGCATTGACCTGGCTTTCATCTGGCGCCATCAGTACCGCTAAGAAGCTTCCTGGAATGCCGGTATCTTGGTAATGACTTTTGGGGATATTGTAAGGTAGATACACGTCGGCATAAGAATAAGGTCGGGTATAGGGAACTGCTTTGACAACACCCATAACACGGAACCAATCGTTCTCAATTTGGATGGTTTTCCCAACAGCATCGACACCCGATCCAAAATATTCCAAACTTAGTTTTTCAGATATCACCGCTACTAGATCATGTTGATCGATGTTGTTTTGTCGAAAGGGTTTTCCATCCAAAAAATCAAATTGGAATACCTCCCAATATTCGGCATTAGCATAGATAACTCGGAGCTTTATTCTTTTATTCCGGAGGTAAGTATTGCTGCCACCGATAGAAATAGCCGCCACTTTTTGCGGAGTTTTCAAGCTCATCACAAACTTTTTTAAGAAGGCATAGCTTGGCGGCGTCTGCATGTTAAAAGTCTTGAGAGAATCATACATTTCAATACGATCGACGTACAAGGAGCGATCCCGATTGATTTCAGGATAATGGGCGCCAAAAACGTGATCCAGCATAGAAATCACCAACAATAGAATCGTCAAGGTAATGGTGATCCCAAATAAGGTGATGAAAGTATAGAAAGGATGCCGCAGCAGTACTTTCCAGGCGATTTTGATGTAATTGCTTAACATGTTGTTTCTTTTTGATTAGAGGCTGTTCAACTCACTTGCCGCCCGTCAAACAAACGGATCAAACGATTGGTCTTATTGGCCATTTGCTCATCGTGAGTAACCATGGCAATGGTGGTGCCTTCCTGGTTCAGTTGGAGCAGGATGTTGATAATTTCATTTCCCATCGCGCTATCGAGGTTACCGGTGGGTTCATCCGCCAAGATGATTTCAGGATTGCCCACAATGGCGCGGGCAATAGCAACCCGTTGTTTTTGCCCTCCCGACAATTGGTTGGGAAAATGTTTCATGCGGTTGCTTAGCCCCACTTTTTCCAGGGCTGCTTTAGCCAAAGCACGGCGTTCTTTACCGCCAACGGAGCGATAGAGCAAAGGTATTTCCACATTATCGATCACCGAGAGGTCGTTGATCAAGTGAAAACTTTGAAAAATGAAGCCAATTTTTTGATTCCGCAAGTGTGCCAGCTCTTTGTCGCGATAAAGATCCACCGTCATTTGATCGATCTCTACTTTTCCGCTTGAAGGCTCATCGAGCAATCCCATAATGTTCAGTAGGGTGCTTTTTCCACAACCCGAAGGGCCCATGATGGAAACAAATTCGCCTTTTTGGATGTCCAAATTGATCTGATCGAGCGCAAGCGTTTCAATGGCGCTGGTGCGATATACTTTCTCGACGTTGGTAAGTTTGATCATAGTCGGTGCTGATTAGTATGCAATTTTTTGGTTTTTTTCAAAATCGTACAAAGTGAGCCAGCGCAGGGCATAATACGCTCGCCAATAGTCGCGTAAGGCGATGATGTAATCCCTCTTGGCGCGGTCTTTTTCCTGAATAGCAATGCTGAGGTCGGTGATACTGAGATCGCTGAGGATAAAGCGATCCTGAGCAATTTGAAACCGCATTGCGGCAACTTGATCCACCTCTTCAGTGAGCTTGACTTGCCGTTGCAACATGCCCACCAGTGATACTTGGGTAAAAATGGCCTGCTCAAAAGCCAGTTTATCTTGTTCTACCGTTTGTTGCGTCAGTTGAAAATTGGCTTTGGCGGTTTGAGTACGCGATTTGGAGCGCCCCCAATCTACCAAGGGCATCGAAAAGGTTACTTGCGCAAATTCCCGATCTTGCGGATTGCGATAAATATCGCCTGGTTGCGTACCTCGATTGCTTAAGCCGAAAGCTAAACTTAGTGCAGCGTTGAATCCATTGTCGCCTTTGGCTTTATCCACGTCACGGGCGGCTTCCAATAAACGACGGCGAAACGCAGTGGCATTTGGCCGGTTGGCAAAGGCTTCTTGTAGTGCTTTTTGCACATCCACTTGAAACGGCGGTCCTGGTTGAGGGATCTCCAAATCCAGTTTTTCTTCGTCCCGATACCCTAAAAAAGTACGCAATTGCAGCGATGCTACTTCCAACCCCTGTTCTGCTGCGGCCAGGTCTTTCCGCGCATTGAGCGTACCCAAACGCAATTGAAGAAGGTCGTTTTGAGAAATTTTGCCCAGCTCCAACTTATGCAAAGCAATTTTATACAAGGTATCGTTGCTGATCAAGTTTTTTTGGGCGATTTGCAGATTGACTTGCGTGAGGAGCAATTCAAAATAATAACCCACTGCTACTAAGGCGATCTCTTCCATCGACTCATTGAACTGTTGGCCGCTTTCGGCATATCGCAGCGGCTCAATTTGTTTTTCCCACTTGAAGGAATTGAATTTGAGCAAGGGTTGCTCCCAGCCTACTGCTAAGGGAATGCCATTGTACAAGGTGTTATTGCGGGCAAAATCGTCAAAACGTTGAAACTGATGTTGTAGAAAAATAGAACCGCCCGTATTGGCTATCCGCTGAGTCAACGATACATTGACCGCTGAATTATTGAAAGAAACCGGATTAAAAGCAATGTTGCCGTCAGGTTGCCGAACTTCGATAAAGGAACGGGTAAAACTAGGCAGTTGGCCATCCATTGCTAATTGTGGCTTGTAATCAGAGCGATAGGTCCGCCAACGCCAGTAAGCGGTTTCTTTTGACGTACTGGCTTGTTTGGAGGCAATGGAATTGCTTTTGGCCAAAACTACCACTTCTCCTAGCCCCAATCGACGGGATTGTCCGACTGCGATCAACGACCACAGGCAACAGGCAATCAGCAAACAACGACTTAAGAGCTTGTTCAGGTTTTTGTTTTTCATGGCAATGCTACTTAAGGGTGATTTCTGACAAATATTCCCAACGGCTGAGGTCGGAAACGATGACCTTTTCGCCAGCCTTCAAGCCCCGTTTGATTTCCACAAAATCAAAATTGGACAACCCGATTTCCACTTCTCGACGTTTGGCAACCCCGTTTTCCAGTACAAAAATCTGCTGCACTTGCCGTCCTGAAAAAGCTGGACCATTGGCCACCCGCAGGGTATTAGGCGATCTTTGGGTAACGATAAAGATTTCAACCTTCATATTGGGGCGAAGGAGGCTGTTTTTATCGTCTTCCAGTTGCACTTCAAATTTGACTACGTTATTTTCCACTGCAGGTCGCACCTGAATGATCATGCCTCGCATATCCGTTTCGTTGATGCGTACAATCACTGGTAAGCCGGTTGTTACTTGATTGGCATAAACATCTGAGGCCGAACCTTCAATACGGAAACTACGCAAATCGGCTAGTCTGGCCAAAATATCCCCTTCATTGACTGATGAGCCTATTTTGTCATTGACCCAAGTAAGCACCCCGGGGCGGTCGGCAATGATGTCGGCCATTTTTAATTTGTGGCTCAGTTCTGCCAGGTTTTTGGATTCGATTTGCGCGCTCAGATCCACCTCGCGCACGCTCGACTCCATAGATTTGCGTTTGTATTGCAGGTTGTTTTCCAATTGCTTTTTCTCCAATTCAGCGATTTTTAAACCATTTTCGGCCTGCTGAACATCTTCTTGCCTACGGCCGCCCACTTTAAAAAGTCGGCGGGTATCTTCCAACTGTGATCTGAGTCGATTGATGGTAAGGGTTTTGATTTGATTCTCGATCTCTGCATCGTAGAGTTCTTTATCGAGCTGCATTTGCAATTTAGATATGCCATTGCGTTTCAAGGAAAGTTGGCCTTCCAGTTTTTCAAACTCCAATTGCGTTAGTGCCTTATCCAAAATAACGATGGCTTGTCCGGTTTGAACCTTGGCGCCAGCCGAAAATAAAGTTTGCTTAATGCTGGCGCGAATAGGGCTGGTCATGACCAATTCAAAAGCAGGAATAACTTGCCCCACTGCAGTAAATGTATTCTCTACAATCCCAACCTCCACTGGCGCAATACGCAATGTGCTCCGTGAAAGAGAAGTAGTTAAGAAGTTTCTAAATGCAAAAAAAACAGCAGTGAGGAGTACCAGACCCAGTATGATGAGGCTGATGTTTCTAAACCTCCTTTTCTGTACAAGCGAATGGGATATTTCCCGATCCATAGGGTATCTTTTTCTTTAAAAGATCCAAATGACGTGCCAATTTTTAATAAATTGATTTACAATATTTTACACACAAATTAAATCAAGAAAAGCGTGCGAAATCGCACTCAATTTGCGGAATCGCACAAAGCGTTTGCAACATACATAAGCCTAAGAGTTTGTTGCGTTATCATTCTATTTTTCCAAATTGATACCTATTTTTTCTTCTATCCACAAAATTTTACTAGTTTAAGCGGGCATTTTACATCCTAGGAACGGGTGAATAATAAGTGATCGCTTTAGCCGCCGCTATTTTGCCGCCAAT
>JBBANM010000163.1:0-7512 GCA_040401995.1 Saprospiraceae bacterium
TTCCTTTAATTCTTTACTTTTTTTATTCGCCCCATTGGCCGGCTGGATAGTTACGAATCGGTACAAAAAGGAATTTTTTTGCATCGCGCCATTGATACTTTTACTGATAACCATCCGGAAGTCAAGAAAAGTGTTCAGCAACTTAGGCCACGGCATCGTAAGTACGCACCGGTGATTGTGGATGTTTTTTATGATTATTTCCTACATCGGAATTGGGAACAATTTTCGAAAACATCTAAAAACGATTTTTCGCAAAAGGTTTATGCGGCTTTGCAGGATTATTACCCTCATTTTCCGGATTTTTTGCAACATCGGGTAAAAGAGATGATAGATGCGGAATGGCTGGACAGCTACGGTACTTTAGATGGATTGAATTACACCTTTCTGCGCATGCGTGCCAGAACAAGCCACCCCGAATGGTTGGACGGCGCAATCGAGAGTTTGCAGGCGCTTACTCCGGTGCTGGAAGTTGATTTTGTTACTTTTTTCTCTGATTTGATCCAACATGCGGAAGAATGGAGAGCCAATCCCCCGTTGTTTAACCTTCAAAATGCAGAGAAATGGTAAAGGTCCGTGATAAAATCTTATCCAAAACGGTTGATTCTGGTAAGGCTTTGTTGTAGATCAAGGTATTGCCAAAACCTTGGGAAATTTTCAATTCTGGTGAGAAAATAAAGAACGGGAAGAAGATCTGAATACCGGCGCCGTATTCGAAAGAAAAATCAGAGGGGGCAATTTTGACCAAAGATTCAGCTTGTTTGGTACGCGAATCACTAGCCACATCAAAAGAATATTTTAAACCGGTAATCACAAAAAGGCGTTTGTCGTGAAAAGGCGCCGATTTATAACGCATTTGAAAAGGCATTTCTACAAATACCGATTGTACGCTGCGCTGACTAAAATCGTTATTGCGGTTGTTTTTGAAGTAGTCGATGTTGCGTTCAGAAAAAGATAAGGTGGGTAAAAAGCGAAAATCAAAGTAGTTGCCAATTTTCAAGTTGGCAATGATACCTAGATTAAAGCCAGGACCATTTACCGATTCAACCACGCGAATGCTGTCGCTAGACAAAAAATCTTTGGAACGAAAAGGTTTGAACTGCGAAGAGTTGATACCTAAGGTAATCCCAAAATAGTAAGGTTTCTGATTGAAATCCGAAAAATTGGGACTACCTCGGAATTTTTGAGCGCTAAGCGTAGTGCAAAGGGTCAACAGTATGAATGCTACTTGTAGCTTACGTAAATTGAGCAAACGCCAAGAGTTAACGGTGTACATTGATTTGATTTAAATCCAGTTTTCTCTAATATGCCTATGAAGTCCTGTCCTTCCGGAAATGCCTGTACCGATTCGTACAAATACTGGTAGGCTCTTGGATCTTTCGACGTTAAACGCCCAATAATTGGTAATAGGTATTTAAAGTAAGCATTAAATATCTGTTTGAAAGGAAAAATTTTAGGTTGGGAAAACTCTAAAATCACCATTTTGCCCGCTGGCTTAAGCACTCGGTACATTTCCTGCAGCCCTTTTTCTAGGTTTTCAAAGTTGCGCACCCCAAAAGCAGCGGTGATCGCGTCAAAACTTTCCGTTGGATATGGAAGTGCTTCAGAATCGCCTTCTTGCAATTTAATTTGGCTATTCAACCCCTGTTTTTCGATTTTTTGTCTGCCAATCTGCAACATTTCAGGAGCGATATCAATCCCAATGATCTTGGCTGGATGGAGTGTACGCGCCATGGCGATGGCTACATCGGCGGTGCCTGTCGCCACATCAAGTATATACTGTGGTTTGCTTTTGGCCAATTCGCTAATCGCTTTGCGCCTCCAAGAATGATCGATACCCAATGACAATAGCCGGTTGAGAAAATCATAATAAGGTGCGATGCGGTTAAACATGGTTGAAACCTGGCTTTTCTTAGCACCAGCTTCGTTATAAGGTTTGATTATTTCTTGAGCCATTGTCCAATTTTTGTGCAAATATAGTCTTCAGGAATGGATGAGCAATAAATTACCACTTTATCCTTGCTCTTTCACCGCCACCCTTCCTATCTTTTTCGTTGCAATGCCCCACATTGCGCCTCAAAAGATAGTCGCTTGGCAGCAAAATAGCTGCGGCTAAGAGCTTGTTCATGTTTTGTATCTGAGGCGAAGGGGAGCAAAGTTTATTTCAGGCGAGGCAAAATTTGCAGCCGCATGCGGGCAATACGGCGAAAATTTTAACGAAGCATGAAATAAAATTTGCCTCCTGGAGCCCAGAATCCAAAATTTGAACAAGCTCTAAAATGTCAATTTATTATTCATCCATTCGTAAGACTGTTTTTTGCCTATTTTTCTCTATCTTTGCTTACCGCTAATTAAAATGGATAATCTGCATATTTGTTCATTTTCCAATCAAGTAGTTTAAATGTCTACTAATCAAAGAATAATACCTGTTAACATCGAGGAGGAGATGAAGTCTGCTTACATTGACTACTCGATGTCCGTGATTGTTTCACGTGCCCTTCCTGATGTTCGGGATGGTTTGAAGCCGGTTCAGCGCCGGGTATTGTACGGCATGTCGGAACTGGGCCTCGTATATAACAAAGCCCACAAAAAAGCCGCTCGTATCGTAGGAGAAGTATTGGGTAAGTTTCACCCGCACGGTGATAGCTCCGTTTACGACACCATGGTACGGATGGCTCAAGATTGGTCGTTGCGCTATACTTTAGTGGATCCGCAAGGTAACTTTGGCAATATTGACGGCGATGGACCCGCTGCCATGCGATACACCGAAGCCCGTCTCCGCCGCATCAGCGATTTCATTCTGGGTGATATTGAAAAAGATACGGTTGATTTTGCCCCCAACTTTGATGATTCGCTAGAAGAACCTACTGTACTACCTACCCGAATCCCCAACTTGTTGATCAACGGCGCAACCGGTATTGCTGTAGGTATGGCTACCAATATGATGCCTCACAACCTAACAGAAGTGGTCAATGGTATCATTGCTACCATCGACAATCCTGACATTACCATTGATGAGTTGATCGACAACCACATTTCTGCTCCTGATTTTCCAACTGGTGGCATCATTTATGGTCTTTCCGGCGTACGGGAGGGTTATCATACCGGGCGTGGTAGGCTGGTTTTGCGCGGTAAGGTTGAAATTGAAACCTCGAATACGGGGAAAGAAACCATCATTATTACCGAAATTCCCTACCAGGTTAATAAGTCGATGCTGGTAACTCGGATTGCAGACTTGGTTAATGATAAAAAAATCATTGGTATTTCTGATATCCGCGACGAATCGGATCGTACCGGACTTCGCGTAGTCGTTGAAATTCGGCGTGATGCCATCGCCAAAGTGATATTGAGCCAATTATACAAATATACGCCTTTACAAACTTCCTACGGCATCAATAATGTTTGCTTGGTGGATGGCAGACCTTACATCCTAAACTTACGTGATTTGATTGATCAATTCATCAAATTTCGTTTGCAGGTTATTGTAAGGCGTACCACTTACGATCTCCGCAAAGCCCAAGAGCGAGCCCATATTTTAGAGGGATTATTGATCGCGCTAGATCACTTGGATGAGGTCATCTCATTGATCCGGGCATCTCGCACGCCTGATGAAGCAAAAGAAGGACTGATGACCCGTTTTGGTTTATCAGAAATTCAATCCAAAGCCATTTTGGAGATGCGTTTGCAACGCCTTACAGGGTTGGAACGCGACAAAGTGCGCATGGAATATGATGAGTTGAAGAAGCTGATTGACTACTTGAGCTCGATTTTGGCTGATGAAGGTCTACGTCGAGGTATTGTCAAAGAAGAGTTGTTGGAAGTACAAACGATGTTTGGCGATGGTCGTCGCACGGTAATCGAAGCTGCCGATAGCGAAATCAACATCGAAGATCTGGTAAAAGAAGAAGAGGTGGTGATTACCATTTCTCATTTAGGCTACATCAAACGAACTCCAGTGGCGGAATACCGCACCCAAACCCGGGGAGGACGCGGTTCGCGAGGCTCAAAAACCCGCGATGCAGATTTTATAGAACAGATGTTTGTGGCCAATACCCATAATTACCTGTTGTTGTTTACCGAAATGGGTAGGGTGTACTGGCTGCGCGCTTATGAAATTCCAGAAGCGGCTAAAAATGCCAGTGGACGGGCCATCCAGAACATTTTGGCCATGCCAAAAGAGGATTCGGTGAAAGCCTTTATCATCATTCAAAATTTGAATGATAAGGAGTTCATTAATTCTCACTACATCGTTTTGGCTACGCGTCAGGGGATCATCAAAAAAACCTTAGTGGAGTCCTACTCGCGGCCACGTACCGCTGGTATCAACGCTATCACCATTAATGAGGGCGATCAATTGCTTGAAGCACGCTTGACGAATGGCGAAAACGAAATATTCATGGCCAGTAAAAGTGGATTTGCAGTGCGTTTTCCCGAAGCCAAAGTTCGTCCGATGGGTCGTACCGCCGCAGGTGTGCGGGGCATGACGCTCAATGGCGAAAAAGACGCAGTTGTCGGCATGATTTGTGTTGATCCTACTGATACAGCTTCTTCGATCTTGGTGGTATCAGAAAAAGGCAACGGTAAACGCTCGCAAATCGATGAATACCGTCTAACCAACAGAGGTGGGAAAGGAGTGAAGACCTTACAAATCACCGAAAAAACTGGCGCTTTGGTTGCAATTAAAGTAGTGGTCGATGGCGATGATTTAATGATCACCAACCGATCTGGAATAGTTATCCGCACACCAGTGGAAGACCTAAGGGTGATGGGGCGCGCTACCCAAGGCGTACGTTTGATTCGTTTGGACGATGATGACGAAATCGCAGATGTAACCGTTGTTCACGATACAGGCGAAACCGATACTATAATAGATGCTGAAGATCTTGACACCATCATAGTTGATGGTGATGTGGTAGAAGGGGAAAGCGTAAATGATTCAGAAATTGAAACTGACGACGCTGAAGCATGAACAGCTTAATCGGAAGTCCAAAAATTCTTAAATCCTTCTTAAAAAATAGACCTATATGTTAGCATAAACTAAAATAGTGTTCTATTTTTTGGATATTTGCGTCAAATAACCGGCATCAATCACAAAAAATTGATTCGAAACATGAAAAAACTATTTTTCCTTTGCTTATCAACTCTCTTTGTTCTGACCAATGCAATTGCTCAAGATCCAGGTAAGGATCTTAAAGATGCAAAAAAGGCTTACAATACCTTTACTTTGGATCAGGCCAACAAACCTAAACTGAAAGAAGCACAAGTTGCTATCGATCAGGCAATGAAAGCCGCTGAAAATCAAGCGTTAGCTGATGCTTGGATTACGCAGGGTAAAATTTACAATGACATCGCAACTCAAATTGTGAATATCCGCTCTTTGAATATCGGTAAATTGGATGAATTGCCTCAAGTTGAGATGCCTGCTGTGGTTGCTGCTAAAGCCTACACCAAGGCACTTGAATTGGCGCAAAAGAAATTTGAAACCAAAGATGCGCTTACTGGTTTGGCTGCTGTTCAATCTAACTTGAGCAACTTGGGAATCTATTTGTACGAAGAACAAAAGTACCAAAATGCTTATGAAAGCTTCAAAACAGGTCTTGATGTTCATGAACTGTTGAAGAAGAATGCCCAAAAAAGTAGCTTGGAGGCCGAAGCAGATTACAACAACCAAATCTACGTTGCAGGTTTGGCTGCTTTAAGTGCCAATTTGCCTGATGTTGCTAAACCTTATTTTGAGCAATTGTATAAAATCAATTACGACAAAGCTTCTATCTACGAAGCATTGTACACTTTGACGGCTAAAACCGATATGAACGAAGCTTACAAGTACTTGGAAGCTGGCCGTGCAAAATATCCGGAAGAAACCTCATTGTTGTTCGCTGATATCAACCACTACTTGAAGTTGGGTAAATTGGATCAGTTGATCGAAAAATTGAAATTGGGTATTGCCAAAGAACCCAACAACGTAGGTTTGTATACCGTAATGGGTAGCGTTTACGACAACTTGTACCAGAAAAGCGAAGCTGCTGGCGATAAAGTAAAAGCAGATGAGTATTTCAACGAATCTTTGAATTACTACAACCAAGGAATCGCAAAGGATGCGAAAAACGTTGATGCAATTTACAGTGTAGGTGCTTTGTACTACAACCGTGCCGCTGTTTTGACTCAAAAATTGAACAAACTAGCGGATGATTACAGCAAAGATGGTTTGAAAAAATATCAAGATATGCGTGCTCAGGTTTTTGAGCAATTTGAAAAAGCGTTGCCTTTCTTCAAAAAAGCAGAAAACTTGGATCCAAACGATACCAACACCTTGATTGCACTCAAGGAAATTTACGCAAAAAAAGACCAATTGGACATCTCTAAAGCCTTGAAAGAGCGTTTGGAAAATGTTCAAGCGGGTAAGAAAAACGAAACGCCTTATTTCAAGGAGTAAGGTTTTTTGTAAACTCTAAAAAAAAGCGAACCATGATCTTACTTCTTGGTTCGCTTTTTTTGTTATGTTTCATTCTACTGGACGTATTAAACATGTAAATGTTCCACGTTCTTCTTTGCGAAATGGCACATCCCAGCGACCTTGATAGCTTACGTTTTGGGGTAAGTATTTTCCTGATTGTTTAAGCAAGGAAATGTCCATTTTTACATCAAAACTGAACAGGGCGCCTTGGTAGTCCAATTCATACTTCCTTCCCATTACTTGCAGCGTTTTCCGCTCAAAATAAGTTTCCATGTATTTGATGATGGTTCGGTTCTCTTTGTTTTGTAGGTATTCAGACTTTACTTTTGCTTCAAATACATAACATTCAGGGCCAGTTTCGCCAAATCGTTTTACCGTAATTTGATAATCATAATAGGGACGGAGTTTTGGACTAAAAATCTCGGTTCGTCCGCCAATGATGGGAATTTCCGCTTTTTCTCCAGGTAAAAAAATGAGTCGTTTGAGTTCCTGATAGTATTTTTCAAGCCCATGCGCATCTTCTTTTAGACCCAAACTATCTTCTGATTCGGATGCATTCTCACATACCCGCACATGTGTGAAAAATACCCGATCGTACAATTTAGCGGTATAAAAACGGTATTCTTTTTTCTTGCCGTAAAAATCACCCTGTGTTTTTTCCTCCAATACTTTCATTGTTCGACAATTTCCATCCATTGCCTGCGATGTAGTACTTTGGTAGGCCGCAAGTTGCTGACCTTTTTTGCCAAAAAATGTCATTTTGTTTTCAGCTTGATAGCTGGTAAACCGCAGGCGTCGAAATGCGGCATAAAAGCTGCGGTCGCGTTGTACCAGTCTGATAAATTCCTCTACATCAAATCCATTTTTTTGGGCAGCAACCACCACTGAATCTAAAGTAACATAGGCTGCTATATCCTTTTTTTGAGCTGGGAGTACGTAATTTACTGTAAAACAAAATAATATCAAAAATTGAACTTTCATAACCATTTTTTCATTCAGTTTACCTAAGAGCGTGTTCAAAAATTTTATATTGTCGAAAAGTCTATACTCCAAATAAC
>JBBANM010000164.1:0-5841 GCA_040401995.1 Saprospiraceae bacterium
CCTTATTAGTGGGTAGTTGAGAAAAGGGGAAGAACAATTATGGGGTCCCTTCTAAAACACCTCCCGGTATAAAAGTGGCAAAAACGGTGAAAAGTGGCAGACGTTTTTTTGCGAAAATGTTTTATTCTATTTTTTACTCTACTACTACTATATACTATATATATATATATATACAACTGAGTTTTTGATCTTTCATCAATAATCTAATTACAGTAGTATATATATGTTTTTGATCTTTCAATCATCTAATTAAAGTATATATGACGTGAGCGATTATTTAAAATGAAAGTTCTTTGTAGAGTATTTGTAGGTGGGCGAGCGTCTGTGCAAATCAAATTGTTTGAGGTTGCTTTTGCAGAATCGATTGCAAGTCAAGTTAGTAGGTCATCTAAGTGCGAGCTTAGCATAGAGTATTTGACAACGGCAGATATCAAAATAAGGGAATGGGACTTTAGTCAACTTTGTACATGGCTTCTTTCGGCACAATTTTACTTCATTCTCAACCATCCTCATCAAGGAGTAAAGTTTTGGGATTGTAGATCGATCGCTCCAGAGCTCGCTCGGCTCGAGCATTCAGTTGGATCATACCCTACCGGAGATAATCTTAAGTGTCCAATTTTTGTGCAAGATAAGTATGAGTATATCAAAGCCTGTAGAGAGTTGTGTATTCCAACCTTTCGTGTCAGATTTCCTGTTGGAGACGTCGAAATCGGTCCGCACAGCAAAATAATTCGACTGTCGAGAGTTGAGTTCGAAGCATCAATAACACCACGGACAAGAGAAAGCCTTACAAGATTCTTGAACTTTTTCCAAGAAAACGCTGGTTGTGTTCTTAAGCCACCTTTTTGTACCAACGGAGAAGGAGTAGCATTTATTAAAGCCCCAACCCTCGAGAAAGTCATTCATAGATTGGGTGGATTGTATGTGACGTACGGTGATAGAGTTTTCTATTATCTTGTTCAGATGACATTGAGTAATAGAAAGGAGTATAAGGTGGTGCTCCATAACGGGGTTGCCAAATATGTTAGTAAACCGAAAAGAGATGCGGGTGGAACGTCATTCTCCACCTTTCCACACACACGCTTATTTGCATTCGCAGAGAACGCCTTACAAACGCTTCACAGAAAGCTGCCTGGAACTATGCGAGAGTTTTTAGTGAGAGTAGATGTAATGGAAACGATGTCTGGTAGATTTGTTGTCAATGAATTTGAGAGCTTTGAAGCACTTTATGATACTACTGATATGTCTCTACAAAACGATACTGACTTGTTTTTGAAATCTTTTTGGTTCGACAAGATCACAAAGATTGCTCGTTTGTGCGTTTAAAAGATCATAATATTTTACACTATTCTTAATAAGATTATTAAGGAAAAAATCAATTATACTCAAAATGTACAGCTTCAGCATAGGCAAACCAATCCATTAAAAAAACACTGAAAGAAAAGTTAAGATCATTCCGAAGCAAACGACACGTTAAGCTTATTCAAGAGCGCCATACAGTTTTTCAGACATCGTGATCACCTTAAAAATAATACTGCCCAAACGATGCTCCCGACATTCCACCGTGGGTTGATCTTTGCATACCAACATGAGCTGCTCCTCCGTCCATCATCCCATCATGGGCTACCCCTCCGCCCATCATAATTCCACTATGGGCTACTCCTCCGATCATCCCATCGTGGGTTGCTCTTCCACCCAACATCATCCCACGATAGGCGCTTCCGCCCATCATCATCCCACCGTGGACTCCTCCTCCGCCCATCATCATCCCGCCGTGAGCTGCTCCACCGCCCATCATCATCCCGCCGTGGGCTGCTCCTCCGCCCATCATTCTCCCACTGTGGGCTACCCCTCCCCCCATCATCATCCCGCCGTGGGCTGCCCCTCCGCCCATCATCATCCCGCCATGGGCCGCTCCTCCCATCATCCCACCGTGGACTCCTCCTCCGCCCATCATCATCCCGCCGTGAGCGGCTCCACCGCCCATCATCATCCCGCCATGAGCTGCTCCTTCGCCCATCATCATCCCGCCATGGGCTGCCCCTCCACCCATCATCATCCCGCCATGGGCTGCCCCTCCACCCATCATCATCCCGCCATAGGCCGCTCCTCCCATCATCCCACCGTGGACTCCTCCTCCGTCCATCATCATCCCGCCGTGAGCTGCTCCTACGCCCATCATTAAGCCGCCGCGGGCTTTACCTTTGCCCTTCATCCCGTCGTGGAACGTTCCTCCGCCCATCATTCCGTTGTGAAACGTCCCTGTGCCCATCAACTCGCCGTGGAATGCTCCTCCCATCACCATACCGCTGTCGCCTATATCTCCACCAGTATATTTGGAACCTGTAACCCAGACTTCCTCCTTTTTCTTTTTCAGTGTTTTAATTGGAGGAGATGTGGATGCATTCTCATCACATGAAGTAGACCTCTTGGAAGTACTGGTGTCAGCATCTGGATCAGAAACTCCTGAACTTAACACCTGATCTATATGGTTGACGAAAACAGAGGAACGAGGAGCAATGCAGCATGAGTTTGAGTTCATCGAAATGAAATTGACTTACTCTTTTGAAGACCCATTTCGTGAAATATAGATCTGAATTCGGAGAGTAGGGCTTGCACGTCAGTGTGCACAATTGGTGCAGCGGCAGTCGGCGGCTCTTTTACACTACGAGTGTAAACCCTTTTGGGTTTGAGTGGTTTTTCCGCTACTTTGCCTTTGGTAGGCTGAGTTTTCTTGGCTTGCGGAGGCTCTTTCTTCTTCGTATTGGTGCTCTTCTTTTGAGTCTTCTTAGCTGCTACCGCCGGCGTTCTTGTTGTGGTTGTATTTCCACTAGCATGCAGTGATGCAGCGATTCTTGTTGAGCAGCGGTTCTCTACGATTGGCTCCGGGTCCTGTCGGCTGGATGCACGAGAACAATTTGCTGGTGCACATGCACTGGCACGAGATGTCTCTACTTGATCAATCAAATTTATTAGGATGTATTGATAATAGCTATATTGAAATCAATTATCACTATAATGACATATTTGCACAGCAACTTACTGAAGGTGTCGATATGCTGCTCAGCATGCTGATCAGATTCTGGCTGGCCAACTAGAACGACTTGAGTATTTTTCCTGTTGGGCAATTCGTCCTCTAGACGTTCAATGCCAAGGAAAAGTTAAAATACTTCACACAAGAAACAAATTTATAAACGTACCGAAATCCTCCTCCTCGTTCGTATCGTGATGTTCAACGATGCCAATATTATCATCGTCCCTTTTCGTCTGATAACGTCTTGCCAGCGTTGCCGCACACAACTCAAAAGCGTGTGTTTCGTACGGTTTGATGCCATCTCGTCGCACGAAAGCTTCAAACATCGGCTCAGCGCGATTCATTATAAAGTCCTTAAGGGATCCCATGAAATCGAGAGAGTCCTCGATGGTCAGCTGGATGTCTTGTTCAATTAACATCCTCTGCGTAAAGTTAATCGTCCTGAAATCTTTTAAATGCATCCCAATTTCTTCCAGACGAACAAAAAATGTGCAGTCGCAGAAGTATTGGCCTATAAGACCTGAAAATAAAATTAGTAATATAGTTCTCGGCTATGCTGACTGATAAATACCACCTTTTGGTAATAAGTCTTCCCTGTCCGAAAAGGTATCAGCGAGGGCCCCGGACTCGATGACGATCGCGTAATGATTTGAGTCTCGTTGCTTTGACGTGAAAGCTGGGGGATAGTCACCGCCGAGAACAATAACGCCTAAAAATACTGCAGGGACGTGTATTTTGTACGATGGAACGAAGTAATCAAAACCTGAAATTAAAGATATGAATTAAATACTGATGAGTCTAAGCAAAATATGCACGCCTGCCTTCCAAGAATGTAATAGTCTTCTTCGACAAAGCATCTTTAATTCCCAAAAAATAATTCAAATTTGGGAGATCCAGCATTGTTGTGGCATCTCCATAAATCGACCCAGACTTCTCTGTTGCCACCGGTTTGCCATTGACTGTCCAGACATCACTAGGCAAGAGATTGTGAATAAGAATAGCAGTCGAAGCAACCAACAAGACAAAGCAATAAAAACTTACTCGTTTTGTTTCAATTCATCGCCGTGATCGAGCTCTTTAACTAAAGGAATTCGGTAAAAGCTGTGTTCTTTGTAAATATCGCATGCAAGGGCTTTACATAAGAGATGCGCTGGTGACTTCTTTGATTCATCTGTCTGCTTAGTCTCACTCAGAATCGGAGTATTGCCTGTTTCAAGTTAATCAAGTTTCGTCCACAATACGGTGATTATTAGAAAATGGCTTTGCAGCATCACCTGTAGTTTTTTCATTATATATACCACGAACGTGATAAGTTGTACCTCCTGGTGAGAATGATTGCCCTGAACTATTGCTGGACCAACCCGGTTCAAAAGGGGTTTCATCAATCCACAATCTTTTTTCAGCTTTTGCCATTTTATCACTTCAACAATCTTGAAAGAGAGGTAAAATCTTGAGAAATTTATAATTGTACAATCGAAGATTGAAAAGGATTGAAACGATGTTTTCTGCAATTTCGCATATTTGCACGAAGATATATTTTTAAATTTTATCTGTTTTCGAAATTTACTGCACGACGTCGATGACTGACGGTAGTATCAAAAAATGATATAAAATGAAAAAAACACACATATTTTTAGATGAGCAAATGTCCCCCATTGATTTTCAGGAATATCACAGAATTGGTACTGTCCCCCCGATTCTTGGTCATTTGTTAAAGACCAATACATCATCTATATCCCTGATTTTGAGTGTTTATATGGTCGAAATCGCTAGATACTCACATATTCTTGTAGCTTTTATAGTTCTGAACAAGGTGGTATGCCGCACACTATCCACAGACCAGTATTCCACTCAAAATATCACATTTTGTGCGAATTTTTACACAATTTGTTGGTTCTTCTTAATTTTGACACTTTTACACAATCGTTCACTGAGCGAATGCACAGACAAAGGTTTTTGTCATGCAATTTGTGACATTCTGATATATTTGGATGCATTTAACTCACTGTGGTTGTCGAGATAATGCATTTTTAGTCAATATTTCTTGATTTCTTAATTTTTATGCAACTTGAAGTACCCCCAATCAAATATTGTTAATATAATGCAATTAATTCGCTTTTTATATGCAATTACAGCGAGTATTAATAGTCAATTAACAATCAAAGCAAATTCTATTGTTGCACGTGCTATTCTGAACGTTCTGATGTGTCGTAGTCAGCCATGCGATTACAATTCATCTCAATATGCCACATTTTGTGCGAATTTTTACACAATTTGTTGGTTCTTCTTAATTTTGACACTTTTACACAATCGTTCACTGAGCGAATGCACAGACAAAGGTTTTTGTCATGCAATTTGTGACATTCTGATATATTTGGATGCATTTAACTCACTGTGGTTGTCGAGATAATGCATTTTTAGTCAATATTTCTTGATTTCTTAATTTTTATGCAACTTGAATTGTGCATTTTGTGTGCATTTTGAAGCTATTTGTATGGTTTCCTTGATTTTGATACTTCATGTGAATTTCTAGACGACATAATGTCGATGGACAGTATATGTATGGCCATGTAATGTGGCATGTCATGATGTATTTGGATATATGAACTCACTGCTGTCACACTGCAGCTATCAAGAAGTTTTCGATTTTGTCATGCATAGCAAGTTAGTTTTCTCATATGGCAATGACCTGTAGCTGCGGTGTTGCTAATATTTAATAATAAGTAGCTACTTGAATAAAATTACTTTCATTCAGTTTAATTTAGCAGGGGCAATTCACAATCTCATCAGCTCTCCAATCAAAATCG
>JBBANM010000164.1:5941-7232 GCA_040401995.1 Saprospiraceae bacterium
CAGTTTAATTTAGCAGGGGCAATTCACAATCTCATCAGCTCTCCAATCAAAATCGCTATCATTTCCAACCTACGTTGTTCGGTTACAATTTGAGCACCTGCAATCTCTGCGCTACTCAAACATACAGTAGATAATTCAAAGTAACCAAATAATTTTACTATGATACTCTCATATCCTGTGGAATTCAAGAGTTTATTTGCGGCAAGACTATATTTCTTCACATCAACTGTTCGCTTCTTCGATTCCGTGTCCAAAAGTTGCACTAACGCAGTCGCAGCAAACACAACCGCAGGTTCAGCATCACAAGCTTGTGAGCTAGCCTTGCTTCGCTCTTTGATCCGATGCAAGTTTTTAGAAGAAAATGTCTCCGCTTGTGAAACCTTCTGGGTCACCAATGCATTGGCTGGGTCGGCCCCAGCAGACAGTCCATCGATTGTAGCTTGCACGGCCAATCGTGCTTTCACTTTCTTCTTTCGAGCGGGAGAATCTTTTGAGGTGTCAGCAGCTATGCCAGTAGATGACTGACAAATGTAACCAGTGGATGGGGGCTGTCTTGTGCGCTTGACTGGCCCTGATGTTACATTTTGCTCTGACGTAGTATCCGAAACCGCTCGTTCTGCTCCGTCGTGACCACCATTCGACGAAGGTTCGTCATCGCCTTCAACGCTGTGATTAGCAATAATTGAGGATCGAATCGGAATCGTCTCAACCTCCTCTCCTGTTAAGTATCTCGAATGACTTTGAGTTAAGAACATAATATTAATAGTAGTGTTGACAGCCCACCTGCTCGCGCAGTTTTCTTAGCGCCAATTGCTGCTTTCTTGACTTGCTTTACAGCAGCCATATTAACCTTACGCAGCCGCTGAGCTTCGCTCTCTTCAATCAGATGACGACGTTGCTGTGCAGTTGATGTAGTCGTTGCATCACGGTTGATTATTTCCACACCATCCTGGAATACACTACCAGTATTGGCGTCAATGTGACGTTCAGAGACCAGGTGTCCTTTAACCCGTGCTTCGTCTACTTGCAGATGCACTCGCGATTCCTATTTAAATCGCAATAAATAGACATATTGATTGATGAGAAGCAAAACTAAAAATGAAGAATACACGGCACTGTGTTCCTCCCATACCCTACTCCTTCCCAAGAAAGGCTTCGGCTCAATGAAGGGTACCCAAGACGGTGCTCGGCCGATCAAAACATTAATTTCGCGAACAAGAGCATCCGGACCAGTCTCCACTATCCTCGTCATTTCTGCAGCTTCAATTTCAAGGACCAGTCTGTTTCCATA
>JBBANM010000165.1:0-7084 GCA_040401995.1 Saprospiraceae bacterium
CTATCAATCGATTATTCTTTTGAGCAGGTAGTTTGGGCTAGATTTCTATCACATCTAGTTTTGGTTTTAATATTTCTTGTGCCAAAGTATGGCTTGAAAATAGTTACATCACGCTTACCGAGCGTGCAAATTTTGATGTCTTGTTTGATCTTAACGTCTACATTTGTGTTCGTTGCAGGCATTAAATATATTTCAGTAGTACAAGCTTCATCAATTACTTTTACAGCACCATTAATTGTTGTTTTAATAGCTAACAGAATACTTGGAGAGCAGGTAACTCGATCAAGAATAATTGCAGTAACTCTTGGTTTTTTTGGAGTTCTTGTAGTCATTAGACCTGGAACAGAGTTATTTCATTGGGCGTCACTTTTGATTTTAGTTAGCGCCACTTTTTTTGCTTTGTATCAAATACTATTAAGGCGAGTTGCTGGTATTGACCCTCCTGAAACTTCCGTGATTTACTCTGCACTAGAAGGCTCAGTCGTAATGTCTTTAGTTTTACCTTTTTCTTGGAAAACACCAGAGTCATTAGTTGATATAGCTTTATTTTGCAGTTTAGGGGCCTTGGGTGGCTTTGGACACTACTGCATAGCTCGCGCTATGACTTACGCTCCTGCTAACTTTGTTTCACCCTTTAATTATTGGCAAATGATTGGATCAGTATTTGTCGGTTACTGGTTATTCAACGATTTTCCAGACACTTTTACATGGGTAGGTTCACTTTTAATTATTACAGCTGGAATTTATGTAAGTATAAAAGCAGAAAAATAAATTTATTATGGTGAATTTTTTTCTATCTCCAATGCACCATTGGTAAACCTGCCACAGGGGATCTAAAGAACGGGATAGTTGTTCCACGCAAGCTACCAATATAAACTGTTTGTAGATCTGGACCGCCAAAAGTAACACTTGCCATCCATGGTGCAACAGTTCCATGAGCTCTACTCATATCTTCGGTACTAGACTGTCCACTTGCTATTTTTTCTAACAAAATTCGACTTGCCTCAGGCTCGCCATCATCCAAAAGCAGCAACTTATCACCTTCAGGAGTCAATGCAATCAGTTGATCTACCATTACTAACGTACACCAAAGATTTCCAAAGCTATCAAAAGCAACACCGTCTGGATAACCACCTAAATGGCTTGGACCAAAAATCTCACGCTCACCTAACGTAACGCCTTCTTCAGACTCACGCAACCGCATACGGGAAATATGAGGTCCAGTAGTCTCAACAATGTACATCCACTCTTCTTGTGCGTCCAATCGTATCTCGTTGGTAAAGTAAAAATTATCAGCCACTACTCGAATGCCGTGCTCGTCTACTACTGCTATGTAACCATCACAAACTCGACTACTAGCCGCTAGAGTCCAAGGGTTAACACGTGTAGAAATGGTTAGCCATATGCGGTTTTTACTGTCTCGCAAAACAAAGTTAACCTTACCTATCGGTTGGCCATCAATTCGGTCATAAAGGGTGCGAGTGTTTCCTTGGCGATCCATGATCTCCAATACATCTGTGCCAAAATTTGCAATCAGTATCTGACTGTCAGAAGAAAAAGCCATTCCATTAGGAAGAGTTCCTACAGTGAACTTTGACTCAAAAGTTTCGGTGCTAGATACGATTGCGCTTTCAAAGATGCTATTCGCTTTCTGACCGATAAATGTCTGAGTTCCATCAGAATTAATTCGAGTCACACCGCCGCGTGCATCTGCCACCCACAAAGTTCCATCCCGCTCAGCCAATATACATTCAGGTCGCTGTAGGTCTTTACCAATATAAGAAATCAAGTTACGGTCTACTGAAAATTCAGTAAGCGGGTTATGCTTATTTGAAAGTATTGCCATATTTTTAATGAAATTCACGTTTAAAGATTTAACAAACTACAGAGAAAGTTAATGATTTCTATAAATCACTAACTATGAATATTCGCCCGACTCATAGACTTCTAACGCTAGGCTATGTGTAGATAGTTTGGCATTAAAAATTAGATTAGCACGCCCAATTTTATTAAATAGTCTACATAAAAACCCTTGGTTTAAATCAGTCTAACCCGCTTACTATCAAAATCTAATAACTTAGATAAATCAATAAAAGTTATGTGGATTGTTATAAAACTTTAGGGGTATTCAATGATCTTTAAAAGCATTAGTCCTTCACGCTACGTTTTATTGGTCCTGTTATTTTTGGTTAGCGCAACAACATCTATTTCGGTGAATTCTCAAGTTGCATATCCAAACCGTCCAATCAAATTGATTGCACCATTTCCTCCAGGCGGCACTAGTGACGTACTGGCTCGATTAATTGCAACCAAGCTTGGGGAAGGACTCGGCCAAACAGTTACGGTAGACAACCGCGCTGGAGCAAGTGGCAATATTGGTCATGAAGCGGCTTCAAAGTCGCTGCCAGATGGATACACACTATTACTCTCAAACAGTAGTACGTTAGTAACCAACCCACATTTATTCAAAAAACTGCCCTTTGATCCTGTTAACGATTTTGCTGCAATCTCACTGGTTGCCTCAGCGGGTCAAGTGCTTGTTGTTCATCCATCCTTACCGGTAACGACACTTTCAGAGTTAACGGCTTACGCCAAGGCAAACCCAAACAAGCTTAATTTTGGTTCAGGCGGTAAGGGAATTCAATCTCACATCAGTGGCGAGATGTACAAAAGCGCTGTCGGAGTAAACATAGTACACATACCCTATAAGGGAACCATCCAAGCTGTAACAGACCTTTTAGCCGGACAGATACAAATGGTGTTTTCTGACATGGTGCCAGCAATGCCACATATCAAATCCGGAAAGCTACGTGCAATTGCTGTAACCAGTTCGCAACGCTCAGCGGCCCTGCCAGATGTACCGACGATGAGCGAATCAGGTTTATCTGGATTTGACTCTGGCGTATGGTGGTCTATCGTTGCTCCTAAGAGTACACCAGTTGAAATTGTCAACCGCATCAATTCTGAATTGGGAAAAATGATGCAATCCCCTGATGTTCGCGAAACCTACGCTAGGGTTGGGGTCACAACACAACACAGCACACCAATCAAGGTGGTTGAGACTATTCGCGCTGAGTCGCCAACTATGGCAAAAATATTAAAAGAAGCCGGGGTTGAGGCTGAGTAAACGGCAGTTACTTTTTTATCTTTATCCATAGCAGCGATTTTAAAAATACAGTAGATTCAAGTTTGAAATGCAATGCGCTTGATTAATTGATGCCCTATGGAAGCGTTTTTATCTCAATCACTCCAAGGCAGATAGTCGTCCACCATTCTACGAACTACAAATAAATTAAACGAGGAAATCTCCCTTTAGCTTGTGAGGTGCGAGTGCTTTCCAATTAAATTCAATGCCATGGCCCTTTCGTTCAGGCGCAAGAGTATGTCCTTCGTGAATTTTGACAGGGTGTGCGATGTAGCGATCTAAAGAAAATCCGTGAATTTCCATGTATGTGCGATTTGGAATGCTCGCCATTAGATGAACTGTTAAATCATGGACACCATGTGAAGTTAGAGGTAAATTGTGTGCTTCTGCCAAAGCCGCAATTTTTTTGAAAATCGTAATGCCACCGCAATTTGTAACGTCGGGCTCTGGGAATGTCACTCCTCCTGCGGCAATAAGGTGTTGGAACTCATAAAGAGTGTGTAAGTTTTCTCCTGCAGCAACAGATGCGCGACCCTCTTTTACTATGCGCACATGCCCTTGAATATCATCTGGGATAGTTGGCTCTTCAATCCATAACAGATTGAACTCTTCAAGTGACCTAGCTGCTCTCACTGCCTGATCTACCGTCCATTTCATATTTGCGTCGACCATTAGCGGGAAATCATCGCCAAGGTGCTTGCGCATACTCTTTACGCGCTCTACATCCTCGCGAAGATGATGCCTTCCAGCCTTCATCTTGATAGCACGGAAACCTTCTTTCTGAAATCGATCAGATTGGGCTAGTAATTTATCGATGCTGAAGTCGAGGTCAATACCACCAGCATAAACAGGTACTTTCGGATCAAAACCTCCCAATACACGCCATAGTGGAAGGTTGGCGCGCCTGGCTCTTAAATCCCAGATGGCTATATCAATTGCAGAAATGGCAGAGGTTGCGTGGCCCCCTCTACCTGAGTAGTGAACTTTCCACCACATGTCTTGCCATATTGATTCCGAATATTCTGGATCTTTTCCAATAATCGCTGGCGCTAAATATCCTTCAATTAATGCGTGGAATGCGGCTGCACCAGAGTTGACCGCATAGGTATAACCTATTCCTTCTACTCCATCACTGTCCATGATCTTGCAAATGACCAGCTCAAAGTGAGGAATCACTCCATGGGTGCTATCGCTCAGGACAACTTCTAAAGGCACGAGATATGAGTTGGTTTGTACAGATTGGATGGTTGACATATTCATTAACCTTTATTGAAAAGTACTGAGTAGATTAATTTCGATTTGATGGATTGAGTTGTTCTTACATAGTCAAGTTAACCACATTAGATGAAGATTTGTAAAGGCGCTTACCCTTCATTGGGCTATACAAAGTCAGTTTTTTGAGAAAAATAGCCGCTCACCAGCCTACAAACTACAAACTAATCGCACAAGGTATTTCACGGGTTTTAATACCAAGCAAAACCAGACAGTCCAAGGCAACTAAAGCGCCACATCCCACACACCAAAAGGATCACCCGAGAAAGCTTCGCCTAGCGCGATGCTTTCTTCATTACGTGACAATAAATTGTTGTACTGAGTATTACGGAGTGATATTTACTCTCAAATTCCATCGAGTTAATGCGTGCATATTGAACGGTCAATGGTTTTTTTAGAACGAGAAGCGCTTTCGAAAGCGATAAAAAACAGATTCAATTCCTCAAAAAATAATGGCTAGGGTTATTCCTATAGAGAGACAAATTTCAAACAGCGATAGTCAGTAGGTTGTTTACACAGAAGTACCATCATGAAACTGAATTCCATCAGCCTTTTGACCCTTGGCATCATTAGCGTAGCGACAGTTTTCGCGCAACCAGCAGAAACCATCCTGACACATGGCAAGATTATTAGCGCCAATGAAAAAGAAAACATCTTTCAGGCATTGGCAATTCGAGATGGAAAAATTGTGGCCCTAGGCAAGTCAACAGACATGAAATCTTGGCAAGGCCCGAACACTCAAATCATCGATTTAAAAGGTAAAACAGTCATTCCGGGCCTGATTGATTCTCACATGCATGCCATTCGTGCAGCTCTCAGTTATAGCAAAGAGGTTCATTGGTTTGGACTCAACTCTATCGATGCTGCGCTGGGCAAGCTCAAACAAGCTGCAGCGATAGCTCAACCGGGCGAGTGGCTTATCGTGGCGGGTGGTTGGACCGAAGAGCAATTTAAAGAAGGACGCCGACCCACCCAAGAAGAACTCATTCAAGCTGCACCCAACAATCCGGTTTATGTCCAATGGATGTACGAATGGGTCATGCTTACGCCCGCTGCCTACAAAGTTTTGAACATCCAATCAGAATCTGATTTACCAGGCGGCGGCAAGTTCCACCTTGATGCTAACGGCAAACCTACCGGCGCTATTGTGGGCGGCATTGTTCCACTGTTTGATAAATTGCCAAAGCCCACTTTTGATGACAAAGTCACAGGCACCCAAAAATTCTTTGGCGAACTCAACCGCGTGGGTGTTACGGGTGTTATAGATCCGGGCGGATTCAACATGGCGCCATCCGAATATGCACCTCTGTTCAATGTGTGGCGCAACAACAAGTTGACTGTGCGGGTGAATTACAGTTACTTTGCACAAAAACCGAACAAGGAATTTGAAGAGTTCAAGGAATTGACGCAACTTTTGCCTATGAAATTTGGCGATGACATGTTGCGCTTCAATGGCATTGGCGAACGCGTGACTTTTAGCATGTACAACAACGACAAAGCCACACCTGCTGACCAAGCCAAGTTATACGAAGTGGCGCGATGGGCTGCGCAAAATGGTTATACCCTCACCCAACATTGGCAAGAAAATGCTTCGGCAGCTTCTCTGTTGGAAGTATTTGAAAAGGTAAATCAAGAGTTCCCCATTGCCAAACTTCGTTGGTCTATTGCCCATTTAAACAACGGTACCGAGTCAACATTCAATCGTATGAAGGCATTAGGTGTCGGATGGGCGATGCAGGACGCCATGTATTTAGATGGTGACAAAGCACTACATCGCCATGGCGAAAAAACCCTAGAGCGGATGCCTCCTATTAACACAGCACTCAAAATGGGGATCAGAGTTGGTGCTGGCACTGATGCACATCGCGTTGCTGACTACAACCCATTCATTGCACTGCGATGGATGCTGGATGGGAAATCAGCATCTGGCAGAAAGCTCAGGGGTAATGAAGAAATTCCGACGCGCATGCAAGCTTTGAAAATGTACACATCAGGAAGTGCTTGGTTAGCACATGATGAAACTAAGCGTGGTACTCTAGAGGTGGGCAAACTAGCTGACTTGGCCGTATTAAGCGAGGACTATCTCACCGTACCGCTTGAAAAAATGGCGAGTATTCATTCCAAACTAACCATGGTTGGAGGAAAAATTGTCTACCAAGAAATCAGTAAGTAAAAAATCAAATCAAATCTAATCTTTGTTAGTCTGGGAAGTAGTTGTCAAATGGATTTCTCTTAACAACACCCCATCTTTTTTTGATACTGAGGTGAATGGGCTTCTCATTTTGCATGTCACAGAAATAGATTAAATTGAAGCAACTGCAATCTACAAAAAAATCCATTCAAGAATTAATTTCCTCTTATAAATCAAGAGGTTACTAACGTCGTGCAAAAAGTGTGGAAGCGATGTGGAAGTAATCGATTAAATTTGCCTGTTCTTTAAGCAAAATTTCTCTTAATCTCAAACTCAAACTGCTGAAGATCTCAATTTTTAACATTGAAATTACAGACTCAAAAATTGACTTTACAAATAGCCTCTAAAGAGACGTAAAAGTAGTTAAAAGACAAGAAAAAAGCTACTCAAAGAGTGACTTTTTTAATGGTGGGCCCACCTGGACTCGAACCAGGGACCAAAGGATTATGAGCAGCTTTAAGAAATAAAACCTCAAT
>JBBANM010000166.1:0-6675 GCA_040401995.1 Saprospiraceae bacterium
GCGCCGGGGTGAAGCGGATTGAAAGCATTTTCCACGCCGAGGGGCGCTACTACAATACCAATGTGGATGTCTCCAATACCGTTGCTTGGCGCAAAGAGTACAACTTCAAAGACCACCTAGGGAATACCCGCCTGGTATTCACCGATCGGAATGGGAATGGCGTGGTGGACATTACAGGTACGGCGAGTACTTCGGATGTGCTGCAGGTCGGAACGAAGTGGAGATCCCGATGCAATCGGGAAGAATCATTACTATGCCTTTGGGATGGCCTTTGAAGGGGCTTGGTTGCAAAATGATGCCAGCATTCGGGATAATAAGTACCAGTACAATGGCAAGGAATTTAATGATGATTTTGGGCTGAATTGGAATGATTATGGGGCAAGGTGGTATGACGCGGCCATTGGGAGATGGGGACAAGTGGATCCATCAAGTGAAAATGATCATTCTTTATCAGTATATAATTATGGGTTAGATAATCCAATAAAAAATATTGACCCTGATGGTAAATGGCCAATTGAAACAATTTGGGACTTAGGAAATGTTGTTTATGATGTAGGAAGGATTGCAGTTGGGACTATAACAGGAAACAGTGCTTTAGTTTCTGCAGCAGCTACTGATCTCGCAGCTGATGCATTAGCAACAGCAATTCCCTATGTTCCAGCAGGAGCATCTAAAGCTTTAAGAGCTGTAGATAAAACTTTAGATGCTACAAGAACTGTTAAAGACGGAATTAGGGCGGGAGAAATCCTACAAGCAAATGATGATTCTAATAAGGCAGGTTCAAGAGCAGGAAAGAACTTTACAAGAAAAGAAGCAGGCAAAGTGATTGAAAAAAATAAAGAAAATCATGGAGGAAAAGAGGTATGTGAGAATTGTGCTATTGAAACAACAAAACCAGAAAAATCTCAAAAAGGAGTAACTCCGCCAAAAACGGATAGGCAAATTGATCACAAAATACCAAAATCTAAAGGAGGCAGTGGAACTGCTGAGAACGGACAGGTATTGTGCCGTGATTGTAACCGAAAAAAATCAAATAACTAATTTAAATATGGAACATCAAAAGATTTTTTTTGAGCATGAAAACGAATTCGAAGGAGGCTATGGAATTGAAAGTGCTTGGGCTGTTAAAGAAGGGGATTTTTATAAACTTGACAATATTCTATTCTTTGCCAAAGAATATTCGTTAGGTGATATAGTATCTGTGGAAGAACGTGAAGGTGATTTGTATGTTACTAGCTTGATACATGAATCTGGACATAGCACCATTCGAATTCTTTTTGAAAACGAAGATATTCTTAAGCATACCCGTGAATACCTGGATAGCAAAGGTTGTGCTTCTGAAATAAGCAATGTTAAATTGTTAATTGCAGTAGATATACCTCCGAATATAAATTATTCTGAACTTAAAATCTTTTTGGACATGGGGGAGAAAGACAAAAAATGGACTTATGAGGAAGCATGTATAGCTCATTAGGTGATAATATTAACTAATCTGTATCAATAAATGAAAAAATATTGACTATATCAGAATATTGTTCCACGCATGGATACCATCATCAATTTGCAAGACTAAAAGCCATTAGTACAGTCCGCAAAATTTCTCCGATTGGCTTTTATAGACTGCACAACAAGGCTTGACCAAATCGCGCGGCTTCAATGGCTTACTTTCTACGGTAGACAATTCGATGACCTACGATGCCAATGGCAACTTAATCAAAAGCCCCGATTCATTTCATGATCGGGATCTACACTCCGTTTCGACCTCCACAAAAATGTCAGCAGCATAAGCTACAATCACTTAAATTTGCCGACGGTGATTACGTTCACTACTGGCAATACCATTGAGTTTTTGTACGATGCGGGAGGAAGCAAACTGCGCAAAACGGTAAAAGTAAGCGGCGTGGTGCAATATGTGCAGGATTACATAGGTGGCATCGAGTACCGCCAAACGGGCGCCGGGGTAAAGCGCATTGAAAGCATCTTCCACGCCGAGGGGCGCTACTACAACACCAATGTGGATGTCTCCAATACGGTTGCTTGGCGCAAAGAGTACAACTTCAAAGACCACCTAGGGAATACCCGTCTGGTTTTCACCGATCGGAATGGAAATGGCGTGGTGGACATTACGGGGACGGCGAGTACGAGTGACGTACTCCAAGAGAACCATTACTATGCTTTCGGGATGGCCTTTGAGGGGGCTTGGTTGCAAAACGATGCCAGCATTCGGGATAATAAGTACCAGTACAATGGCAAAGAGCTGAATGATGATTTTGGGTTGAATTGGATGGATTATGGAGCAAGATATTATGATGCTGCGATTGGGAGATGGAATGGGGTGGATCCGTTGGCGGAGAAATTTTCTTTCTCAACAACTTATTCCTATACACTTAATAATCCAATTAGAAATATAGATCCTGACGGAAAGGATGTTATTGTAACTAATGAAGATGACAAAATAAAGATAAAATACACAGCAGCTATCATCAATGAATCTGGCTCTCTGTCACAAAAAGATGTTAGGCAGATAAGGAGAGAAATAAAGTCTATTTTGAAATCTTCATTCACGGGCTCAGGCGAAGGTATCTCATATTCTATTAAGGTAAAACTCAGAATCGTTTCTAGCGAATCAAGTTTAAAAAAGAATGAAAGTTCTGTGATCTTGGCTCAAGGAGATCGTTCTGAATTACTAGGTTTAAATGGTAATGCGCCGGATGGGTTAAATGCCTATATTAAAGCTACCGAAAGAAGTAATAGTGCAATATCAAAAACTGCTGCCCACGAAATAGGTCATACAATGGGGCTACCTCATAACGTTAGTAGTTCATCAGTAACAGGATACGAAACAAAATTTGGAGTTAAACTTCCAATAATTGGATATTTACAGGCTAATGTGATTCAGCCCGATAATCCAGCTGCGGGAAATTTAATGCTCCCTGGTAATCAAGAAACAGCATCAGGCCGAGCAATAACACCCTCGCAAATCAAACATATTTTACAAGATTACAACTCAAATAAATTAAATACAATTTATTTTGGAGGAGGAAGCGAACCATTTGGAGTATATCCTACAGATCATCCAATAGTTGATATATATGGAAACGTTACAAAACAGTAAATACCTGCTAAGGAGCTTTTTATTCCTAATGCTTGTAATTGCAATCGGTTGTAAAAGTAATAAGTATAGCATACCTATTAAAAGGATTAATTTAGGTATATATATTCTTGGCGGCTTTTTTAGAGATACCGTTACTTTATCATGTAATGGTGATACAATTTTATCAAATACTGTTGTTACTGCTGATAACCCAGATTATGGTTTTTCAAAAATTCGAATTGAATTTTTACAAAATGATTCGAATGGAGAATTACTTCAGGTTTTAATGAATTCAAAATACATTAAGAAATCTGTAAAACCATTACCAACTGATTCTGTTATACTAATTATAAATATGAAAACATTTACTAGAGAGACTTTAACGGATACGATTCCCATATTTTTTAATAAAGGAAGGTTTGTAGGGATCAGTAAAATTTATTTCCAATTAGATCCGGATACAAAAAGATATACTATTATTCCCCCGAAAATTGAAATTTGGCAAGGTTTTCGGGATTTAAGTTTTGAATAGATTTAAGATGGATAAATCTAAAAACTAAATGACCAGCTCGTGCAATGAGAACCAACTCACCCAGCGAACTGCTACCCCAATCCCCAAATACTAAATTAGAATAAATGAGTTTTAAAAACCACCTTTTTCTTTTTATCCATTTGATTTGCCCATTGATTTTAAGTGGGCAAATCAAATGCCCGAGAGTGCAAATAAAGCCTGATCTGGCCTACGCTGTTTGGACCTACAACTATAAAAATGAAATAGAATGTTTGGATAGTCAATTCGTGGATATTGTTAGCTGTGCACTTTCAAGGGTTAAAGAAATAAATCAAGATATTTCTTTTTTATCCTATCCTGATCATGAAAGCATAGTACTTCGTTTTTTCGAATATCTAAACCTAAGAACAGGGCATGATCTAAGAGATTCGGTGATAGTTAGTTTTTCTAGTACTTGTGAAATCATAGGCAACTGCCTTAAAATAAGAAAACTTGTATTTAAAGATCCAAAAGAAGCCAGGCGGGAATACCTACTAATCAAAAGTAAAGTTCCTACAAAACATAATGCTATGGACGGAAGTTATGAGAATTATTTTTTCTTGCACAAGAACAGTATTATTTCTTATTTGTATAGTTTCGATTCTAGAATGAAAGCAAATGACTTGGCTAAATTTTTGTCTATTCCTAAAAAATGTTCACCGCGCTAGTCAAGGGCTTGCTTTTTTGGCCTAATAAGTTTGAAATCGAAAGGCTTCCACTGGTAGTTTAGCTTCGAAAAGATGCTACACCACCTGAGTGTCTATGAGATTGAAAAACAACCTCAACATGAGTCAACAAATTATTGAGCTTGGGCGGAAGGCCTGCAAAGAGGCGGCTACTCCACCAAATCCTGAATACGCAGCCAGCCTGATCCGGACGATTGAATTGCTGCGTCTGTATAAATTGGATCAAAAAGTGATCACGGAGATGAAGTTGAAGCGACCGTAGGGGGGGATTGTTTCTTATATGGTATTATTTAGCTCGACAACGCCCAAGGCTGGCTCACGGCAATCAACAACTGGAACCCTACCGCCACTGTCAATACGCCTGCGCAGTGTGCCCCGGCCATGCCCAACCCCGCCTCGCCCGCGCGAACCTTCTACAATGATGCCAATGACCTCCTGTACATGGACATCCGCTACGATCAGCTGCTGGGAATCAGCGGAACATCGGGTACGATCCAGAAAGCGGGCAACATCAGCCAAATTGCCTGGCGCGCCCGCGGGCGCGAGACCCAAATTTACAGCTATGGCTACGATTACCTCAGTCGACTCACCACTTCCACGTACTACAATTATTCTGATGCAGCCGTGGTAAGTGGAACGAACAACTACAACGAAAACCTGAGCTACGACCTGCGCGGCAACATCCAAACCCTGCAACGCACCGGTTTTTATACCAATGCCAGCACCTGTACCTTTGGCCAAATCGACAACCTCACTTACAGCTATACCGCCAATACCAACCGCCTCCACAAAGTATTGGATGCTACGGTAACCGCTGGCGATGCCAAATCGCGCGGCTTCAATGGCTTACTTTCTACGGTAGATAATTCCATGACCTACGATGCCAACGGCAACTTAATCAAAAACCTCCACAAAAATGTCAGCAGCATAACCTACAATCACTTAAATCTGCCGACGGTGATTACGTTCACTACTGGCAATACCATTGAGTTTTTGTACGATGCGGGAGGAAGCAAACTGCGCAAAACGGTAAAAGTAAGCGGCGTGGTGCAATATGTGCAGGATTATGTTGGCGGTATCGAGTACCGCCAAACGGGCACAGGTGCAAAGCGGATCGAAAGCGTTTTCCACGCTGAGGGGCGCTATTACAATACCAATGTGGATGCCTCCAATACGCTTGCCTGGCGCAAAGAGTACAATTTCAAAGACCATCTAGGTAATAACCGTCTGGTATTCACGGATCGTAATGGGAATGGTGTGGTGGACATTACAGGAACAGCAAGTACCTCGGATGTGCTGCAGGTCGGAACGAAGTGGAGATCCCGATGCAATCGGGAAGAATCATTACTATGCCTTTGGGATGGCCTTTGAAGGGGCTTGGTTGCAAAATGATGCCAGCATTCGGGATAATAAGTACCAGTACAATGGCAAGGAATTTAATGATGATTTTGGGCTGAATTGGAATGATTATGGGGCAAGGTGGTATGATGCGGCGATTGGGAGATGGGGGCAGATTGACCCATTAACTGACGAACAACAGCCTTGGACACCCTACCACTACGTTTACGATAACCCCATACGTTATACTGACCCCGATGGTAGAATGCCAGGAGACCCACCAGGCGAAGGAGGTTGTTGTACGCGTTTTTTTGGAGGATTACGAGCAGTTGGGGGAGCATTACAGGTGGCAGGTGGGGCCGCTTTAATTCTTGCCCCTGAACCCACAGGTTTAACAAAAGCAGGTGGGGTTGTAGCAGTAGGCCATGGTGCAGATGATTTTCAAGCAGGAATAAGACAAATGTGGACAGGCGAAAATACAGAATCTTTGACCTATTCTGCTACAAAAAGTACAGCCCAAGCATTAGGAGCGAGTGAGCAAACAGCTGGTAGAATAGCTACTGGGACAGATATTGGACTTGGACTTGTTGGAGGTGGGGGTGCAGCCACAAAAGGAGTTGAAGCTGTACAAGTTGCAAGAACAGAAAGTGCATTAACGCAAATGGCAGGGACTGCTAAGATTAATGCAACGGCTAGAACAGGTTTAGTTGAAGGGCAAAAAGGGTTTGGAACAGCAGCACATACAGATTTTAAAAGTTTAGTAGATGCAAGAGGGCTGAAAAACGTAGCTACTGAGCAGTCATTTCTAAATGGGCGTTCAGTAGGTTACGGAACATCGGGCTCTTCAAGAGCCAATGCTGTATTATTAAATAGCAACGGAACTGTAAAAAGAGTTTTTGATTTTAAAACAGGCAGCTCAGTTCTTTCACCCACACAAAGCGCAAAATATATTAATAATGCGAATAATGGGTTGGGCTAATGCTCTAGAAGATTATTATTTGACATGT
>JBBANM010000167.1:0-6337 GCA_040401995.1 Saprospiraceae bacterium
TTCAATACAGCCCTTGACTTTTTTGTTTCTTTTTTCGTCAAGGAAAAAAGAAAAAAGTAAACATAAACCACTGAAATACAAAGTTTAAGAAACAGTTAAGGGACTTGAGTATTGTTACGCTGCGCTGCAGCTTGAACGAAAAATCTGATATTGTGCTACAGACGTTACGCGGCTATGCCGCTGGGGCAATAGTCTTAGCTAGGTTAAGCGCATTTGAATGAGCGAATTTAAGCATCACTTTTAATGTGTTTCCCCTGGGGATTACCCTGTCGATAAAGGTTTCTTTTTCAACGCCAAAAAACAAGTTCATGAAGTACTGGATCCTGATTACATTTTTAGGTTTATTTGCCTGTTCTACCCAGCACATCCCCTCGCAGCCCGTCACCATCCTCGACCGCTCCGATGCAGCATTGGATGCCATTGTAGCTCCTAATGCCACCCAACAAATCATTTCCAGAGGTTTTGATTGGAGCGAAGGCCCTTTGTGGCTACCCACCGAAAAGAAGTTGATTTTCTCCGATGTTCCCTTGAATACCGTTTTTCAATGGTCGCCAAAAAAAGGAACCTCGGTGTACCTGAAACCATCTGGGTATACGGGGACAATTCCAAGAGGCGGCGAGCCGGGCTCCAACGGGTTGTTGCTCGATCCGCAGGGCCGTTTGGTGCTTTGCCAGCATGGCGATCGACAACTTGCGCGTATGAACGCGCCCCTGAGCGCCCCTGCTGCTGTTTTTGACCCCATTGGCGGCAAGTATCAAGGCAAACGTTTCAATAGTCCCAACGACGCCGTATACGATCGCCAGGGTAATCTTTATCTTACTGACCCGCCGTATGGCTTGGTGAAACAAGAAAACGATCCTGGTAAGGAATTGCCTTACCAGGGTGTGTACCAAATCGATCCCGGCGGCAAAGTAACCCTATTGATCGATTCCATTACTCGCCCCAATGGAATTGCCCTTTCTCCTGATCAGCGCTACCTGTATATTGCCAATTCCGATCCCAATCGGGCGATCTGGTACCGCTACGAATTGGGTGATCACAGCGTGCGTTCGGGCGGCGTTTTTTTTGATGATACTCCGCGGGTTGCCAAATACTACGCCGTACCCGACGGCATGAAGGTTGACGGCAAAGGCAATTTGATTGCTTCTGGTCCTGGCGGCGTGGTGATCATTAGTCCGCAGGGTAAATTGCTAGGGCGCATCCGCTTGTCCGGAAATTGTTCCAACACTGCTTTGGCAGATGATGATAAAACCTTGTATGTGACCAATGATAGTTTGGTGGTGCGGATTCGGTTGCGGAGGTAGGGGGGTGTAGGCTATCTATCTACTACATCGACCATTTTACGCAAGCTCAGTAAAGTGATTACTTCTATAAACTGTTGATTATCATGAAAATTTAGAGGCTAGGTACCTGTTTGGTTATTTTGCCAAATGGGTTCTTGTTTCCAGTTTAATAGGTTGCCTTTACCATCCGAAGGAATACCTAAATACTGGATTGGAACATTTGGGTATTTTTTGAATAACGCATCCACCTTTTCCGTCAATCGATTGGTCGGATTAGCTTTTTCCAAAAAATGCTTCAGGATACAAATAAAATAAAAAGTACGTTTGTTGTTTTCAAAAGCTGCTCCAACCCAAGGACTTCTTGGCTTTTTCAACTTAAAGGGTTCAATAGCTAGTTCACGATTCCAAAGTCGCGAATGATGTGCACATAAGTTTCGCACATAAGCCAATGTGTGAATCCAGGAAGCAAATACCTTGTGGTGGAGGCCAAAAAAGCTGGCTATCCGGGCACGGTCGTTATTGTTTCGCAATCCTTCGTAAAGATTAGATAATTCGCCAATAGTTAGCAATTCTAAGCACATCCAGGATGGAGGGTTAGCAGGATTGTCATAGGTATTGAGATAGTGTTTGATAAAAACCTCAGGCCTTCTGGTTGTCTTTGCTTTCGTGATGATATTTTGCAAATTTTTATAGGGGTCAATTATTACATTGATCTTATTGCGATAAGGTGGGAAAAAATACTGAGGCTTATCCTGCCAATGTGCATCTTGATAATGCAATGACATGCAATAAATGATCTGAGTTCGGATAGCTACCTCGATGCGTTCAATGCAATCAAACACCAAAAGGCGCAATTCACGATCAAATGTATAGGTATCCAAAATTTGTTCAAAGGTTGTACCAACGTCAAATTGATCTTTTGCCGACTGATAAGGCAAAAAATAAGCGCTTAAACGGTAATAGCTGATTTCCTGAAGGTATGCAATGGCTTTTTTTTCATCCGGCACGTCCAAGCCTCGACTTTTGAGGAGCTCTAACTGGTCTTCAAACCGCAGTGGAGGTTTTGTATAGGTTCGTTTTTGCATAACTTTAGAAAGAGAAAACCCCCCAAGTGTGCTTCTACGAGAGGCATGGAGGGTGTATTATCTTGATTCGATGAAATGTCGAGAGAATTCCCCGTCAACTTATCTTATTGGAAGTAAAACGGGTGTTGCTGGTGCAAAAATATCCAATTTTTTTCATTTGCAAAATGTATTTATCCTAATTTTATTTTTCCAATGACTTCTTCTTTACTGAACGCAGTGTGTAATCCTTTAACCCAAGACCTTGCTGGCAACAGCTCTACAAATCCCCCAATCACCCCCAATCTCGTACCCATTTATCCAGCCATTCTGCCCTAAAACCAGCCGGAGAAAGCACCTCGAGGTCGTTTCCATAGCGCAACAACTCTGCTAAGAGCTCAAAATTGGTGATTACCTGCAACGAAAACACCGTACCCGTTTCATCTTGCTGCACGATCGCTTGCGAATCATGCAAAGGTTTGGTAATCAAATAACCAGCTATACGCGGATGTGTGCGAAAAACGACCTCCTGCACCACCGAGTCCACCATACGCGTAACCCCGATCACATCCTTGAACCAATCCCGCGGATCAAACACCGTATTGTGCTGGAAGGGCTGCAGCGAGACCTCCATTTCCTGGATCCGATCGAGCGCCAAATTCCAGATCCGCTGTTTATCATGGCGCAAGCCCAACAAATACCAGCGATTGCGCCACTCTTTGAGCAAATACGGATGCAAAACCAATTGCGTAGGCGTCGCAACCTGAAATGACTGGTAGCGAATTCGCAAGGTATGCTGCTGAACGATGGCGCTATACGCCGGTGCAATCCACTTTAGTCCTGCAGTACGCTCATTGATTTCAAATTGAATGAATTCTGGCAGCGGCGCACACTGCGGATCAAAACGATCCAATAATGCCTTGAGGGGCGGTTGTTGTGGCAAACCTGGAAACTGTTCCAGCAGCGCCAAAGCCTCTTTGAGCACCCCCATTTCCTGATCCGACAGGGGGATGGTATGAATGGAATACCCGGGCTCGCTGTAAAAATACTGCCCATTTTTGACTGCGATGGGCGCCGCATAGCCGCGTGGCGGATCGCTGCGCATCAACTGGATATCGCCCTGGATGCTGCGTTTGCTGATTTTTGCGGAGTTTCCAAACGACTCCTGCAAGTGCGCGTTCACTTCTTCCAACAACTCCTCCAGCGACCATCTGGGATGTGCGCTGTGCGTTAAACACTGGTTGATGACTCGGTACCGAAACGCCGCATGTTTGTTGCTGGGCATAAACTTTTTTTAAACTTTTTAAAAAAATGCAAATAGGCTGCATCTCTGACCCGCATATTGCAACCAAAATAATATTAATGCGTAAGACTTTTATTATAAGACCGATTATTCAACAACCCAGGGAACCGATGAAAAAAATTAAATTCCTACGTATTGCTTTTGCTCCAGAGATTACTCCTGCCGAGTTGCCCCAGTTTCGGGGCGCTATCATCCAAGCTGTAGGCCCGGAAAACACCCTTTTTCACAATCACTTGGGCGATCAACTGCGCTATGCTTACCCATTGATTCAATACAAACGGCAACACAAAAAACCGGTACTGGTATGCCTAGAAGAAGGCGCCGAACAGATCCATGCCCTATTTCAGCAACGGGTACGCAGCATTCAATTGGGGCGGCGCGAACTGGAACTGGCCATTGAATCCATCCGCCTCCACGAGGTAACACTACAGGTATGGGATCACCCCTTTGAATACCGCTTGTACAACTGGCTGGCGCTCAATTCGGATCACTACCGCGAATACCGCCAAATGGACAGCGATAGCGAACGCCATCGTTTTTTGGCGAGCATCTTGCGCGGCAATATCCTGAGTATGGCCAAAGGCCTGGGCTGGTTCATTGACCGCCAGGTGGAGGTAACGCTACACGAAGCGCTGTCCGTTCGCCAGGTTGATTACAAAAATACCAAATTGATGGCTTTTGATGTGCGCTTTTCTTGCAATATCCATTTTCCAAGTGGTATTGGTTTGGGAAAGGGCGTGGCGAAGGGGTTTGGGGTGGTGAGTGGATTGAAGGACGAGACAACTGTTATAGAAAATTTTTAAACACACAAGTAAACTAAATAAATATGGCCTATTTATATGGTGCAAGTGTTCAGGGTATTCAAGATTTTATTTTTGAAACCAATAAATTGAAAGAGATAGTTGGTGCCAGTGAAATTATTGAAGACATATGCACAAACCTTTTTCAAAAAATAACACGTGATTTTGATGCAAATAACTTGATAGTCGGTGCAGCTGGCAAAATTCAATATTTGTTTAAAAATGAAAAAGACTGTCAAGACTTGGTCTACAACTTTCCAAAACAAGTTATGCAGATTGCTCCAGACATAACTATTAGCCAAGCAGTTGTAAAAATTGATGAAGAGTTAAGAAATGACCAAATTCAATGTCTGGAAAATCGGCTCAAAATTCAACGCAATAAACGTATATCAAATCACAATCTTGGTTTGATGATTTCTGAAAGATCAAGAAAAACTGGAAAACCGGGAATAGAGCGAGAAGGGACAATAGTTAAAGACAATGGGCAAATTCAAAAAGAGAAGTATGCAAGGCATTCCCAGGGACGATTGTATGCAAAAATTCTTAATGGTAACCCAAATTGGATTAACAGTAAATTTCCAACAGATATTCAAGAGATAACTCAAGGAAAAGAGCGCTCGTGGATAGCTGTTGTCCATGCAGACGGAAATAATTTAGGGCAAAATATCATCAAGATGGGTGGGGATCTAACAGGAAATGTTAAGGATGCCTTTAGAGCGTTATCGCTTAAGCTTGATAATGCCACTACTTCAGCAGTGAAAAAAGCCTTAAAGCTGATAAATGATAAAGAACTTCAAACAGAAATTATTCCATTAAGACCTATTGTTCTAGGAGGTGATGATGTAACAGTAATCATTCGAGGAGATTTTGCATTGGATTTTACCCATCATTTCTTAAGGTTCTTCGAGGAAGAGACCAAAAGTGAATTTGTTGATTTTGAGCAACAATTTGGAATTTCATACTTCAATCAGGGGCTTAGTGCCTGTGCAGGTATTGCATACATCAAACCTAGCTATCCCTTTCATTACGGAGTTAAACTAGCAGAGGAGTTATGTGCTTATGCCAAAAAAATAGCTAAAAGAATACCAGAACAACATGAATTGACACCATCTTGTCTAAATTTTCATAAAGTTCATTCAAGTTTTATAGATGATTACGATGAAATCATTAAACAAGAACTGACTACACCTAGCGGGGTAAAGTTCAATCACGGTCCTTATTTTTTAACTGAACAGAATGGCTATTCAACAATTGATCAGCTTAAATCATGGGTTAAAAGAATCAAGGAATCCGAAGCGCCAAAATCCTCTTTGCGGAATTGGTTAACAGAGCTAAGTACTAACAAAGAAAGGGCATATCAGCAAATGGAACGAATCATATCGAAAACAAAAAAACAATATGTAAGAGATTTACACTTAGATAATGCAAAAATAGATAGCCATACTACTCACCTTTTTGATGTACTATCCTTAGCAAGTATTTAGAATCGATGATCATGAAGACAATACATTATCAAATTCAATTTTTTTCATACTGGCATGTTGGTTCGGGTCTTTCGGGAGGAGCATATGCCGATCTTTTGGTGAATAAAACCAAGGAAAATTTGCCGTTTATTCCAGGAAGGACTCTGAAAGGGTTACTGAGAGAAGCAGGGGAGACCATTAATATTTTTGACTCCAGCTTAGTTAGTATTGATTTTATTAATGAGATATTTGGGGAATCTCCTACTGACAGTAAATTAGAGAACGAGCTTTATTCAAAAGAATCGCTTAGTTATTTCTCAAATGCTACCCTTTCTCAAAATTTAGTCAATAAGATTCAAGATAAAACGAAAACTTTGTAACTATCCAGCCTCCTTTGGCGGCTGGGGGATATTGACAATTGCATTAA
>JBBANM010000168.1:0-916 GCA_040401995.1 Saprospiraceae bacterium
TGCTACACTCCGTTTTTCGCGCCTCGTTGGTGCAAATTTTGACTCATTTTCGCTTTCGAACTAAAAATCAAAACACACTCTAATTTTAACCTGATATCTTGGAAGGATTTTATCTTCCCAGTTTCTAATAAAAAATACAACAATGAGAATTAAATTTTTTCTACTCTGCCTATTGAATTTAGTTTTAGGCAACATCCACGCCCAAAAAGCGCCAGCTTACGATGGCAAAAAAGACTGGGCGTACTTGAGTCGCTACCGCGATGACAACAGCATGGTAAGCATCCCAAAGCCCAACGAAAACCGCGTTGTGTTTATGGGAAACTCGATCACTGAAGGTTGGGTACGCATGGATACCGCTTTTTTCAAAAACAATCCCTACGTCGGGCGTGGCATCAGCGGACAAACCACTCCACAAATGTTGTTGCGTTTTCGGCAAGATGTGATTGATCTCAAACCCAAAGTGGTGGTGATCAGCGCAGGCATCAATGATATTGCCGAAAACACCGGCCCCTATAGTCAGGAGTACACTTATGGGAATATCGTCTCGATGATAGAGATCGCCAAAGCCAATAAGGTTAAGGTGGTCTTGGCTTCCATCCACCCCGCTTTTGCCTTCCCATGGAGTCCTAGCATCCAAAACGTGCCCAATAAAGTGATCCAACTCAATGCTTTGTTGAAGTTATATGCCTCAAAAAATAAGGTGGTCTATTTGGATTACCATACGGCCATGAAGGATGAGCGCAATGGCATGAACAGGCAAATGGCGGAAGATGGTATTCATCCTACGTTGGCAGGTTACAAAGTGATGGAACCTTTGGTGCAAAAAGCGATAGCCCAGGCGTTGTTGTTGAAATGATCCAAATAATTGAGGTTCAGTACGATGTAGTAGAGACACATTGCGATGTGTCTCTACGCC
>JBBANM010000168.1:1016-6330 GCA_040401995.1 Saprospiraceae bacterium
ACTGCAACCTTTAATCCAAATAATTGAGGTTCAGCACGATGTAGTAGAGACACATTGCGATGTGTCTCTACGCCACTGCAACCTTTAATCCAAATAATTGAGGTTCAGCACGATGTAGTAGAGACACATCGCAATGTGTCTCTACGCCACTACAACCTTTAATTCAAAAAATTGATTTTCAGCACGATGTTGTAGAGACACATTGCGATGTGTCTCCACGCCACTGCAAAATTCAATTCAAAGAATTGATTTTCAGCACGATGTAGTAGAGACACATTGCGATGTGTCTCTACCGTATTTTCGCTTTACCCCCAATGATTGTTACACGTAGAAAAAAACCAAGATGGCATCCAATCGTCGACAATTCCTTAACCTCTTTGCTGGAGCTTCAGTAGCCACGTTATTCAGCTCCGCCAAAAAAGTATTTCCCGCTACTTACCCCTACCCTATTTCCTCCAATGTTTACAATTGGATCACGTTTTATGGTCGGGAACAAAAAAACTGGGGTGAAGACTTGGATACCTGCATGGCGGAGTATGTCAAATCTGGTTTGACGGCATACGAACCCAGTTTCAACACCCCGGCTGAGGTGGCCAAATTGGGCGTGGTGTTGCAAAAGTACCACATTGCAATGCCCTCTTTTTACGTCAATAGCGTTTTACACAAAGCGGATGAAGCCGTCGCTTCCATTGATAATATTTTAGCCATTGCCGAAGCCGCTAAAAAACTAGGCGCTAAGATTGTCGTTACCAACCCGACCCCCATCCGCTGGGGCGGCGACGAAGTAAAATCTGACGCCGAATTGATCCTTCAGGCTCGTCATTTAGACCAATTGGGGGCGGCTTTGCGCAAAAAAGGCATGACTCTGGCATACCATACCCACGATGTAGAACTAAAAGCTGGTGCTCGGGAGTTTCATCACATGCTACTGCAAACCAATCCACAAAACGTCTCTTTTTGCTTTGACGTCCACTGGGTGTATCGCGGATCACAGAACTCGCAATTGGCCGTTTTTGACGTGCTGAAACTTTACGGAAAACGCGTGGTAGAATTGCACATTCGCCAATCAAACAATGGCATTTGGTCGGAAACTCTGGGAGAAGGAGACATTGACTATCTGCGTTTTGCCCAAGAATTGAAACGCTTGAATCTACAACCCAACTTAGTCATTGAGCAATGCGTAGAGGACAAAACGCCGCATACCATGGATGCGGTGGCCGCACAAATCAAGGATTTAGCGGCGGTTAAGCAGTTGTTTAAGCCGATTTTGGGGTAAAAAAACTACCCCAATTCTAATTACCCCCCAAACTGCCGCAAATGATGATCCAAATGTTTCCAAATCATACGGCCCCACTCGTGTTTGTTCAATGTACCAAGAAAGGGGTGAGCATTGAAATGATCGCGTTGCAGCACTTCTTGTAACAAGCCTAGCAACTCCGTTTTTTCTTCGGTAAACGGATGTGCCTCAACACCGTTGGTGGCCATATTCATTGCGGAAGGGGTTGCAGATCCTTTGGGCCAAGGGAATCCATATAAAATCACCCATTTACCAAAGGCGGTGTGAAAAATAGCCGGTCCTTCTGGCGGAGTTTCAGGAAGCTGTCCCACTGCTTTTTTTAGCTGAATGTTGCAATGCGTCAACATTTCTGGCAGGGTCATTTTGCCCCATTTTCTGGTATTTTGCTCGTTCAACTGATTGATCCGTTCAACGATGTTGAGGGCGTCTTGTGGGTTAAAGATGTTTGCTGCCATGGTATTTTGCTGAATTGAAAAGGTGCTTTTGTTGATACTAATGTACTGAAGATATCTGGACTTTTTATTTTCGAACTAAAATCTTCATCGCCATTTTAAGAGCGAAAAAAGTGTTAAAAAAATAACAGTGTAATGTCTACTCATTACTTTTGTATACCTACTTACAGTGCTATTAAACTAAAAGCAGTTAACTCTAAAACTCCAACCTTTATGATTCGTATCGCTTTTACCCTAGTACTTTCGCTTTTTGTAATGGTTGCTTTTACGCAATCCAACAAGTTCCAGGCTGGACAGATTACGCTGCAAAATGGCGATCAAAAATCAGGCCTTATCGCCGGATCATTTAGTAAAGAAGACCCCAAAGGAGCCTATTTCAAAGCCACATCTAGCTCCAACGAAGAATTCATTGCTTTTGATCAAATCCAGGAAGTACTCTTATCCGACTCTATACGCTTTATTACCCACTGTGCCGAAAGCAATTCCATAAAGCGCTGTAGCTGGCTGCGGACATTATTCCAAGGCAACGTCAGCCTGCACCAGGATCTAGCCAATGAAAATCTATATTTTTTGGAAGAAGGCGGCGCTTTCATCCTCCTGAGCAATCAAAATTTTGATGCCATCCTCAAGGTATTGAAGCAAAAATGCCCAGACTTTACTCCTGATCGAAAATTCCATTTCGATGCGCATACTTTGATTCAATTGATCGGCAGCTACAGTCGCTGTAAAAATCCGACGGATCAACTTCGCTACTATTACGAACCTAAAACCGACCCCATTCGCATTTACGTTGGCCCAAGTCTGGGTTTGAATTTGAATGGCGCTCGTCAATTAGCTGAATTCACCTACTTTGGTAGAGGGAACTACGTGGATGATCCTGTTGCCAATATTGGCCCTGGGCTAGCTGTACAATTCCATTTCAATTCCCGTTGGGTGGCAAGTACCGGTTTTTCGTATTTTCAACACAGCTTCAAATCAGATTCGGTAAACGTTTGGCCGTGGATGTCGCCTAACTATTCAAAAGTCAGCATAAATCTGGCGTTTTTAGATATGCCATTCAGCTTGCAATATCACTTTTCCAAAAAAAGGATTAGTCCATTTTTGCAGTTAGGAGCCAATTTAGGCATCGCCCTAAAAAGAGAAGTGACCGAAAAACAATTCAACGCTACCCCGCAAGAGTTGTTTCAACAACCAAGAACGAGCTTAAGCAATCTCAGTTTGGGCTATGGCGGCGGTTTAGGCGTAAGGATTCGTTTGAAAGAAAAAATGCATTTACAATTCCTTTGCCAATATTCCCGATTCGAAACGCTGCTGGTTGCCAATTCCACTTTGTTTGATGCTAATACAAACTTGGTAACGATTTATTTAACACGCGTACAGTTGGGTGGTACACTGACGTTTCGTTTGTAGAGGCGCGATGAATCGCGACTAAAAGTTTGTCAAAGACAGAGTCGCGATGAATCGCGTCTCTACCGTTTCAGCTCAAACGTACACATACCCACTCGACATCAAATTGGCACATCCAGGAAAATTCAGACCGTAAAGCAGTTTATTATTCACCCGTTCCTAAGAGCGAAAAAAAGTGTTAAAAAAATAACAGAGTAGCTCCAACTCATTACTTTTGTATACGTACTTACACTACAATTAAACTAAAACAGTTAACTCTAAAACTACAACCTTTATGATTCGTATAAGCTTCACCCTAGTACTTTTGCTTTCCGTAATGGTTGCTTTTACGCAATCCAGCAAGTTCCAGACTGGACAAATTACGCTACAAAATGGCGATCAAAAATCAGGCCTTATCGCCGGATCATTTACTAAAGAAGACCCCAAAGGTGCCTATTTCAAAACCACTACAACTTCCAGCGAAGAATTCATTGCTTTTGATCAAATCCAGGAAGTGCTACTCTCCGACTCCTTGCGCTTTATTACCCATTGTGCCGAAAGCAATTCTATAAAGCGCTGTAGCTGGCTGCGGACATTATTCCAAGGCAACGTCAGCCTGCACCAAGACCTGGCCAATGAAAGTCTCTATTTTTTGGAAGAAGGCGGCGTTTTCATCCTCCTGCGCAAGCAAAATTTTGATGGCATCCTCAGGGTGTTGAAGCAAAAATGTCCAGATTTCACCCCCGAACGAAAATCTAGTTTCAATACCCATACCTTGATTCAATTGATCAGCACCTACAGCCGCTGCAAAAACCCAACGGATCAACTGCGGTACTATTACGAACCTAAACCCGACCCCATTCGCATTTATATTGGCCCAAGTCTGGGTTTGAATTTGAATGGTGCTCATTTTTCAAAATTCACCTATTTTGGGAGGGGGAAATACGTAGGTGATCCCATCGCCAATATTGGCCCTGGACTCGCTGTACAATTCCATTTCAATTCCCGGTTGGTGGCAAATACCGGTTTTTCGTATTTTCAACACCGCTTCAAATCAGATTCGGTCAACGTTTGGCCAGTTATCTCGCCCAACTATTCAAAAGTCAGCATGAATCTGTCTTTTTTAGATGTTCCATTCACCTTGCAATATCACTTTTCCAAAAAGAGGATTAGCCCGTTTTTGCAGCTTGGCGCCAATTTAGGCATTGCCCTAAAAAGAGAGGTGACCGAAAAACAATTCATGGCCACGCCACAAGAGTTGTCACAACAGCCTAGAACGACCTTTCCCAGTTTTAGTTTGGGTTATGGCGGTGGGTTAGGCGTTAGGATTCGTTTAAAGGAAAAAATGAATTTGCAATTTCTTTGCCAATATACCCGATTTGAAACGCCGCTGGCTGCCCGTTCCACCTTATTTGGTGATGGTGCTGTTGATCCGGTAACAATTAATCTATCGCGCCTGCAGTTGGGTGGGACACTGATGTTTCGATTGTAGAGGTGCGATTCATCGCGACTCGAGGGTAAACGCATTTAAGATGGTGTTATAAGAACCTCAAATCGAATGCGTTTGCCTCAGGCCCAGCGACATCAATTTGACTATGGATAATCAAAGCCAAAAAAAACTTTGGTGACCTTATCGTCTTTTAGGGTAAGTTCTAAAAAATAGCCGGGCATATTATAACGCCTTAGGAAAGGAGATAAATCCATATCTTTTATCCTATATTTTACAACAATCGTACCGCCATTTATAACATTTTTCAGATAATTCTTGCCCTTTATTAATTCTACATCGTGCAAAGTAATCCCTAAGCGGATATTACTTTCCGTTTTAAAACTTATCTCATGTGTCTTGTTTGGGATTTGGCCTGATAAATCCTTTTGGTAGCCAATTTCAAAACAACTAAATGCGTTTTTGGCGCCGCCTTCATATTGATACGCCATCAAATATTCATTTCCTTGCCGATTAGTAAACAAAACAATTGGGCTATCTCTGATTTGCTCTATCAATATTACTACGTCAATACGCGAGTAAAATACTTTTGAGGAAATTTGATTATCCAGACGGAGCTTTCCATTGATCGAAGTGTCGGGGAACACATCTTTAATCTTTTCGATGCCTTCTAAATCTAGGCACTAAGCGATCAAGGTACGCCAATTGGTTTTGGCCTTATGGACAAAAATT
>JBBANM010000169.1:0-6327 GCA_040401995.1 Saprospiraceae bacterium
TTTCGATTGCTGATCCCTAGAATCTTTAATGACTAAAAATTCCACGGACTATTGTAACAATACAATTATAAAAAAATTAAAATCTTTCATTAAGCTTTTTTGTAAAATAATTTTTACAATTCTACTTTGATTTTGAAATTTAATACTGATTCCTAATTTACGGTTATTTTTATTTCCTAAACAGGACTCTAACCTTTATTGAGGACGATGGATAAATTCAAGTAAAATGGCTATTATTGTAAAAAAACAATTGGTCGTTCTAAGGTTATCTGTGCTTTTACACTTAGCAACAAAGGCAATATTCAAATATCGCTTTTCTGTAATGGCTATTTTTTTTCTTTGGAATGGTTTTTCGTTTGAAGCATATGCACAGTCTCCGCTAACCAAATTAACCCAAGGGCTATCCAATTCGCAATTGGTTTATGCGCCACAATCTATTACGGTTATCGCCTCAAGTTTGGATTCCTTTTTTACGCAACTCAAGCAAAAGGGCATTGTTTATCAAATAATTCAAACTTACCCTGCCGCTAATTTGGTTCGTTTAAATCTTTCGGCAAAAACACCAGTTTTAACTATCGCGCAATTACCCTCCGTTCAGATGATAGATGTTGGGCTACGTAAGCCCAAAAATGAAAGGGGGATTTCCAGTTTTAATTTGGCCATTAATCATGTCAACCGGGTTCACCGCAACTATCCCAATTTAGATGGTCGAGGTTTGACCGTCTCGCTTAAAGAAAATGTATTTGATACTGCAGATATCGATTTCAAGGGGCGTTTTTTATTGAATCCCAATAGCTCTCGCGAGCTTTCTTCACATGCCACCTTCATGGCTACCACTATAGTTGGTGCAGGTAACAGTGATTTTACCGGTACAGGCGTAGCCCGAAATGCCCGGATTCAATCCAATAATTTCAATACCCTCTTACCCAATACTGCTGCCGATTATCAAGAACAACAGATTAGCGTCGAAAACCACTCTTACGGAGTTGGCGTTGAAAACTACTATGGTGCAGAGGCATTGGCCTATGATTTAAGCACCCGCGACCGCCCTGGTTTGGTTCATGTTTTTTCAGCCGGCAATCGTGGTAATGAAGCAAGTAACAGTGGTCATTACCAGGGGGTGAAGGGTATGTCTAATCTTACCGGCAATTTTAAATTGGCCAAAAATGTGCTGGTTGTTGGCGCTTTGGATTCTACTGGACAGGTAGCGCCATTGAGTTCTCGTGGGCCCGCGTACGACGGGCGCATCAAACCTGATTTGGTTGCCTATGGTCCGGATGGCACATCTGGCGCCGCAGCATTGGTTTCGGGGGCAGCGCTGTTGCTGCAGCAGCAATACAAAGATCTTACCCAAGGGGATGAATTACCCTCTTCTGCTCTGATTCGGGCACTATTGGTAAATGGTGTGGATGATTTGGGTGAACCAGGGCCCGATTACAACGGCGGATATGGAAGCCTTAATGTTTTTCGCTCGGTTGAAGCATTACGCAAAAAAAGATATGTTACCTCCCGCTTAATCGCTGGCCAATCATTAACCTTACCGCTTGAAATTCCTACGGGTGCCCGCAACTTGCGCATTGCGCTGGCGTGGAATGAACCGCCAGGCACTGCAATTAGCCAGGGATCCAATGCGCCTGCAGTCATCCAACAAATAGCCTTTTCGCTACTCCTTCCTAATGGGGAGCTAATTTTACCATGGGTATTGGATACTGCAAAAAACAACCTCCAGCGAAAAGCGATTCGAGGGCAAGAATTGCTCAATAATTTCAAGCAAATTACCCTTGCCAATCCTCCTTTTGGTAGCGCTCAAATCCAAATCAAGGCGTTGTCTTTAGGCGGTGGCAAACCTTTGGATTTTCAAGATCTATTTGTGGTGTATGATTATGATGTCCAAAATGAAATGATATGGCAATTCCCTACTGCGGTTGATTTTATTCAGGCTGGAAAAAACAACACGTTGCGCTGGCAAGGGACAAGTGAAAAAAAACAGGGTATACTTTCTTACTCCCTTGATTTGGGTAAAACCTGGCGTTTGATTGATCCAGCAGTGGAGGTAAGTCGCCAGGCATACAACTGGGTTGCTCCCGACACCTTTGCGCAGGTTAAATTTCGTTTGCAAACCAATACCGCTACCATTATATCTGATTCCGTGGTTTTATCTCCTCAATTTAAGCTACAGATTGGATTCAACTGTGATCAAGATGCCTTCTTGTCTTGGCGGGCTCAATCAGGAGTAAAGCAGTATCAGATCTGGGGATTGGGTCAGCAATTTCTTGAAAAAATTGCGGTTACCACTGATACTTTTTTGGTAATTGACAAGCAAGTTTTCCCCAATCGTTACTTTGCCGTATCCGCTATTTCCCCCAATGGAGGGGTTACTGGAATAAGGAGTTCTGCCCTTAACTATGCAACCCAAGGCGTAGGGTGTTATGTCAAAAACCTGTTGGCAGAACCGCTTCCTACCCAATCCGCCATCCGCTTAGAATTACAGTTGGGTACAAATTTTGGTCTTGCTAGCATTGTATTTGAAAAGAAACAAGGGGACGAGTTTATTTCTTTTGCTAAATCCCCCGTACAAAGCAAATTAACCTATTTTGCCAATGATAGCGAGATTCGAAACGGGGTCAACATCTACCGCGCCAAGTTGATTTTGGTCAACGGAGATGTTGTTTATAGCCCGGAAATAGAGGCCTATGCGCTGCGGAATCAGGAGTTTTTTCTTTTTCCCAATCCGGTGTCTACCCAAGGCGAGTTGCTGTTGCTGACTGATCAACCTTCTCGTTTTGACCTGTATGATTTATTGGGACGCAGACAGCTGTCTTTATTGCTACCAGGAGGTTTAGAAATAGTGCCGATCAATGGATTAACTCCGGGTGTTTACTTGTGGACGGCTAGCGAGCCTACTTCTTTGCGTTTTTTGGCACAAGGGAAATTGCTTGTGTCTCCTTAAAATTTGACATTTCCACCAAGAGTTTGCTCAGGAATTTACACTAGATCGTTTAAGTCGAAAGCAATCCATTTCCGTCTTTTTACATTCCCGTTACAAATCAATTCCAACTGTCGCAACTTCAATACCTAGAAAGTGTTAAGAAAACTTTACTTTTGCACCACATTTTCCTAACCAAATCGAGGGACACAATAAGATGAGTAAAACGGCTATTTTCGACCAATTCATTGATCGTCATATCGGGCCAAATGAAGAGGAATTGCAAGCCATGTTGAGCGTCATTGAGGTAGCTTCACTGGATCAATTGATCGATGAAACGGTTCCGGCCAACATTCGCCTGCAGGGAGATTTTCAACTTCCTGAAGCCCTTTCTGAATTTGAATACCTTCAAGAATTGCAGCATACTGCGGCAAAAAATAAGGTTTTCAAAAATTATCTTGGACTAGGTTATTTTGGAACCATCACGCCAGCAGTGATTTCCCGCAATATTTTTCAAAACCCAGGTTGGTACACGCAGTATACGCCTTATCAAGCGGAGATTGCCCAGGGTCGTTTGGAAGCCCTGCTCAATTACCAAACCATGATCAGCGACCTTACCGCGCTGCCCGTGGCGAATGCGTCTTTGCTCGACGAGGGTACTGCTGCTGCCGAAGCCATGGCCATGTTTCATGCCCTCAAGAATAAAAAACACAAAACCGCAAACACCTTTTTGGTGTCGGATCAAGTGTTGCCGCAAACCATTGATTTGCTCTACACTCGTGCCGAACCGCTGGGCGTTGAAGTGGTAGTACAACCTTGGCAATCTTTTGAATTTACTGCCGAAACTTTTGGCATTCTCCTCCAGTATCCTGCTGCCAATGGCAACGTGGAAGACTACCGCGCCTTGACCGAAAAAGCCAAAGCACACGAAGTTTATGTTACGGTTGCTTCTGATCTATTGGCACTGGCCGTATTGACCCCTCCGGGCGAATGGGGCGCTGATGCGGTTGTAGGCAACTCCCAGCGTTTTGGCGTACCGATGGGTTATGGTGGTCCGCACGCTGCTTTTTTTGCTACCAAAGACGATTTCAAACGACTTATCCCAGGTCGCATCATTGGCGTATCGGTAGATGTGTTGGGCAAAAAAGCCTTGCGCATGGCCTTGCAAACCCGCGAGCAACACATTCGTCGGGAAAAAGCAACTTCCAATATTTGCACTGCCCAGGCACTTTTGGCCATCATGGCGGGAATGTACGCCGCCTACCACGGTCCTAAAGGAATCAAAGCCATAGCCGAGCGGGTGCATGCCCTAACCCAAATCTTGGAGCGCAATTTGCGTCATCAAGGCTACCAACAAAACAACGAATTCTTCTTTGATACCCTTTCCATCACGGTGGATGAGGCTTGGAAGGAAAAAATCAAAACTGCAGCCTTGGCAGCAGAGATGAACTTTTACTACACGCCACAAACGGTGCAAATCTCTCTCGACGAGACGACTACCTTGGCGGATGTACAGGCCATCGTGGCGCTTTTTGCTGGTTTGAAAGGCGGTAATGGCGCTTTTGATGCGGTTGATCCTGCGGCGCCACAATTGCCAGCGGCCTTGTTGCGGGAAAGCAACTTTTTGACCCACCCCGTATTCAATAGCTTTCACACCGAAAGCAAAATGATGCGCTACATCAAGCGTTTGGAAAACCGCGATTTGTCGCTGACCCATTCGATGATTCCGCTGGGTTCTTGTACCATGAAGCTCAATGCGGCTGCAGAATTGATTCCGGTAAGCTGGCCAGCTTTTGCCAACCTCCACCCGTTTACTCCTTTGGATCAAACCTTAGGCTACCAACAAATTTTTCAAGAATTGGAAGACTACTTGTGCGTCTCCACGGGTTTTGCGGCTTGCTCTTTGCAACCCAACTCTGGCGCACAAGGCGAATATGCGGGTTTGTTGACCATCCGCGCCTATCATGCCGCGCAAGGGAATACCCAGCGCAACATTGCGTTGATTCCTTCTTCGGCGCATGGCACCAACCCTGCCAGTGCCGTAATGGCGGGTATGGAAGTAGTGGTGGTTAACTGCGACGACAACGGCAACATCGATGTAGCTGATTTGCAAGCCAAAGCCGAGAAGTATTCGGATCAATTGGCTTGTTTGATGGTGACTTATCCTTCTACCCACGGGGTGTTTGAAACCAGCATCAACGCCATCTGCGACATCATCCACCAACATGGCGGCAAAGTGTACATGGACGGCGCCAATATGAATGCCCAAGTAGGATTGACTAGCCCGGCGCAAATTGGAGCTGATGTGTGTCACCTCAACCTCCACAAAACTTTTGCCATTCCGCATGGCGGCGGTGGCCCGGGTATGGGCCCCATCTGCGTCAACGAAAGCTTGAAACCATTTTTGCCTAAGCACGCTATGGTGTCGACAGGAGGAGATCAAGGGATTCATGCCGTATCGGCAGCGCCTTGGGGTAGTGCTAGTATTTTGTTGATCAGCTATGGTTATGTAAAAATGTTGGGCAAAAAAGGCGTGGTGAACTCCACCAAATATGCCATTTTGAATGCCAATTACATCAAGGCACGTTTGGAGTCGGTTTACCAAGTGTTGTACACGGGCGAGCATGGCCGCAGTGCGCACGAATTGATTTTGGACTTGCGCCCTTTCAAATCACTGGCCAGCGCTGAAGATGTTGCCAAGCGTTTGATTGATTATGGTTTTCATGCGCCTACGCTGTCGTTTCCAGTAGCTGGTACCATTATGATCGAGCCTACTGAAAGCGAGAGTCTGGATGAATTGGATCGTTTTTGCGATGCCATGTTGTTGATCCGCCAAGAAATTGACGAGATTGCCAACGGTATTGCTGATCCCAAATCAAATGTGCTGGTCAATGCACCGCACACTGTGGAAACGGTTACTGCTGATGATTGGAACTATCCTTACTCGCGCGAGAAAGCGGCGTATCCGTTGCCTTATTTGCGCCAAGGATTTAAGTTTTGGCCGGTGGTAAGCAGAATTGACAATGCTTATGGCGACAGAAATTTGATCTGTACTTGTCCGCCAATGGAAGCGTACGCAATTTTGAATGAAAAGTAAGTGTAAAACGCCTTCGGCGGCGAGCTACAATTAATTTTCAGCCACAAATTCCACAAATTTTCACAAATTAGGACACAAACTGACGTTTGTGCACCCTTCACGAACGGAGTTCGTGCTTTAATTTGTGAAAATTTGTGCAGTTTGTGGCTACATTTCCTTTAGACCCTCCATCGAAGATGGGGGTCTAAACTCATACAAAATTTAAAATAATACACGCTACCGAAGGTGGCGAGATACCAATAAATAAAATATGCGAATAATGGGTTGGGCTAATGCTCTAGAAGATTATTATTTGACATGTAGG
>JBBANM010000170.1:0-6266 GCA_040401995.1 Saprospiraceae bacterium
CGTTACACGGCTCTGCCGCTGGGCAATAGCTCTGACTGGGTTAGAGCCACATTCGGAATAGCGAATTTAGACATCCCTTTTAATGCGTTTGCCCTGGGGGGGGTAGGTTCAGAGTTTATTTTTAAATTACCAATTGTCTGAATCACAGATTTTGATTTTTAACAAATATTTAAAACTCTATTTAAAGATAATCATGAGAGTTAAATTAATTTTTGTTTGGTTTTTCACTTTAATTAGTAGTGTGGTGGTTATGACTCAAAATCATCCAAATAAATATATTGATAGTTTATTTAATCTATCACTTAAGTACGAAAAAAATACAATAGATAGTTGCAAAATCATAGGCGAAAAAATACTAAAATATGCTGAAAAAAGAAATGATATAGATGGCATGGCATTAGGCTATCTAAGTCATTCGAGGTACTATGACCGCATGGGTGACTATGCTCAATCGGTAGAGTATGCTTTTAAAGCAAAAAAACTATTTGATGATGGACTCTCTGATAATAAAGCCATTTTAGCCAAGATATTACTGCAAATAGGCACAATGTATATGCTTATCGATCAACATGAGATTAGCATTGAGTATTTTGAAGAAGGTATAAACATTGCTCAACGATATCCAGTGGATTCTCTTGATAGGCTTTTCTTATTGGTTCAGATTGCTCGGTCAAAATTTGACCTGCATAAAAATGAATCCTTAGAGGCTATTGTCAAAAAAGTATCAGATATTGAACCTTCCGCTGATAATACCAATCTGCTTACAGCCAGAAACCTTTTGCTTATTAAGATAGCATTGTCTCAGGGCAATCTATCAAAAACTATAGAATATTTTAAAGAGGTAAAAAATTTTTGCTCGAAATATAGTAATCAGTTTTTTTTAGCTGCCAGTTTAAGCGCCCTGGGGGGAATCTATTTTAAATCCAACCAACAGGATACAGCTATTTATTATGCCAATAAAACTATTCAAATCAGTCAAAAATATAATTACAACAGACATCTGTTTTCAGCCTCCGAATTATTAATCAAAATTTACAATCAACAAAATCAAAAAGATAGTGTGTTGAAATATTTGCAACTGAAAATAAAAGCCAATGAAGTACTGTATGGAAAAGATCAATTGTCTCACTTACTTTTAATAGCAAATAGAGAAAAAATACAAAAGAAAGACATAGAGCTTTTAGAACAAAAAAATAAAGCGACAACAAATCTGCTATTGTTTGGTTCTATCGGTATTTTATTGATATTGGGTATGTTATTTCTGAGTTACAGAAATAGACAAAAATCTAAAATCAATGAATTTCTAAACCGTCAAAAACAAAATATCGAATCTAAAAATCAAGAACTTGAACAAACATTATCACTTTTAAAATCCACCCAAGCTCAACTCATACAATCCGAAAAACTCGCCTCACTCGGTGAACTCACCGCAGGCATCGCCCACGAAATCCAAAACCCGCTCAACTTTGTCAATAATTTCGCCGAAGTCAGTGCAGAAATGCTGGATGACATGAAAGCCGATTTACAAGCCGGAAAAACCGCTGAAGCCGCTGAAATTGCGGATGACCTCCAAGTGAATCTCCAAAAAATCAACCACCACGGCCAACGCGCCTCCGCCATTGTCAAAGGCATGTTGGAACATTCCCGCACTGGAGACGCGATGCATCGCGTCTCTACCGACCTCAACGCCCTGGCGGATGAATACCTGCGCCTGGCCTATCACGGCTTGCGAGCGAGGGATAGCAGTTTCAACGCCGTGATGGAAACGCATTTTGATCCTGATTTGCCTAAAATCGAAGTCATTCCACAAGACATCGGCAGGGTACTGCTCAATTTGATCAACAACGCTTTTTATGCCGTTCACCAACGCGCCACCGATGTAGAGACGTTGCATGCAACGTCTCTACAATACCAACCTACGGTAACCATCATCACTCGAAAACTGGAAAATGCCATCGAGATCAGCGTCCAAGACAACGGCAAGGGGATACCCGCTAATATCAAAGACAAAATATTTCAGCCTTTTTTCACCACTAAACCTACCGGGCAGGGGACGGGTTTGGGGCTGAGTTTGGCGTATGATATTGTGACGAAAGGGCATGGGGGTACTTTGGAAGTGAATTCAAAAGTAGGTGAAGGTTCGGAATTTATTATTTTGTTGCCTTCTTAAGCATGAGGTTCGTTTACTTTTCTAAAAATTATTGACTATGGAAGAAAATTACCTATTAAACAATCCAGATACAGCCCCTGCCTACGAAAACTTACTCGTCAAAATTTCTGATACCTATACTCGCGGACAGATAAAAGCAACTCATGCTGTAAACGTTCAGTTGCTCGAAACTTACTGGCAAATTGGTCAGCACATCGTAGAGTTTGAACAAGGAGGCAACGTGCGGGCAGCTTATGGTAAGGCATTAATCAGCACCTTGGCCAGAGATTTGACATTATTGCATGGTAAAGGATTTAGTCGAAGCAATGTCGTGTACATGAGGCTATTGTATCTTCGCTACCCAATAAGTCAGAAGCCTTCTCACCAATTGAGTTGGTCGCATTTTGTAGAGTTATTAAAGATTGATGATGACCTGGAAAGAAAATTTTACGAAAATCAAAGCATCGCTGAAAAATGGTCGGTACCACAACTAAAAAGACAAAAAAATACCGCACTTTTCCAAAGACTTGCACTAAGCAAAAACAAAACAGAAATCTTGAACCTTTCGGCAGAAGGTCAACAAATTAACAGGCCTAGCGACATTTTAAGAGACCCTTATATATTTGAGTTTCTCAAAATTCCTGAAGAACAACTCCCTTCCGAACAGGAACTTGAAAACCTCTTGTGCAATAACCTGCAACAGTTTCTATTGGAACTCGGCAAAGGTTTTACCTATGTAGGCAGGCAGTACCGCATGACCATCAACAACAAACATTACCGGGTTGATCTGGTTTTTTATCACCGGATACTCCGCTGTTTTGTATTGTTCGACCTCAAAATAAATGAAGTACAACATGGCGACATTGGTCAAATGAACCTGTATCTAGGTTATTTTGCCAATGAAGAAAACACTGAAGGTGACAACCCGCCGATTGGCATCATCCTGACCAAACACAAAGATGAACTGCTGATCGAATACGCAACTTATGGAATGAGTAGCCAGTTGTTTGTAAGCAAATATCAGTTGTATTTACCGGATAAGGCCGATTTGATTGCACTTGTAAATAACACGCTACGAAGTGAGGAAGGCGATATTGAAATAACAGAATAAAAAAGCTTATGAAACTTCGCGACAAAATCTTCCAGCATTTTTTTACCACCAAACCTACTGGGCAAGGGACTGGGTTGGGGCTAAGTTTGGCTTATGATATTGTGAAGAAGGGCATGGGGGGACGCTAACCGTTTCTAGCATACCGGGAGCAACAACAACTTTTGAGCTTCAATTGCCCTTGCTTTAGTCTTTGTAACTGTTCTTAGCAACTGAGCCCGCCAAGGGTGAAAGGTGATTTTCGCTAAAAAAAGCAGCTATAAGTCGCGGAATCTAGGTGAATTTGACACATTCCGCGACTTATATCCATTATTGCAGCTTTAGTACATCCACTTATGATGATTGGACGAGAAAAGGAACAAGAAACACTACGCAGGGCCTTTCAATCAAATCAATCTGATTTAGTGGACAATAGAATTGTTCTGGACGCTTTATTTGTATAGCACACTTTGACCATTACAAGCCACTTTTTGACAAGCTAAAAAAAGGCCTTCCGACTTACCTTTTTTCTAAATACTGCAATTAAGGATTTGAGCGGAAGCCGCTCGTTACAATTCGTAAATGATGGGGAGAAACACTTCTTGTTTTCGTCCTATCTAGCTAAAATCAACTTTTAATATGGACTCAAAATACCTATTTCTGCTGCTCCTCTGCCTGCTCACTGCTTGTTCCAATCATTCAGACGCTCAAAAAGAGGTTGCTGGAGCCAATTACTACACCCAGGCCAACAACAACCGCTGCGCCGCTGAATGGGAACCCGCCAAAGGAACTTTGGTAGCATGGCCTTTGGCTTTGCCCCACAAATTGCTTGTAGAACTCGCCAAAGACAATCACCTCTACACCCTGGTTGAAAATGATTCCATCAAAAAAGAAGCTCAAAAATGGTACACCCAATGGGGCATTGAGGCTTCCCAAAATACATTTGTGTATGTACCCCGGGGAATCGACTTTTGGTGGACGAGAGATTGGGGCCCAAGTGCAATATTCACCCCCGATGGCAAAATGAAACTCGCAGATGCCAATTGTCTTTATATCCCGCCCAGAGCCAAATGGGGTTGTAGCGATAGCTTGTATTCTTTGTTCTCCGATACACCACATGAAGCCTTAAAATCGGAAATAGATGATACAACGATCTTGCCATTGGGGAAAGGGTTGGACTTGGATGTATTGAACCTGCCATTCATCAATACGGGCGGCAATTTTATGACTGATGGCTTGGGAACGGCTTTTTCGACTTGCATTTTACCCAGCGAAAATAAATTCAACCAGATACCCGAAGCCCAGTATTTCAAACTCAACAAGGAGTTGCAGGGAATCAACAACTATCATATTGTTTCCAATTTTGAAAAAATGGGCATTCAACACGTGGACTGTTTTATGAAATTATTGGATGCAGAGCGGATGCTGGTAGCCGAGCCGCCTGCAGACCATGAGTTATATCCCGTTTATGAGAACATCGTTCAAAATGAGTTGAAAAAGTTAAAAACAGTATATGGTCGACCTTACGAAATTTTGAGGTTAAAAACCGACCGATACGAGGGTGACAAATTAGCGGCGTATTCCAATTCCATCATTGTCAACAAAACCATTTACGTTCCGCTGTTCCAAATTAAAGCCGATCGTGTTGCCCTGCAAACCTGGCGAAAGGCAATGCCTGGTTATACCGTAAAAAGTTTTGAGTTTGCCTTGAAAGACGAGCCGTTCCTTGTCCCTGGCATGAAAGAACAATATTCATCGGGCTATGGCTGGAAAAGTGGCGATGCGCTACATTGCCGCACCAGGGCAGTTTGGGATAATGAAATGCTTTTTATCAGTGTCAAACGCCTATCCTCAAAACTGGCAATCAACGACCCCTTGACCGTGTATGCCACTATCATCGATTACAGTAAAAAAGGATTGGTGCCGAATTCGCCCACTTTGTATTGGCGGATAAAAGGCGAACAAAACTGGAAAACGGAATCGCTTAAATCCGCCGACAATGACTCCCATTTTCACACCACCATTCCAGCAAAAGCGCGCCATAAACTCATTGAGTATTATATCTCGGCTGCCTCAAAATCGGGGAATAAGGAAACCATGCCCCGAACTGCACCAAGCGGATTTTACACGGTAGAGCTATAAAGGCATATCCTTTTGCAATCAAAAAACAATAATACAATGAGTGAAACGAATAGCTTCCCTTCACAGCATCCTTGGGATAGAAACTTCTTTTTATTGATGATAAGTTTTGCCTGGCTGGCATTGCTTTCGGGGTTTATCAATGATGCTTTTTTATTATCTGCAGAAGGTAGGTTTCACTTTCCCTGGATAGTACATCTTCATGCATTGGTCTACTGGGGTTGGATGGTTTTATTTACCGCTCAGCTACTTTATATAAGGAAAAACAAATTTCAACTGCACAAAAAATTGGGCATGGTTGGAGTGGCAATGGCTGTAATGGTAGTGATAATGGGTATAGCTACAGCATTGATAACCGAACATGTGAAATTTGGAACTCAATATTCAGACCCTGCTTTTGTTAGCATTATGCTGGGCGATATGCTGGTGTTTACTGGCCTTGCTGCGTCGGGGCTTTACTTCAGAAAAAATCCATCCGCACATAAACGTTTGATGTTATTATCCACACTCATACTAACGGATGCTGGTTTTGGCAGAGGGCTCAGTGTATGGCTGGCTTCGTTGATGGGAAAACCCTATTGGGAGTACAGTAACTTTTTCGATGGGTTTTGGCCATTTGTAGTTCGTCAGCTTTCATGCCCGTTCACCCTAATTTTATTCGTGGGTATTTATGATTTGATTACGCGTAGAAGATTACACCCAGCTTATGTGCTGGGAGTGCTTTGGGCATTAAGTATAGATCTTACATCTGGGTGGTTATACTTTAATGACAGTTGGCTGAAAATAGCTACAAAATTGATTGGGCATTAAAATAGGTTGCAATCCATTTTAAACCCCTAAGGAACGTGTAAAAAATAAGTTGTTAACTTTAGGAAGTACCTTTGTGGGCAT
>JBBANM010000171.1:0-6178 GCA_040401995.1 Saprospiraceae bacterium
CCATCCGCCAATTTAATTATTTTTTTGCCTATTTTGGGGTGGGGAATGGCGGATTTTAAACTCAAAAAATAATAATAACCAATTTGTTTAAACTGATATCGGGAAAGCTTAAACTCAATTAAGAATAGCTTTGTAGCTTGTAACTTAGTATAGGTATCCGCTATAACCTTGCACATACGTTATTATGTATAACCATTATCTTGGGTTTGAACCCAAATTGATAATACATATTGTTTTGACAACCTTAAGTAGAGACTGTCTTGATACATTTGAAAAATTGAGTATCTAAGACTCGACAATGAAAAATTTCTAACAGGATCATGTAGATTTGATACAATTTCAATAAGTATTATTTAAATGTTATTGAAATTGATAGCAATGCTAGAATTTAAGCATAAGCGAATCAGCTTTTATTTAAATTCCATTTGAGGATCTATAATGATGGAGTATCTTGAGATAGACAAAAATTTATATGACAAGACATCAATGTATTATAGATATAATAATTTATGTGGTAGATGTTGTGTTTTTTATTTCTCTGATACAAGTATAAGGGCATAACGTGATAATGTCAAGTTTTTTTAGATTAAATTTGGTATTTTTTTTTAACATATTTGTATATTGTTGGTTGATAATTAAAAGAAATAAATTCATCTACGCCATTCAATAAATTTAAATTACTATGAAGATTATATCATTTAAATTGCAGTAAAAATGTTTTTTTATATAAATTAAAACATTTAATTCATAAAACAATTTTTCAATTTTTTCTAAAATTACTCTAATATTTTGATGATACAATACTGCTTACACTCGGCATCCCGCGTATTTTTATTCAAAAACTTACCATTCAACATGGCAACATGAAAAACCAGTCCACTAAACTGAATATCAAATTTCCGACCTTGGGTGCGCAGGGTGTCCAAAGCAGGCGCCATCGTGATTACGTAATTGCCAGTCTTTAATTGATTTTGCTGGCGTATTTTTTTAACGATGCGTTTGCTGTAAAAATGCAAACTGCTGGTATTGGCCGTGTAATGGTACATCACGAACTGATCACGGGGAATTTGTTGTAGTGAAATATAGCGTCCGGCGCTATTCCCGGCTTGGTAGCGCAAGATCTGCGGGTAAAACCATAGGCTCAAAAAAACATTCGCTCCAATAATGCCGACTACACTCAGCGCCAATATTTTTTGAGTGATCTGTTTGTTCAAAAGTACAAGGGCGGCCGCTACCCACGTCAAGGCCGGGATGATCCAAGGCCATACATTGTGAGCAGGAAATGAGTATACCAAAATCAAAACCGGAAAAATCAAAACAGCGATAATTACAAACACCTGGATGGGCGCGATGATTTTTCGAACCAAGGCCAATTTGTTTTCATAATACAGCGCATGAACCATTTTTGCCGTCATGATGGCAATCAGCGGCAATACCACGTAGATGTAATGCGGCAACTGGTATTTTGAGCTGCCTAGGGCCAGGTATGCCAATACAAACCCGCCAGTGGTAATGAATTCTTCTTGCCCTTGGAGGTAAAAACGTTTTTTGATTATGCCCGCAAAGTCATTGATCAAGCCGGCGATGAAATACAGCGTCCAAGGCAGAAAGCCCCACAACAGGTTTTCAAAAAGGAAGGTAAAGGTGACATTGTTGTTCCAGGTGCTTTCACCGGTGATCCGACCAAAGCTTTGTGTCCAATAGTAAAAACGCAAACCCGATACGTTTTTGATGTCGTAAACGGTTTTACCCGGTTGTAAATCGTACTGTTGATACAACCCAATACTCATTGGCAAGAGGATCAAGGCAATAACGAGGAAGCCCAAGAGGTACTCCGGTTTGAAAAAAACGCGGATGTTGCGATGGAGGATAAAATGGCTACCAAAGGCCAAAACTGGGACGATCAAAGCAATGGGCCCTTTGGTCAACATGCCGCCGCCAATGGCAACTGCCGCAAAAAGTAGGTTTTTCAATTGATTGGACTGAAAATAAACCGCCAATTGCCAGAAAGAAATGATTACCCACGACATTAGGATTGTATCGGTGCGTACATCGTTGGTGATCAGAAAAAGGGCCTGACAACTGCCCAGGATCAACGCGGATAACACGGCTATTTTTTCGCCGTAAAAAATTCGGGCAAAACGATAGGTGGCAAAAAGCGCAAACAAGGCAAATAGAATGGAAGGGAACTTAAACCCGAAATTATTTTCGCCAAAAATGGCCATGGATACACTGTTGACCCAAAAAAGGAAGGGCGGCTTGTCGAGGTAATCTTTTCCTTGCTCGTACACTTGGAGGTAGCTCTGGCTTTCGTGCATTTCCCGACTAATCGCCGCATACTGTGAGGAATCTACGTCCATGACGTCTACGCCAATGGCCAAACAATAAACGGCAGCAATAACGAGGAAAAGGTAAGCGACAATCTTATTCATTGGTACAAATTTAGAACCCCAGTATTAAGTATAGCACCCCCATCTTCGATGGAGTGGGTTTAAAAATGTAGCCACAAATTTCACAAATTTTCACAAATTAAAGCACGAACGCTGTTCGTGAAGGGTGCACAAACGCCAGTTTGTGTCCTAATTTGTGAAAATTTGTGCAATTTGTGGCTAAAAATTTGTTTAGTCGTACGCCGAAGGCGAAGTGCTTAACTTTTAAAATCTCCTGCGCAAATAACGGAAATTTCACTCAGGTTTTACCGAAAGAGGTTGTACCGAATGATGCAATAAATGGCGCGAAAACCATCCCGCCAGTTGATCTTTTTGCCCTCCGCATAGGTGCGACCGTAGTACGAGATGCCTACTTCGTAAATTCGAATACCCGGTATGCGGGCAATTTTGGCGGTTATTTCGGGTTCAAAACCAAAACGATTTTCGCGGAGCCGTAGTCCTTGGATGATTTCCCGTTTGAACATCTTGTAACAGGTTTCCATATCCGTCAGGTTGAGGTTGGTAAACATGTTGGATAGCAGGGTAAGAAATTTATTGCCGATGCTGTGCCAAAAAAAGAGAATGCGGTGCGCTTTGGCGCCTACAAAGCGACTGCCATACACCACATCGGCGAAACCATCGATGGCGGGTTTGAGTAGAATAGTGTACTCCTGAGGATCATACTCCAAGTCGGCATCCTGAATGATCACCCAATCGCCAGTAGCGATTTTGATGCCAGTATGTAAGGCAGCACCCTTGCCGCGGTTTACCGGATGGTTAAACAAGACCATATTCAACGAAGATTGGCTCATATAAGCTTCGATGGCCTGTTGGGTATTGTCTTTGCTGCAATCATTGACCAAGATGACCTCCTTTTCAATGCCATTGGGCAACTGAACGGCGGCAATTTTATTGAGAATAAGATGGATGGTACGTTCTTCGTTATAAGCCGGAATGACGATGGAGAGCTTGGTAATGTCGGGTTTCATGTTGGCAAAGATGGCTTAATTGGTTAAGAAATGAGTTCCGAACAAGCTCTAAACAAAAAAATGCCTTGACTGGTGATAATCAAGACATTTTATGTTGCAATCCGGCTTATGGCCAGTTCTGTGATTCCGCTGGGATTCGAACCCAGGACCCCCTGATTAAAAGTCAAGTGCTCTAGCCAGCTGAGCTACGAAATCAGAAGCAATAATCTTTGAAAAAAGTCAGCGTGTGACCCCTTTCTGATAAAGCGTTGCAAATATACAGGCACTAAGCAAAAAAACAAACCCTTGGTGCAATTTTTTCCAATCTTTTTGTCTCGACCTGATTTTTAAGCTACTAAAATGGGTGGTTTTGCTAGTGTTAAGTAGTTGATAAACAAGTCGAAATCATTGAAATCTGGAATAACATGGAGGGCTCCGGCTTGCTGTAAAATATTTTGCTCATCGCGAAATCCGACGCCTAGAAAGTCCATTCCCATCCTGCTGGTGGTTTGTACATCCCAAATGGCGTCGCCGATGTAAACGATTTTCTCAAAAGTCTGACCTGATTGATGGGCCTCTTTCAATGCTGCTTCAATAATGTCTTCCCGAGTAGTTTTTCCATCAGCCCCATAAATGATCATCTCGGACGTGTCGATACCAATATGGGCAAGCTTTATCTCGGCAGGGCGCTGCCAACCTCCGGTCGCTATGGCAACAGTATAAGCAGGATGATCGATCAAACGATTCACTGCTGCCGCTGCGCCAGGGACTTCTAAGAAAAAATGGGGCGTTTCTTCCCGTTGCTGTATCAACCGAGCAGAATAATGCGCCAAAAAATGGTCGATCTCATCGGGAAAGATCGAGCGATCAAAATGTTCGGTAATCACTGATTTGAAAATGGTGGTATCGTTCACATGCGGGTAACGCCGCCAGTCGATGCTGGGAAAAGGTCGCCCGTAGAGCGTTTCATAAGTTTGTGCAAAACAGCGGCTATCGCGTTTGTCGATAGAGTAGACAAGCGTGCCGTCTACATCAAAAATAACCAAGGTATTGGGAGTGCTCATGTAAACTAGTGATTGGAAGGAGATGAATAAGCTCTAAAAATAGGCTCAGAGTAGCGTATATTTTCTGCAATGCGCAATTTTTTTTATTTTTCCCAAAAATCAGTTAAAAATGAGACACCAGCAAAAACCAACCAACTTTTCAATTTTGCAACTTTCAATGCTTTATGTTTGCTTTGGTCTAGAATTTATAGCAATCCTACCCGCACAATCGAAACCGGCCGCCTGGCCTATCATAACCCGACAAGGTGATCAATTGTATGAAGGCAAGCAGATTTTTCGATTTTTTGGATTAGCCGCCCCCAATATTCAGCAAAACGAATCTCAGATTTTGCCTGATTTTTCCAACCGTTTTCCCGATGAGTACGAAATCCGCGATGCACTGGGCGCAATCCAAGCTTTAGGTGGTCGCGCTACTCGCACTTTTTCTCTATCGGTATATTCACCAGACGACAGAGGGGTTCCGGTTTACATTTCAGCACGCTGCACTTACAATGAAGCAGCATTTCGTTGTTTGGATCGGGTGATTGCGCTAGGCCATGAATACGATGTACGTTTGATTATCCCCTTTATCGCTTCCCAGTCTTTTGGCGGTATCCGCGGGGTGGATGAATTTGGGGCACTGGCCGGAAAACCCAGTGGCGCTTTTTGGACAGATGATACTTTGAAAGCCGATTTTCGCCACTTCCTTAATTTTATGCTGAATCGTAAAAATACCGTCAACGGCATTTTGTACAAAAACGATCCGGCAATTTTGGCTTGGCAATTAGGCAATGAATTTGGAAGCTTTGCCGGTGATCGCAAGCTGGATTACAATGAATGGAGTCCGCGCATCCTAGCATGGAGTTTGGAAATGGCGCAATACATCAAAAAAGTTGATCCTAATCACCTCATCATGGAGGCCGGTGGCGTTGATCGCGCTACGTTGATCGCCGATCCTAATATTGATGTCATCAGCGATCACCTGTATGAGTATTGGAATCGCCTGGGTGGTAGACCGACCGATTTGGCGCCACTTGCTCGGGAGTCGCGGTCTGAATGTAAGGGCAAAAAACCGTTGATGATCGATGAATTTGGATTGGGAGCTACTGAAAACCTTCGCTTGCTCATGCGCGCCATCCGCGAGGAAGGCATTGTTGGCGGGCTGTTGTGGAGCATTCGGGCGCATCGAAGGGATGGCGGCTGGTACTACCACAATGAAGGTGGCACGCCGGTAAATTCCTTTCATTACCCAGGATTTGCCGTAGGCGCCAGTTATGAAGAAACCCGTTTGTTGGATCTGTTGCGCCAGGAATCCTTTCTTATTCGCGGTTTGCCAGTGCCAGCCATCAATAAACCTACGCCAGCTCCGGTACTTTTCCGAAAAGCTGAAGGGTTTACTTGGAGAGGCTCGCTAGGCGCTGCCGGTTATACCATCGAGCGAGCCGAAGCGCCAAGCGGTCCTTGGAGCATATTGGCTACGGGGTTGGATGATTCAATCGTAGCCGATGTAACTAGTTTTGAACCTTCCGCGCGGGCAGCTGAGCCCTTAGTGTTGTATTATGATGAAACCAAAAAAATGGAAAAAACCTACTATTATCGGATCAAGGGGTTCAACGCATCTGGGGCAAGTGGTTATTCAAACGTTTTGAAAGTCAGTTGGTAGGCTTTAAAAGTTATATCAAAACTTAGAGTGTGTTTGGATTTTTAGTTCGCAGGCGAAAATGAGACAAAATTTGCA
>JBBANM010000172.1:0-6074 GCA_040401995.1 Saprospiraceae bacterium
TGATCGCAGCAGCCAAAACGATTGCGGGAGTGTCAAACGTATCGGTCAACATCAGCACAGTCATTACTGCCCACGCAGCGCAGCGCGGCGTGCAGTTGTTGCCCCAAGTCAAGAACATCATCGCCGTGGCCTCTGGCAAAGGTGGTGTCGGTAAAAGTACGACGGCTGCCAATTTGGCTTTAGCTTTGGCCGCCGAAGGTGCCAGCGTAGGTTTGCTCGATGCAGATATCTATGGGCCCAGTCAGCCCATGATGATGGGTATTGAAGGTCGACCCGAGAGCGCAGACGGTAAGACCATGGACCCGCTTGAGAATTACGGCGTGCAAGTGATGTCGATTGGTTTTTTAGTGGACCAAGATGAAGCCATGATTTGGCGCGGTCCTATGGCGACACAAGCGCTAGAGCAGTTGCTGCGCCAAACCAATTGGCGTGATTTAGATTATTTGATTGTCGATATGCCGCCCGGCACTGGCGACATCCAACTCACCTTGAGTCAACGCGTGCCCATGACGGGTGCGGTGATCGTGACTACGCCACAAGATATCGCATTGCTAGATGCGAAAAAAGGTATCAAGATGTTTGAGAAAGTCGGCGTGCCGATTTTGGGTTTGGTCGAGAACATGGCGGTGCACGTTTGCACTCAATGCGGACACAAAGAGCATATTTTTGGCTCGGATGGCGGTAAGAAGATGGCCGCTAGTTACGGCATGGACTATTTAGGCGCTTTGCCATTGAATATGCAAATACGTTTGCAGGCAGACAGCGGCAAGCCTACTGTGGTGGCTGATCCTAATGGCGATGTGGCGGCAATTTATAAAGCTATGGCTAGGCAGGTGGCTGTGAAGATTGCTGCTAAGGCTCGGGACTTTTCTTCTAAGTTTCCTACAATTAATATTAGTCGTCAAACTTAAATTAGTTTCCTTTAGGGTTGGTTATGAATGAACAATCGCCATTCGAGATTACTCAATTAAAAGTACTAACTGAAGTCTCAGTTTTTGGGTGCAGCCTTTTAGACCACCCTAGTGAAATTCTTTTTGCAAAGTCAGCGGTAGAAGAGTTAAGAGAGCAATATCCTGAGAGCGCTGTTTCAAATGTGATGGCTGAATACATGAGTCCATGGAAAAGCCATCTTCTGACGACAAAGTTAGAACCACTTATAAAATTAGTTGCTGAAAAAATTAAAAATTCAAGCATAGATTTTTTGAATACCGACTTAACAGCTTTAAATTACGAACTGATTGTTGCTGACTGCTGGTGTGCCGTTTACGAAGCTACAAATCATACAATTCCTCACAGCCATTTCCCGTCGGACTTTTCTGCAGTAATTTATTTGGAGATGGAAGCAGATAGTTCGCCAATTATTTTTAATGAATCCTTGGTGGTAAATCCAGCGAGCGGGACAGTCATTTTTTTTCCTGGCTCCCTGCCGCATCATGTGCCCGCAACAAAAGGCAAAAGAGTGATTGTTGCAATAAATTACATAAAAATTCCTTTTGTAAATCAAGGGCAGTCTGTTTGAGTCTGGTGATTTAATAATAATGGTTTATCGCTAGTAAAAAACTATTCTCTTTTGGGCAACTATTTTTCCAGCTTAAGTTTTACGCCCTCATGCCGAATCGATCTATTGCCCTTAATAAATTATTTTAAATCTCATCAAATAAAATGCAACTTAATTTTTTTGTTTTGTTGCTTGGCTCCATCTTGGCCTTTTTAGGTAAGGCGTCGGCTCAAAAAAATGACGACGCAAATATTTGCAAAGTGCTTGATATAAAAACTATAGCCCTCACAACCAATGACGAGCAGGTTCGTGTTAGGTTAACTGAGGAGTGGCTAACCAAGTACGGCAAGAGTTGTGAAATAGGGCAACTTGGAGTTATAAAAAACAATCTTCCAGCCTGGTTAGGAACCGCTAATACAAACAAGATTTCACAAACTGTAGATTCTCTTTATTTGAGTAAGAAGGGGGCCGCTAATTTAAATACAAGTCCAGAGGATAAGGCCCAACAAAACTCAGTAACTTCTAGGCGTACTGCAGATTTAATATCTACAAATAAAATTACACCTATTCAAAATGCTGCAAATGGGACGACTTCACCTACTACTAGTTCGGTGCCGACCATGGCAAATACTCCGGGTGCCCCTGCCGTGATGGCCTCTCCAGTTTCTCAACCCAGACCAACCTCTAAGGAATACGCGCTAAGACAAGAAGAAATCTCTCAATGTCTAACTGACGATATTCAGAATTGGGGCGACGGTGAAAAAGATTCCAAGATGCTTGGTACCAAAATGGTTTTTGTTTATCAGCATCTTGGTGCTCCTAAATCTGTTCCAGAACAATTGATATTGACAGTATTAAAAGCCGCAGCTTCTAGCTGGGATCAGTGTGGTGGAACTAATCTCGTTATGTCAGATAAGGATTACACAACTTCAACAGCAGGATTAAAAATAACGGTGGATTGGAATGAAAAAGAAACCGTTGGCACCATTGGAATTGCAAATATTACACAAAGAAAATTGACCTTTAATCCGGAAACAGTTCAAAAAGTAATTCAAATTAATGCAAGTAAGAATTTAAATGGGAGTTACTTGCTAGAAACACTACAAATGACCGCGTCCCATGAAATGGGCCATTTCCAAGGACTGTCCGCACACTCTAAGCGCTGTGTAGATGTTTTGTCTTATTACTCAGTAGGCGGCGAGAAATGCACTACCCGCAATGGCGGTCCCATGCCAGTGAGTTTTTATGAGTATCGTTCTTCCTTTCCAACATTATGTGATATCGAAAGGTGTCGGATTGCAAATAAAAAATAGTAACCCGTGAGTGCTTACTATAAAAAGAGCGGATTCATTCTTGGCTAAATTTTTGAAGACTAGCTATAAAAAATTCTTGTTTGCGCCATCGATGTGGTTTGACTCAACATGAGATCAGATAGGATTTTTCGCTTAGTTGCTCCAAGCAGGTTCCATTGTTCAAGGCTCATTTTGTTTATTTGTGCTGGTGCGAACATTGCACTTAATTTTGATTGACTCATTCCAGCAAGAGCAAGTGGCTTGAGCAGTGAAACTTTCACGTAAGGAAGGTTGGCATTACTCATTGCATTTAGTTGGGATGCTGTTAAAGCGCCAAGTTGTGTTGCTGACATTGATATGGCGGATATCTGGGAGGTGTTCAAATTCGAAATTTGTGTTACCGATAGGGCCTTAATGCCGTCTACATTTAATTGTTGTATCTGCTTAGTCGTTAAGGCTGCTATCTGATTTGTGCCTAAGGATTGCACTTGACTTACCTTAAGCGCTTTGATTTGACTTGAAGTAAGCGCCTCAATTTGTACAGTATTTAATTTTGTTAATGTGGCAACATCAATTGCAGCGATGTCGCTTGTGCTAATCGCTAATAGTTGTGCGGTTGTTAAGCCATTGAGTTGGGCAGACGTAAGTGATTTAGCCTGGGCTGTAGTCAATACAGCGATCTGGCTAGCTGAGAGGCCGGCAATTTGGTCAGTACTAAGTGTTTTGAAAACATCGGCTGACAGTGACTTGATTTGACCAGTACCCAGCACCGAAAGCGTTTGGCTAGATAGAGTATTGAGTTGGGCTGAGTTAAGTTTCCCAAAGACGTCAGGGTTGATGGCTGTTAATTGAGCTGTCGTGAGGCTTGCAATTTGATTGGTAATTAAGCCTTTGATTTGTGTGGCCGAAAGAGTTGATAGCTGTGTGCCAGTTAATTGTTGTAACTGCTGCGTAGAAAGCCCTCCAATTTGAGAACTTGTCAGTGAAAGAAACTGGGTGCCAGTCAAGCTGTTAATTTGAGTGCTGTTTAATTTGTTAATATTTAACGTAGTAATTGTTGAGAAAGCAGTTGAGCCTATCGATTGAAATTGCGTTGTAGTTAGGGTATTGAGTTGAATCGAAGTCAATGCTTGCACCTGTGAGTTGCCAAGAGATTTTATTTGGCTACTACCTAGCGCTAACAACTGGTCTGACCCTATGTTATTTAATTGTGATGTTGTCAGAGCCGCTACATCAGAGGTGCTTAGTGCAGCAACCTGGCTGGTTAACAATTGGCTTAACTGGCTAGTTTTTAAAGCACGTATCTCTGCTGTAGTGAATGCTTGAATTTGCGCGGTTGTTAGTTTTTGTAGCTGAGTTGTTGAAATATTATTGATGGTTGCTGTACTTAGAGCCGAAATATCTCCAGCCTCTATGGCCTGCAAGCTTTCTTCGCTCAAACTGTTGAGTTGGCTCGATGTTAGAACTCCAACTTGAGTTGCAGTAAGGGCTTGGAACTGACTCGCATTTAGGGCGCTTAATTGACTAGTGCTTAGTTTTGAAATATTCCCAGTGCTGAGTGCTTGTATTTGATTTGCAGTGAACCCTCCGAGCTGATCCTCAGTCAAATTATTTATTTGCAAGGTTGTAAGTACAGATATGTCAGCCTTACTTAGGCTTGAAATTTGATCAATAGATAAAGCTTTAATTTGTGAGCTAGATAATGCTTGCACTTGTGCCGTTGTTAATTTTTGTATTTGTTCAGTGCCTAAATTACTAATTTGGGTGGAGCCAAGGGCTCTAATCGTCGCCGAGTCAATCGAAGCAATATCTGATGCATCAATAGCCTTAAGACTGTCGGCACTAAGACTGTTCAATTGGTTTGATGTCATAGCTCTAACCTGAGTGGCACTCAAGGCCTTGAATTGGAGCGTGCTCATAGCGCTGAGTTGATCAGTGCCAAGCTGAGCTATTGCAGTATTTTGTAAAGCTTGCATTTGGCTGGAATTCAATACCGATAATTGGTCGGTACTTAAGTTGGTTATCTTGGTTGCATCTACTGAAAGAGAGGCAACTTGGCCTGTTGATAGTGCGGCCATTTGGTCAACCGACAGGCCAGTGATTTGACCAGTTGTTAAGGATCTCATTTGAGCATTTGTTAAAGCTCTAATTTGTCCTGTAGTTAAATTATTAATTTGACTTGATGAGATTGTGCTGAAGGTCGGCGTATAAATGACTGCGATATCCGAAGCGTCTATTGCGCTTATCGAAGCATTTGATAAGCCATTTAATTGATCCGAAGTAAGTGCCCTTACTTGAGTAGAACTAAGCGCCTTTAGTTGATCAGCGTTAAGAGAATTGAGTTGATCAGCAATGAGCGTTTTAATAGAATCTGATGCGATTGTTTGAATTTGAGCGGTACTTAAACCCGCTATCTGATCAGTGCTTAAGGCATCTATTTGATCCGAGCCCATCACGGAAATGTTCTGGGTACTGATACTTGCTATTTGATCAGACGAGAGAGCAGCGACTTGTGTTGTTGTTAGAGATTTGACTTGGTTTGAACTTAATGCTTTGATCTGGTCATTTGTTAGATAGCTGATTTGGCTGCTGCCAAGGTTGCTGATGGCTAAAGTATTCAACGCTGCCACGTTAGCAGTTGTAATAGCTTTTATTGAGTCAGAACCAAAACTATTAACTTGATCGGTACTTAGAGACGCAATTTGGCCAGTAGTGAATGAACGCACCTCATCAGCGGTTAATTGGCTAATTTGAGTCGTGCTTAGTGTTTTTATCGCAACTGGAGAAATATTAGAAACTTGTGTCGCAGTAAAACCTAGCGATTTCAATGCAAAAAGTGTTGATATTTGTTGTGTGTTTTGACTGAGTGTCGAGATTTGAGTTGCTGTTAAAGAAAGTACTTGATCGTTGTTACCTGAAATTGCCGCAATATCGTCCGTGCTTAATGCTTGAATTTGAATGGAGGTTAGGGTCGCTAATTGAGCGGTTGTCAATGCGCTTATTTGTGATGTGCTCAACGCCTTAACTTGGTCATATGATAAGTTGAGGATTTGGGGGTTACTTAATGAGCTTATCTGCTCAGTAGTCAAATTTTTAATTTGATTAGTAGTGAAATTTGTAATCTGCGATGCGTTTAAGTTTCCCAATTGGGCGGTACTAAACGCTTGGAGTTGAGATGAATTAAACGCTTGCTGAAGCGAAGCCCCAAGTGAAGTACCACTTAGAGAAGTTAGCTGATTTTTAGTTAACTCTTGTACTTGTAGGTTAGTAAGTGATGCAATTCC
>JBBANM010000173.1:0-6030 GCA_040401995.1 Saprospiraceae bacterium
AGCTTTGACCTATTTTTAGCAATAATTTTTTCGATATTTTAATGCGTTTGCCCTGGATAGTTCCCCGTAACGCAGCATTTTCGAGAACGTTCCGCCAAATACGGATTGGTAAAAAGTAAATGCTTCTTCGGCATTTCCATTGAAGTGAATATATGGGTTGATCAGTGCCATGGTTTTTATTTTTTTAGGTTGTAGGTTGTGAAAGTAGTTTTGAAACCGAAAATCATTTTTGCGATAAAGCAGCCAAAAGATTTTCCAGGTTTTTCAGTGTTGCCATAAATCCTGGTTTGAAGCCCATTTCAATCATTCGCTCCAAGCGGTCAAGCGATTCATTGAAAATAGAAATACTGACTTTTGTTGTCCCGTTTTGTTCGCTGAAATTGTAATCCCATTCAGAACCTGGCAATTCAGGGTTTCCATCTTGGTCGGCAAAAGTATTCAGCATCTTGAAATTGGTTTTTGGCGTAATGGACGTATACTGCTGAATGGACCAACGCTCTTGTCCTTCCGGGCTTACCATCGCATAAAATCTTTTCCCACCCACCTCAAAATTCATGTACTTAGTTTTCGCTGCAAAAGGGGCAGGGGCATTCCATTGGTCAAGAAATTCTGCTTTGGTAAAAGCATCCCATACCAGCGAAAGCTCAGCATCAAACTCTCTGGTTATAAATACCGTTTTTGCTGTTTTATCTACGGTAAAATCAAATAGCAAATCGTTGTTCATTTTTGCTGTTTTTTCATGTTTGACAACACGTTATCGAGTTGATTGAATTGAGTTACCCAAATCTTGCGGTACTGGTCTAGCCACTTGTCGATCTCTTTCATTTTGTCGATTTCAAGAGAGTAGTAAATCTCTCTGCCTTGATGTTCTTGTTTTACCAGTTCACATTCGGTGAGAATGCGTAGGTGCTTTGACACTGCCTGTCGGGTAATGTTGAAGTTATCGGCAATGGCGTTAGGTGTCATGGCCTGGAATGCTATCAAGGCGATAATTGCCCGTCTTGTCGGGTCGGCTATTCCTTGGAAAATGTCTCTTCTCATGCGTGGTGTATATTTGCAACCAATCGATTGCAAATATACACGCAACCTTTCGGTTTCGCAATTTTTTTTAAAATTATTTTCTGATTGTTGAAAGGTCAGTTCAGGATGGAATGAGGTGAGCGCTTAAGTGGGAACTTTTGTCATAAGGATATGGTCATTACATATCTTCTTTGTCCGGCCATGTGTTTAAAGTCAAACCCCAGTTTGTCAAATAAAGGTTTGAAGCCCATAAATCGATAACTGGGCGAATCTGGATCTACTGGATAAGCTTCTACGTATTTTGCGCCATTGTCTTTGGCATATTTTATGGCTTGTTGGATAAGTTCTTCGGTAATTCCTTTTTGGCGATGTTCGCGCTTGATAAAAAAACAAACCAATGACCAAACCTCAGTCAGCGAGCTGTCACCTGATAAATCTCGGTAACTTTCGCGCGGTGCGATGGAACACCAGGCGATTGCTTCAGCATTGTCGTAACAAAGTAGTCCAACCGGATTTTGATTTGCAACATAATTTTTCAACGACGCCTTCTTGTCGGCTTTGTTGGCGCGGTCTGTTCCTTCGTTCATATTTCGCCAAACCATACACCAACAATTGTGCGGCCCGCCTTTGCTTTCAAAAAGTTTTTCTAAGTCTGTCCAGTTAGATTGGTCAACAGGGAGGTATTTTAATTCGGTCATGGGTTTTACGGTTTTTTCTATTTTTTAGTGTCGAACAATAATGACGGTTAACGTTTTACGGGTTTAAGAAGTTGGCGATTTCGAAGCACAAAACTGTCTGCCAGCACGGGCGCATTTCAAAGTTTCGCTCCAGGCTGCTTTTTTACCTACCCCCAAGTGGAAGATAAGCAGCAAATGAACAGGTTTAGAGTTCTCTTTAGAATCAAGGGGGATGTGTCAAGCGAAACTTTGAAATGCGCCCGCCAGCACTGCACTTGATACAAAACACAAAGCACAATTTAACCACTGAACCGCCAGTTTCTTAAACCCGCTGTTATAGCCAGCGGTTCTTGTCCCTCGTTCTTGAAAACCATTGTCATTATTGAGTGTCAGTTTCGTGCCAGTTGTCAGTTTCGTTTTTTATTTTTTAAAGCGATGGAGAAAAAAATTGAAATTACTCACTTCATTATTGTTTTTAATTGGTGTTCGTGATCGCTGCGTAGTTCGCTTTTGTGTCGGTGAGGTGAAAATTCTTCCCGATTTTTCATCGGGATGTGCTTACACCTGTGGGTAGAATCCACTTCGGGATTTTCCAATGAAACAAATAAAACACTGATATCCATATATTTATTCACAAATATAGCTGTCATTTGATTTTGTAAACAATTAAGATTTAAGTCCAAAAAGGTACATACGAAGCAAACTTTTTAGAAACATTGTCGGGGTCTGATGCTTTAATTAAACCTGCTTCTAAAGTGTCGGCAATGATTTTTGATGCAAACGAAACATTGTTTTTGGCAATATTAAACCGTTTACGAACCGATTGATTATTCACTGGCTGATTGTTTACATAATGCAAACAAGTATGCTGATAGCAAGCCCGTATTCTATCATCATTATTCATTCGGGTCAATGGAGTAGGAGCATATAAAATTACTCGTGTATAGTCATCACCTCTGATGAATTTTGGTGCTGGCAATTGAAATACTTCTATGGCTTCTATGGCTCTGTCAATTCCGCTTCCTCTTTCTTCGCAAATATTTAGTCTTCGCATTAGCGAAGCCAAATTTTCGTTTCTTGATTTCGGAGCAGTATCAATAAAACGATTGGTATCAACTAATGGAACTCCAGGATTTGTTATTTCAATTCTGTCTGTGAATATTTCTATCATTACACCAGAACCAGTAACAGAAAAATCTTGATGTATTAAAGCATTGGCAACAAATTCACGAATTGCTTTTTCCGGATATACTTTTACTTTCTTACGCAAAGCATTTTCAATTACTTCGTTTGATGGTAATTGGTCCATAATATAATTTACCAATCCTTCAAAACCTGAAGCATAGCCTCTTCCGCTTTCTTGTTCTTTCAATGCATTTATTCTGCTCATTTCTTTGTAAACGATTACTCGAATGGCTTTCCGTTTGAGTTCTTTAAAACTCTTTACATCTTTTGAAAACAGAATTGCTCCAAGGTTTAAAACATCCCAACCATTTTGAGTTTTTTTAATTAAATCATCCGTTGCCAAGGTTTGTAAAATACTCAATTTGGTATCGGGCAAACGCTTCTCTTGTAGCGTAAAATAGCTGTCATAATCTAGCAATTTCATTACGTCATCATCACTTACATTGTGCATTGCAATTTGCGATTCAAAATCAAAACCTGTTGAAATAGCTATGAGCTGTTTTATTTCGTGATGAGAAAGTTTTACAGTTTGCCCTGCACTTCGTTTATAGCTTTCAAAAATATCGCTACTTCTTAAATGAACTGGTTTATCGGTATGTTCGGGAATATGAATAAACAAAACGGCATTGCCTTTATAATCGACAACGGTGTGTTCGATGCCTACTGGTTGAGCTAAATTATTTCTTGCAATGTTTCCTAATTTTTGAACTATAGCATCCATTTCAGTTTTGCCTAATGGTTTTGGTGTGCCATCATTGTTGATGCCAAAAACCAAATAGCCCCCACCAGGGTAATTAGAAAAGGCAGAAATATGTTGTGCCAAGCGTTCGCTTTTATCTGATAAACCGCTTTTCCAGTCAATCTCATTCAGTTCTTGCGGAACTGGGTGCAGACTTTTAGTTAGCAATTGTATGGCTGTTTCTACCCAATGATTCATTTTACAAATTTAAATTTTAGAGCTTGTTCAGGCTTTGGTTCTGAACAAGCTCTTTGGTAAAGATGGCGGTATACTTTTGGAGATTAGAGATAGTCTAAGCTTTACGCCCCGACTGACTTTGAAAATACACCACCTTTCGCGCGCGCATCACCTCACCCAAGGGACGATGCTCCATTAAGGCATTCCAAGGATCAAACGCTGCGGCCTCGACATCTGCAGCGAGTTTTGAACCCTCGGTACTTTCGGTATCCTGAGTAGGTATGGTTAATACCGCTACCGTGACAAAAGGAGCTACCTCTTCCGGCCATTCATTCGTCGCGTCTTCAATTGGAGTCCTCGCTTCATCCACATAAAACTGCAACTGAACTTCAAAATGCAAATCTCCTTTAGACAAGTGTGAAAGGAAGTCGCTTGACCAGCTTTCTTGGGCGTTTGCGTTTACATCGGTACTTGCGGGCAACATGCGCATTCGAACTGCATAGGGGCCACAAGCGAATGGCGCCGCGGTATAGAACTTTTCGGTAGCAAAACCGGTAAATGGAATTTTAAGTGCGCTGGCTAATTTGTTGAGTTTTCGGAAGCCGCCAATAAGTCCAAATGTGAAAAACAGATACCAAAACAAGGAGCCGGGTCCTTGCGCAGCATGGTGCACAAAGCCTACAAAATCCTTACTAGTGGGAAAACCAAAAGCAGGTCTTTGGATCAACAAAAAATCCTGCGAATCCGTATCGCCAGATCCTAATGCGCCTGGACCCTTAAGTCCAAGTATTTTAATTGAAAACCCGCGAATATCTGGTTTTTTATCCGACGAGCGATCCATGCCGCCATTTGACAATCGAATCCAGGCATCGTAGGTGGCGGGAGCAGCAAAAAGGCCAAACTTTGCATAGTCAGGCAAGCCGGACAGTACTTCAAAACGTCCGTGCAAACCCAATTGAGCCTTCCGATGTAGTTGTCGGCCCTTTCCGTACTTGGCATCCTTTATTTTACTGATTTCCTCAAAAGCCAGCAGGTGATTAGCGTGCAGTTTCTCCTCGTTTGGCAGAAGTTGTTCTTTCCAATTCGTGCTCGGTGTTGCTGCTGTTTTGTTTTCTAAAGACATGATTTTAGCTATTATTTGTTCAAAGTGTGTTTGGAGTTGTGGCCAGTCAGCGATGCTTGTGGCTAAAGCGCTGTGGCTTTGCGAAGTTGCGAAAAAGATTGGAGTGAAGGGAAGTTTTTTTGGGGTTTTGAAAAACCGAAGCGCTTTATATAAAAATGGATGATAAAGACCTAATGCTCTACAGCAATTCAGCTACCAGAACCGAAGCCCAATAGAATTACAAATATTGAGGTATTTCCATATTCCCCACTGTTGAAAAACACTCTACTAGAGGTAGTTTTTATTTCACTATTACTTCTGTCAGTCCAGCATGGCCTTTACCGTCTCTTAAAAGTTTGTCCGTTGGTGTTTTTGGGTCAGCAGTCCAATCTCCGTCAATGATATATTTGTACAGATATCTCCCTGATTTTAAATCTAACTTGCAAGCCCAGCCTCCATTTACTTTTTGCAAAGGCGTACCAAACATATTCCAGTTATTGAAGTCGGCAACTATTGAAACGGACTTTGCATTCTCAAACCCTTCTAAAAAAAATGTAGTGTTGCCTTGCATACTTGGCTTGATGCTTATAAAATCTCTTCTTGGTAAAAGGTTGTCTAGCATGGCAGCTTTATAAACTAGAAAGGCAACGATAACTGCACTTTCTTTCAAGTCGTTTTCATTTACGTATTCAGCAAGATCCATATTCGTATGATGTACTGCCGAAATATAATTTAAAGGGTCTTGAATAAACTGAAATGCTGGAATATTTAAGGCGTCAAAAAGTTCGTGGTCAGTTTGATTGGCATTTTGTAAAGTAACTATTCCATTTCCCAATGCTTTGAAAGGTTTTAAAAAGTCTTCAAAAATTGGTTTTACTTTTGAGTTTCCTTGGGCATAAATACCTCTGATTTTGCCAGTTCCGTTGTCAAGATTGAAATATGCCGATATTTTTGAAAAGTCTTTTTGGGGTTGCCCATCAATTAAATTACCAACGTTGGTATTCACATATTCTCTTGAACCCGCAAATATTTGTTCTTCCCCACCCCAAAGACATATTCTTACTGTTCGTCTTGGACTTAGAGCTTGTTCAAAAAGTTGAACGGATAAAAAAAAAGGGAAAAAGTGGTCA
>JBBANM010000174.1:0-6023 GCA_040401995.1 Saprospiraceae bacterium
CCATCCGCCAATTTAATTATTTTTTTGCCTATTTTGGGGTGGGGAATGGCGGATTGACTAAGCAGCGAAGCTCATATTTTTTTGACTAGCCCCAAAAACAACCTGAATTTGTAGCCTGAGATGTTTATCTTGACTGCGAATTGGTGGCAGCATTCGGTTTAGCCCATTTGGCTGCACCGATGTGGAGACTACCAGATTTATTCAAGGCCTATAAGATCATGCATACCTAGCGGCTTCGTCCAACTGTTCTTTATCCGAAAACTTGGCGGCCAAGCCTTCGAATAAAGAGCTTATTGCTAGCTGTAATTTTCGACAAGACACAATTTTCATATGAGACAAGTACTATTCATCTTTTTATTTTTTTGCACAACGTTTGTAAATGGACAATCATTTCAAAACTATAAGGATACAGTGAATCATTTTTCAATTAATGTTCCAACTGGTTGGAGGTATGGAATTCCCAAAAACCAACCTACAATCAAATTTGTTGCTTACAGAATACCATCAAGTCCTACAGACACTGTGAGGGATAATTTTAATTTAAATATTATTGAGACACCAAAAATGAATTTGAATGACACATACTTAAAAATTTTAAAATCAATAGGCGAAGCAAAGAATTTTAAAATACTTGACAATGGAAAAGCACAAATAAATGGCAGAAAATTTAAGTGGCTTATTGAATCCCACCAGAATGGGATTAATCGAATTCAAATGCATAACTATGTTTTTGTTACTTATCAAAATGACAAAACTTACATCTTGACAATGGTCACATTTTCCAAAAATTTCGAAACTATAAAACCAACATTTACACAAATTGCAAATAGCCTCAAGTTAACAGAATAATACTGCATCCAATAATCCACTACAGATCGCAACGGGGTTCAGATGTAAAACAGAGTCTTTTAATACGTATTTCAGCGTTATTTTTCATGCTCTTAATTTGCCGTTGGCAGTAAAAACATACCTATGAAACACCTAATCTTTTGGGGTCTACTTGCAATTGGCTACTCCATTTCCAGGTTGCCAGAAAATAAATCATTCAAACCCCTAGAAATTTCGCAACAACTATCCGCTGAATTTGTAAATCCCCCCTTGTCCTCTCGGCCAGGCGCCTTCTGGTGCTGGTTGAATGGAAATATGACCACTACTTCGATTACCCGAGATTTGGAAGCCATGAAATCCAAAGGAATGAACCGGGCGGAGATCTGGGATGTGGCCGCCGTCAAGAATCCATCTTTTATTCCGGCCGGGGCAGAATTTCTTGGCGACGAATCGGTAAGCCTGATAAAACATGCGATAGCCGAAGGCAAAAGATTAAAAATGAGCATTGGTATTGTTGCCTCCAGCGGGTGGAATGCTGGCGGATCATGGGTTACACCTGATTGGGCCTCCAAGAATCTCTATTTCTCCAAGGTGGATGTAGCAGGGCCAAAGGTCCTCAGCATTGACCTACCCTTTCCAAAATTCCCAGAAGGCTGTCCTATGAAAGACCAGCAAACACCAGTTTTTTACAAGGATGTTTCGGTACTGGCGGTTCCTTATGATGAAAAAATGAAAATCAATGATCTTGCTCAAGTAAAAAGCCTTACCCCATTTTTTAAGAATGGTAAATTGGAATGGAATGTTCCGGAAGGGAAATGGACTATCCTGCGGTTTGTTTGTTCCAACAATGGCCAGCGCTTGATTGTACCCTCCCCCAATTCGAATGGTCTTTTTATTGACTTTTTTGACCCAAATGCGACCATCAGGCATCTGAAATACTTTATGGGCCGCCTTGGGGTAACTCCCGAAAATTCTGCCGAAGCCGGTCTGGGCTATTTTGAATTCGACAGTATGGAACTTGCGGAAGGCACTCCCTGGACTGACTTATTTCCCTCCATTTTCAAGGAAAGACGGGGATATGATTTGGAGCGGTATTTACCCGTACTGGCCGGATGGGACATCAGCAATTGCTCCGATCGATTCCTTTACGATTTTAAGGAAACCGTTAGCGACCAGCTGATTTATAGCCATTATCAAACCGGTACTGCATTCCTGAAGAAATACCATGCTGAGCTTGTTTCTGAATCCGGCGGTCCAGGCCCGCCAGTTTGGGAAACCTGTCCGGTTGACGCTTTAAAAGCATTGGGTACCGTCACCGTTCCCCGAGGCGAATTCTGGATCCAGCATCGCAACATGTTTTTGATCAAAGAGGTTTCCAGTGCTGCTCATATCTATGGGAAAAAAATTGTGGATGCCGAGTCGTTTACCACCTGGAGAAGATGGAAGGATTCGCCGTTTGCAATGAAAAAAATAGTAGACCGGGCATTTTGTGAAGGCCTCAACAACATTACCTTCCATACTTTTGCCAGTACCAATCCGGAAGACGGTCTGCCGGGCAGAACCTATCATGCTGGTTACGATATGAATCCGGGTACAACCTGGTGGTCGAAGTCTAAACCTTTTATGGATTATCTGTCGCGGTGCAGCTATTTGCTGCGACAAGGTTTATTTGTGGCCGATGCCTGCTACTATTACGGCGACCAGACTCCTAATTTCTTCCCGTTTTTTCATGATGTTCCGGAAAAACCCCGTCTCAAAGGGCTAGGCAATGGTTATGATTTTGATGTGGTCAACACCGATATCATTCTGAACAGGATGTCGGTTAAGGATGGCCGATTGGTTTTGCCCGATGGCATGAGTTATTCCATCTTGATGCTACCCGATCAGGTGCAGATGACCATGGAAGTACTGGAAAAAATAATGGCACTTGTAAAAGCAGGCGCGACGGTTGTCGGGCCGCGCCCAGCAACGGTTCCTGGTTTGAAGGATTGGGAAAAGAAAAATAGTACCTTGAATCGGCTCGCGGCTGAGTTATGGGGCGCCTCAGATGGCCAAAAAATCTTTGAACATACCTATGGGAAAGGAAAGATTATCTGGGGCATTGCGGCTGATCAGGTTTTGAGTAAAAAATCAATTGAGTCCGATTTTAGTTTTACCGGTTCTTCGCCAATCGATTACATCCATCGGACCACTGAAATGGGAGAAATTTATTTTTTGCGCAATGAAAGTGAAAAAACCGTAAACGCGATAGGTAAGTTCAGGGTAAAAGGGAAATACCCGGAAATATGGGATCCATCTACTGGGGTTATATCCCGGGTTGCCGATTATACCCAAGCGAAACAATCGACAAGTTTTGAAATCGAACTGCCTCCTCACGGTTCCACCTTTGTCGTTTTCAACAATACCAAACGAAGTCAATTGGCTGCCCTTACCAACTTAAAAAAAGGGGCTGTGGAAACAAGCATTTCCGGGCCCTGGAAGGTCAATTTTCCAGCCAATTGGGGCGCTCCCCCATCGGTAGTTTTCGACCAATTAATTTCCTGGACGGAGTCCACAAATACTGGAATAAAGTACTTCTCCGGAACGGCAGTGTATCACAATTCTTTCAAGCTTAGCGATGGAGCGAGCAAGAAAGCAATCATGCTTAACCTGGGAGATCTCCGGGATGTTGCCGAGGTGTTTATCAATGGGAAATCGGCCGGGATCTTATGGAAAAAACCTTACCAGGTAGATATCAGCCAATTGGTTCAACCCGGTACAAATGACCTCAAAATAGAGATTGTTAATTTGTGGATCAACCGACTTACTGGTGATATGCTACTGGACCCGAAAGATCGGTTCTGCAAAACGAATCAGTCTTACATGACTTCCGAAGTGTGGCCCAGTGGAGATGAACCGTTCAGGATTCAGACTGCAGGGTTATTGGGGCCGGTTACTTTAATTGAAAAGTAGCATTGGTTATTGGCATTTTTTACCAGGCTAAAAGCAGGTTGTAATCATAGGAACAGGTGCTGATGCTGGACAAAAAGGAATCGTAGCATACTGCGCATTTTGTATTGTCCGGAATGGGGCTTTTAAATATTGCGTACTGCGGATTTTGTATTGTTGCTAAAGTCAAGAAGTGGTACGCCTTCAATCAATCCATTCATTATCAGGTTTATAAAACTAAAAATTGCGGGTACTTTGAGATTTAGGACTATTGGTTTATCTTTATCAGGCGGACGCGAAAAGTGCGCATATTTCCGTGTTGAACAAAATTGTACACCGTCCGTTCAGATAACTAATTTTTCTGTAGCTTCGTAATGACGTTTCAAGTTAACTTGGTAAAGGCATTACGAAGCTACAGAAAAACCACGAAAAAAGCCATCATAAATCACACATTTATGAAAGTTTTTTTCGCTTTCGTTATCTTCACTAGATTGTGGGAGGAGTTTTGGGAGGGTGCGTAGCTTACAACTTCGTTCAACATGGTATTACCAAAATTGGGGCAGAAGTTTTTAATTTGACATCAGGAATTCTAATGAAAAGTTGTGCTAAAATGGACATTTGGAATTCTAAATCCCCAACTTCGGCAATACCCGACCGTTGGCGGTAAGTTTAAAATAACACTTCAAATGGTAGAACTTTTACAAAAATCCTTTGGTTCATACAAACGTTATAAGATAACGAAGGACAGACTTTTAATAACGACAAAGAATATAAATCAATATGAGGAATATTATATAAAGTTAGACCAACTTGGTTTCGACTTAACCCGTAAACAGACAAAAAGCATTTTACTTTTAATACCACTTTACCTTGCTTTCACTGGACTTGAACTTTACGTTCTCGTTGACGAATATCAAAAAGGCGTTCGTTTTCCACAATTACTATTTTGGATTGGTGGTGTACTTTTATTTGCAACAGGAGCAGTTTATTCTTTTTTTCAAAAAACTGACAAGGTTTTTATTCAAGGAGGTGCAAAAACTTTAGAACTAAACGGTTCTAATCCCAACAAGGAGAAAGTTGACCAATTTATTGAGAACTTGCAGACTTCAATTAAAAAGTATTACAAACAGAAATATGCAATTATTGACCCGACTTTGGGCGAGGAGACACAAATACACAATTATAAATGGCTAAAAGAAGTTGATGCTATTACTGAAATTGAATTTGAAGAGTTACTTCAAAATTTCAAAATTAAAAATTTGCTAAGATGACCAAACCTACGCCCAACATTAGGTTTGGCATTATTGGGGCTTGACGAATATTGCCTCAGCATTTGTTCTTTATTGTGCTTCAGTTCGGACTTGACGTTATAAATTTGGCTTATGAATAAACCATCAGCAATATTGCAATCATAGGGCTTTGGTTGTGGGCAGATAGTATTCAAATTTCCCAACATCGTAAAGTCCAGACCGTTGGCTGTAATTTTAAAACGAAAGAGTAAGACAGATGGGAATACTTGACATTTTTAAAAGACAGAATAGTGGTAATAGACCAAAGACAGCTGAACAGAGAAAGAAGGAAACTGAAAATCTGTTAAGGTCATTAAATATTCCATATATTGACCATTTACCGTTGGTAGAAGAAGAAAGTGAAGTTAAAATCAGGACTGGACAAGAAATAGCTGAACGAATTTTAATTTTGGTTTACTTAGCTTACGTTTCAGAGGTTCCTGACGAAAAAGAAAATGTATTAGACTTTTTAAAAGCTAATTCACTTTGGAAAAAAGCTTCACCAGACGAGAAAGAGCTATTTCAAAAAGATAAATTGACAGACCAAGACGCAGTAAATATTTCTTGGCGTTCCGAAGCTGTTTGGGTGTTACTTTGGTCAATCAATAAAGTTGACAAATTAAAGTTGCCGATAGAGCAAATTGAGATACCCGAAATTGTATCACAACTTCCTATATTCCTTACTGACCCAAGTGAATTTATTAAAACTGCAATTGTTAGACCGACAACAGAAATACTTGACCTTTCAGATTTGACATATAGGCTTCATTGGGCGACAAGAAATGCTGACCTGAACAAACAGTCAATGCCTGCAAATTTGAGTTTAAGTATCATTATGGAAAGACATTATGCAATAAATTGGATAACATATTACGCTGATGAATGGGACGATGTGACAACGGATACATAAGAAAAACTACTTTTAACAACTAAGCCTTCGTTCGGCATGCAATGCCAAGAATGAAGGCCCTGTTGAAC
>JBBANM010000175.1:0-5756 GCA_040401995.1 Saprospiraceae bacterium
CTGAATTTTAGTAGATTGCGTAGGTGTTTTTACTAAATGGACAGACACTAATTATTGTCTCTTGTTTAGATTTTACTATTTCATTTACAAGGGGTTTTATTAGCTTCTCGCATTCCAACAGTTTGGTGACTAGCTGCATTTCGATCTCCATTTGTTTGAATATAAATTTTTGTATGGCCATTAGCTTCATGACTATATATTTCAGCTTAACCTTTAGGAGATAGTCCTGAATTAACAATAATTTTCAATTCGCTTGTTGCGAGTTCTGTAAACCTTCTTTAGTAATTAGTCAAGGTTAACGAGCTTCATAAAATCATTATCACCCACTTACATACCCGTAAGTATTTAAGACGCGAGGATAACGGGCACGTAGTAGAAACGTAGTACCAGCGGTACACTTACATCAACGGAGTTACAACGTTGTGTTGTACATCAAAATTCGAAACTTTCAGAAAGATTTCCTGGGCATTGTCTGATTTTGTCATGCCCCCGAATAAAGTCAAATTCAGTAGCAAAAAAAACATGTTTCACGCCTTAAGCAAACCAGCCCTCTGTTTTTTCGATTATAATTTAAACTAAAATAACGCTGATATTTTAAAGAAGATTTTAGATCGAATGTATCTTTATTGACAACTATCTTCATAATTAAACTGTCTATGGGCTGTCTTTTATTTTCCTGTAATTCGGAAAATTTAGGCATATTTGACAGATAAATAATATTCATGTCATGCTCGTGAGAACAATAAAAATAAACATTAGAACATCCGTTAGATTCAGTGGTAGTAACTATCCAAGGATTAGGCAATGTTGAGTCGGGGAATACACGTTCATTAATTATAAATTTGACAGAATCATAAGCAAATCCTTCAGATAGACGAATATACCAAAGTACACTATCGCTGCAGATTTCATTACGTTTCGAAGTGCTTGCATTTGTAGTTTTTGCTTTAGTATACAAATGGCTGTTGCTAGGCTTACAAGCAAAGGAAATTACCAATAAAACTAAACACATCCAGAACAAAATTTGATTATTCATCATTCTTTTTGCATTAATTATTGACTATTAAATAATGATGAGTATCTAAAATAATACGCAGGTCTATCTGTAGCCAAATCCCCTCATCAGTATTTGAAACACCAATCAGAATGAGTTTAAGTTCAAAACTAATTGGAGAAATTTTTGAATAATAAATCTCTTTGATAAATAAAATTTGCGATGTTTTCTAAAAAAGCAAGTTTTTGCTTTTCTATCTTTATATTTTTCTTTCTTTCCCAGTAGATATCAAGTAATTCTTTAACTCCATAATTTTCAACAAAGTTAATTTTTTGCTTTTTTGTTACAATTATTAAATAAGGAATACTATGCGATTTAATTTCTTGAATAACATACACTCCTTCACCTAATTTCAAACTTTTATTTTTAAAGGGATAATCAAACGTGGTAAGTAAAGAGTAAACTCTGAATGAAGTTACGGTATCTTCTTTTGATTGCTCCCTCAACCATTTAGAGATTAAATTCTCAGCGCTTTGAGCTTGACTATACGCAACAGTCAGATTTATTAGAAAAAATATATTTATTCTTAAAGTTTTATTCATTTTTTAGCCTTTACTTCCCCTTGTTAGTTCAGACCTCCTGACCTGTTGGGAGTTGTGGTTTACCAAATATTTCAGCCAAGGCTATGCTGAAAGCTGGAAAAATAATGGATGGAACCACTTCGTCATTTACAAATAAAGAAGGTAAACTGTAAACGTCGTTTTCCTCCAGCGAATATCGAAGTAACGTTTCGTGAGTGGTATCGATGATCCAATATTCACGAACTCCTGATTCAGCATAAAGGTCTTTTTTAACGCGCATTTCACGAGACGAATTTCCAGGAGAAAGGATTTCCACCACCAAATCTGGTGCGCCCAGACAGCCACGGTCATCCAATTTTTCCAAATCGCAGATTACACAAAGATCAGGTTGCACTACAGTAAAAATCTCTTTGTTGGCTTTGCTGGATTTTTTTTTATCATATAATCGAACATCAAAAGGTGCAGCATATGCTTCGCAACGTTGATTTTTGAAATGATTGCCAAATTCTACCGTTAGTCTCCAGGAGATTTTCTGATGAATCCGACTTGGAGCAGGCATGAGCAGAATCTTACCCTTGATTAATTCCAGAGTCTGTTCAAATTTCCAAGTCAAATAGTCTGCATACGAATATATTCCATTGGGGTCAAGTTGTGAAAGACTGGTTATTTCCGCCATGATAGGTGATTTGTGTACAAAATTAAGCCTTTTTGCAAGAAATCACAAGTTACTAGTATCCTAAGAGGTATAAGACTTCATGCCCACATATCTTCACGCCTCCAACCTGCGGTTTAGCATAACATGGCTAATATTCCTATCACAGTCGCGATAAATCGCGCCTCTACCGCACCTCAAACGTATACACCCCCGAAACCAATTGCACCGTCAACTGATCTTTCCCCTCCGAAAGCACCATAACCCCTACCGCTTTAGCCAGCGGCAAACCACCCTCCATCACCCGATCCAGCGTAACGGGTAAAGTCAAAGTTGCAGAAGTATTGACGGGCTAAAACAACTCAATGGCATTGCCAGTAGTGAACGTGATCACCGTCGGCAAATTTAAGTGATTGTAGCTTATGCTGCTCACATTTTTGTGAAGATCAAAACGAAATGTAGATCCCGATCATGAAATAAATCGGGACTTTCGATTAAGTGCCATTAGCGTCATATGTCAAAGAATTTTCTACCCTAAAAAGCAGACCATTGAAGCCGTGAGAATGTAATGAAGCACTTCATCTGCAGTCCATAAAATTGATGGCTGATCGCTATGCTGGGAACAAAACTCATATATAGTCAATATTATTTTCATTTATTGACACCATTCATTGGACATTACCAGCACATTCAGGTAAAAAACGCTTAGAGCTTAATCATTCCTCAATCCACCCGTTGCAACCACCTTCCTGGCGTTTTTCCAGTCAAAACTCCCTCCTGAATCACCCACTGCCCATTGATCAGCAAGTACTCGACGCCCGTTGCAAATTGTCGCGAGTTAGTATAAGTGGCCTTGTCCTGAATTTTCTGGGGATCAAAAATGGCCAAATCAGCAAAAGCCCCCACTTGGATACGCCCCCGTTTGAACTGCCGAATTTGATTGGCCGGCATCGAAGTCATTTTTTGAATCGCCTGCTCCAGCGTCAAAACCTTGAGCTCGCGCACGTAACGCGCTAGCACCCGCGGGAAGCTGCCAAAAGAACGCGGATGCGGAAAAACTCCGCTAATCGGTGCGACCAAATCACCATCGGTTTCAATCATCGAATAAGGGTAGCGCAAAATAGCAATCACATCCTGTTCGTCCATTTCGTGATAAATGGCCAAAAAACCGCCTTTTTGTTCCAGATCAATGATGGCCTCGATGCCCCCGTCGAGGGTATTGGCGTATCCTTTGGCCAGCACGTAATCGCGCAGTGTTTTGCCATTGAAAGATGGATCGGCAGGTAAGCTATTGAACTGGATGCGACTCAAGTCTTCACCCGTTTCGTCATTGAGGAGAATGGCGCGCATTTCGATTTTTATCTTTTGCAGCAGCTCCGGTTTTTGCAAGCGCTGCACCAACGCCGGAGTACCCCCATCCAAGGCCCAACTGGGAAACAAAATGTACGAATAGGTATTGGCCGCCGTGTAGGGGTAAACATCAACCGTGATATCAATCCCCGCTTGTCGAGCAGAATCCACCAAGGCCAAGCCCTTGGCTGCCAAACCAAATTGCGCCACGCCCGCCGCTTTGAAGTGGTTGATCTGAGCGGGTAAGTGACCTAGCTTAGCAATACGGATCGTTTCGCGGATGGAGGCCAGCAAACCACTCCCTTCGTTGCGCATGTGGGTGACAAAAATCCCGTGGTACTGACTGGCTACTCGTGCCAATTCAATGATTTCGGGCGTGCTGGCGTAAAGTCCCGGCACATAGATCAATCCGGCGGAAAACCCCACCGCCCCTTGGCGCATGGTTTGATCCACGTAGTACTGCATGCTATCGATATCGGTCCAAGTGGCGGGGCGATTGGTCAAACCCATGACTTTTTTTCGGGTCCAGTTGAGTCCGGCAAAAAAAGCGACATTGGGCGCCACCTGCAGCGCACGGGCGTAAGGCGCGAGCGGCCAGGGTTGATCGCCGCTATGTAGGCTGGCGCAAATGGTGGTAATGCCCTGGCGCAGAAAATTTTCGGGCTGGGGGAACTCGTGGATGGTGGTTTGGATATGCGCATGGGAGTCGATAAAACCAGGGGCTACCACCTTGCCGTGTACATCCACAACTTGTTTGCCTTGGCTAGCGGGCAGTGGTTTTGTGGAAATGACGGCAATGGTATCGGCGTTGATGCCGATGTCAGCGCGATATCGAGCGGTCCCGAGTCCATCCACGACGGTGCAGTTACGCAGGAGGAGATCGTAGCTGGGGGCGGCTGGCGTGTAGAGGCTAAAAATGAAGAGTAGGAAATGGAGCATGGGTGGATGGATTCAATCGTGATGGTAAAAAAACAAAAGTAAAAAAATCCAGCACCGGCACAAATCCATTCCAATCCCCTACTTTTGTTCTATCACTATCAGACTTGTTGCGCAGGTAGCGCTTGAGATCAAAAATAAGGGATTTTTTTCCTGATTGAGGCTTATTTTTGAGCGCGTAGCAGCGCTACGGGCGAAAAAATAAACGAAAAGCAGGGAAAAAAGACCATTTTTGAGCCAAGCAGTCTACCTGCGAAACAAGTCTTAAAACAAAAATCAATGAACCTAGCAAACAATAAAATCTTGATTACCGGGGGAGCAACCGGAATTGGCTTGGGTCTTACCGAACGATTTCTCCAAGAAAACAATACCGTGATTATCTGCGGTAGACGGGAAGAGGCACTCAAAGCCGTTGCCGAAAAACACCCCATGGTGATCACCAAAACCTGCGACTTATCCTCAGAGGCCGAACGCATTGAGCTCTACAACTGGGTTGCCGAACACCACAGCGATCTAAATGTACTGGTCAATAATGCCGGAATCCAAAACTGGATGGCGCCGAGCGACAGCAATTTTTACGAAAAAGCTAGCGCTGAGATCACCACCAATGTGCTCGCGCCCATCCATTTGAGCACCTTGTTTGCCAATTTAAAATCGCTGCAAACCATCATCAATGTAACTTCTGGTTTGGCGTTTGTTCCGATGGCTAAAGTGCCGGTATATTGCGCTACCAAGGCTTTTATGCGCTCCTTCACCCTCTCTTTGCGCCATGCGTTAAAGTCCTCCAACATCGAAGTAATTGAGATGATTCCGCCAGCGCTCAATACCGATTTGGGTGGTAAAGGGATTCATGATGCTTATCCGCCGGTGAGCGATTTCGTGGAGGCGGTTTTCCAGCAGATGAAAGAAGGAAAAACGGAATTGACTTTTGGCATGAGCGAAGACATGGCCAATGCGAATAATGAAACCGTTGCGGGACTTTTCAATCGGATGAATCAGTGGTAGATTAGGGCAAACGCATTAAAAGTGATGTTTACATTCGAATGTGTTTAACCTAGCTAGAAACTATTGCTCCAGCGGCAGAGCCGCGTAACGTCTGGTGTGCAATATCAGGTTTTTCGTACAAGCTACAACGCAGCGTGACAATATTCATGTTTCTTAAATTCTTCTTAAATCCTGTATTTCAGAGATTTATGTTTACCATTTTCTTTTTTCCTTGACGAAAAAAGAAACAAAAAAGTCA
>JBBANM010000176.1:0-2007 GCA_040401995.1 Saprospiraceae bacterium
TGCCTACCCCTACCACTGCACCTGCTGCGTCGAGTCCATACAATGCTCTGCACCTTGGGTCAGCCGCGCAGGTGGTTGGTAATGCACTCGTTTTTGATCCTAGCTCTGTAATCCAGGGAGTTCAACCGGCGATTTATAGTGACAGCCCTGTACCATTCGGTCAATTTGTCACAATTGCAAACGAACTCGATGCCAATACCAAAGCAGCCTCTGCAGCGGCTGAAGAATCGATTGCCCAATGCGTTGCTGACCGGTTGGCCTCTGAAGCTGCAATTAATGCCACGATGGTCGCGAATGCTGTCACTGCTGCTTCTGGCTTGGTATCAGAAACGTCAAGAGCCCAAACTGCCGAAGCCGATCTTCAGACTCAGATCAGCGCTCATTCTGCATCTTTGGCCACAATAACTGCTTCACCTGATATTTTACAATCGTTCAACGGTGTAAAGGATTTTGTCGAGCAGCTCAACGCTGCAGAAGAAGCCAATTTAACCTCTGCAGTTGTCACTTTGACCACCAGCATAGGCAATGAAACGACCCGGGCAACTGGCGCAGAGGCTTCTTTGCAAACTTCATTGACCACTCTGACAAGTTCTTTAGCTGCGGAAATATCACGAGCCGAAACAGTTGAACAAGAGTTTGAATCTACTCTTTCAAAAATCTTAGCATTTTTGAAGTCCATTGATCAGGACCTGTACAATCAGTACAGCCTTGCCCCTGTTCAGTCTCCTCGAATCATCGCCTTTTCATTCGGTCTGGTACAAGGCGGAGATGTCCAGATGTACGGCCCGGCTGGTCCATCTGACCCAGCTGCTACGCAAATCGTACTTCTGCAAAATGCCAACTGGTCAGATGCTGGTCAGCAAAACTATACCGGCTGGACCATTAAAGCGGATTGTTTGCCTGAATATACAACAATTAAGGGTTTCCGGTTTGATTATAGCAATTACTCAAGCGTTTTCCGTTGCGTATATGTTGACTTGTCTGCCCCTATCAATGGCAACTTTAACGGCAACAATACTTTCACGATTACACCATAATTTTCTCGTACTACATAAATGCTTACTGAGGTCTTTTATAGTTTTCTGATAACCAGCTTAATTGGTTGCGTGTTAGCTCTTGCGAAAATGGCTTATAAAAGCAAATGTAAACGTTGCAATCTGTGCGGCATAGAAATCGAACGAGACACAGCGGCGGAGGAAAAGGTCGATGAGCTAGAATTGCAACGAAGCAAGGCGCTCAGCAATAATAGTTTAGACACTGCCGAATCAAAAAAAGATGAAATTTAAACTCGTCGCTGTTCGTTCTTTTTTTGTACGCAAAAAATAAAAAAGAAATGGAAATTCACCACCATCATCATCACTATCACCACGAGATGGAAGGCGGGAGTCTTAAGTCAGTCGGCAACGCATTTAAGAAAGCATTCTCAAAGCAGAATTTAATTCACGCTGGAGAGGCGGCGATTCCAGCGGTGACCACCACCCTCGGAGGAATGGCAGCGGGGCCGGTCGGTGCTGCAGCTGGAGCGGCTTCAGGGTACCTAATCGATCACGCTATTCAAGGTGACGGGTTCCGAAAGGGTACCAAAAAGCACGTAAACTACTATCTAAAGAAACGCTACGATGCAAAACATGCGGACCCATACGATGAACGCAAACACCATCACTATCGTAAGAAATTCCAGGAGGCCCGAGAACATCTTTTAACCAACCCTTACCATTATAAAAGTACCGACAAGGACCATCAGAAGGCTCTTCGTGCTGCCCGGAAGTTGAAAAAGACAAGTAATGACATTTTTGGAGACGACCCTCAGGATGTCGCAGGTGATGGATTTGCACACCATTCGTCTAGGAGGTATAAAAATGAAGACTATAGAAATAAGGTAGACACTCACATAAGCAAGATGCACAAGGCTTCAAGTCCGTGGATCGCTCACGTCAAGGCTTACGCTTCGGCGCACGGCATCAAATATGGTCAGGCACTGAGAGAGGCTAAGGCTTCTTATCATTC
>JBBANM010000176.1:2107-5586 GCA_040401995.1 Saprospiraceae bacterium
GTCATAAGTACGTTAACTAAATCGATTTTATCAAGCTACATATATGCTTTCAGTCTGTAAATACATATAAAACGGTTAATTATACACCAGGTGAGGCTTTCTTGCATGTCTCTAAATTAATTAGCGCTCCAGTTCGAGACCGTTTGACGGAATTTCCTAACAGAAGGTTGAACAAAATTCGATTGTCCGTAAAATTCCATATAAGGCTGTGAACTCGTAGCCTGTTGATTATACAGCAAGGAACCCCCGGCGCCTATGCTGCCACGTTCTACAAGCTTCCCCGCCCGACGGCTGTGCAACCCTTGGCCCACCGCTGTCCTTGCCCCCCTACGAATCAAATCATGAGCTAGACCGTCCCCACTCGCCGACATAGAACTAAATAACCCATCACCACGAGCCCCCTGGTTTACAAATAACCCCATCCCATGTTCTACGCCTCTGACTGGTTTTGTAATAGTATCCCTTTGAGGGAGCACTGTGGGGACCGTCATGACTTGGTTCAACGTTTCTGGTGCGCTGACGCCCTGCGTGAGGATTGGCGTAATGTACGAAGTTGCAGCGGCGAGATTATTTTGGTTTTGCAACTGAGCCGCTAAGTTGGACTGACTGAGGCTGTTCAGCGTAGCTTGAAGGTTATTCCCGTAATTAGTTCCGAATTGCTGGTTCATCTGATCGTTTAAATGGTTCATCGCTTGGTCTTTCGCCTGTTGCTTAATCGTATCCGCTTGGTACGAATTAGGATGATCCAGGTAGTCATTAGCCAGATAAGCCGCCCCCATAGCCATAGGGGCTAGTTCTGGTTGAGCAATCGATGCCATACCGGCAAGTGTATCGATCCCGCCTTTTACTACTGGTTTCGCCATGTCCCCAAGATGATACGCTAAGTGTTTAACTCCGTGCTTTTGAAGAGTCTTATCGAACTTCTTCCCAAAGATGCCGCCTCCCTGTATATGTTCAAGATTTTTATTCAGTTCGTCCTTAGTGAGTGCTACTGTATGGGCCGCGCCTTTTGCGAATTTCTTGGCTATGTCGTTAAGGCGACCACTATTAACAACAATAGGCAACCCGCTACCTGCACTGATCCGAACCGGTTCGCCGTTTCTCATTTTCCTTAAAGCGTTCGCAGATGGCCGTTTTACCTCGAGCACATGAAACGTCATTTCTTGTTTACTGAGAAAATTTGCAGAGATAATGAGTTTTTTATATGGGACACTGAAGCAGAAGAATCGTACTTTATGGCGGTAGGCTGTGGCGGAGGTAGGTGATAGTTGTGAGCCTGGCTACCTGGTTATAATATTTTTCCGACAAAAGTCAGATTTTGGAAAAACATTTTTTTTCTTCTATGAGATGGTTGAGGTGGAACGTCCTACGCCTACCTTTTTGAGGATGTCCTACTACATATTGAAATGAGTCAAAACAGTAAAACCATAAAAATATTTGTCTAGGGGCATATTAGATAAATGGCAGTAAGTACGAAGCTACGAAGTCTGAATGCCTTCCCAGAATGGTATAACTCGAGCAAGTGGGTCGGTGTGAGAGCATTTGTCAAATCCATTCAAGAACATAAAACCCCGGTATACCCTCGGAATATGACGGACGAAGACGTGAAAAAAAGATTTCACCAGAAATTTCACAGAGACTACGAGGTGGAAAATAATCGACTGTATTACCGACCAAAGGACGCTGATGGCAACTACCGGCTCAACCTCGAAGTAATCCAGCCGTCTGGAAATAAAAAATACGACGTTCTTCAGGCGATATATGACGACGACACTAAAGGCGGGTGGGGTGAAACCCTCTTTTATTGGAAAGTAGCTCAGTCGTACCTAGGTTTTACACGCGAATTCACAACTGACTTCTTAAAACATCACGAGAGTTTTCAATTGTCTCGAAATTATTCAAAGAAGGTCAATCATCCGATTCAGACGAAGGTCCCAAATCAAAAATGGTTTGTTGACTGCGTCTATCTCTTAGGGTATTCATTCGACCCAAACGCCGAGGGTAAAGAAGAACTGATGAACGTCTACGGCCATAATGTAGAGTACCAGCATAGAAGACTTGACGTTGAACTGATTGGGTTGGTGTCTTATCGTTATTTGCTCATGTGTGTTGATGGCTATTCACGGTTTTGTTGGGTTGAGCCAATGCTCTCGCATAGTGCTGAAGAGACCACAACAGCTTTTAAGAAAATACTCAGAGACTCTCAAACGATTCCTGCCATCGTAGTCACCGACAATGGCAAAGAGTTCCGTGGCGAGTTTGAGCAGTTGCTACGAGATAATGAAATTTTTCACCTTGAGACAACCACCTATTCACCTTGGAGTAATGGGATAGCTGAAAGAAAAAATCGCGAGATCAGAAACAAGATAAAGCAGGGATTCCTTCGTCACAATAACGGAGAGGGAAATCTAGAATGGGTTCAGCATCTTCAAAAGTATGTATACAACTTAAACCATTCCCGAAGTGGGAAGCACAATGTGACCCCGGCGATGCTCTGGACAAAAGGCTTTCAACGACCTTCGCACCGATTTCTACCCCCTGACTGGGGGGAAGATGAAAAACTCGAGGATACTAGTACACTCAGAAAAATAAAAGATAAGTATACTGTGGACCGCATACGACAGGCCCGAGATTCCCTCAATCGGCGGCCGACTAACGTCTTTTTTTTGAATGATCTCGTGAGAATTGCTGCGGAGGTTCACTTCTCGGAGAGCAGAGCCAGGAACAAAAACGGCATGATGAAAAAATACAACGTAATAAATTGGACACCACAGATTTTCAAAATTGTTGAAATTCGGGGTCGTAGGCCTGAGCCCAACCAGCAGCTCCAAGATTTAGGCGTAAAAAGTTGGTCGATAAGAGAACAGTCTTACCGACTCAAAAATTTGGAGACAAATGATGTTATTAATAAGTGGTACTACGGGAGTGAGTTGCAATTGGTGCCTGATAATACTGAGTACACGCAGATTTCTAACCCAAGAAGTGCCGAGCTGAATCGGCTCACACCTTATACGAATAGATGAAAAAATATTGAAGACTTGGGAAAAAATAATTGAATACTACAATGCCGACACCAAAAGATCCCATATTGTACGAGAAAGTGAAGCGAATAGCTGATCAGGTTTATTCAAAGCCGAGCGCATATAAATCGGGTTGGATCGTTAAAACGTACAAGGAATGTGGTGGAAAGTATGCCGACGATGGGAGTGCTAAAAATCTAAAGCGTTGGTTTCAGGAGAAGTGGACCGATGTCGGTCACAAAGGATACCCCGTGTATCGGCCGACACGAAGAGTATCCAAAGAAACACCATTAACACCCGGCGAAATATTACCATCGAATTTGAAAAAACAGATTGCACTCAAGCAAAACATAAAAGGCACAAGAAACTTACCGAAGTTTGAACCGATGACATTAGTGCGCAAATGATTACTTTGAACGTACGTACGCACCGGTCAACATGAAGCGTACTAGTCCTATG
>JBBANM010000177.1:0-5490 GCA_040401995.1 Saprospiraceae bacterium
ATTTTCCATAACGTAGGAACCGTAAGGGCGCTGGAATTTAAAGGCGTTGCCTTTAAAAGAGACATCGTAGAAGCCCCAAGTTTTTGCAGTAAGCGCTGATGGATAACCCATTTCGCCAGTCTTAGCAATGAGCGCCAATCGTACGGCGCGAGAAGTGGCATCCCCAGCTGCCCACGATTTGCGAGAGCCCGCATTTGGAAAATGACGGTATGTACGTAGGGACTGTCCATCCACCCACGCAAGTGAGACTGCCGCCAACATTTGATCACGCGTTAAGCCCATCATCTGTGCAACAACGGCAGTGGACGCGACTTTTACTAATACAACGTGGTCTAGGCCGACTTTATTAAAAGAGTTCTCAAGGGCGATACAGCCCATGATTTCGTGGGCTTTTATCATGGCCGTTAACACATCTTTAATGGTGAACTTCTTATCTGTTGTGCGAGATAACCAGTCTGCCGTTGCAAGAATGCCGCCTAAGTTATCGGATGGGTGACCCCATTCAGCTGCGAGCCACGTGTCATTAAAATCTAACCAGCGAATCATTGCGCCGATGTTAAAAGCTCCTTGGACTGGGTCTAAAACATAGTTGGTACCGGGCACTTTGACGCCATTGGCAACGGTTACTCCTTCAACAAGGGGGCCAAGAAGTTTTGTGCAGGCCTCATATTCAAGGGCTTCTAAGCCACAACCAAGAGTATCCATGAAACAGTTCCATGCCGTCTCATATGCAACGGGTGATGAAATTTCATAGTTTTCTACATAAACAACGATGTCAATGATCTCTTGATCGTACGGCTGGTTCGATTTCGTGATGTTGTTAGACATTAAAAGTGCACCTATCGCTTTTCTATTGGTTGGAACGGCAAATCATCTGGGCCGGTGTAATTTGCACTAGGCCGGATAATTTTATTATCGATACGTTGTTCAATAACGTGGGCCGACCACCCAGTGGTGCGAGCGATAACAAAGATTGGTGTGAAAAATAAAGTAGGGATCTTCATTTGGTTGTAAGCAACCGCTGAGAACCAATCCAGATTTGGGAACATATTTTTAGCATCCCACATGACCGATTCGATTCGCTCGGCAATGTCGAACAGGTCCGTATTTCCATTGTCCTTTGAGATATCTAGTGCAATCTCTTTAATGATATTGCTGCGAGGGTCAGAGACGGTATAGACCGGGTGACCAAAACCGATAACAACTTCCTTGGCGGCAACGCGTGCGCGAATATCGGCCTCTGCCTGCTCTGGCGTTGAGTAACGCTCTTGAACTTCAAGGGCAAACTCATTAGCTCCACCATGCTTAGGTCCACGAAGTGCCCCAATTGCGCCAGTTAAAGCTGAGTAGATATCAGAACCTGTTCCAGCAATTACGCGGGATGTAAAAGTTGAGGCATTGAACTCGTGTTCGGCATAGAGAATAAGCGATGCATGCATCGACTTAACCCATAAGTCACTCTGAGGTGCTCCATGAAGTAAGTGCAAGAAATGTCCACCGATTGAATCATCGTCGGTTTCAACTGTGGTTCGCTTTCCGGAGTTAGCAAAGTGGTACCAGTACAAAAGCATTGAACCTAAACAAGCAATTAACTTATCGGCAATCTCTTTTGCGACAGCTTCACTATGAGCTGCGCCTTCTGGGGTAACGCAGCCAAGGGCGGAAACACCGGTGCGCATAACATCCATTGGATGTGCATTTGTTGGAATCTGTTCAAGAATCGCTTTGACCTGATCGGGCAGACCGCGAAGGCCTTTGAGCTTAGCTTTATAGGCGTTTAGTTGGCTTTGCGTGGGAAGCGTTCCGTGAATTAATAAAAAAGCTACTTCTTCGAACTCGCAGTGAGCAGCTAAATCGGCGATGTCATAACCCCGATAGTGAAGATCATTGCCACTTTTACCAACGCTGCAAAGTGCCGTATTGCCAGCAGGCACGCCGGAGAGAGCTACTGATTGCTTGGGCTTGAATTCGACCATTTATTCTTTCTCCAGATACTTATCGAGGGCCTTTTCATATTCATAATAGTTAATTCGCTCGTAGAGCTCTTCGCGCGTCTGCATTGAATCCACTACATTGGCCTGCGTGCCTTCGCGGCGAATAACCTCATATACATTTTCTGCCGCTTTATTCATGGCACGAAAGGCCGACAGCGGATAAAGAATCATTGAAACGCCATTGGCACCTAACTCATCGCGATTAAAGAGCGGGGTTAAACCAAACTCGGTGATATTAGCCAGGATTGGCTTTGAAACTGCGGCGCTAAACTTTTTGTAGTCATCAAGAGTGCGAATTGCCTCTGGGAAAATCAAATCGGCGCCGGCAGCAATGTATGCCTGCACGCGCTCGATTGCCGCATCGATGCCTTCGATTGCAATGGAATCGGTACGCGCCATGATTGAGAAATTATCATCGGTGCGTGCATCGACTGCGGCTTTAATGCGATCGACCATTTCACTCGTGGAGACAACTTCTTTGTTTGGGCGATGACCGCAGCGCTTTGCGCCCACCTGGTCTTCAATATGCATCGCGGCAGCACCAGCTTTAATTAAATCTTTAACCGTTCGAGCGATATTAAATGCTGACGTACCAAAGCCAGTATCGGCATCGACTAACAAAGGTGTATCGCATACGTTAGTAATACGGCGGACATCGGTCAGAACATCCTCTAGCGTGGTAATTCCTAGGTCGGGAATTCCCATCGAACCCGCGGCAACTCCCCCGCCTGAAAGATAGATGGCACGGTAGCCCGCGCGCTTAGCTAGCAATGCGTGATTAGCGTTGATCGTACCGATGATTTGTAGCGGAACTTCTTCACCTAGGGCTTTTTTAAAGCGAACACCGGGTGAGGATGAGGTCATGGGGTTGAGTGTAACCAGGGCTAACTCCCATGCAAGCCGTGTTGCCTTTATGACGCTCGTCACGAAGAGGGAGGGTGAATATAGTTGAACTTTCAACTACTATCTAGTATTGTTTCTCCATGACCACAATGCCGGCGCTTTACATTGGACATGGCGCACCAATGTTGCTCGATGATGCGCTGTGGACTTCGCAATTGCGTGGAATTTCCGCAAGTATCCAGAAACCGCGAGCCATCGTTATTGTTAGCGCCCACTGGGAATCCCAACCTGTCACGTTGAGCAATCCAGCGGCGAACGCTCCTCTTGTATATGACTTCGGTGGCTTTGCTAAAAAGTTTTATGAAATGACTTATAAAAGCCCCGATGCAACGGAGCTTTCACATCTTGTGGTATCCATGATGCCCGATAACGAACCTGTGCATCAATCAGATCGCGGTTTAGATCATGGCGCATGGGTGCCGTTGAAAGTTATGTATCCAAAGGCTGATATTCCAGTTGTCCAGATGTCAATGCCAACTAGTGATCCAACTAAACTCCTCGAACTTGGCAAACGGTTACAGCCACTACGCGATCAAGGCGTTCTTATTATCGGCTCTGGATTTATGACACACGGTCTGCAGTATTTACGCGATTGGTCTACTGAAGCAGTTGCACCAAGTTGGTCTAGTGAATTCGATGCATGGGCCGCCGGCGCGCTTGCTAGTGGTGATATCGATACGCTCTCTAACTTCCGTGAATCAGCCCCCGGCATGCCATTTGCCCATCCAACAGTTGAACACTTCATACCGCTATTTATCACGTTAGGCGCTGCAACTGCCGCGGATGCGGCACCAGTGACCCTTATAGATGGCTACTTTATGGGCCTTAGTAAGCGCAGCATTCTCGTCGCTTAAAAAAATTCAGATACAGAAATAGGAAAGAGGCTGGTAATTAAGTAGGCAGAATTCTCGGCCCTGAGTAGACTCTAAGCCTACTCAGTTATAAATCCCATGTAGGTTAATCATGATCGCCACAGCCATCTTCGAGGCAAAGCCCGGTAAGACGGCAGAGCTACGCGCCCAACTTCATGCTGGCACTTTAGCGAGTCGATCAGTCCCAACTATTTCCATAATCGATCGGCAGGAACTGCAAAAATTCGGTCACTGACCTGATAGGCGAATTCTCCTTGGTAAATTAGAACTCCGGAGTGAAATGAAGTCCCTAAGTAGTCTCGTAATTTGTTCAACCCTCTAAAATCCTTTTCACTTGGCGTACTTCCGGCCTTAACTTCAATTCCAATTACTTCTCCAGATTGAAATTCCATCACTAAGTCAACTTCATCACCATCGTGTGTTCGCCAGTGTCCACTGTCGAGAAAATCATCCTCCAATTCAGCTAAACGCATTATTTCACCTACTACAAAGGTTTCAAAAATATGCCCATATTCACTCAAAGTTGTGGCATTCTTGCTCAAAATTTTTTCTGTCGTCATCTTTGACAAGTAGGACAAGAGGCCCGAATCAACAAAATGTAATTTCGGTTTGTGAGTCGAGCGAGAATTCAAGGTGGTGCCCCATGCAGGCAATCTCTTCACGACATACAAAGATTCCAGTAATTGAATATAGTTTTCGGTTGTTACAGGATTGAGATTCACTTGCCGGGCAACTTTCAAAGTGTTTAGTACTTGTGAACTTTGACTAGCTAATTGCACAAGCAGCTTCGGAAGTACTTTAACTTGTTGTATTTTACTAATTTCTTGAATATCTTGACTCAAAGTTTTATAAATATAGTCCCTGAACCAAAGATTACGTTGAGCTGAATTTTGTCTTACCAATGCCAAAGGAAATCCACCAATAGTTACTCTTTTTGCATAGTCACTGCGCTCTGTCATTGATCGCATCTGGCTTGTTACTTGCCCAGGATTTTTTAGTATCTCTTCAATTAAATCTGCTTTAATATTTTCAATTTCACACTGCATGAGTGGCCAAACCACCATCCGATGTGAACGACCTGTAAGTGCTTGTGTTCCATGGGGTAATTTTTCTTGTTTGACCGAACCCGTAAGGAGAAAACGACCAGGCCTTGTATCTTTATTCAGTTCAGCTTTAATGGAATCAAGTATTTTTGGAACACGTTGATACTCATCAATTAAAACCAGACCGCTACCATCGACAAAATGTCCTGGATCTGCCTCAACCGCTGCGCGGGACGCGAGATTGTCGAGATCGATTATTGGAGCTTTTGTTATGGCCGATATTTCTTTTAGAACTGTAGATTTCCCCACCGCTCTAGGTCCTTCTAGAATAATTACCGGTTCAAAGCCCATTCGCTCTTGAATTAGCGGAGTAAGCCTCCTAGGGATCGCTTTTAGAGTGATTGCCACCCTCTCATTTTACCACAACCTTTAAAAACCGAGGGGTCAAACCTTTAAAAACCGAGGGGTCAAACCTTTAAAAACCACACTATTTCCGGTCACATAAATAGACCCGCTCGCTAACCGAAACCTTTTATTAAAACTCTCTATTACGAGTCCAACTGAAGGGGTTCAGTTCACCGAGGCAACGGGGCTTTTAGTAACTATTGAGAGTCTATGTGTAAAGTAACATCCTATTTTCAGTGAAAGTGACATCCTATTTTCAGCAAACCCACTCGG
>JBBANM010000178.1:0-5474 GCA_040401995.1 Saprospiraceae bacterium
GACGAACATCGATTGAACAAACCATTTAAGCAAAGCTTCTTCTATTTTATTATTATAGTAATTAAATAAGTAAACTTGAGACAAAATGTCAATTTCAACCACCAAACAATCATCACGTAAAAGACACCATTCAGATATGGGCGATACAAACGATGATCCGATTTGGGACGGTGAAGGTGGTCCTATGGCCTTCCAAGAAGCCAATGACAAAATCATGAAAGTCTTTCAAGCAGCTTTATGTGATCAGGCTATCCAAGGAAAACCACAGAGTGAATTACCCACTGCTGGTGAACTTGATGAGCCTAATAAACATGATCACTTCTTCATGGCTGCAATGAATCATTACAACAAGAGAGTAAAGAAAGCAACTGATGATATCGTTGAACGTGCTCTACTTGTTCCTGATTGGGGTAGAATCTCTGAAAGATACGTTCTTGCTGAAAGAGGAGCAATGGCACCAGATGACCATGCACTACTCTCAGCAACTGAAGCAGCAGATGTTTTACGTGATGACTCACTAATTCTAACTGTTGGAACACCAGGAGATGCTCCACCTGTATCATATCTTACTGGAAAGGCGAGGATAATTGCTAAATCACAAAATGCAGACTGTGAACCACTCACAACTGACACAGTTGCAGAGCTAAGAGCAAAGCTCCTTCTTCATGACTCTGGATATGAGCATCTGCAAATCGCCACCAGTACATACCAAAAATCTCTTAAAGATTACAATGACTTGATAAGAATCACGATCAATGAACCTAAGAGAAGGATGGCTGAAGCCTTCAATAAATGTTTTGGCAAGCGAATTCAGGCTCAAGCAGCTGAAGAAATTAGGAATCGCGATTACGTGTCAGCTTACGCCGCAATCAAGGCCTACTCGAGCAAGTACCTTTCCATTTACGCTTCTACCCTTTCTAACGATTTGAACAACCTTCAAATGCATAAAGGAGAAGAATGGGACAAGTTTGCGACGAGAGCAAAAGATTTATTCTTTCGAACCTGGATTTCGTTCCGAGAAGCAGATGTCACCGAATCGGCAACTCCTTTCGACGAAAATACAATTCGAGGTGACTGCTGGGACAGACCTGACGCAGACACAAGAGCTGCTGGTCGTCAGATTTATCAACCAGAAGTAACTCGTCTGTCTAGCATGAGAACTGCAATGGCAGCCTGGAAGCAGTGGAAGCCATCTCTTAACAGATTCTTCGCTCTTCCACTTACGGATGTCACGATGAAAAACTTCATCACCACTATGGATCGAGAACAAAACTTGGTGATAACTGCCAACGAAAGTAATCGATCTAGATCATCGACAACACCATCTAAAGACGGCAGTGCACACATCGCGACCACTTCTAACAAGTGGTGCGATAAGCATAAAACAAACACTCACTCGAATGAGGAATGCAAGGCTCAGCACCCTGCAACCTCAAAGTCAATTGTTAAACCCAATCCAAACCAGAAGGGAAACAAAGAAAAGAAAGAGTGCAAAGCATGCCGCAAGAGAGGTGCTAAAGACTATGTCATCTATTCTCACAACGACAAGGATTGTTTCCACAAAGATACTACGAACCTTACTCGTAAACTCTCCAAAGCATCTATTGGACCAAAGAATGCGGCTAATACCACCAGTAAAGATTCGTCTGACGAAGAAGATCTTGAAGATGGTGAAGAATCCGAATGATCCAAGGAAGTCGATGTCATACTTGATACTGGCACGACTGATCATTTCGCTCCGAAAGACCTATGCTTAACCGATTTTAGAAAGCATTCAGGTAGATTACATTTCGGAGATGATTCATCGATTAAGACCATAGGTCACGGTAGATTAGGTTTTCTAAATATAATAAGAACAACCAATCTTCAAAAACTATTAATATCTTCTTCTAAACTAGCTAAAGAGTATGACTTCGTCAGCATTTTCGATGACGAACGAGCCCTTGTCCATGACAAGTCTTTACTAGAACAGAATAAAGATTCTATAGTTTTTACCGCAACACTATCAGACGATGGTCTATATCATATTGACAACTTCAAACAGTTTTATAATCCTAACTATAGACCTAAGCAAGCATCCAACAATACATTCCTTGTGAATCATCAATATTACAATGAATATACCCCCCAAGAACTCCGACTTGGATCATCAAAAGCCACAAGAAAATCAACAATTGTCGGACTTAATCCTCTCGAAGTATTACATGTCAAACTCGGACACCTCCCCGAGGACATGATAAGGTATATTGTCGGAACTGACAAGCGACCACCCTTAGTGATGGGTTTGAAGTACACATATAAGGACATTAAGAACTGTCACTTATCTATGTGCGATGCTTGCATGAGAGGAAAGATGAAAGCCTTTCCCATACCATCATCATTATCTCAGACGTCTTACTCACCATTCGAGTACTTGACAGTAGATATATTACCAATGAAAGTTAAAAGCTCTCGCGCTCATAAGTATTGTGCATTCTTTGTTGACAAACACTCATCAAAGTTCATGCCATATTTCATGAAACGCAAATCAGAGATGCTGAAGTCTCTCATATGGATAATTAAGCATTACGGTCCTCACAAAAATAATTTTGCCGTTGATTTAAAATTTCTTCTAACCGACTACATGTCTGAAGTTTTATCAACCAAATTTAAAGCTTTTTGTGCACGGAAATATATAACACTTTTATCATCTGCTCCTTACAAGCATTCGCAAAATCTTGCTGAACGTCACGTCTATACAGTAAAAGACGGAATGCGCACTGTAATGATCTATAATAAATGTCCGTTAAAATATTGGGACTATGCAATACAATATTTCTCTGATACACATAACAACCTTCCACGAAAAGGTGAGTTATTATCAAGAAATGAGTTATTCAATGGGAAGAAGCCTGACGTAAGTTCAGCAGTACCATTCTACGCTAAAGGGTATTACCATCAAACTTCAGATGAACGTACACCGAGAGTCGGAGGGAAAACCCACGGTGATCGAGGGATTTCATGTAGAATGATGGGTTATTGCAACCAACCAGATCTACAACTCAAGAACTCTTATACAGTATTGGCAATAGGGGGTGGAATCAAACCACGTCATGACTGTTATTTCCAACACTATAACGACTTCCCTTCTCTACTGAATGCGAATGTCAATGACAGGGATAGTGATACCTTCAGTGACGAAGAATCACCCGATTATGATGACTTATTCTACCCTGATCCGGAGAATGTCACAGATTTAGAACAGCAGCAATCGACATCACCAACTGATGTGTTACCAACTGATTCACTGTTACCGTCAGAGATAGAAAGTAATGTACCTATCTCGATTATTCCCGAAACCTTAACCACAGAATCAAAACACCCTAAAAGAAAACGTATGCGATTCTACAAGGATACACCGCCCAGTAAGTTACCTAAGGCAGTACAAAGTCACTCATCCAAAGATCAAGATTCTATGCCTCATCCCGTCAACAACGGAGATGATAGCGACGATGAATCAACTCCAATTCCAGTTCGACCTAAGAGTATAAGGAAAAGAACGCCTAATCGTAATTATGCTAATCAAGCAGCTCCTACTTCCTCTTGGTACCAAGAACCACTTGACCCAAAATGGATAGAAGCTTATAACGATGAGACGAGGAAACCACCTCCACCTAAGGAAGCAAACGCTCCAAACGGTATGGAACAAGCCATCAATTCGAAAGACGGAATCGAATGGTGGATAGGAGGTGAAAGAGAAGTGTACCGACTTAGCAAGCGGTTTACTTGGAGGCTCGCTACCCCAAGTGAATTAGCTAAAAAGTCAAAAGGTGCTTTAACTTCTAAATGGGTATTTAAACAAGAGTTTAAAACGAACGAAGAATATTGGAAATATAGGTCTCGGTTAGTAGTAAGGGGTTTCAAACAACGCTATCACTACGACTACACCGAAACTTTTTCACCAACCGCATCTTACAAATCATTCTGTATAATCATTCACTTAGCCGCAGTCTACGATTGGGAAATCAAATCCCTAGACGTCGAGAATGCCTACTTAGAATCAGAAATTGATCATGACATTTGGATGTTCTTACCACCAAATAAAGATGGTTTCAAACAGTTAGTCAAATTATTAAAAGGTTTATACGGTCTCAAACAGGCTGGTCTACTTTGGTATAGGCTCCTCTGTAGCAAACTGAAAGATGCTAAACTAATAAAACTTGCTCACGACCAATGTGTATTCATTCTAAGAGATGAACCCACAGGCAAAGTGACCATCGTTATAATTTATGTAGACGACATATTTCTCACAGGTAATGACCCTGAAGAGATTGAAAGGATCATCTCGCTCCTTGCAGTTAATTTCTTGAAACTTACACGTACTGATGAAGTCAGGCGGTATGTTGGAGTAGATATCATACGTGATCGACCCAAACACAAGATTAAACTATGTCAACCTGCATACGCCAAGAAGTATGTTGATAAAAATGTTCCTTCCGATATGTCAAGTAAGAAGACTCCACTTCCACTCACACTAGATTACAGTGGTAAGGGAGATGGTTCTTTACCTTCAATCGAGGAACACATCGGTTCACTTAGATTCCTAGCAGACAGGACTAAACCCGAATTATTAACACCACTCGGTTTAATATCCGGTAGTCCCGCCAAACCTACTATCAACCAAATGAAAGGTCTCCTTCATCTTGGTAGATATCTTAAAGGTACCATAAACGAAGGTGTAACCTTAGGAGGTGAGGACACTGAGATAAATCTATTTGGATACTCAGATTCAAGTTTTAAAAACACTGGGCAAAATCGATCGGGATATTGTTTCTTTCTCAATAAACAATCCGGTACGATAGAAGCGAGATCTATCAAAGAAACTCTCGTAGCTCATCATTCATGCGAATCTGAGATATTTGCGGCTGATAGATGTGTCAGACAAACAGTATGGAAACGAGGATTCCTGAACGAAATAGGATTTCCCCAAAAGGAACCAACTGTCATCTGGATGGATAATCAGGCTGCTATGATCCTCATAGAGTCTTATAAACTCGGTTCGAACGTAGCTCACTTAGTTCTTAGACTGAATTACCTTCATCAAGAATTTCTAAACGGCACAGTTCAATTTAAGTATGTCACTTCTGAAAACAACGTTGCTGACGTACTAACCAAGTTACTACCTTTCCCTCAATTTTTACACTTGAAAGAACACCTTCAAGTGGGTTTGTGAGGTTTTTAGGTTTAAAACCCAATTTTGAATTATCATTTATGGACAATCAGAGTATTCCTGAGATTCAATATTGGAGTGGGTATGGAAAAGATGGTAGTATAAGAACAATCGGAGTATTTCTTTATCATTCTTATTCCAACTCTACGATTTCTGTATATAAAATTCCTAAATCATACCTTACGATTTACTCATTTTGGAGGTGTATTAAGAAAGCGGATTATGTATATAAGAATAATAAGTTTCAAATCCCAAGACGTTTTCG
>JBBANM010000179.1:0-5317 GCA_040401995.1 Saprospiraceae bacterium
TTGGTGCAAATTTTGACTCATTTTCGCCTGCGAACTAAAAACCCAAACACACTCTTAATTAAATAACACAACTAACTAATATCATGGCCTTATCTCGCCGAAAATTCATCGCCTCCACGGCACAATTTGCCAGTGGCGCTGCGGTGTTGCCTATTTTTGAATCTTTGGAACTCCAAAAATTCCATTTTGCCGCTACGCCGGGCTACTCGCTGCGCATTTTTGGTACTAATTGGGGTTTCGATGGCGACCTAGAACAGTTTTGCCTAAAAGCCAAAGCTGAAGGGTACGATGGCATTGAAGTATGGTGCCCCGGATCAAAAGAAGGTCGACAAGCACTGTTGACCGCGGTAAAAAAACACAACTTGGGCTTTGGTCTGTTGGTAGGCGGCGGAAGCTCCGATCCAGCCAAACATTTTGCCGAGTTCAAAACATCCTTGGCCGACGCCGTCGCCATGCAACCGGTGTACATCAATTGTCATTCGGGGCGTGATTATTTTACGCTGGAACAAAACCGCCCGTTCATCGAATTGACAACGCAATCAACGGCCGCCAGTGGAGTGCCGATTTATCATGAAACGCACCGGGCTCGCATTCTTTTTGCCGCGCACATCACCAAGCAATATTTGGAAACCTTCCCCGCGCTGCGCCTAACCCTGGATATTTCGCATTGGTGCAACGTGCACCACTCCTTGCTTGATGATCAACAGGCTACCGTCAATTTAGCGTTGTCGCGTACCGACCACATCCATGCCCGGGTGGGTCACGACCAAGGTCCGCAAGTGAGCGACCCGCGCGCGCCTGAGTGGGCCAACGCGCTCAAAGCACATTTTGCGTGGTGGGATACCGTAGTTAAAACCAAGGCTAACGAAGGAAAACCTTTGACCATGCTGGCCGAGTTTGGTCCGCCAACCTATATGCCGGCACTGCCTTACACCCAAATGCCCTTGGCCAACCAATGGGAAATCAACGCTCACATGATGAAACTGTGGCGGAAACGGTACGCCAAGTAGTATTTGATAAGTTCTAAGACATGATGATCATCGGTACAATAATTGAATTTTTGGGGCATTTTCACCCCCTTTTGGTGCATTTGCCCATTGGCATTTTGCTACTGGGAATTGGCTTTGATGTTTTGTCCACTCGCCCTAATTTTGCGCACCTCAAGCCAGTGATTTCACTCACCTATGGGCTGGGCGCGCTATCAGCCTGGGGATCTTGCGCCTCGGGGTATTTGCTTTCACTAGATGGCGATTATGCCGTCAATGCGCTACAACAACACTTGTGGTCGGGCATCATTACCGCTATTTTGGGTACGCTGGCCTGGTGGATGTCCTTCAACGCTGCTACGGCTGCTAAAACCTTGCGTTTTCGGCCTTTTTTGGCCGGTATCCTGTTGCTTAGCATTTCAGTTAGCGGGCATTTGGGTGGATCCCTTACCCATGGCGAAAACTACCTTTTTGAAACTGCTACGGCAAAAAAAGTCAAAGCTCGGGCGCCCATTGCTAACGTACAGGAAGCGGCCGTTTATGCGGAGGTGGTAGCCCCCATTTTTGCCGAAAAATGCGAAACCTGTCATGGCGCGGGTAAGCAAAAAGGGAAGTTGCGTATGGATGGCATCGATTATTTGAAAAAAGGCGGAAAAAGTAAAAAACCGCTCTTACCCGATCCCAGTCACTCCGGCAACGGGTTGGTATTGACGCGTATGCTTTTGCCCATCGAGGAAGATTTGCACATGCCGCCCAAACAAAAACCACAACTCAATACTGATGAAAACACGCTCATCGCTTGGTGGATAAAGGCTGGTGCGTCGTTTGATAAAAAAGTTAAGGATCTTCCCCAAAGCGATGCAGTAAAAAAAGCTTTAGCACGGCTACAAAATGACGCAAAAAACGCCGACGATACTCCTCCTACCGATCCCTACTCGGGCATCCAAGCCAAAGCCGCCGATCCTGGAGCGATCAAGGCCCTAAACGAACACCATGTTTTGGTGCTGCCCATTGGTCAAAACTCCAATTTACTAAGCGCCAATTTTGTAAATGCCGGAAAAATTACCCCGGAACTGTTGCAATTGCTAGAACCCATCCGCGAGCAATTGGTGTGGGTGCGCCTGAGCGATGCGAAGTTAAATGATGAGGCATTAAAAACGATTGGTCAATTGCCCAATTTGACCAAATTGTACTTAGACCATACTGCAATATCTGACAATGGGCTGAAACAGCTCAGCGGTCTCAAGCATCTTCAGTTTTTGAATTTAGCAGGTTGTAAGATCAGTGCAAATGGACTTTTGCAACTGAAGGCCTTGCCAAAACTCCAACAATTATTTTTGTTTGAATGCCCCATCGAGCCGGCGGAATGGGCGGGTTTGAAACAGGCATTTCCACATGCGGTTTTGGATTCCGGCGGGTATCATTTGGAAAAACTGATGACGGATACGGCGATGTTGAAGGGGCCTTCAATGTAACTATATGCTTGAAAGCTATTGCTCAAAGATTGAAACGTTCAACAAGTGATCGAGCGAAAGCGGAATACTCTTTTTCCTTTTTACAAAGTTCATGGATCATTTGGATAGCAGTTTCATCTCCATCCATAGCCTTCAAAGCACAATACACCATTAAACGAACTATTTCGCTGCGATGAAGAACTAGCTCTGTCCGATTAAGACCTAAAGTAGATTCTGTAACTTCTCCACGCTCATTTAGAGAAATAACATTAGCGGTCCCAGTATCAATATCGAATTCAAATGTAAAATAATCAATAGGGTCATCATTAACTGGATTAACCAACAATGGAGTGCCTTCATTCGTTAGCGGAAAATTATCGCCTTTGTTGGCTTTACCATTACATTTACCGCAAGCCAATAGTAGATTTTCCCAATCAAAACATTTTCGGGATATCGAGACTTGTGATAAAAATGCTCAATATCTCCATAATCGATATGTGTTATTTGACTTTCACAATAAGCACATTTCCCAGAAAACATTGCTTTCAAAGCTGATTTAACCCCTTGATGATTGTATTTTCTTTCAGCAGTATCTTTATTCTTTTTACGATTGTTATTGGGTTGGTTTAAATGTTCATGTATAGCATTGAGGTATTGAGTCTTCCAATTTTCTTCTTGATTTGATAAAATATTGGGCTTAGATGTTCTTTCAACCTTGATCATTTCCAATGTTGTTTGATGTAATCGTTCAATTTTTTTTCGGTATCTGACTCATCAGCCTTATAGCCCAATGCCATTTCAATAAAAGGTATAGATAATTGAAGCTCTCGTTTTTCACTTTCATTTAGATCTCTTTTTCTTTTCAAAGCATAGTATAAGTCAATTTTTTGCTGGGTTTCGGGTGAGAAAGCTGAAACCAAACCAAAAGCTTCACTCTGTAAAATTTGATCTACACTTTTCATGTGAATGTTTTCAATTTTTTCAATTTCTACTTTCCCTGCTTGTCGAAAGAATCGATAAGTTACAGCATCTCCACCTGCGCTTGCAGCTACTAAGGGGCTATGCGTGGCCATTATAAATTGTATATTAGGGAATGTTCTACGTAAAAGGCTGGCGATATCCCTTTGCCAGGTTGGGTGTAAATGAATGTCCAATTCATCGATTAATACCACTCCTTCTTCCTTTAGGGGATTATTGCTTTCAGGAAAAGCTTCAATGAGTCTCCAAATTAGATCACCTGCCAAAGCCATAATACTACGAAAGCCATCCGAAAGGGCAACGGTACTTACTTTAGTATCACCAGTTTTGAACCAAATTCTGCCGTTTTCATCGATACTATCAAATTGGTTTCCAGCGGGAAGTAATTGATTAATAGCTTCAATTCCCCATTTTTTTTGTTTCTCAGCAAGTATATCTTCACTCTTCGAAATTCGATAATCCAAATAAACCAACCATGTTTCGAATGCTTCCAAAGCTTCATCTTCCCTAAATTGGCTATAATAATTAGTATATCGTAAAGGTTGCTGTAAAGATGGAACTAGAATTCGATTGCTTCTTGTCAACCTCCTAAAAGCTCCATAGCCCGCGCCAAACCAACCCTTACCTTTAGGCAATAAGGCGTTTTCGCGAAGCCAAGGTATCGCTCTACTATTTGTATCTTCTGAAATACCGGGCTCAGTAAACACCTTATTATTAATCGTTTGTTTTTGCTCACCTGTGATATAGAAGGTGTAGCGGAACATTTTTCTTTCCTTTTTTTTTCCGCCAAAAAGTCCAGGATCGTTTGACCCCTGATGTAAGCTAAGCGTCAATTTCCCTGGTTTAGTTTCTTCTTTTAACCAACCAACAGGTTTTAATAACTGAGAAGCCCCTTCCGGGCCAGCCATTAGCAATGCCAAAGCTTGCAATACTGTACTTTTTCCCGTACCATTTTCTCCCAAAAAAGTAACCCAAGGATATGCCTGTTTTTGAGTTCCTAATCGTATACTTTGCTTTTCGAAGCACTTAATGTTGTCTAGAACAATTTCTTCTACCCACATTTTCTACGATACATTTGTTTCATTGACTAAGGTACAAACTATTTCAAAAAAACAACTTTTAATGAAAAGTTAACCCTTTTACGCCGTCACAAACTGATAACCCACTCCTTTCAAAGTAATGATCTGCACCTTAGGATCATCTTTAAGGTATTCTCGCAATCGGGTAATGTAAACATCTAGGTTGCGTGAATTAAAAAAGGAATCATCGCCCCAGATGTGTTGGAGAATGGTTTTGCGCTCTAAAGTGACATTGCGATGCGCCACCAAAATCTTCAGCAACTCGGCTTCCCGGTGCGACAATTTTTTGGAAACCTCTCCTTTGCGCAGTTCATATTTACGCGGGTCAAAAGTATATTCCCCCAACACAATGCAATCTGGATCAATGGTTTGTTTTGCTCCCCGAAGTTCCAACAAATTCTGGATGCGCACGATGAGTTCTTCCATGCTAAACGGCTTGCGGATGAAATCATTCCCGCCCGATTGAAACCCTTGCAAAACGTCTTCCGTTTGGGTTTTGGCAGTTAGGTAAACGATTGGTACAAGGGGTGATTTTTGACGAATCAAGGTTCCGATTTCAAACCCACTCAAATTGGGGAGCATCACGTCCAATACACAAATATCGGGCTGAAAAACATCAAACGCCGCCATTATCTTGGCGCCATCGGAAACCATTCGCACTTGAAACTGGCGACTTTCTAAACTTTCCTGTACTATTTTGCCTAAAAAAGGCTCATCCTCAGCGTAGAGTATTTTGACCATTGAAATAATCCATTTTGAGCGTTAAAGAGCTTGTTCAGGATTCCGCTTCGAGCTACAAATGGCCAAAATCCACTCTAAT
>JBBANM010000180.1:0-5191 GCA_040401995.1 Saprospiraceae bacterium
GGTGCAAATTTTGACTCATTTTCGCTTGCGAACTAAAAACCCAAACACACTCTTAATCAAATTGACTTGCTGAGCAACAACTCTTCAAGTCCAAAAAACCAATCCGCTGATGCGCCTTACCCTGATTTTCCTCTTCGGTTTATTGATCGCTACAACCAGTATCAATGCCCAATCCAAAACCGCCAAACCCGTTCCCACTCCCGCACCTGCCCCAGCGGTAGGTCTGCCCAGTGATCTATTGGCGGGTTTACAATACCGCAACGCCGGTCCAACCCGCGGCGGGCGAGCCACCGCCATCACCGGCGTGCCAACTCAACCCTTCACCTTCTATTTTGGCGCTACCGGCGGCGGTGTTTGGCGCAGCAACGATGCCGGTATTTCCTGGGAAAACCTTTCCGACGGACAAATTCCTTGCGGATCAATTGGTGCCATTGCGGTTGCACCCTCCGATCCCGCAGTGATTTATGTCGGCACGGGGTCGGCGTGTCCGCGTGGAAACGTATCGGCAGGCATTGGTATGTACAAAAGCAGCGATGGCGGCAAAACCTGGCAAGCAGCCGGGCTTCCCAAATCGGGCGCCATTGGCAAAATAGAAATCCATCCCAGCAACCCCAATTTGCTTTATGCCGCAGCGCTGGGTAACCCCTTTGGCCCCAACAAAGAGCGCGGTGTGTACCGCAGTAGCGATGGCGGCAAAACCTGGGAACAATCCTTAGCGGTTAACGACTCTACCGGTTGTGTGGATCTCTCGATGGATCCTTCCAACCCGCGCATCATTTATGCCGCAATGTGGCGTGTAGAACGCAAACCTTGGACGCTGTTTGACGGAAACGACAAAGGCGGCCTCTGGAAAACAACCGATGGCGGTACCACCTGGACCAAACTTACCGGCGGTTTGCCAACTGGTTTGTTAGGACGTATTGGCGTGAGCGTATCGCCGGCCAATCCCAATCGGGTGTATGCGATGATTGGCGCGGCGGAGGAAGAAAGTGCGGGCTTGTACCGCAGCGATGATGCAGGCGCAAATTGGAGCCGCATTTGTCGGGATCACCGCATTCGTCAGCGGAGCTGGTACTACAACCACGTCACTGCCGATCCCAAAGACGAAAATACCGTTTATAACTGCAATGTCGACGCCTTGAAATCAATTGATGGTGGCAAAACGTTTGACATCGATTTAAATCCACCTCATGGAGATACGCACGGCGTATGGGTCAACCCGGATAACCCCAATATCCTGATCAATTGCAATGACGGCGGCGCCTGTGTGAGTTTAAATGGCGGCAAAACCTGGACCAACCAGTTGAATCAACCCACTTCAGAGTTTTACCGTGTTACGGTCGACAATCAGTTTCCTTACCGTTTGTATGCTGGTCAGCAAGACAACAGCACCATCAGCATCCCCAGCCACGATCCCGGCGGATTGACGTCTACCGAGAATTGGTACCACGTGGGCGGCGCTGAATCGGCTGATGTAGGGGTTAATTCCGCAGACCCCAATTTGGTTTGGAGCTCGGCTTACAGCGGCGAACTCACCATTACCAATCGTCGTACGGGTCAGGTGCGTCAGGTAACGGCTTACCCGCATTTTACCGAAGGCACCGTGATGCGTGATTTGAAGTACCGTTTTCAGTGGAATGCTCCAGTTTTGGTATCCAAGTTCAATCCCAATGTGGTGTATTATGCCTCCAATTATGTACATCGCACCACAGATAGTGGCCAAAATTGGCAGCTGATCAGTCCGGATTTGACCCGCAAAATCGATGCATATTTGGTGATGCCGGGCGGCCCCATTCAGCACGATGCCACCGGAGTTGAGGTGTATTGCACCATTTTTACCCTAGAAGAATCGCCTTTTAAGGCTGGCGAAATCTGGGCCGGAACCGATGATGGCAGAATGCACCTCACTCAAGATGAGGGCAAAACCTGGACGGAAATCACGCCCAAAAATATCCCCAAAGAATGCACCATCAACAAAATCAAATTGTCGACGCATACGGCGGGGCGCGCTTTTGTGGCCGTACAAAACTACCGCAACAACGATTTTAAACCCTACGTTTTGCGCACCACCGATTTTGGCAAAACTTGGACATTGTTGACCGATGGCAAAAACGGCATCCCTGACGGGCATTTTGTAAGGGCGGTGGCCGAAGATCCCGATCGCAAAGGATTGCTGTATGCTGGTACCGAATATGGCATGTACGTATCTTTTGACGATGGCGCCAATTGGCAAGCGCTGCAGCTCAATCTGCCGGTAGTGCCGATTACCGACTTGGAAGTATGGCAACAGGATCTGGCAATCAGCACGCAGGGCCGTGGTTTTTGGATCCTCGACGACCTCACGCCCTTGCACGCGCTTACGGGCGAGCTGGCCAAGTCCTCTTTTCAGTTGATCAAACCACGGGCAGCGTACCGTACCGAAATTGACGGCTATGCCGCTAAGTTCAATTGTTTTTTGCCCGATGCGCCGGCCAAAGATGCGGCGCTTAAAATGGAAATCCTCGATGAGCGGGGTGTGGTGATCCGCACCTTTAGCAAAGATACTTCCAACAAACGCAATCGTATTACGGTAAAAAAAGGTTGGAATACCCTGCAATGGGATCTGCACCACGATGGTCCGCAAACCGCCGAAAACCTGGTGCTGATGGAAATGGGCGTGCCCATCCAGGGGCCTTGGGCATCGCCGGGCAAGTATCAGGTGAGGTTGCGTATCGGAACGAGCTTGCAGACGCAAACGTTTGAGGTGCGCCCTGATCCTCGTTGGACGGATGTAACGCCCGAAGATTACCAGGCACAATTAAGCCTGGCGCTGGAACTCCGACAAATGATCACTAGCTCGCAGTTGATGGTCAAGAATTTGCGCTCGCTGCGTCAGCAAATACAAAATACGGCTCAGTTGGCGGTACAATCTGGACAAAGTAAAAAACTGGAAACCCTGGCGACGGAGTTGGGCAAAAAACTAACCGCGGTAGAGGATACGATTGTGCAGAACAAAGCGGAGGCCGGGCAAGACAATTTTAATTATCCTCGCCGGTTCATCAATCACTTGGCGCGTTTGTACAGCGTGGTGATTTGGGATCACGATAGGCCCACTGGCGGCGCGCTCGAAGCTTATGAAGATTTGAAAAAAAACTTTGCTGACATCAATAGTCGTTATCTTCAGGCTCGGGATGCGGCGGTTGTACAGTTCAATCAGTTTTTGGAAACAGAAAAAGTACCGCGTTTGCTTATCCCTTTTAACAAATAATACGTTAAAGTGTATTTGGGTTTTAGTTCACAAGCGAGTGAGTCAAAATTCGCCGCGCGAATAAAAAAGTCCGTATAAGTTTAGCACCATACTACTGGACATTTTTAATTTTTGGTGAGCTGTAAACCTTCCAGGTCTCCAAGACCTGGAAGGTTTTGCAACCCCTCCACAGAAAAATGTCCAGTAGTATGGTTTAGCACCCCATCTTCGATGGAGTGGTTTTAAAAAATGAAGCCACAAATTGCACAAATTTTCACAAATTAAAGCACGAACTCCGTTCGTGAAGGGTACACAAACGCCAGTTTGTGTACTAATTTGTGAAAATTTGTGCAATTTGTGGCTAGAAATTTGATTTTCTCATCGCCGAAGGCGAGGAGCTAAATATTTACAAAAATCCAAATACACGCTTAAACATAGCAAAATCAAATAGAGTGATCAATCACCTCATTTCTCAAACAATCGCTGTAAATCAACTTAATCCTCAAGCATGAACAACAATTATGTGGCCATCATGGCCGGCGGCGTAGGCTCCAGATTTTGGCCGGCTAGTCGCACCGCCAACCCCAAACAATTTTTGGACATCCTGGGCGTGGGGCGTTCGCTGTTGCAAATGACCTATGATCGTTTTCTAAAACTTTGCCCCAAGGAAAACATCTTTATCGTTACCAATGGGCAGTACAAAGATTTGGTAAAACAACACCTTCCGGATCTTACCGACAATCAAATTCTCTGCGAGCCTTCGCGCAACAATACTGCGCCTTGTGTGGCGTATACGGCTTTCAAACTTTCGGCTTTGAATCCGGATGCCAACTTGGTGATCGCCCCTTCGGATCACATCATTTTGGATGAAACTACCTTTATCCATAGCCTCAATCAGGCGCTGGATTTTACCGCCGCCAACGATGCGTTGTTGACCCTCGGCATTCAGCCTACGCGGCCTGACACGGGCTATGGGTACATCAATTTTGATAAAGCAGAGCAGTCGGGCACCCATGTGCACAAGGTGATCCGTTTTACCGAAAAACCGCCACTGGAAAAAGCGCAGGAATTCCTGGCCAGCGGCGATTACCTCTGGAATGCTGGGATCTTTATTTGGAAGGTATCGCATTTGTTGAGCGCTTTTCAGCAGCATGCTACCGATATTTACGAGATTCTTTCGGCGGGTCAGCTGCACTACAACCAAAGTACAGAGCAGGCCTTTATTGATGAGGCTTACCCCACTACGCCTAGCATTTCCATCGATTACGCGATCATGGAAAAAGCGGAAAACGTGTTTACCATTCCTTCCAGTTTTGGCTGGTCGGATCTTGGAACTTGGGCTTCCCTGCATTCAGAAGCGCCGTATGATGAACAGGGTAACGTGACCAATGGCTCACCTTTTTTGCTGTACAATGTGAGCAATTGTTTGATCCGTGCGCCCAAAGGCAAACTGGTGGTGGTCAAAGATCTGGACGATTTTATCATCATCGATGAGGGGGATATTTTGTTGATCCACCCTAAATCTAAAGAACAGGAAATCAAAAAAATTACCGAAGAAGTTGGACGCCAAATTGGCGGCGATTTTGTGTAATAAGTGGGTGCGGAATTTTTGATGTATGTTGGGGGTTCGTAATTATCCAGCAGTTTTTAAAATTCCCGAAGGGAATGTATGTCTATAGCACATAGCCCCAGTATTTTCCCAATCCCGAAGGGATTATATGTTTATCCTGGGCATATAAACATATAATCCCTTCGGGATTGGGAAAAAAGACTCTAGACCGTGCTATAAATATACATTCCCTTCGGGAATAAAATAGCGTCTGGATAGTTACGGGGGATCATTCTGCAATCCCCCCAACATGCGTTTGGTTTGAAGCAAAAAATTACTTCCCGATTTTTTGCGAGGCTTTTAAATAGTGTCTGTCCATTTAGTCAAGAAAAGAATCGCAAGCTTACCAAATACTG
>JBBANM010000181.1:0-5154 GCA_040401995.1 Saprospiraceae bacterium
AATCATCGGCTTTTTTTACAAAGATACACAGCAACTTGAAATCATAATTGAGCCTTTTTCTATTTTTACTTTTAGCCCTAAAGTGCAATACATTAAAAAAAAATACAGCGATAAATTAGTAAACACCAATGGCCATACTGAACTTAGACCTCGTCAAAAAACTTGGATTGGAAAAACAAGCCACTACAATGGATGTTCGGCGAAAAAAAAAGAGTTATGCACTCAATGAGAATGGAAAGCTTATCGGTATAAGCTTTTCGGAGAGTGATCTGGAAGAGCTTATACTGGACGAGAATGCGCAACATCTCAAACACCTATACATTGCACGTAACAGAAAATTACGTTCCATTGTATTCAAAATGGCGCTGCCTGAGCTCGAGCACCTCTACTTGAACGATTGCGAGCTTACCGAGCTGAGCTTACAAGATGGCTTCACCGCTTTGCAACAGATCTACGTGCAAAACAACCAATTGACTACTTTGGAATTTGCTGGGGATTGTCCAGCGTTGTTATTGCTGGATGCAAGTGGGAATCAATTGACGCAGTTTGAATTGCAGGAAGAATTTGGCAGCTTGGCGTACGTATATCTTGTCAAAAACCAACTCAAAAAACTGGAGTTTAAAAAAGCGCTGAAAGCTTTGAATATCCTGCATTTGAGGGATAATCTGTTGGATGATTTACCTCGGATTTTGGTAGCGTCACCAGAAATGGAAACGTTGTATGTAAATCCCTTGAAAGATTTGCCCAGAGAATTGATCGACGATGAAAAGGATGGAAATTCCTGGAAGAAGGTCAGCGATTATTTATTGGAGTTGCGAAAAGGGAATAACATCATCAATGATCGGGCAAAATTGATCATTGTAGGCAATGGCCGTGTGGGGAAAACCTCTATTTGTAAACAATTGCAAGGGAAAACTTTTGACCAAAATGAAAAATACACTCATGGCATCCAGATTGGTAAATTAGAGAAAAAGGATTTACCCGATGTCCCAACCGAAAATTTACAACTCAACGTTTGGGATTTTGGCGGACAAGAGATTTTTTACGCCACCCATCAGTTTTTTCTCAGCGAAGAGGCTATTTATCTATTGGCTTGGACCAATGAAAAAAATGTCATCACCCATCGTCAACAAGCTGGATTACCCGATGATGAAAAATGGCGCAGTGAAGATTATTGGCTCGATAACATTCGACTACATGGTAGAAACAGCCCCATTTTGATGGTGCAAACGCATAGTGACTGTCGTGAAAACAAATTGATTCCTAAATCAAGCTATCAAGAAACCTACGATGCAACCTTTCAAGATTTTAGCGCCAACAAACAATATGGCATTGGAGAATTAAAGGAATTCATCACCGACAAATTGCAATCTGCCGTGCCCATGTACGGGAAGGAATTCCCTGGTACTTATGATACCGTCATTAAGGAAATGGAAAACGCTAAAGACATGGTGATTTCCTTAACCGAATTCAAGCAAATTTGTCAAGGTGCAGGGATTAATATCGGTTCTGAAGATACGGTATTGGATTATCTTCGCAAAACCGGGGTGGTGGTTTATTTTGACCGCAAAGATTTGAAGGATGTCGTGTATACCAACCCCAATTGGTTGACAACTCAAGTGTACCGCCTAATCAACAATGAATTAAAAGCCGAAAATGGCCGCATCGACGATGCTTATCTCAAAAAAGTATTGCCTGACTATACTGAAGCAGAAAGAAAACGCTTTGTCACGTTGTTGGAAACTTTTAAATTGATTTTTAAGGAAGCAGAGGAAGAAAATGTGTTCATCGCTCCCCAGTATTTACCTTCGGTTTTGGCCAGCGGCACCAAGAATTTATACGATGATCACAAAGAGGAATTGGAGCTGGTCTTTATTTTTCGCTTCCCACGTTTTATGCCCGATAATGTGATGATTAATTTCCTCAGTACCTATGGGCCTTATTCTCGAAAAATGTATTGGCGCAATGGGATCTATTTTAAACGCGGCAAGCAAAAATGCATTGTTGAATTAGCAGATGCGACAAAAATCTTGCGCGTTTATGCCGACAACAGCCAGGAAGGTCAATTGCTGCAAAAGGAAATTTGCGACGCATTTGTAGAATTGAGCAAAAATACCGAAGCGGAAATATCGCTCGATGGGAAGGTATTTGCGTCTTGGCAAAAATTAAAAGCAGATTTTGGATTGTATCAAGAGATTACGGATCAAAAACTGTATGCTACCGATGGAAAAACTCCACTTTTGCTAAGTGATTTTGCACATTTTTTTGGCAAAGAAAAAGCTCACCCCACTACCAATACAAGAACATTTAACGAAAAAAAATTAACTCATCTAGAAAAAACAGGTCACATGCACGGAATAAAAGAACAAATTAACGGCTTAAAAAAAGTCATCGATGAACGCGTAAAGAAGTTGAACTTTTTTGAATCGGAGCTAACAAAAGCTTATGATTCAAATCAAAGGTATGCACTGAAAGAATCCACAAAAGAGATGGAAGATGAAATTGCTGAATACCGTAAAAAGATACAAAATCTAGAAAACCTTTTGGGTAATTCAAACGAATCTTCCGAAAACAGAACTGCATTGGAGGCTTTGTCCGCAGACATCAGCCAAATTAGTGCACAAATATCGGATGTAAACGATAAAATTGATGCTGGCTTTGCCGCCGTCCTCAGCAAACTCAGCTCCCAGGACAAATATCTGATCAAAATTCTAACATTATCTGAGTCGCACCAAAATGAATTGGCTGAATTTTTTGTGGCACTTGACGAAAAAGAGATTTCAGCCCCTGAATTGGAGGCCATGACAAAACGTATTGATGAAATGCTTGGTCAACACTTCATGGACCTACCAGCTGCTCTTACCGAACAATGGAAAAAACTCAACGAAAAATCTGCTGAATACACCGATGCTAAAGGCAAAATCAAGCTAAAACTGCCCATTATTCCCAGTATCCTGGAATATGAAGTAGAAACCAACTGGGATCTTAAAAAGGTTGCCAAACAAATCTGGGCGGATTTTAAAGCAGGTAAAATATTTTTGAAGTAAAAGAACATCTAAAACATACCAACATGCACGGCCTAGAACAAGAAATCAAAGGCATAAAATCACAACTCGACCTCGTTATCGACAAGAAAAATCAATTGGATGTTTCTTTGGTGACGGCTTATGACGAAGAGAAGAAATTTGCGCTAAAACGCCAAATTACTGAGCTAGAGGAACAAATTGAAAACTTGCGGGGTAAATTGACTGCATTGGAGAGCAGAAATACTGCGCAAAACGACGATCAAGCGCTGCCTACCGATAAAAGTCAAATAAAAAAGCTGATCGCCAATTCTAAATTAAGCGAAGCATTACAGGCGTTGGAAGCCATCACAACGGGTTCTGATCAAAACGATGTTTTGTTACTGCAAGCTAGATTGAGTGCGCTTAATCGAAATTTCAATAACGGCATTATAAGCCAAGGGGATGCAAATATGGAAAGGGCTAGAATTAGCAATAGTGCCTTAGAGTTTTGTGATCGGTAGTTGCTGATCGCCTCAATACGTGAAAAGAATGTCAACAGAATCGAAATTGAATAGATCTTATACTCAAGAGCTACGCGACTGCCCTTCCTTTGAACTAGTTGTTGTCCAAGGCGGCAGCTACCTTTTTGGCGATTCTGACCACAAAATCACCCTCCCCGATTTCTACATTGGCCAATTTCCCGTCACCCAAGCGCTATGGCAAGCTGTTATGGGTGATAATCCCGCCCATTTCAAAGGTAAAAACCGCCCAGTAGAACAGGTAAGCTGGTACGATGCCGCCGCTTTTTGCAATACACTCAACATTTTGATAGGCTACCCGCCAGTATATTTCCGTGATAAAAAATTCCAAAAGCCACTGGATTATACCATGACTCAGCCATTGGAATATGGAAAAGATATTGACGTATTCCACAATCCTCAAAACCCTGGCTACCGGCTCCCATCCGAAACACAATGGGAATTCGCGGCGCGAGGTGGAGACAAGCATAGCCCCTACGAATATTCGGGCAGTGATAAGTTAGATGAAGTAGGCTGGTATGATGTCAACAGCCACGGCGAAACTAAACCTGTTGGCCTCAAAGCCCCCAATGTACTGGACATCCACGACATGAGCGGCAATGTATGGGAATGGTGTGCGGATCAGTTGCATGATCGTAACGAACTCAAAAATATCCCCAAAGATGGTTCGGCTTGGGTAGATCGTGACATGGGTGCTGACCGGGTGCTTCGTGGCGGCGGCTGGGGCGGCGACGCGCGGCGCTGCCGTGCTACGACCCGCGACGGCATCTACCCCTCGTATCGCAGCGACGGCATTGGCTTTCGGGTGGTTTTGTTTCCCCCTCCAGTCAGTTGGCCTGTTCATCAACAAAACCCGTGAGCAAAAAAAACGCGGAGCGAAAAAACAGGGCGGAGCCTGTCAGTGGGTCAACGGAGCGCGGGGCGGTCAGGCGGGCGAGGGGGCGAGCACGACGGACAGGCTCGCGCGGACGCGGGGTGATTTTTTTGGGAAATGGAGGGTTGTAGTCACATTGCTTTAGTAGTAAATTCCAGCACCGCTGCGCGGGTCGCTCGTCGATCTTTAAAGTCGCCTTTGGCGCCAGCTCGACGATCGGGCATACTTATATCGTGCCCAGCTTAAATAATTTAGAAAATAGCCAAAGTTAAGCAGGATGTAGGAAACTGCGATCGGCGAGCCCGCTCGCGTAGCGAGCATCAAGGGATCGCCGAGCGCCGGGTTTTAGTAGGTCTTTGGTAATTAATTCTTTTACCTCTGCGCGGGTAGGTGTGTGTGGCAATCCCAATAGGCTCAATTTTCATCGAAACAGCATTTTTGTTAAAGCCTAATTTTTTGCGAACCCGTACGTCTGGAGACGCAGAGATATTAGGTTTAGTGAATTGATATTGAGCATTTTACGCATGTGATAAAACCCCCAACCCCTGAAGGGGAGCCGATCGTGCAAATTTCTAAATTTGTGCCATGAAGAGAAATAACGACCATTTTGGGTTGTCCCACCTATAGCATTTTAAAGTAAAAAGGTAGGGAATTAAGGGTTTGCAGGTTGTGCGCCCCTTCAGGGCAATGTCATTGACTTAAGGATTTTAAGCTGCTCTTCGGTAGTTTTTGAAGG
>JBBANM010000182.1:0-4986 GCA_040401995.1 Saprospiraceae bacterium
TAATATAATGAAAAACAAAAATCGCTTCGCTGATTTTTGTTTCTGGGCGGAGCTGAGTAGAATTTGGGGTGTCCTGTGGTACTTGTGGCAGATACTAAAAGGCGGGGGCAAAATGTCGCTTCAGGAATCCCTAAAAAATTAATATGGAATCCTGAGGAATTCTTCGGCCATATTCGGGCAGGTGGTGCGGTTCATGACACTCACACTTTTGAGGCTTTGTATAATCAGCAAAAAATCAAAGGCGAATATTGGCCAAGAAGATGTATGTGAGGGTAAAGCAAAGATACAAAAGATAAGTTGACTGATTGAATCTTTTTTTTTTATTTTGCCAACATTCTCAGACATTATTCTTTTTTGTGACATTTGTCACTTGGATTTGAAAATTGTCACTATTTGGTAAGAATTGTCACTTTCTATGAATAAGTCTAACTATTTTGGCGAAAACAAAAAGGATTGATTGATTTAGTCTTCGACGCAGGGACGAGTGTCGGTACTGCTTCTTTTTTCTTTTTGACAACTTGCTCTTTATTTACAAAAAGTGACATATTTTTCAAAAATATGACATTTTCCATCAATTGGAGACAAATGTCTGTAAAAAAAATATTGCCTGAGAATGTGAAAAAATAAAAAAACATAGATCAGTCACTGACCACTCATTCACGTTCAGCACCGTATGACCGTACTGTATTGAAGCGCAGCCAGTTGCGTACAGACGCAGAACACGCAAAGAAGCTTCAAAAAGAAGCTTCGGGGAACTATATTCCGGACTCTTTTCCAGTGTTGTACGGTCGGCTGACCTACTGGGATTTATCCCAGTAGAATTGAGGGCCTCACTGCGGTGCTAGGTTGGAGTTCGATTCCCAATTGACGCAAAGCTTTGAGGGACAGGGTTGTCGGCGTGTTTAACAGCACGTGAATGCCCCGCCACCACTTATTAAGCAACGCACAGAAGGTTTTAACCGACTCAGTTGCAGGGATATGACTGCTGAGAGTGCTCCGTGACGCCAGTACCACCCCTTTCCGCGAGGTCTGGAGGCCGTTCGTGGCGTTGAGTGCTTGATGCACGATAAATAAATAAGTGGTGAAGTTTGAGAGATAGCGCCCCCCTCTTTTTCATCCATTTTGTTACTTTAAACTAGTGCACCCGTACGCAAATCAACAGTGAATTCCTTCTTGTACGTAATAAAACAGACCAAGTCAAGCGAGTTAGGTGAAAGATTTTGCGCCTGAATCGAGATCGATTTTAGCACTAGATCATCTGAGGCCAGTCCACGGCTAAGGTTAACGTAGTAGCACGGCGAATAAAAAAAATCAAGTTCGGAGTAAAGCCCAGCATTCAAACCGTCGCTTAGGCCGCCATTGATTTGCCCCGCTTGGCCAAGATATTGCTGATAAAAAGCCTCATATATGTACTGCTCATTTTTCATCAGTGCATTTTGACCAGCCACGACGATTTGAACTTGAGAAAGTTGCGCAAGAGGTCCAACTGTACCGCCGCCACAAGGATCAAAAGGTGATTGATATTGAGGTAAATTCAAAGTGGCCCCACCATTGCCGTTGATGTTATTGGTGGCGGTCGAAATCAAAGGGAAAATAACGATTTCTTGGACTGCCTGAATACCCGAAGAAATCAGCGCATTTACCGAACCATTAGCCCCAAGATTGTAATAAGTCCATTGGAAAAGCTCATTGTATGAGACTTTTTTCTGTCCTGCACTTAAATACATCGATTCAATTGACGGGGAAAATACATAGGCGGGAGCCGTAAGAGTGACGCTTTTTAACATTGGGTTCCCAGTGGTTCCCAGGGCTCCGGCAGCTTGAACTTGCGTACTATAGAGACAATTAGCGCCCACCTGAATTGAAGCCATGTACGGGGTCGCCGCTGCTGCAGCGGCTGCAACTGCACCATAAATCAGACTAGCCCCGCCGTTATTTGTTGCAGTCGAGGCAACCATTAGCGGATTGACGCCACCTAAAGAAGTGTTTACTGCAGTGCAGTACATGCTTGTGGTCGAACCGTCTGCAGTGGTAGCTTGTTGCGTAGAAAACTGGAAACTGGTATTGTTCAAACCCAACTGAATACGAAGAAATGAACCCTTCAAAAGCGGCATTTGCGCAAAAAGGTCGTGTAAATCTCTCATTCGGATCTGACCAACAATGTACTGAGACCAAGAACCACAAAAGCCACCGTTAGGAGCAGTTGGCGCCGGAATATACGATTTATAAATAGTGTTGCACGTAGTCAGTGGGGCTAAAGTCGTATTTGTGGAACGATAGGCATAGTAAAGCTGACGATTGAGGAATCCAATATTACACTGCCCGTTTGTTCCAGCTACTACACCGGTCGCCGACCCCATCACTAAAGGAGTGATATAGTTCGAGTTGTTGCAGGTGGCCATTCCGCCTGGACCGGGTGCAGAATAGTAGTTGACGCTTGTGAAGCTGTCGGGGTAGAATCCTATACTAGCCCACGTGCATACATCTGTAAAATTCATAGTTGAGAGAAGCTTGAAGCAATTCCACAAGCTACAGAGTGGAATTTGCTGGGTCAATGTGACACCATTCAATTGGGTCGAAATGTTTGCAATCAAAGTAAGAAGAGAGTTCTTCATTCCGAGGGCATAATCACAGCCGACCGTCTGAGGGGTGAATGTTGTTTGAGTTCCTGCCTGTTGGGTCAGAAATATACTCAACGGAATCAGTAGAGTAGCCTCATACATATTAACATACCTCGAGCTGTTTGCTAAAACGTCAGTCTGAATAGTGCAAATATTTGAACTGTAATTTGTTGAATTTAGATCGATTACTGAGAGCCACGATTTATTCATGAAGATATGATTGTCACCCTCGGTTTGAGTTGAGAGGTCATATACGTACGTATCAGATGCTGACATTTTTATATTTCATCTTACAAAAAAATTCAACAGATTACGAAATATAAATAACTAAAGTGTGAAACTGATATTTTTGGGTTTGCTAAACTTGGATGACTTCAAACTTTTGAGTTTCTGTGATACTTCACTCAATCCAAGCCCCACGACGGGCCGACCTGTCAAATGAGAGTATTCGTCAGGGCTACTAAAAGCAGCACCTAAGCCAGGAGACAAGAGCAACCCACTCCCCGCCATCACCTGTGAATCGGTTGCAGTTGTCGGGCCACCACTCATGTCTCTTCGCAGCACCGCATTGTTAAAGATTCGTTTGGGGTCAAAGTTAGCTCGTTTTGGCATCTTTCTAAAATGCAAAGAAAATTTTATGAATCCTTGGAGGCTATTAAATTTCTTAGTTTCAGTATATGCGTTAGCAGCGAATTGGTCACCGCAAGTTGTTTCTGCAAAAACTTACGTTGTTCTTTGTCGTCTGATACATAAGTAATTTGTACGTCATTGGCTATTTTCTGGGACGAATTTGAAAACCTAATGTAAATTTCAGACAAACTTTGTTCGGTAATCTCTTCGTACATTATGGTGTTCCTAGATATTATTTTTGAATAAGATTCTGTTTCTCACGGATCAAAAGGACGATGCAACAAGTCGGATCTTGCAGAGGGATCGCTTGAAAGCTTGTATTCATCCAAGCCAGTCTAAGGCTCGAGTATTGCCCTCCGACTAAGGTCGTATATTGTGGATAAAATTGAATATAGTACGAAGCACCGACGTCAACATTTGGGGTGATAGAGGCTAAGATATTTGGCGGCGTTGAGAACTTGTTAAAAACGGCGTTGCAGGAGAGCAACAAAGTGGGGCTCGGTTGAACCTGCGGGGCAATCGAAGACGTAAAAGACAGGTTGGTCCCTGCAGTGCTTTCAGTTGAAGTAAAGTTCGGGGCAAACCCCACGATCTTATTGAAGTTCGCGGGAAAAATCACGATGGGGTTAAATGTTGTAGTTGGCGCTGTGAATTGAAATTCAACCCCCGCCGGTGCGGTAGTTGGAACGGGGAAGGTATTGAGCTGGACTGCGTACAGAACTGCATTCAATTCCAAAGTGATGTAATAAATATTTTGACCTGTACTTGAGTCAATAGCGTATTGACCGTTGTTAATCATAGTGTATTGAAGATAAGCATTTATGTCAGCAATTGACCACAGACCATCTGGAAGTACGACATTGAAAGAGTCGTAAGTTTCTGTGGTATTGTTATACCATTGATATTGAAATGTCGTATTGTTATACGCTGTTTGACTAATATTGAACCACGAATAAAATAGCTGAATGGATTGGACAGCTATTTCGCAATTAGTCAGTGAGACCGTAGAAGGGAAGTTGAATACAAACTCATTATTATTTTGATTTACGACGTTCGTACCGGTTATGATGATAGAAGAGGACATTTATATTAATCCAGAAAAATTTTACTAGTTTCTGACTAATTTTCTCCTAAAGTTTTCAACTGTTCCTCACTTAATTGCGTTATACTATTTACCTGGGTTTCGGTGCCATCACGGGATTGGAAGAACTGCTTAAGAATTCCCTCATTCACCATAAAATCCATATTGTTGTTCATATTTTGGAACATTTCCAGGAAGTGGTTAATGTCGCTATAAAAATGATTCATTCGATACTCAGAGGCATAGACGAAATGAGCTAAAGCCAAACAGAACCACCCGCAGACAGTTGAGAGCAACCCCTGCACGTCTTTGGTGTTGTACGGTACATTTTTCATATGGCAAAACTCTTGAACTGCTTTCGGAGCCGGGCACCCGTACGAATCAAAATAAAAAAAATCAGGTTTGCCGTCTTTCGATTGGTGCGTGAGCAAGGCAACCCAATGGCTGCCTGAATTCGGGTGACCGTTTTCGTCCGTTTCGTTTTCCATATTGACGATATAGACCTTATTGAGTTTTGGTTTCATGAATAGAAGTTCGTCTTTAAAAACCACCGCCTCCAGCGGGATTCGCATTTTTTTCGCTAAGGTCTCGATTTGTTCATTTGTCAAGCTCATATTTATGCTAAATATTTAAAATTTTGGGTTTTAACTCTTG
>JBBANM010000183.1:0-4981 GCA_040401995.1 Saprospiraceae bacterium
AAGTGCAATATCGGATTTTATGCTGATTGAGCGTTTTGATGCGTTTGCCCTAATTGGATTTTCCATCCGCCAATTTAATTATTTTTTTGCCTATTTTGGGGTGGGGAATGGCGGGTACATATCTCTGGCAACGAACATGGCGGTTGTACCTTTCCAGATATAGCCTGGTTTTTCAGTTGTTGCATATTGTTCTCCTTTGATGTTCACCCAACCTTTATCAAAACCAGTCTTAAATTGTCCATCGTGTTTAATCCTAGCATAGCTGATGTAAGGCTGCCCGTCTTTTAACACGTGATTGAAATAGCGCTGAACCGGTTCCGGTAAATTGTCGAGTTGGCTTTTACGAAAGATTTTATTAGAAATGTTTTTGGATTGCCCAAAAAGTTCTTTGACTGCGCTGGCGAATTTATTAGCTAAATTCACTTTGCCAATCCCAAAGATAAGCAGGAGCAATCCTAGTATTAAGAAGATAGTTATCATAACAGGTTTGTTTTTCATTTTTTGTAAATGGTTCTGACTTGGGGCAATAAAGCGACAAAAATGATGGGTAGCGCATACAGCATATAAAAGGTTTGCAGCCAGCCCACCCCTTGCACGAATACTGTTTCTACCTGTATCCAAATAATGAGAGCAAATGCTACATAGATGCAGTAAGTCCATGCCCAATACATGTCCTTGAAAAAATTAAAATATTCAGCAATTCGGTTGGCCGGTCTTGTTATCAAGGCAACAGCTATCAAACAGGGCGATAATCCTAGAATCAGGAATAGAATAATACCCGGCATTAGGAAGTCAGAAAATGGCGAATGCGCTAAAATGGACAAAGGCAATCCGCCAAGTAGTTTGCCTGAAGGGGAAATGATTAAACAAAAGCCACCGCCCATTGCGCTAATTCCAAGAAATAGCAATAAGGAAATAAGGATGTTTTTTGCTATGGTTGGGTTCATTATTTTTTATTTTGAGTAATGAGACAGCGTTTTTGAATCCCAACGAAAAATTATCATCGCGACTACAATCAGTAATAGCATGGAAAAAATAAAAGGGTCGTAGTGTACTCCATAATTTGGAATCAAATACGGACTGATATTAATCATAGTATGAAAAATTACCATCGCAAAAACGCTTTTGCCTGTATTGTTAAATAGCCAGACCATAATGATGCGCAGCGCAACCGTTCCTATACATTGCCACACAATCCAAACTGCCGAATGCCTCATCTGAATGTATGGAATGAGGTGCCACAAGGCCCATACAAAACCTAAAATCATACTTGCTTGTAAGGCGCCATATTTTTCTTGCAGCGGGTCAATAGCATACCCACTCCAACCAATCTCCTCGCCAATGGCGCCAATAAAATATACAAAGAAAAAAATAAAAACCGCTAGTGGAGATGGCTGTGACTCTGGCACAATGCTTCCCTGTATCTGCTCATACCAAAAAGAAATCAAGGCGATTACCGGCATCAAAAAAACAACCGGCAGGTACCATTTTTTGTCCCTTACTTTGTTAAAGTCAAAAGTTAGTTTCAGCAGTTGTTTTACTCCTGGCATTTTTTGTTTTTTGTAAACCAGCATTACCGCTGCTACCAAAGGACAAAAAGTCATTAATGCACTGATTGGAAGTTTTATCGGTAAGATTTTAGTGGTGTCAGTCCCCAATGCGCCAAGTATCCAAAAGGGGACGGAAAGTAAATAAACAAGTAAAAAGAAACGAATGTAAGTCTTTGTTGCCAGGTTAGCCATACTGATTTTTATTTATAGCGTGACCGAATCTAAAACTGGCTAAAGTATTTGCCCCCCACAGAAAGATTACAATAACCGCAGTGATTGCAATTATTGAATAATGTACATCAGGATAATCAACCAGCGGATTATGTGATTCATCCTTTGGAAATAAGATCCTTCCTACGTTCAGCATGGTATGAAATAGGATGCAAGCAAATAAGCTTTTCCCGGTGTTGTTGTAAATCCATACAATCAGTACGCGCACCGCAATGGTGCCAAGGGTTCCCCAAGCTATCCAGATTACATTGTGCCCCTGTTGAATGATTGACGGGTAATGCCAAATTGCCCAGGGTATGCCGATAAGGATACTTGCGGATAATGCGCCAAACCTTTTTTGTATAGGGTCAATGGCGTAACCCATGTAGCCGGTTTCTTCGGCTATTGCACCCAAAAAAAAGAACAGGAACAGAACAGGAACAGAAGAAAAAGGAATTTGAAATTTTGACGGAAGCGGTAACCCTTTGAGATAGAGTATCGTGTATATCAGGAAATACATCAGGAACGGCAGAAAAAGGATAGGGAGATACCATGTCTTTTTTTTGATTCTTGAAAAATCAAAAATTCGCTTAAGTAGTTTAGTAATGCCAATCCTTCCTTCTTCATTGTAAACAAGAATGGTGGCCGCAAATAGAGGAGTAAATGCTGCAAGTATGTCGGTAATAGGGATATCTAGCGGTAGACCTTTAACATCAATCATTGTCTCCAATATCCATAATGGAATGGAGAGCCCATAAACTATGAGAAAGAATTTTAGTGGCGATCTATTTATTGCTACAGTTTTTGGGGTCATGATTTTTAGTTTAACAATCTGTAAATGAGCAAACAAATGAAGGTGAGCAAAAAGACAGTATAAATCACTTTGTTGTTTTTAGCCAACCAATTTGGCAAATAAATATCAAAGTTATCTTTCGTTGAATTGGAATACCTACGGGCAATAATGGTAAGTGGGCAAATATTTTTGGAAATAATCAGGACGATTATTTCCAAAGTAAAAAGTGCCATCCCAATCCAAACATATTTATCGATTTTATTTACCATTACGGCATAAACCATATAGAAAAATACAACATTAAAGAAGAGCCAAATAAGCGTATGAAGGATTTTGATGACCGTTAATTTCGACATAGAAATAGTATTCATTGCTTTTTATTATGATTTTCAGCGCTATTTTTTAATTGAAGAAGTTCCTCAGCATTTTTGATTTGTAACGCTAGGAATCTCTCAACATCATAAATTGCGGTATGTGCTGATGGAGATATTTTGGGCAATATAAGATCAAATGCATGGTCGGTCTGTGGTAAAATATGCATAACCGCTGGCACTTTTTCTTTTAACAAACGGGTGTGCAAAAAACGGGTGGCATTTACGGGGGCCATCAGGTCGTGTTCGCCTTGAATTAGGATTGTGGCTGGGCAGTGAGCTTGTACATGTGTGATGGGTGAGAAAAGCGCATATTGTGCAGGACACTCATCCGGATGCCCTCCAAGAAGGACAGCAAAAACGCCTGCATTAGCAAAGTCTTTATCAAAATTGAAGCGGTAATATGCTTTCCCCATTCTTTTAATCAGCCATTTAGGCAATTGAACAGGTAAAGCTTTTTTTGCTGCGCCCGGAATTGAACGGGTGGTAAGCTGCTGGTTGGTATGGTAGTACATTGCCTTTAAATCTGTTGGGCCATAGAGGGAAACAACTCCGCATACGCTGATGTCTTTCCCGACCAGCTCTTCTGGCGTAAACTGCGGGTTGTTGGCTGTATAGGCTGCCATTAAAGCAAGATGTCCCCCCGCAGAACCACCCCCCACAACAATTGTATGGGGATTTACTCCGTAAGTACGTGCATTTTCCTTCATCCATAAGATGGCCCGCTTTACATCGTTCACCATGCCCATCATGTCCGTTTCCGAAAAAAGGCGGTAAGCCACGTCCATAATCACGTGGCCTTGGGCAGTGAGGTGACGAAAAAAAGGACGAGTACCGAGATCTTTATCGAGCAGAGACCAAGCACTGCCATGGAGATAGATAAAAGCCAAACCTGAGGAAGTGACCGTTGCATTTGGTTGCCATACATCACACAAAAGTTTTCGGTTGTTGCCTGGAATGGTTGCAAATGAAATATCTTTTTCCAGGCGAGGAATCGGAACGGCGGGCAACCTTATTATTGTACGGCTTGATAGAAAGTGATTTTTTTGCTCGGAACTGATACTGTTTTCCCAGTTCATTCCAAAAGCCTGCTCAAAATCGCTTGAAGTAACTGGCGAACGGGTAACACTAAATGCATATATGAAAAAAAATAAACCAACATAAACTCCAATCGAAGTGATGAAGGTTGAGTCTGTTGACAGCCCTACAATGACAAGTAAAAAACCCAATAAGGCAAACGGGAGTGACAATGCAGAGCCCGACAATTTTAATATCCATAATGCTGGCGCAGGCCAATGTAGCCGAAGGAAAACCGGAATACTCATTAGTGTAGCCAAACAGCCTAAGACAATGGAAAAAATTTGAATGATTAATTTTATTGTTTCCATTTCACATCCTTTTTATGATTGTCCGCGCTATTTTTAATTGGATAATACCCTTTTAAAGTCAGAAAAACTCCAATTATAAAGAAAACAGTAAATAACAAATACGTTGAAAAATTTTCACCTGCTTGTTTTGCAGTTGGAAAAAACATTCTTAGCACACCAATTAGTATGGTTAACCAGCCAATCAGAGTTATTAAGACTGTCCAACTACGAACCCAAAAATTATGAACTCTTATGATAGAAATCCCTCCAACAAAAAGCAATACTCCATTAAGAAATGTTATAGCTGGAGTATTCTCTTCCCAAATGGATAAATTCATCATTTCTGATATCGTAATCATACTAAGTGTTGGACCAATTATTTGAGCAAGCTGTCTTGAATTGATCATTTACTGCATGGTTTTTTATGTCGTTAAATTCCTTTATGAAAAGTCCAGCAAAAAATTCTACCACAATTCGTTTAGGGCTAATTATCTTTATCTGCTAAACTGTTTGTATTCTTTAAAACATCCTTTTCGATGATGTATCTTACCAGCAAAGGCTCTTCAAATAAAGGGCTGTGTGCTGAATTACTGAAAGTGTAAAATCCTTTTAAAGGCGCCAGAAGCCTATTCAAATATAGGGCAAACGCATCAAAACGCTCAATCAGCATAAAATCCGATATTGCACTTC
>JBBANM010000184.1:0-4937 GCA_040401995.1 Saprospiraceae bacterium
ATTTATCAATTAACAACTCACCTTTTTACTGTCCAATCTTTGGGGTACACTTCAGTTGGACAATTAGTCCGGCAGATCATTTTTCACTCCCCCACCCTTTCCAAATCCAAATCCTGAAAATCAAAACTAAAATCAATATTGGGTGAAATACCCTTCATTTTAATGGACTGGGCTTTGCCGTTTTCATCTAGCGCGAATATGGCAAGCGCATCACAACTCATATCCTGGTATTCCCATTTGATGGCAAAACTGTTGGCATTGTAAAAAGCCATTGGGCCATTCAACTTGGGAGAACGGTAGGATTTGAACCACAGCTGTTGCGCTTTTTCAAACACTTCCACTTTACCAAACCATTTGTCTTCGTAGATGCCGAGGTAACCCGCATTGTTCACCTTGGTGTTTTTTGCGGCTTCCACTTTCTCCCAAACTTTTTTGGTAACATCATCGCTGGCGTTTCTTTGCTGTTCCATTCGGGCGCTGATTTTATCCGTCCAACCAAAATTATCTAGGCCTAGGTAGCTGTCGGCAATGGTATTGCACACGGCAGAGAATAGACCTGCGCCGCCGTTTTCGGTATTGGTCAGTACCACAATGCCCAGATTGAGGTCAGGATACATGACCACCATCGAGAGCATGCCCGGCAAACCGCCAGTATGCGTTACGCGCAGTCCTCCGCGCACGTCACTCAAGCCCCAACCCAGGCCATAGCCGTTGAAGTGCGACTTGTAGCGAGGGTCTGGATTGGCGGGTAGAATGGTATGCAAAGTCCACATCTCGGTATGGTTGGCGGCAGATACCAGCGTGGATTTCAGGCCTTCGCCATATTTGCCATTGTTCATGTGCATGATCATCCATTTGGATAGATCGGCTACATTCGACAAAATACCGCCTGCTGCCGAGTTGATCTGTTTGCCAAAAGGGGCAATTGCTTTGATGGTACCCGACTCTGAGGAATGCGGGGTAGCCAAGTTACTTTTGTCTTTCATCAAATCCTCAGCGGCAAAAGTGTGGTTCATTTGCAAGGGGGCGATGATCCGTTTTTGGATAAAATTCTCGTAGCTCATGCCGCTGGCCCGGGCAATGACTTCACCAGACACGAGGTAAAGCAAATTGTCGTAATCAAACTTGGTACGGAAGACCGAAACGGGTTTGAAATATTGAAAGGCCGACACCACATCTTTGATCTTAAAATCCGAACCATCGGGAAAAAACATCAAATCGCCCACGCCCAGTCCCATTCCGCTGCGGTGGGTGAGCAAGTCCTGAATGTTGAAATTTTCGGTCACGTAGTCGTTGTACATCTTGAACTCGGGGATGTGGTCTTTCACCTTATCCGTCCATTTCAATTTGCCTTCCTCCTCCAGGATGGAAAGCGCCATGGAGGTAAATGCTTTGCTATTCGAGGCGATGGCAAAATTGGTGTATTCGTTAACTGATTTTTTGGTGTTGATATCCGTTACGCCGTAGCCCTTTTGGAGCACCACTTTGCCGTCTTTGATCACGGCAACCGCGGCGCCAGCTACTTTGAATTTTGTCAAGGCATCGGCAACCAGCGAGTCAATGGATTTGGAAGCGATCTGAGCCTGAGAGGGCGCAAATGACCATAACATGAAGACGATTGTGGACAGGAGAGTTAACGGTTTCATTGCGTAGAATTGAATTTTGGTAAAAATGGTTTTTATGGTTTACTGCGCGCCTTTTTTATCAATAAACTGCCAGGCATCACTTGTCCAAACGCTGTGGTCGCCATCTTTGGTGGTTTGACAATTGGTGCTGACCTTGGCTTTGCCATTTTCAAAAGGGAAAGCACAATCATATTGGGGGGCGATCACGATGGCGTTGGTAGTTGCATCAGCGTAACCAATTTTACCGTCTTTGACGATCCGATACAGTCCGTCGGAGGGAGAATCGGGGCCATTATCGAAGGGAAAAACTTCGTAAAGCACCTTTTTTTGCTCGTCCACTACTACCCATTTGTGGTCTATTTCCAGCAGACTTAGCTTGCCTTGACTGCTCGGTGCAGAGTTGGCACATGAGGCGACGAAAAGAAAAAGGAGAAAGGTGTATTTCATATTAGTTGGATTTTAGGGTTGAATGCAGTGCGTTTTTCTGTCCAAAAACGGACTCTACTTCTTCTCTTCCAAGAGCACAAAATCTAAAAAAGCCAGATTGGAGCCAGCATTGTATTTTAGGGTCAACAAATTCAACCCCGTAGTTGGAAAAAATATTTCCCCAACGGTAGCTTGCGTCCAGTAATGCCAGTTGCCCGTGTCTTCCGGAAGCTTTAGTTGTACTGCTTCTTTACCGTTGAGCAACAGTGAAGATTTGTTGTCCTTATTGCCGTAAATGGTAATGATTTTGTATTTGCCTGGTGCTTTCACGCCTACGGTGTAGTTGGTCCATTCACCATCCGACTCCCAACCAATGTACAATTGATTTACCGCTGGATCAACTTTATTGGGATGGTTAAAATCTGCCCAATCTTTGGTGTACGAGATATCCACGCCTTCATTTTCTCTAAAAAAGGCGAGGTATTCAGAAATCCCTGGTCGTTTGTGGCTGCCGTAATCATGTACTTCGTGATTTAATTTAGAGCCTTCATTTTCAGGGGTGCTATCGTGGTAAGCAACGCCTTCACCACCTAAATCATAATAAGCCAATTGCACTCTGCCCGGTATGAGCTGCGCGCCCAATTTATACACCTTATCTTTAAAAGGTTTTCCCTTGTATTCCTTGGGTATCTGAGCAGTTAATACCTGAAAAGCACAAGCTAAAAAAGCAATACTTACTAAGAGTTTTTTCAATAAGCTCATAAGCATTATTTAAAGGGTTCGTAATTGGTGAGTTTGATATTGTCAAACCAGGCTTCAATATAACCTTTGGTGCTGACGGCACTCGATCTTAATCCCACTTCAAAACAGCGGCCGATATCGGTGTTTAAATCAAAATCGGCGGTAATTCTGCCCCAGTTTTCGTACTGTAAATCGGCAAAACGCACTTTATAAAACGTCCATTCCTTGGCCGTAACCGGAATCATTTTTGTTGATCCCCATTTGCTGCTATGCCCTTTACTCAGCACCAGATAATGAAGCATTAAAGTATCGCCTTCGCCGCCTTTACACCAAAAAGAAAGCCAAGTGTACTGTTGAAAAGATTTCCATTTTGTTTCCATGCCATCGGCGGCAAGTGAATCCGCTTTAAGGTCGGTAAACCAAGTAAATGGTTTGTCGGAAGGGATGGAATCCCAGCGTACATAAAGACAGCTTTTGGACTTCTTGTTTACTTGATCTTTTTTGCTGTCATCATAAGAAAACTTAACCCGCTTATTATCCCGCCACCAGTTTTCGGTTGGCGGTTTGTTTTCAAAATCATTGATCACGATTTTTTGCTTTTGCTGGGCTAAAGCAATCTGCAAGGGAAGCATTACGATGGAGAGTATAAAAAGAAGGTTTTTCATTTTTGGCTGGTTTTTGAGGGTGTTTGGATTTCAATTCGATAGAATTAGTTAGCCGAACAAGATTTGTTTATGGCAGAATCTATCTTTTTTTGTTGCTTTTGTCTTGCCAATAAGGTGTTGTAGCTTTACGAAGATCGGAAAAAGTATCGAGTGTAATGAGTTTTTTCGGGTTTATATGAAGCTGCCATCACAGCCCACAACTATTCAATTTTAAAATCCACCAATTCATAATTCGCGTTTCTCCCTCCCTCATTTGTAGCTTGCAAGATGCCTTTTTCAATCAAATCTTTGATGTCTCGCAAGGCAGTATCGGTAGAGGTTTTAGCTATTTTAGCCCATTTTGAGGTTTGCAGTTTCCCCTCAAAACCGTCAAAAAGTCTGTTGAGGATTAAGCGTTGACGTTCGTTGATGGCGGTATGTTCGTGTAGTTTCCAAAACTCCGCTTTGCGTACTATTTTTTGGGTGGTTTTTTCGGTGGCTAGCAGCGCATTTTTGAGGCAATGCAAAAACCAGTCGAGCCATTCGGTGATGTCGCCAGTGCTGTGTTGCACTTTTTGCAATACCTCGTAATAGCGTTTGCGTTCAGTTAATATCTGGCTCGACATGCTGTAAAAACGTTCTCCACTGCTTTCGGCTCGGGCCAGCAGCATATCGGTGATGGCTCTTCCAATTCTGCCGTTTCCGTCGTCAAAGGGGTGAATGATGATGAACCAAAAGTGGGCAATGGCGGCTTTTAAAACTGGGTCTAAACCGTTTTCGTGGTTGAACCAATCCAGAAATTTGTCCATTTCCGTTTTTACCAATGCGGGTTTTATGGCTTCGTAATGCACTTTTTCTTTACCCATTGCTCCAGAAACTACTTGTATTTCGTGGCTGCGGTATTTTCCTACTTCTATTGCATAAGGGCCGCTGTAGCCGGTGGGAAAAAGTGCGGCGTGCCAACCCAATAATCGTTCTTCGGTTAAAGGCAAGTGGTGGCGTTGTGTAGCGTCAAGCATCATTTCTACCACACCTTCGATGTGGCGACTGCTGGGCACCAGTCCTGCGGTGTTGATGCCCAAACGCCTGGCAATAGAGGAACGCACTTGATCATAATTGAGTAATTCGCCTTCTATCGCTGATGATTTTACTACGTCCAAGGTAAGGGTGGTAAGCGTGGCTTCTTCTTTGGCCGAAAAACCCAAAGCGTTCATTTGTCCAATTATTTTACCTTGCATATGCCGGACCTCGCCAAATACAACGTTTATGGCTTTGTCCTGCCACGAAAAATCTGTCCAGTTTTTATGCTCATAAATGTATTTTGCCACTGTCTGGAAATTTTTGCGGTAAATATACGGATTTTTTACCGCAAAAATGCGGCGAATAATGTGTTTTTTCACCGCATGGGAACAAGTTGGCTAGACTTGTGGTTTTTGGAGGGTTGTACTATACTTAACGCTGTCAAGTTTTGAGCATGGGAAAATATTAAAATTTGGAGTTT
>JBBANM010000185.1:0-4641 GCA_040401995.1 Saprospiraceae bacterium
ATTTTCTAGGTATGGTGCCAAATAATGCCCCACTACCTGGGGATGAATTACCGTCACTTTAATTGCTGCTTGAAACAACTTGCAAGTCATCTGCACAGATTGTGCAGATGACTTTTATAGATCATTACTTCTTAGCGTATTCCTCAACCGGCTTGTCATTAGGCGTAGCCCAAGCTGCCTTGGTGTAGTCGGTGGCTGGCAAACCTACACGGGTATTTTTAGGAGGGATAGGTTGCACGAACCACTTGTCGTACAACTTAGCGAGTTCACCCGACTTGGCCATGGCGTTGACTGTGTCGTCGGCTAATTTCTTGAACGCTGGGTCGTCCTTGCGGATCATGATGGCGATGGGCTCAACGCTCAACACCTCGCCCACAATTTTGTAGTCAGCGGGGGCCTTAGACAAAGCGATATTGCCCGCCAAAATTTGTCCGTCCATCACGAATGCCTCGGCACGGCCAGATTCGAGCAGCAAGAAACTGTCTGCGTGGTCTTTGCCGAAGACTTCTTTGAAGTCGACACCCGTTGCGCGCTCGTGTTTACGTAAGAGTTGAACAGAAGTAGTGCCTGTGGTGGTGGCTACGTTTTTACCGTTCAATTGGGCGATAGATGTAATGCCCGAGTTAGCTTTTACAGCGATGCGCACTTCTTCTACATAGGTGGTGTTGACAAACGCCACGTCTTTTTGGCGGGTAGCGTTGTTGGTGGTGGAGCCGCACTCAATGTCGACTGTGCCGTTTTGTGTGAGGGGGATACGATTTTGTGAGGTGACGGAGATATATTTGACCTCTGACTTCTTGCCAATCGCTTTGTCGAGGTTGTCGATGATTCGCTGGCAGATTTCAACATGGTAGCCAGCGTATTTGCCGTCACCTAAGGTGTAGGACAGTGCGCCTGAGGAGTCACGGACGCCCATGGTGATGGTGCCTGCGGCTTTGACTTTCGCTATGGTCTCGTTAGCTTGGGCGTATGCGCCGCTTGCTAGTGTTGTGGCGATGGCTAATGCGAGTAACTGCTTTTTCATGGTGGGCTCCGAGTAGATGGATATTAGTTAACTGACTTTGAAAACATTCAAAAATTGTATTCTATTTTCTTAGGAATGCACACTTTGCATGCTAAAAGTAAAAACCCCCGCCACTCTTGCGAGCGGTGGGGGTTTAAGGTTTCTAAATTCCTCTAACTGGCTAAGTCAGCAGGGGGATTAGAAAGACTTTTGCAAGCCGATAGATGTGATCTTGCGGTCACCAGTAGTGGTGTCTGTAACAGCTGCTAATTTACCAGTGTTCCAGTACTCATAGCCAGCATAGACTTTAGAAGTCTTACTCAATGGATAGTCAGCACGCAAGCCATTGACTTTACGGTCTGTGACTACGCCAGCGCCGGTTGTTTCACGCTGAGTTGTCAACTGACCAATTACAGCAAATACACCTGTGTCATACTTTACAGAATAACGAACTTGATTTACCTTGGTAGCTGATGTTGTAGAAGTCATCAAATCACCGTTGGAGACACCGAAATAAAGGGTCGTTGCACCCAAATTGTAGTTGGCAGCCAAAAGGTTGGCCTTGGTGGCAACCAAGTTGATGGCAGTCTGAGTGCCGTCACCGTTAGCGGCATACCAACCTGTTGGGTTGGTTTGTGCATATTGAGCAATGTTGGTGAAGCGTGCGTTCAAAGGACCGTTGGAGTATGACAAGCCAACTTCAGTTGCTTTGCGGGCGTTGGGGATCTGTTGCGCCAAGAGAACAACACCTGAACCTGGAGCAGTATAGGAAGTCACTCCACCTGCGTTATCAGAACCTGGCGCGTAGACGACTTGAAAAGATAAGCCGTTCATTGCAGCTGAATTGAAACGAACTGAACGGTCGTAACGAGTCTTGACGATCGCGTTGGTCATGGCGCTTGATCCATAGCCAGAACCGACGCCTGTGCCTAATGCTGATGAAACGCCGTTTGTATCAATGCCCAATGCGTTGGGAGCGCCCACCATCAATTTACCTACTGCGTCTGAGTCAAAAGCAATATACGTTTCATCGCGTCCGAGGCCAGTTGGGTAATTAAGAACGGTTGATGTAGTAGCACCAGAGGTTGCTGAAACTTGGTTGTTACTCACTGCAAAAGAGTCGTTAGCCAAAGTGCGTGGATCCAAACCGTAGTGCACTTGCACTTTGGTACCGCCACCAATGTCTTCGATAGCGTCAAGGTTAATCACGCTGGTAGAAGAAACACCAATGGTTGTAGAGACGGTTTGGCCTTTAGCGCCAGTCTGTGAGCCAGACAAGTTAGAACCAGCGAAGTCAAGGTTACCAGTGATGGTTACTTGTGCGAATGCAGATACGCTGACTAAAGCGGCTGCAGCAACGAGGGTTTTTTTCATTTCAATTTTCTCCAAGGTTGAATAAGGTCTCCGCTTTCGCGGGACAGCCTCCATTTCGGGAAGTTGTTGTTATTGGACCAGAGGAGGGGTGGCAAAGCCACTTTTAGATAGAAAAATAAGGGGGTGGCGTTGCTTAATCGCAACAAGCGGGAAACTTGAGATAATCCTTTTTAATTACTATCGAAAGGTGTAGAAATGCACAAAAAAACTGCTTTGAAGAAGAGCTTTCAAATGGATACAAAGAAATGTCCTAAGACCTACCCAGGGAGTTAGATGCGCAACTTTGGACAAATTCTTACCTTTTTAACGATGCTTTTTGGGCAAAAGTCAAAAGGACAACGATGGAAAATCCCGATCTGCCAGAAAATTTCGTTCTTGAATTTTGATTGCCTTAGCTGAAGCAAAGAATTAAGAGCGACATGACAATCGCTAAACGTAATTTATTTGCCGAATTAAAAGAAGGCTTTGAAGCCTTGGCCTTACAAAGAAAGACATGGACGCCCTACTCACCACCGCCGACCGCACCTTGCGCACAGTGTTTGCCCACCACCATGCCAGCCGACCCAACCCTGCAAACGACATTGCAGACGCTTCGCTGAGTGAAGCAGAAAAACGCGAAGCATCAGCCTTGATGCGCGTCAACCACGTAGGCGAGGTTTGCGCGCAGGCGCTCTACACCGCCCAAGCATTGGCAACCAAAGATGCGGCATTGCGCAAACATTTGCAGACCGCCTGCGAGGAAGAAACCGACCACCTCGCATGGACAGAAAAGCGCTTGAAGGAACTCGGTGGTCGTACCAGCCTGCTTAATCCCCTTTGGTATGCGGGTGCGTTTGGCATTGGCTTTCTAGCCGCCAAATTAGGCGGCGACGCTATGAGCTTAGGTTTTGTGGTGGAAACAGAGAAACAAGTGGAAGCGCATTTGCAAAGTCATATGCAACGCCTGCCAGAAAACGACCAGGCGTCACGCGCAATTGTTGCGCAAATGAAGGCGGATGAAATGCGGCATGCGCTAGAGGCGCAGGCTGCGGGGGCTGCTGAGTTGCCAGCGCCTTTTAAAGGCTTGATGCGGGTTGCGGCTGGGGTGATGACTGCTGTGGCGCATCGGGTTTAGGGGGGGGTTTGTTACCCGCTTGGGTCACTTGATCAAAGCTCTTTCCAAATACTTCTGCCCCGACTAGGCCTGAGTTTCCTACTTCACCTCCATGCGTTGCCGGTTTAAAAGCTTAGAGCTTTTGACCTTGGGCTAACTTCGGCTTCAAAACACGGACATTTGTTCTTGTGGCTTTCATTTTTTGCTACCGACCCTTATATTAATTTAGTCTTTTAGAACTTATATTAATACTTTAGGTGAAATTTTTACCCTTCTTTTGCAATTTTCTATTTTTGTTAATACAATTAATACACTACGAATTCGACGCAACAAAATCAGTTGCTAACTTCGCAAAGCACGGCGTCTCAATGCGTGATGCCGATGACTTTGATTGGGAAACGGCAAACATATGGCAAGACAAGCGGTGCGCTTACCCCGAACCTCGCTTTGTAGCCTTAGGGCTGATTGAAGCTCGCTTACATGTGATGGTGTTTTGCTACAGAGGCAAAAAGATACGAGTCATCAGTCTGAGAAAAGCTAACGCCAGAGAGGAACAGAAATATGCAGATAAAAACTAAGTCCGGTTTGTTAATACAAAAACTTACTAAAGAAGAAGACACCTTGATTAACGCAGGGATCGCAGCAGACCCAGATGCGTTCGAACTTTCCGATGAATGGTTTGACAAAGCAAAACCAGCAAAAGATTTCTTTCCGCCTGAGACGTTCAATGCACTCGTAGCCTTGAAGAAAAATCGAGGAAGACCGAAAGTAGCCGACCCGAAAGTATTCACAGCTATTCGCTTAGACGCAGACTTAGTTGACGCCTTTAAGTCGACTGGCAAAGGCTGGCAAACGCGTATAAATGCTGCTTTACGGCAGTTTATTCAAGAGCATCCTTTAGCACCTTGACACTCTACTTTTAGATGGTTTTCTCGAGCGGAATCCGAGCTAGAGAACTAGAGGTTCTACCTCTGCAAAAACAACCGATAAGCTGGATTCAAAGTCTCCTCCACATACGGATACCCCACCTCCTCTAAAAACTTCGCAAACGCCTTGCTCTCTTTGGCAGGCACCTGTAAGCCCATCAAGATACGCCCGTAGTCGGCACCTTGGTTGCGGTAGTGAAACAAACTGATATTCCAGCCTGGGCGCATGGCCAGCAAAAACCGCA
>JBBANM010000186.1:0-2244 GCA_040401995.1 Saprospiraceae bacterium
TCCCAGTAAGATCTTCACCGCGAGCTCCATTACAGAGACGTCCCAGCGGTCCCAGCTTCGCCGCTCCACCAGCTGCTTCTCGAACGACGCTTGATGCAGTTGTGGCTTGGGGGTTCGGAGTTGTTGAAATCCCAGTGTAGATATGTGTTTATGTTACAGACATTACAAAATATACATATCATTTATGGCCTACGGCGACTGCGGCAACTACAGAATGGCTGTCCATTATGCATGTTTAGATACAGTTAAGGCGAGCCGTGCATATAAACATGACGATTGTGCCAAACAATGTCATGTATCTAGCTATGTACCATTCTTCTCCTTGTATTTCAAATCAAGTAACATAATCATTTAGCGCATGAATTACATCACAATGATGGCTGCAGAAATTCTTAACAAGTACATTACATGCATGCATAGACATCACAAGCGTTATTTAGCTGGCTGCATTGGCTGCATGCCTTGATCTTCTGGCCAGCTCCTCCGGAGACCGACTATCCAGCCAATCCAGTGGTTTCGCTCAAATCGCTTCTGCATTCTCCTTGTGCTCCTCCACAACTTAAGCCTCCACACGCCAATCCTGGTACCTGCCGAAACATGCATCTTCGTCGCTAGAAGCAGACGCCATGCATCTTCAGGAATCCAATTTGCGGTAACTGCGGCCCGTGAAGATCATTGAATACCAATAGCGAATAGATGCACCCAGCCATCCCAGCCGTGCGTCTTACCCCTGCAGGAAGCTCCACCAGGGGTGTGTCGGAATCTCGATCATCCAATACTGGCTCCATCATCCGATACTGGGACTCCGTCGATGCTCTATCGTCCCTGATCCAGATATATAGTGATGCATCGTCACCTCATCATCACAGCCTCGATTCCAACGCCAGTCAGTCCCGAATGCAGTGGGATATAAATGGTCGGTCCCCAGATCATCCTGCCTCGTAATATCTGAATACCTAACTAAATCCGGCCATGATGTTCGTATGTCCCATTATGCTATACGTACGTACTATTTGACCGTACCGTAGCTACATCCCATCACTCTATTCATACGTATGAGTCATCGACTGATAGCCTAAGCTTCTCACTCCGGAGAGCGACAATACTCCTGATAGCTCTCAGACACTCCTCCAGAAGCTGACTCATCAGTGCTTCTTTTTGATCACTCGTATTCGGGCGGCGAGATACTGCTTTCTATGGTTCACTCGACCACGTCATCACGGACAGTTCATTGGAGTACATGGTGCCGTAGTAATCCTAGATTGCCGCCTCGCTAAGCAATGTTGCTTCGCTATGGTCCTCGCTCCACTGCTCCACGTACTCGATTCCGGTCCTTGCTCGCCCCGATGCTGAAGCCCGCTTTAAGTCCTTTGCTGCCGTGTAAGTTTCTGTACAGTACCAATTGTCCATTCCGCGTCCCGCACTGTGCTGCTGGCCAATCCGTGACAAGCTGACGACACAGCGCTGATTGGCCCCGCGATTCCTTCAGTACCGCTGCCAGAGAGCGCTGGCTGTGTCCAACGTGATGAGACTCATGTTGTCCATTCACAGTGTAGTAGCCCGCAGTTGTAGGTATCCGAACTCGGCGAGAAGTTCCCGAAAGAACAGACGCTCGGGCATGTAAGCAATATGTAGCACGAGAAGTGTTCGTGTGAGAAATCAATCGAGAAGATATTATCGTAACGAACATCGTGTAGCTTGCCTGGTAAATGGATCAGAAGAGCGAGCAAGACGAAAAAACTTGCTGGAAACCGAAGGCGGTAGCGACCATGCCAGCAGAGAAATTCTGCCTTCGTTCATGGGATGTTGGCGCTAATGCTGAGCCCAAGGGCCGTCGCGCCCAGCGTTTCAGAAGCAACCCAGCGCCTCGCTCCAAGCCCACTGCCTCTCTGGCAAGCGTCTCTCTGGCCCCCAGCGCATTTCTGGCCAGCGCCTGTCTTGCCTCTCTCGCCGGATCTGGCCAGCGCCTCTGATCCAAGCCGCCTCTGTGCCCAGCGCCTCCAAGCTCAGCGCCTTTAAGCCAAGCGCCTCTAATCCAACCGCCTCTGATCCGAGGTATCATCTCTGAGTCTGCACGGAGCCTGGCCTAGAGCCTCTGAGCCCCCCAGGCACGCCTTACAGCCTATCCCAGCCCAGCACATCCGAGCCCAGCCTAGCGATTTGAGCTCAGCGTCTCTGAGCCCAGCGCTTTCAAGCCCTCCGAGCGAATCCAGCGCCTCCGAGCCGCTGCTTCCACAACATCCT
>JBBANM010000186.1:2344-4599 GCA_040401995.1 Saprospiraceae bacterium
CCTGGTACATATTTTCAATCTAGGTATTTACAGCGAGCGAAAGACTCATTTACTCCTTGCTTCCGTCACTTCCGATGCCTCAGTTCTGCAGTATCTCTCGCTCCCAGCAGTCACAAACAGCGTACATCAACAATATCTCCTCAGCCAGCTAATTTGCTCTTTGGCGAATAACTTGACGCTAAATCGAATCACCGCTCCACCGGTTGATAACTTTTATATCCTCAATGAGAAAACAGATAAGCTCTTTGTCATCTAGCCGTTCCACACAAGCAGCCCATTGCCGTCACTCCTCCAATCCACGGGCAGTCAACTTGGCTTGTATAGCTAGTTGCTTGCTGCTCTCCCCCAAAAGCCATCCATGATGACATATCATATATTACAATGGTGCAATAATTGCAATCCCGAAATCGCTTCGTCCATACCATACACGCCCCCAAAGACCATGTCTATAAAATTGGGTAGTATGCCAACGAAGCACGAAAGAAAGTACGATCGCATAAAATCCAAATAATCAGAATATCCACCAAGACTTTGACCCTGCCTTGTTCCACATACAATGATTTCCCATCTCCGACTTTAGCTGCATTGTAACTCGCTCGCAGTTCGTTCCCCCAAGATAAAATCGATTCCCGGAAGATCATGCCAATTCATGAATATATGAAAAAAAAAATAATAATATGCACTACTTTCCACCGAAATCAATAAGGCCACGAAAAAATAAAAATAGCTAAATAAGCATCACTTGGTTCCTTGCAAATCATTATGTTCGTATCCAGTTTCCAATCCTCTATGTGATCTAACTCCTCCGAGGCCTTGTCGCGCACTCTGATTTGCTCACGATCTAAATTGAACTCCACGCCATTCTAACAAGCAAATCTACCCCAAGCAAACTGAGTATAATCTCAGCCTTCATTCAGCAAGTTCAGCAAATCCAAATATTGCCATGGTGCTTGCCTCGTTCATACGACATACTCAAACTCCCCCGAATATTATCTGTTTTAAATTGTGTGCCAACGAAGCAAGGCCATGGGAAACAATCGCATAATTTCCAAATAGTAACGAAATTCCACCAAGACTTCATCCAAAGGTTCCGCGACAATCAAAAATAAAAATAAAATAAAAATAAAAGGATTCCACGATTGATTGTGGTCCTTCATGATGTCTTCCATCGATACCAATTGAATTCGTGCCGAACGATAAAATTTACCCTCGCAATAAAATCCAATTAATTTGCTCTTCCGAAGTCCGATTTCATTCCCAAAGAATTTCATGACAATTCGGCCAATGTCAAGAGCACAATTTCTATTTCCATCATCATTTTCCCCGCACATTTCAATCGAGTAACGACATCCACCCAAATTGAATACTGACCAAAAGACGGCAGATCAATGCGAGGTGCAAGATGTCCAATTTGTCCTACCGGAATAATGGCGGACCCAAATCCTTCTCTGTTTAGCGATGCAACCAATGTCACTTTATAAGCTGGATTAAGGATAGTTTCCCCATTCCAGATGCGGCTTTTCAAACACTGCATGTTGAAATACTTGAGCAAGAGAAAGGCAAGACCCAAATATTCATATACTGAGCCGTTAAAGGGTCTTCGAACCCTTCTATTAAAGGCAATATAAATGAAACCCACAAAAGGCTCGACAATAATTTGTAACGGGTTGGGAAAAACTATTGAGTCGATTAGTCTGCTTGGCGGCTGTCCAGATCATATAAATTGTTGGTGATCTAAGCTCATAAATCCAATAAAAACAAGCGCTTTGCTTCATGAAAGGTGGATGTAAAGTGAAAATTATCAAAATGCTATTAAATCCTGCCAAACAAAATATCCTCAACACTCGCAACAAATGTTATCAAAAGAAAAAAATTAAACCTTGTAGAACCAGATTGATTAAATCTCTGACTATGTTCTGTTGTAAGCTGATTCAAAGAGGAACAAAGTTCTCATCAAAAGACTCTCATTAGAATACAACTCACGGTTCGAACATAGTAGCTTCACAATCCAGTTCTTTAATGACTGATGCATCTTATCTAATCAAGTAACTAGATGGAAGCTAATCGATACGATACGAGATCGTCCCAGTCATAAGTCTCGATGTATGGACGACTCGTCATCATTATATCGGCTGGTCCTCGGACACTCTCTCACCAGCAGATATTCCTCTCACATGTACCCGGGTGCTAAATCACTACAGGAATGGTTGGCTCACAGACAGCTGCTGCTGCCCATCATTCCGTCTGAATCCCGG
>JBBANM010000187.1:0-4575 GCA_040401995.1 Saprospiraceae bacterium
ATTCTTGGAGCACAGGAGAGACGACTTCGTCCATCACCGCTACGCCAGCCACCACCACTACCTATAGCGTAACCGTCAGCCAAAACGGTTGCGCCTCTGGATCCAGTAAAAGTGTCAGCGTAATTGCGCTGCCTACGCCCGCTATTTCTGGTGTTTCGTCCATCTGTACCGGGCAATCGGCCACCCTTACCGCCAGCGGGGGAACGGCCTATCAGTGGAGCACCGGCGCCACCACGGCCGCCATCACCGCTACGCCTTCTAGCACCACCACCTACACCGTTACTGTTACCCAAAATGGCTGTAGCGCCACTGCCAATAAACAGCTGAGCGTAACGCCTTTGCCTACCATATCTGGGGTTTCAACGGTATGTGCCGGACAGCCTGCTACGCTTACCGCCAGCACCGGCTCCACCTATTTATGGAGTACTGGCGCTACTACGGCGTCCATCAGTCCAACGCCTACAACCAATACCACTTACACGGTAACCGTAACTCTCAATGGCTGTAGCGCGTCCGCCAGCAAATTGGTCGTAGTCACGCCTTTGCCAACGGCAAGCATTGCTGGCGTTTCAACAATTTGCGATGGTCAACCTGCGAATCTTACTGCCAGCGGCGGAACGGCTTATGCATGGAGTACGGGAGCAACAACCGCCGCAATCGCCCCCACACCGAGCACCAATACCACCTACACCGTCACTGTAACGGCGAATGGCTGCACCAGCACTGCTTCGCAAGCAGTAGTTGTAAAAGCCCTTCCTTTGGTAGCCATTAGTGGGCCTAGCGCAGTATGCCAGGGGCAATCATCCAGTTTATACAGTGTTTATACTGCCGACAGCTACCTGTGGAGCAATGGCGCTACCACCGCTGGTGTGAGTGTTACCCCCGGCGGTTATTCCCTAACCGTAACTACCAATGGCTGCTCTAATAGCGCAGGCTTTGGTTTTTCGGTGATTCAAACCACCGGCGCTACCATCAGCGGCCCTACCAGCATCTGTTTGGGTAGCACAGCGCGGCTTACTGCCAGTGGCTCGGGCACATACCAATGGAGCAATGGTTCCACGGCCAGTTTTATCGATGTCACCCCTACTGCGCCGGGTACTTACCAATATTCGGTCAATTCTTTCACCAACGGTTGTCCGGGCTTGCCAGGGGTGCATACTCTGACCGTATTTGCTCCGCTTACGCTAGCTTATCAGTTGCAAAACGATCAAGATTGTACGCCTAACAATACCGCCATTATCCCCATTGCCACCAATGCCCAAGGCGCGGTGAGTTACATCATTTCTCCACTGGGCACTACTGATTTTAGCGTTGATTTACAGGGTAAGGGCAGCGGTAAATATACTTTGAGCGGTATTGATACCAAGGGGTGTACTGCGAGTACGCTGGTCACTATTAATGAGCCGCAGTCCATTAAGCTTCAATACCAAATCAATGGCGATACTGCCGATTGTTTGCTCAGTAATGTATCTGTTGTTCTAAGTGCGCTAAATGCCCGCGGAAAAGTGAACTACCGCTGGAATTATCCGGTATCAGGCGCTTTAACTTCAGCAAGCTTTAATAGTGGCGCTATTCAGGGTAAGATGATCTATGCCATAGATTCGGTAGGATGTATGGATAGTGCAATTTTGACCATCAAAGATCAACTCATTACCCATTTCCTTAGTGGCTATTCGGTAAGCAAAGACCGGGATTGTATTTTAGGCAATGCCGAAATCAGCCTACAACTCGGTTCCAAGGTCAGAGCGCTCCCTTTTGCCTACCAGATTGCTGGCTTTGGCACTCCAAGTACTCAAGCAAGTTTAGTAAATCTAGGCACTGGCACTTTCAATATCAAGGCTTCCTACCAAGGGTGTATCGATTCATTAATAGCTACTATTGTTGAAAAGACGCCTCGCATCAATAGCTATAACTATTTGAAAAATGATGATTGTATTACTGGAAATACGGGGGTTGATATTAAAGCACAATCGGGCTGGGGCGCCTTAAAGTACAGCTTGGACAATCAATCAAGCCAAGCTAGCTCCATTTTCCAAAACGTTTCACTTGGCAAGCATATCGCCTACGTACAAGACTCCCTAAACTGCCGGGATAGCATTCGCGTAGTTATAGATGAAGAACAAAAACCTTACATCTCGGTAAAAGATGTAAGCAAGTGCGATACCGCCGACGCTTTTATTGATTTTCGCCTCAATACAGCTGGTGTTAAAGCTGAATACAGCATCAACGGTGGAAAAACCTGGCAAACCGACGGTTCATTTAGCTCGGTTCACCCCGGAAGCTATATACCCATCCGCCGAAAAATCAACACGGGTTGTACGGAGCGATTGGATACCGTACACATTGGGCCAAAATGCGATACCGTTCCTTTTGCGTATTTTTTACAAGATGTTATTTACCTCAATCGTCCAAATGATAAAGCCCTGATTCGCTGGGAAGTCAAAGTTCCTAAATGGTACCGTGATACCTTCCAGCTGAGTATGAAGCTCAATGGTGACGGCTATCCACATTTGCGCAATCGATCCATATCGACTGCAAAAGTACCTGAGCTACGTGGCGGCCCGGACACTGGCCCCTACTACCGCTATTTTGGCGGGGGCGCTCACCGCGACAGTCTATTGCAGCCGCTTTCGGATTCGGCTTACCTGTATACTTACCCGGCTGATTATTTTTATACACTAAGCGCTCCCCCTGGGTCGGCAGCAAAGGTGGATCCAAAACACAATATAACCCGCGTAACGGTTAGTTTGTTGGGGCCAGAAACAACAAATGAAGAAGAAATAGTAATTGAACTATGTGGTACCGACTGCTTTGATCTAGGCAGCAGTAATCCGGTGGTAGGCGCTTCTTGTTATTATTGGCCTGGAACTGCCAACCCGTCATCTAGCGTTCAACGGGTTTGCAAAAGTGGCCAGTACACCCGTATTGCCCTTGATGAAAACTTGAATATCATCACCAAAACTACCTTCAAAGTCATTGACTCCAAGTTAAAGGTAAACATCGTAGAGCGCTTTGTTTTACCCATAAGCTGCAACCCAAATAAAAATTTCTTGGAGGCGGTGGCTACTTCGCAGAGTCTTGGTGCAATTAGCTACCAGTGGAGTACAGGGGAAACTACTCCTAAAATTCAACTAAAACCCGGAGTGACTAACTATACGGTTACCGTTACCCAGGGGAATTGTACAGCTACCGCCACGTATGTGCTTAAATCTACTTCGGAAGCTTGCGACATCAAAGCATTTTTTGAAAAGAATGGTTTTATGGGAATTCCCATTTCCAATGTCAGCAGAGCCACTATTCAAACGCCTGAGTTACGTGAGGCTTGTGCCGAACTCACCGGACAAGTCAAAGATTATGCCCAGTTAGCTTTTGATGTAAATAATGAAAGGGTGAGCAGCCCGTCGGCTCAGTTGAGATCAGCACTAAGTGGATTTGAGCGTTATGGTTACACGGAAAGTTCTGGCCAAATTACCAGCAATGAGAAGGTTTGTGCCTGTGATAATTATCTCAATACCCAGCAACAAAGATTCAATGAGGCCAATGGCTTAACTTTCTGGTATCACATTTGGCAAAAAGACCCCAATTGCCCCGATGCTTCTTGTGATATGTTATTCATCAAAGCAAAAATGCTAGATGGATCTATTTATCCGGCTGGTGCAAACGATCTATCTTTCTTATATACCGGGTATAGTTTTATGACAGAAGTTCAAGGTGTAAAAGGAGCCGCTCTTCTCGATGTAATGGATGACCTTCACCTGAACAACTTCGCATCGGCTAAAACGCCCGATATGTTTGAGCATTTATCACCAGATGATCCTGCTGAATTTGATCAACTTTTTAACGGCCCATGTTGGGCGGGATTTAACCGAAACCCTGTAGCGGTAATAACACCCAGTGCAGAATTGGTAATGCTGCCTAAAAATTCCGTATGGCGATTCCGCACACCCAAAAAGAACATATTTGCGGAAGGAGCCCTTACTGGATTTACTACAATGGCCTTTTCTCAGGAGCATATTGCAGTATTTATTCCTAATGAAGAAATTTGGGGTGTTTATTCTACCTCCCCATGTCGTATTCCCGGCCATTGGGAGTCTCGTGGTAAGCTTAAAGCCAAATGGGTTGATGTTTATGAAGCCCGAACTGACCCAAATGAACAAGATTTAAAAGGTTACTATAAACTTGGTATTGAAGGGGGGGCTTATCCTTTTGATTTGCCTACCACTTTAAAGGAAAAAAGTACTGTTTACAAAGGCAGTCAATTTTTTAACAATACTAGCGCAGCTTGTGATCAAGCTTATACAATTAGAAGTGCAAAAATCCCCACGTCTCTTCAGCAAAAGTTTACAAAAAGCCCAATGGGGAGGATTACGACAAGTTTAGGATCCTTTGAGACATTGGAATACACGTTTGAAAAATCATATTCTATCTGTGCTGCTGATTTGGAGGAACTTTCAAAGGCCATAAGTAACCGTAGCCCTAATGGAAGTGTGTACATTTTTAAACGCACTGTAGGAAATGAACGGGTGTAATTCAAAATGTCGCCAATTGAATTAAGCTGCACACTTTCTAAAAATA
>JBBANM010000188.1:0-4480 GCA_040401995.1 Saprospiraceae bacterium
TCTTGTCCCTGAAATTTATCAACTGTGCCAACCCGTGCGCCCTCAGGTAATGAAAGCTTTAACTTGTTCACTTGCATGTTGTAGGGAGAAACAATCAAGATATTTTCTGTAGTTATTGCATGAACAGCTCCACTTTCATCCGTATAAGACTGCGTCAATAAGTTCAAATAAATTGATTTGATCTTTTCAACCTCTTGAGGACTATGTTGTGCGCATCCGTTATGAAAGATGGGTATAAATTTGATTCCTGCTGGAAGTAGGCTGGAATCTGCGTCATCGTTAAGTACTAGATGGCGCTTTTCATTTCTCGGTTCAGGCTGAAGTCTGCTGTCATAGACCGCATCTGAGATGAAGCTACACACTTTGGGGTGCATACGCCAAGTAGTTCCTAAGAAAATTCCTCGATCGGGGGCTATGGTTGCTTGACCTTTAAGTAAGAAATCTAAAACAGAAAGCCCTGACTCGCCTGGATGAACGCCTTGCGTGGGTTGACTTAGTTGCATTTGATCGCCAAGCAGGACAATGTTTTTTGAACTTGTCGCTGCTGGAATTAGATGTCCAAGTGATACCTGACCTGCTTCATCTACAAACAAATAGTCAAGTGTTTGATCTAAGTGTGGGTCTGCCATCGCCCATGCAGTTCCAGCAATTAGCTGCGCGTTAGACGCTAAAAAACTTTTTGTATCGTAGGCATCTTTAATTATTTCCCCACGAACTTGATCAAATTCAGAGTCCCTAGAGGATTTTTTTACACCTCTGAAATTGAAATTTGCAGCAAGAGCAGCTTTTTCAATTGCATGTAATAGATTCACGATAGCTTTATGACTATTGGATGTGACACCAACTCGCTTACCTGCTTTTAATAAATCGAGGATTACTCGTGAGCCTGTATATGTTTTACCTGCACCGGGTGGCCCTTGAATGAACAGGTAGCTTGAGTTCATTGCAGCCACCACAGCAGACACTTCTTTAACTGTAGCTCTGTCTGTAGTTAGAGTCTTACCTTCAGTGTGTCCTTTGATGATTGGAGGTAGTCGCATCAATATTGCGTCAATTGCTGGATATTTTTTGGTTTTTCCTATGACTTCTTCTGCATATCGAAAGAGTCCATTGACCAAAACATCAGTATTGATGGTTCTACTAGCTGCAATGTCTGTATTTCCAAATTGTATCAACGAAGCATCTGTAATCTTAAAACTTACTGATTTATTCTCTTCATCGACAACAAGTCCATTAAGAGATTTAAGGGAATCAGCCAGAATTACGCTATCGCCAGTTTTCAACTTGAAGTCTTGATCTGGATATCGAAACGTAAACCTCATTGATTGAGCGTCACGAACCGCATTACCGATCTGCTCTGACAATCCCGCAATGCATTCTGGGTTATCCAATCGTTCTTCAGTGCTCATGGCTTGACGATCAAATACCCCCCACCACTCTGGTTTAGCAGTCCTGCGGTGAAAATCGAGCAACTGAAAAGTAAGAATTCGGTGTTGATCAGTTTCTGACCATTTTTTCTCGTCTATATCAAGATCTTTTAGAAGGTGTCTTCTAAAGTCCTCAAGTTTCTTTTCGGCAATATCTTTCCGACTTGCGCTATCTTTTTGCTTCTCCGTTTGCACAGGTTCAGGGTAACTTACCCAAGGCATTTCTGCAGGCCGAAGCTTAAGTAGCCAATTTCTTAGTTCGTAAGTGGATCGGACATCTTCTTTGTTGTAATCTTCAATATCTTGAAGTAGTTTTAGATCGTTTGTTTGTTTCCATTTTTCATAGAAAACAATACTGGCACCAGCGTTGGTTACTTCGCCTGAACGCTTTTCTAAATAAAATTTTTCAATATTCTTTATTGAGTACCTCGGCTCTGAAACGCGAATGCCTTCTCTGACTACCCGATAGAGGTCAATCATTTTGTGTTTTTTCAGTAACTCGTCTACTGCGGCCTCTCTTGTGCCATGTAATCCCATTAGTTTTTTAAGGGCTGTTACTTCATACGGTGCGTAGTGATAGATGTGAGCTTCAGGATATTGTTTAAGTTTTGCAATAACAAAGTCCATAAACTCTTCGAAAGCAATTTTTTCTTCTGATCTCGAGTGTGCCCAGAATGGTTTGAAAATAGCTTTCCCGTTATCAACGAAATACAATCCAAATAAGTACTCCAATCCACCTTCTTCAAGGGGATTGCCCTCCATGTCAAAAAATAAGTCTCCCGTATCTGGAGCTGGTAGACGTTCTAGCCCTCTTGGGGAAGATTCAGGCAAATCATTTGGCTCTGACTTTATTAATTCAAAGATTCCAGTTTTCTGTTTTAACGGATCAATTCTCGCTTCGTATTGCAGTCGTGCTTGGTGATGAAGCCTTTTGATAATTGGCGTGGCAATTTTTGGTATTCGTTTTTCAGGATCTATCTTTGCCAATTGTTCCAGTGTTTTGATTCCTGTTTCTTCAAGCCTGTGAATGTGGACTTTGAGAATATTTGCAACTCGGCTGAGATGATCATCTTCTTCCCAGCGTTTCTTACATATATCGCGCCAATGGCATAGATCGCAATGATCGCAAGGTTCAGGATAGGAGGCGTCTTGGAGATCTGAATTTACTTTTTCAAGGAATCTCTGCTTCTGCCGTTCATAAAACTCGGCGAAGTCTGAACACTTCAACGCTTCTTCATTGCCACTGCCAAGAACTATATACATGTTCTGTGGATATACGCCTTGTATTTTCTGGAGCAAATCGCTGTAAAAAGCTAGCTGAATCACAAATTTAGTTTTAACTGACAAAGAAAGCTTCGTGTCTAGTACTTCATAACTGTATGAGCCAAGAGAGGAAGGCGTTTCAATACGTCTTAAGAAGTCTGCGTAGCCAAGAAATTGATCATCAAGAAAGGTAGCTTGAAAGATGATTTCAATGCCATTTTTCATAGCCATAAGAGTGGCATGCGCCTTTTCTTCGTTGCTAGATCCGGCTTTAGAAATATCAATAAAACTAAGATCAGTTGATTGAATTTTCTTAACATATGCCGCTTCGTGTGCGATACCTTTGTCTTGTATGAGCTTAGCTTGCTCATCTACTGGGGCTTTTTGAAGTTTTTCTTCAAGGTTTTCTATATCAAGCGCAGTCAAATGCTCGCACTCTAAAAAGTTAACGATGTCAGTGGCAGAGAAAAGTTTTTTACCCGAGGCTATTTTCTGCATTTTCATCGCCACAATAGGTAAACATCTGTTCCGTCACACCACGCACTGCTTTGTATTCTTTTTCAGTTAATGAAAACTCGGTTTCTCCCGAGCCACCTGCATCTTCAGCATTTAAATAGCAGAATCTATTTGTACCGTCAGATTTTGGAATTCGGCAGTAATAGGTTTTTTCAGTCATCTTTACGTACCGAACAACTTCGCCTGATGCGTGAAAGTTTTTAAATTTGTACATGATGTTTAAATTTTTTTTATTTAAATCCGTGATTCACAATTGTGATTTGATCGATGTACTCACCATTTTCAAAAATGATTGATCCCTTAATCCAGTAGATCCCATTCGGTAGGGAGATTCCTTCAACCTCTTCATAGAAGGCATTCGGTCCAATGACATAGCCACCGTTGTGACGACGCAGCGAATTGGTTTCTGCAATCAGCGGAAGTTTTTCAGGGTCAATCCACTTAGCTTCATCTGGTTTATCGATTCGTCTTACTTGCAGCGCAATCTGCCCAATGCCTCCATCAGTTTTTATGGTCACTGGCACGTTACCTCTGTTGCTAGCTTTGACATGAATCACCAGTAATGGATTCTTGGTGTCTGACTTTACGGTCTCTGCATCAATCAGCAAGACTACATTTTCATCAAAGGCGCCAGTGACAAAGTAGTCTGTGATGGGTTGCCAAAGGTAAAAGATGCCAGCGCCGATGACAGGTACGACAAGTGCTAACCAGCCAGCTGATATTTTTTTGATTTCCAAGTCAGTCATCCCATGCGAATAAAAAACCGCCTTGCGATGCAAACAGCCCAAATTGAAGAATCTGTTGACCTATGCTGTTATTGATTGATTGAAACTCTTCTTCAGATAACGAATTTTTGAAGATGATTGATTTTGCTTTTGGAAGAATCGTTACCTTGCCTGACTTGATTGCATCATCGGCTCTTAGAAGGGCGACAGCAATATTTTTAGCATCTTCCTTGGAGACTGCTTTGCAGTATGCCCATTCATCAGGATCGTAGGTCGGTTTGAAGTGCTTGTCGTAATCGATTGTTGGATGATCAATGTCGTTCGCGTTGACTGAACCACTTGGCTCCCATCCAAAATTCTCACCCAGAGTTAAGAGCTGTTTCCACGTATCTCGATGGCATGAGTAGAACCGAGGTTCAGGGCAATCCTCTTTTTTGTGCACCATTTCAACGATAAATGCCATGTTTTTAAACTTCTAGCTGGTTACCAATTGTCATCACCCATGCCAAATTTATCGGCTTTTGAGTTTGACCAATCATCAGGCTTGTT
>JBBANM010000189.1:0-4472 GCA_040401995.1 Saprospiraceae bacterium
CATGTAGCGCTGCTACACTCCGCTTTTTGCGCCTCATTAGTGTGAATTTTAGCTCGTTTTCGCCTTCGAACCAGAATCCGAAACAAGCTCTAAATCTTCGCCAATACATCCACATTACCTTTTACTTTTTGTCCAATAGCAACCTGAATTTGCGCATCCAGCGGCAAAAAAACATCTACCCGCGATCCAAATTTGATGAACCCAAATTCCTCGCCCTGACCGATCAACTGATCTTTTTGCACATAATATTTAATACGGCGTGCTACTGCTCCGGCAATCTGACGCAGCAAGATGGCGCGTTTATCATCGCCAATCACCATTGTAGTTCGCTCATTTTCAGTAGATGATTTGGGATGCCAAGCCACCAAATATTTTCCAGGGTGATATTGTACGTAAAGGATTTTTCCGCCAATGGGTGCTCGGTTGACATGCACATTGAGGGGCGACATAAAAATGGACAGTTGAATCCGCTCTTCTTGGAAATACTCGGATTCAAATACTTTTTCGATCACCACCACCTGCCCGTCGGCGGGGGCGTAAACCAAATGATTATCGCTTTTCGGGATTTTTCGCACCGGGTTGCGAAAAAATTGGACGATCAATCCAAACAGAATCAAGGAGCCAATCGCTAAAAATGGCTGGATCATTGGTAACAAAAAATTCAAAATCCCTAATCCTATCAGACTTACTAGGATAATGAGGTATCCTTCTCGATGTATGCGCATTGAAATTACTTATTATAACCAATCCAAAACAAATAAGCCGCCGCAAAAGGTAGCATAAAAATAAAAGCGTCGAAACGATCCATAAACCCACCATGACCAGGCAACAAACTTCCCGAATCCTTGATGTTTTTGCTGCGTTTAAAAATAGATTCGACCAAATCGCCGATAGCACCAAAAATGACCACAATCAAAGTCAGGGCAATCCAATCTTGCCAGCGGTAAACCTTCAATACTTTTTGCAAAGAAAAAGCAACGACTAAGCTCATGATCGCTCCTCCCAAAAACCCTTCCCAGGTTTTTTTTGGCGAAATTTTTGGGAATAACTGCGTGCGACCAAACCGAGATCCCACCAAATAAGCAGCTGTATCATTGGTCCAGGTCAGTAACAACAGGCTCAATACCGCTTTATTGGAAAAAGAGCCGCCGAGAAAAGCAGTAGCATTCAATAAGGCAAAAGGGATCCCAATATACAACACCCCCAAGAAAATGAACCCCACTTGGTTAAAAGCGGTGGTATTTCCCTGTGAAAGCTCGTACACAAAAGGCATAAAAAGGATGGGGAAAAAAGTCAAAGCAAATGGAACCTGGCATTCTGCAGGCATCAAACCCAAATTCACGGAACTGATCCACAGATAAGGTAACATCCCTAAACCAAGACCCATTGTTTGGCGGAAAAAGTTTTGCGGGGTCTCTTCTGGAAAGGTCAGTCCCATAAATTCCCATAAACACATGGAACCAACAAAACCAAAAAGAACAATAAAGGCGATTTTTCCTCCAAATACCCCGCCCAGCATCACCAACACAAAAACGGATGCCGTCATGGCTCTTTGCCCTAGTACGCTGCTCATGCCGTTTTGTTTTTGAACCATCGGGGCGCATTGATGCCAATGGTAGCTACGATGAGTAAGCCTATAAGTGCCGCCCACCAATTGGGCATATCAGAAGGTGCATCGGGACTCAATTGACCTGCTTTATCTCCCAAAATATAGTAGGCAACGACTTGCACCGCATTGAAAAAGAAGTGCGCGAAGATGGAGACCCACAAATTTTTTGACCAAAAAAACAAATATCCCAAACAAGCGCCCAGTGCCATACGCGGTAAAAAACCGGCAAATTGAAAATGGATGGCGCTAAAAATGGCGGCGGTAATCCAAATGGCGACGATCGGTTTATTCGTAATTCTTGCCAACTGCTGTTGTACAACCCCGCGAAACACCAATTCTTCCCCAATGGCCGGAATAACGGCAACCACCATTAAGTTCATGAACAACTCCATGGGGTTATTCATCACCAAAAGGGCTTTGATCATGCGCGTGGCGCTTTCTTCCATGTGTAAAAACCGATCGGGTAGGGGAAGCTGCTGGTTTAGCCAATAAATGGCCTGTGCCAGGGGGAAAATACCGGCCATCAAAGCAATACCTACCGCTATCCCATATACATTTGGGCGTTTTAGTATCTGAAAATAGGCGCCCACCTGGCGACGGTAATAGATGATGCCTACGCTTAGCGCCCCGCCAGTAAAAGCGGAGAAATGAGCCAGTAAGTTAGACCAGCGTAAAAAATTCCTATTGGCAAAAGGACTATCAGGTTGGGTGTTTTGCAAAACATCTCCTAAGTCTAAGTGTTGAAACTTCGCCAAACCAAGACTAAACAAACTTCCCAACGCGGAACCTACCATTACGGTTAACCCCAGCGTGATGAGGATAACCCAAGGCGTGGCCGTCTCGGGAGTTTGCGGTACTGGTTCTTCTATATCGATTAAGGATGACTCCATAAATATTTTCGGCTAAATTAAGGATTGTTCTTGAGTTTATTGTTGGTATCTTAAGTAAGATGCAGCGGCATGAAAAGTTCAAGCAGCTTCGGTTAAAAAACACCAATTATTTGTTTCTTTGAGGCGACATTGGTATACTTTCCTCGGTATGGAAGATTGAAATTTTGGCGAATTTATTTTTTTGACCTGTAAGGCGCAAAGCGCAGGCGTAGCCAAAGCTATGACGAGCATTTTCAACGCGGCAGGACGAAAAAAGAAAGAGATAAAAATCACCTTTCCATCCCGAGGGAAGTAAAAAATGTCAACCTTTAAAATACCTGTTTTTATGACTCGACTAAGCGTTAATATCAATAAAATTGCCTTGATTCGCAATTCTCGCGGCGGCAACATGCCTGATTTAGAAAAAATCGCCAAAGACTGTGAAGCATTTGGTGCGCAAGGTATTACTGTACATCCCCGACCCGATGAACGCCACGTACGTTTTGCCGACTTGCCGCTACTCAAAAGTATTACCACCACTGAATTCAATGTAGAGGGCAATCCTGATACTCGCTTCATGCGCGAAGTGCTGGTCGTGAAACCGCATCAGTGTACTTTGGTACCCGACGGCCCTCAAGCGCTTACCTCGGATCAAGGCTGGGATACCATCCAATACCACGATTTTTTGACCGAGACGATCGGCGAATTGAAAAAAGCCGGAATCCGCGTCTCCATTTTTGTGGATGCCGACGAGCGTTTTGTTGAAGGCGCTAAAAAAGTTGGAGCGGATCGGATTGAGTTTTATACCGGGCATTACGCCAAAGAATTCACTGCGGATCCCGTACGCGCGGTGGCTCAACATGCGCGTTGTGCCCGCTTGGCGCAAGAATTAGAGCTTGGCGTCAACGCTGGCCACGACCTCAACTTGCTCAATTTGCAGTATTACCGGCAGCATGTGCCAGGGCTATTGGAAGTGTCAATTGGACATGCCTTGGTATGCGATGCCTTATATTATGGCTTGCAAAACACCATCCAGATGTATTTGAAATGCCTCAAATAGGAACCTACGATTAGGACACAGCATTTGTTTAAGCCACAAGGTTGTGCTCGTATTGGCCAACCCCCGACCCATTGGAGGCAAGGGTCGTTGGTTCTATTATTCTGCGCAACGGAAGCCCCGCTAGGGGCGAAATATGGGTAGAAAACAACGGCCCCGATGTTTTCCAGAGTCCCGTAGGGACGTGATGTGGGTATCTAAAGAGACACAATACCTATATTTCGTCCCTACAGGACTATAAGAGCTTGTTCAGGATTCTGCTTCGAGCTACAAATGGCCAAAATTCACCCCAATTTCGTTACAAAAATGCTCATGTAGCGCTGCTACACTCCGCTTTTTACGCCTCATTGGTGCGAATTTTAGCTCATTTTCGCCATCGAACCAGAATCCTGAACAAGCTCTAAAAATTATGAACTACCTTTTGTTACCCATATCACGCCCCAAAAGGGGCTACGGTCGTGTTCATAACAGAACCAATCGAACCTGCCTCACAGGAGTCGGGGGTTGGTAAGTCAAACGCAATATGTTCAATATCAAACAAATAAAATTTGTGTCCTAATGGTAGGCCCTTTAGGATTGAGGTTTTAAGAAGCAAGGCACGATGCCACTTTCAAAGCGAAAATTTTTAAGTCAATCGCCCCAACCCCGAAGGGGTGACATGATTCTAGGTAAAAAGAATGTAAAGCGACCGATAAATACTCCATAAAAGCCGCAATATTTTTTTCCCCAGATAAAAACCTGAATGTCAAAAAAATAAATAATCTTTGTCACAGGAAGTGAAACGTGGGTTTCCCAAAAGAGGGTTCGGTAAAAAAAATACAACTGAAAAAAGCCTCATTTCCTAAATATGCAATGCATTTTGAGTTAATTAAAGATTAACTATTTTTGTAACTATCCAGCCGGCCAATGGGGCGAATAAAAAAAGTAAAGAATTAAA
>JBBANM010000190.1:0-4424 GCA_040401995.1 Saprospiraceae bacterium
AAACAAACAAACAAACAAACAAACAAACAAACAAACAAACAAACAAACAAGTAAGCAAACAAACAAACAAACAAACAAACAAACGCACAAACAAACAAACAAACAAACAAACAAACAAACAAACCAACAAACAAACAAACAAACAAACAAATTATTTACAATCAAAAGTATGTGTGATAAATCAAGCTTTTTGATCGATTGAATTCGCTTCTTGTTCTTGATGTCACTGAATTGTTTGCTGCGATAGCTATCACTAGCTCGCTCTTGAATCGCAGCCAATATATATGCAACAATGTGCTGTTTGAGCAATTATTGCTTCGACAGGAGTCAATACTCGAAGGTTCAAATGAATATTCTATTAGAGAAGAGTGTATATACATTTGTAAATGCATGTATTTACTGAAATGCAAATTATTCTCAGTATTCAATCAAGCTATCAAGTATATATATTTTAGTGTTTTCAAGTAAATATATATTTTAGTGTTATTGTATGCTGTGGTGAAGACAAAAAAGAATATTATTTCAAGAATATTACGAATATTATGAATTATTATATGTAATATTCATAATATTCGTTTGTAATATTCATAATATTCGTTTCTTCGGATGAATTTGAGTGAAAAAATTCTTTGATATCGCCAAAAAAACGAAAAAACGACCATTCTTGAGAATGCGTTCTCGTGCATTTTAAGCGTTGCAAATGACTTTAAATCGCAATATCTCTCGAATGGTGACTGTGAGACGACTACCGACTGCAATAAAAATTAAACAAATGAAATTGTGACAATTTCATCCATATTGTGTATGGTGAATGAATGCATTTTGAACGAAAAAGGCTACGTACTAACCGAAAAATAGCGATATTTCCATGAAATTCATGGTGTTTTGGCCTGTATTTTCTTGCAGTGATTTCCAGCTGACCAATCAAATACATCGTTAGTTAGGATTTCGATTGTCTATCTTTTGATATATATATACTATTATTGCATTCTTACTTTCCAACGACATTTTTGCAAATTCAAATTTCTTCAAAGTGCTCAAAACGCAGATTACGGTGGTCTCCGGACAGTCAAAAAACGAAAAAATGCGATATCTGCGGTATCTCATTTCATCAGATCTCAGTGTACAATTATTACACGATTGTTTATGAAATACTTCAAAATCACAATTATAAACAAAGAAGAGGACGCATTATAAACAAAAAAGGTACGAATTTATATTGAGTAAATAGCTATCATCCCGCCTCCCACTCGGCTAACTGATGAATGGTCTGAAACGCTCTAACATGCTTCTGACTGGCCTGATCACACGGAGAAGGAAGAGAGCACCGTTCTTAGAACAAGTTGCATATCTTCTTCTTTAAGGACGATCTCGTTGACAGATCAGAAGTTATGTTATCGAATGAAACCTTGGCAGCATCCGTCGATCGTGGGAGGAGGCAATGATAGGCAGATAGATACACATTGTAGCCAACTATTGAAATAAATATAAAAGCAATTAACTTCTTCTACATTGATGTCAGACATTCAAAGCATGGAGATGGAAAACGAAGAAGTACCCAGACTAAAGTTCACTGCATTGAATGATGTGAAATCCTTTCCGGAAATCAAAGGTATTGAAGTAGATAATTTATCAGAAATAGAAGGCTTGCTACCTGACGCTGATGCACTCGGAAAGTACTTCTATTTAATGGTGAACAGGCTAAACAGATGCAACGATGGCAAGGAACATCAATCAGAAGAGGTCGAGAAACAGCAGCGAGCCGTGTTCTTGGGAGTGAAATCGATGTCTTCATTAAAGAGCATTTCATTTGGCGAGCAAATCAAGATAGGGGAAACTATTTTCTATTTTTTGGCCATCTACAGCTCTTTTGACACAGCCAAGAACGGCCCGATGACTATCCTTGTGCTTCCCAGTGAGCCATATCAATTTGGGTCATCAATAAGTATTTTTAGTGCGATGGCATTTCAGTATCCTGCGGAAGTTTTAAAGATCGACACAACTGGACCGATACTGAAGAATGTGGCTACGCGTCTAAATACTTGTCAAGCTGCTGACCTCTACGCAAAACTGATCGAATTTTTCGTGACTGAAGGCTCAGCCGCCCCACGCATTGGAAAAGCTTGTGCTAGGCAGGCTATTGTTGCGCAACAAGAGGCGATGCGTACACACAGGCCAGGTAACTTTATTGTAACTGTTGAGCAGGAACAAGAGCGGAAACTTGCAAACAGCTTGGCGAAGAAAACCGAGAAAGCTAACAAGCGGAAGGCAAAAGCTGAGCTGCCATGCTCTTCGGAGAAAAAGCGACAAGCTTCAAAGGCAACTGTTAAGCAGCTGAGGAGCTTGGCCACTGCAGCAGCTATCCCTGCCAAGCAAAAAGTCGACGTGATAGCTACAAGAGATAAAATGCTTGAAAGAATTCTGGACGAGCAAGCAGATCAACGAAGTCAGCTGAAAGAAGTCCGGGAACGACTAGAAGCCAATGAAAAAGATATTGCAGCGCAATCGGATCTCGTTAAGCGGTTGGCAGAAGGCCAATTGCAGAGTCAAGGAGTAGTGGCATTTTTAGGAACAAGTATGAAAGAATTGACCTCATTGCTTAACGGAAGTATGAAGATCGTAACTGGCGACATTGCGCGTGAGAAGGCTCAAGCAGATCTCAAGATAAGCACTCTCGAAGCGGAACTTCAGGCAACATCTCAACAGCTCAAAAACGACATGAAGCTTGTTGTGGACCACAACAAGTTCATTTCAAGCTCCCTCAAAACTTACGTGGAACAGCAGCTTGCTGATCAACATCAACAGCAAGTTGAACAGCATGAGCACCACCTAGAGTTCATGGAAGCAACTTCAAAAGGTCCTGGTCGCCCAAAGGGCAGAACTAACCGCCATTATTTTGCGCCGATGTATGGCAATCGTCCTTTCGGATACAATATGTAGTCGTGTTAATCACTTTTGTTGATTATGTGATTAGTGGATTGTATATATTCTAATATAATTGAAAGGAGAGAAAGGTTTAGGCATAAGGTTTTCCCCTGCTTTGTTGTTCGAGTCAGTTTATTTAAACAAAGAGGTTTTTAGCATCTGCATATATCTTAATTACTTAGAATGTATATATTCTAATATACCTATGTTGTCTAGCATAATAGTTCGTTTGCCGCTAGCATTATTTGATGCTTCCAAAAATCGACAAGGAAGGGGATCACTTGAGCTTCTACGTTACGAGGGCCAGTAAATTGAGCTTCAAAGGACTCCAACTCGTTCACAACTAAACGCCCATTGTACATCATAACATCAACTCTACACAACATGTTAACAATTGATTCCTCGACATGGCTACGAAAATAGAACAGCATATCTTGTGCAAACGCCATAATATCTTCTCGAAGGATGCCCTTAAAGGATGTCCCCTTTGATGAACGAGAGTGCTTTGATATATACTTTGGCATTCCATTTAGACAAACCACCTTGCACTCTCGTTTATTCTTTAAACAGGGTTGGACCATAAGATATCCGAATGCCCGCCCGTCAAACTTACCTGCCATAATATAAATTGTATGAAGAACTTCTTCTTTAGATCTACAGAATGAAACGCCTTCTCCATTCGTGGAGAAGGGAGCTTTCACAACGTAGCCAGAACCTTCAGTGGTCAGCTCGAGGAATTTGAATAGGGCTTCTCTTTCAGCGAAACTTATTTCGCCTTCATTTGATAGAGGAAGTAAAATTTTTTCCGTAGGAATAATTCGATCGCGGGGTAGAGAACTGATATATCTGAACTTATCTTGTTGAAAAACAGGACACCCTATGCTTCCCAAGGCTGGAAAACCGACATGGTTTCTAAGACGAGCAAGCTCAGCAAAAATTGAAGAACATGTCATAGACTTTATTCCTGCATACACGACAAAGAAACTCAGCCAGGAAGCAAGGATTGAATATACAATGCATGTGATCGGTGGCTGGGTACCTTGGTGAATATGATTCAAAATGAAATGGATATCTGAATCCAAAAGCCAATCTGCGATCTCTTTGATTCCCCAATTAAGTGATCTGGCCAAATCTGTATTTAGATATTCAATCATCGGGAATGTTTTACCAGTGACATCAAAATATCTTTGTGATTCGATTATCGCACTAGTAAAGGGGCCTGTTTGTGTACTGGCCACTCCACCCATGAACACTCGAATTCTAATCTTCCCATAGTCCTCATGAAAGCTCATTCTCGCTCTTGAAATTGCCGTTCTTTAATTTATTTGAAGCCAAGATGTCTTTAATATAATATCCTTGGTCATTTTTGTGTATCACGTTTTTAACTAGTTTTTTTTATACCGGTATATTTTTGGATTGTATATGGCGAGACGCTATTCTAGTTATCGTTGTACCTCGTGCATTTCCCGTGACATATTCCTATGACCGTGACATATTTT
>JBBANM010000191.1:0-4321 GCA_040401995.1 Saprospiraceae bacterium
CGCAAAATCGGGATTTCAATAAGGCCCGTGCCATAGCTCCTGAGTTACTAGATCGGAGCTTTTAACCTACATTTAGAAGTTAATTCTGGCAATTTTTTCGCTATTTTAATTTGTTTGCCCTAAAATTCGGGGTTTCACGAAAACTAATTCGTTGATAGTGAGAAAAAAACGTTATATTACAATAATTCGATTGCGCTAATTTAAGGGCGACCAATTCGTCACGACAAGTTGGGGAAGATCTGAAAATCCTTAAGAGTAAGACTAACCTTTTTAATGACAACAATGCAAAAAGCTATTTTGGTAAAACTGGCTTCCGAGCGAAGCACCCCCTGCGTAACGATTTCTCTAAACACCCATCGCATTCCTTCTGAAGGTGCGCAAGATGCCATTGAAATCAAAAAACTACTGCACCAGGCACACGAACAGGTGATTTTGCAGTACGGCAAACGCCCGGTTGCCGAATTGCTGGAAAAAATCGAAACCCTGATCAAGGACATTGATGTAAGCCACAATCTAGACAGCCTCCATTATTTCCTATCAAACGACACCCAAGAAATCATAAAATCGCCTTGGCCAACGGAGAGAGATCAGTTCCACATCTCCGATCGTTTTGTCGTAAAACCGCTCATCAAACTCCTAAACCGCACCGAAAATTACTTGATTTTGTTGCTCTCGCAGGCGGGCGTAAGGCTGTTTCATGCTGTCAATGATGCCATTGTGGAAGAAATCCGCAACGATGATTTCCCTTTTGGTCGCAATCCGCATCATGTAACCGATCACGAAAAATTGAGCGAGTCAAAAACGGTAGACAATATGGTGCGTGAGTACCTCAACGTGGTTGACAAAGCCGCATTGAAAGTTCACCACCAAACGAATATGAAATTCGTGGTAATTGCTACGGCCGATAATTACAGCAGCTTGATGCAAGTGGCTGATCTGCCAGCCATGTATGAAGGTCATGTGCCCATCAACAGTCAAGAGGCTACGCATCACCAACTGGCGCTAGCGGCTTGGCCTTTTATTCAAGCTTTGCAACATCAGCGCCGCAACGAAGCCATTCACGAAATGCAAGCAGCGGTGGGACAAGGAAATGTCCTAACCGATCTTTCTGAAATTTATCGGGCAGTAAAGGAAGGTCGGGGTGACCTGTTGATTGTGCACGACGACTTCAACCAAGCCATAAAAATGACGGGAGAAGATACCTTTGATTTGGTGGATGATGCTACCCAGCCCGATGTAATCGATGACATTTCAAGCGAGTTGGCTTGGGAGGTTACCTCCAAAAAAGGGCGCAGTGTTTTTACCCAGCAAGATGAAATCAAAGAGCTGGGAAACATGGTGCTGAAAGTGCGGTATTAGTGGATTGGAACTCCACCGTTAAATTATAAAAGGCATAATTTTGCTCCTGACGTTTTTACATAAATCAACGTCAGGAGCAATTGCTTAAAAATTCACCAAAACGCCCTCTTTTGCGGCCTCTTTTTTAGAATAATTGACCCCATCAATCTTCTGATTGGTATCATCCAACAAAGTAATCAGCCCTCCCCCATTATCGAGTTGCGCGCCGTTACCGTTCAGGTTGACATGCAAGGTGCTTTTTGCGGGTAAGATCAGATTTCCCAGGATTTCTTTTTTATTGAACTTATCGACGATCTGCCAGCCATTCAAGTTGATGTCTACGCTGCCTTTGTTGAGCAACATCACAAACTCTTTCCGCACATCCGATCCAGCAGGGTTCACCAACGCGGCAATGATTTTCACCAAACCTTGCTTAGGCTTGGGTTTGGTAACCGGGTTTCCGCGCTCATCCGTATTAAACGATTGCGATTGAAAGGCCGTAAAAACGCCCGCCCAACGGTTGCGGGTGGCATAATGAAATAGCAAACCGCCGTCTTGCCAAGTCCCATTGTCTTTGTAAAACGCGCCGGTCGGGTTGCCCTGGTTCATGTGGATATCATGAATACCGGTGCTAGGGTTGATCTCCGGAAAATATGCGTCGATTTTGGTATCAACCCACTGCTGGCCAAAGGCATAGACCACCGCATTGGGATCTTGAATGGCTTGTTGAACAAAAAAATCAAGCCGGTCGTTCAAGTCGTTGGCATCTAATGGATTATCAGAAGGTAGCGGAACCATCAATTTAGTATCAAACAGGTTGCGCCGAATAAAATCGAGCGCCAAACCGCCCGGTACTGATTTGATGGCCGTAAAACCCAGGGGTAGATTGGCATTGGTCAAAGCATCGGTAATTTCATGCTGGAAATTATCGCTGGCATAATAGAGCACTTGACTGGGCGCAGTGGCCGATTTAGTATTGATGGCTACCCGCCTGGGGTTATTACCGCGATTGAGTAAAATCTGAAAATGTTCATTTTGCGGGGTAGCTCGTTGTCGGTCAAACGCGCGACCTTTGACGACGCCGTAATTTTTAATGGGCATGTTTTTGGAATTTTTGGTAAAAAAATCAAAAGGATGTGGAAAGCCTGAACGCGTTGGATGGAAAAATTAAAAAAGTAAAGGGAGGGCAAGCTACGAAAAAAGGACTTACCGCCTCGTCTTATGGGAAGAAAAAAAATATGGCGCCTTACTGCCGCAATAATTCTTGCACATCGCCAGCTGTCAGTAAGTGTACCTGTTGGGTGATTTTTTCAATATCCCAATCCCACCATTGGAGTTCCAACAAAGCCTGGATATCGGCTTCAGAAAAACGTTTTTTCACTTCTCGGGCCGGGTTGCCGCCCACAATGGCGTAGGGCGCAACATCCTTGGTGACGGTAGCATTGGCGGCAATGATGGCGCCATCGCCGATGTGCACGCCCGGCATGATGGTGGCGTTGTAGCCAATCCAGACGTCGTTGCCAATGCGCGTATCGCCTTTGCTGGGGTACGATTTGCCGTCCATGGCCTGTGCCCAATCGCCGCCAAAGATGGCAAAAGGGTACGCACTGATCGATTCCGACAGGTGATTGGCGCCGTTCATGATAAAGGTTACGCCCGAGGCGATCATACAAAATTTGCCAATGATGAGCTGATCGCCGGTGAAATCGAAATGGTATTTGACGTTTTTTTCAAAATTTGCAACGGCCTCGAAATCATCGTAGTAGGTGTAATCGCCAACGATGATATTGGGGTTGGTGATGACGTTTTTGAGAAAACAGAGTCGATTGTAGTTGGGTAAGGGGAATTTTTGATTTGGGTTGGGTATGGGCATGGATGATGGTTTTGGTGTTTGTGAATTTAATGCTGAATTATGGTAGTTATGGCTTCGATGCCGTAGAGCCACATTGAAATGTGGCTCTACAACTCCCTGCAAATCAATACGATTATCGTCATTTTCAACGATTTAAAACTGATTGGTTATCCCATCATGGTGGTTTTGGCTCCTATACCGTAGAGCCACATTGCAATGTGGCTCTACAACTCCCTGCAAATCAATACGATTATCGCCATTTTCAACGGTTTAAAACTGATTGGTTATCCCATCATGGTGGTTTTGGCTTCGATGCCGTAGAGCCACATTGCAATGTGGCTCTACAACTCCCTGCAAATCAATACGATTATCGTCATTTTCAACGATTTAAAACTGATTGGTTATCCCATCATGGTTGTTTTGGCTCCGATGCCGTAGAGCCACATTGCAATGTGGCTCTACAACTGCCTGTAAATCAACACGATTATCGCCATTTTCAACGGTTTAAAAATGATTGATTATCCCATCATGGTGGTTATAGCTTCGATGCCGTAGAGCCACATTGAAATGTGGCTCTACAACTACCTGAAAATCAATACGATTATCGCCATTTTCAACGGTTTAAAACTGATTGGTCATCCCATCATGGTGGTTTTGGCTTCGATGCCGTAGAGCCACATTGCAATGTGGCTCTACAACTGCCTGCAAATCAATACGATTATAGCCATTTTCAACGGTTTAAAACTGATTGATTATCCCATCATGGTGGTTATAGCTTCGATGCCGTAGAGCCACATTGAAATGTGGCTCTACAACTACCTGAAAATCAATACGATTATCGCCATTTTCAACGGTTTAAAACTGATTGGTCATCCCATCATGGTGGTTTTGGCTTCGATGCCGTAGAGCCACATTGCAATGTGGCTCTACAACTGCCTGCAAATCAATACGATTATAGCCATTTTCAACGGTTTAAAACTGATTGGTTATCCCATCATGGTGGTTTTGGCTTCGATGCCGTAGAGCCACATTGCAATGTGGCTCTACAACTGCCTGCAAATCAATACGATTATAGCCATTTTCAACGGTTTAAAACTGATTGGTTATCCCATCATGGTGGTTTTGGCTTCG
>JBBANM010000192.1:0-4207 GCA_040401995.1 Saprospiraceae bacterium
TCACCAATGATTGATTATTCATGCCGAAAGGGGATTGGTCGGAGGCTTACGCCAAACTTGCCAGTAACAAGCCCGTATCTTCCAAAATTCCAAATTGCAAGGCCGCCATAAACCCAATAATTGACCAAATAAATGGAATGATTAAAATTGGAAGTGGGCACTTTTTAATAGTTAATAATAGCATGCCAAAAGTGAAAATTGTAGTTGGACAGGGTAGTCCAAAGCTTGGCGAAGCGGGATAAACATGACCAAGTAAATACCCCAAAACCGGATAGATAATCAGCGCAAATAGGATCAAAAATATTCCAGTAACCCCGTATTTATCTTTTTGAAATTGAAATGAAAGCTTGTTTTGAAATACACCAAAAATTAAAAACAAAATGCCCTGAGTAATACACAAAGCACCAAAGAGGTAGGCAGCCTTGTTGATGGTAGAAAAGAAAAGAATATGATATACAATGCCCATCCACAACCAAAAGAATGAAAGCACAACACTGATTATTTTATCCGATTTGGGATTAGGTTTAACGGCCAGATAAATAACGAGTAAACTGATCAGGTAAAAACCAATTTGTATGGGGAAAACTGCCTTGTTATAGCTTTTGAAGACTTTTAAGAACTGCTCCAATGTAAATGGCGGTGTCATATATTTGGTTTAGGTATTGGGATTATTTCAGCTGTTTTCCTAACTCCTCAACTTCTTTCAGCCATTGTTTTCTCTTATTTTCAGTTGATGATCTTAGTGGGCCAAAAGATTTAATCTTTACCGGGCTTATGCCACAAAATTCTAAAATCGCTTTTTTCATAGAGTTATGTCCAGGACTTCTGTTGATTAACCAGTAATACCATTTAGGAGTGTCCATGGTTACTATAATTCGTGCTGTTTTGCCTTTTAATAGTTTGGCTGGTAAAGGTGAGTTTTCAAGATATTTAAAAGCAAAATTGGGTAAAAACACCCGATCTATAAATCCCTTGAGTAATGCAGGATAAGTTCCCCACCAATTCGGATATACCATTACCAGATGGGTTGCATTGGTAATATCGCGCTGCATTTGTAGCAAATCAGGTTCTAGTTCTGAAACGACCCGATAACCACTAGTAAGGATCGGGTTGAATTTTAAATCGATCAAATTGACCAATTTACATTCCGCTCCAGCGGCATCAGCGCCTTTTTTATAGCTTTCTGCGAGCGCAAAACAAAAACTTTCTTTGTCTGGATGCCCGTTAATGAGGAGTATTTTTTTCATTGTTAATCAGTTTATGTCCTGACAAACCAAGCAATTGGTCGCCGGAGTGAAACAGGTTGTGGATAATTTGTTACATAACCCGTGCGTAAAATAAATTGTACGTTGTCAGTAATACCAATTGAGGAATGTAGGGTTTGCCGGGTTGCTGACTCTTCCAAAATTTGGGTCATGGGATGAATGGCAATGTTTTTGTCCCGTATTTTTAAAAGTAATCGTTGTAGCCGCTTACCCGTTTCAAGCAATGTCGCTACCGTATTGTCTTTGCTGGTAATGAGTAACCAACCGGCAGATTTTGCAACTTGCGCGCTTGCGCTGTCAATGCTTTTTTCTCTAAAGCTGTTTTTCATCACATCGGCTTTTCCATAGAAATTGCGTAGGTACCACGCTGCAACACCTTCTATTTCCATGCTGGCTATTGTAAGCCCATCACAATGTACTTTGGCATCTTTACTGGAAAAACGTATCCATTCAGCCAACTCTTTTTCGGCATCATCGCGGTAGGCCTGTAGCCGGTTTGCTTCAATGGTTTGCTCATTCAGCCATTGGTGCTCTTTTGATGAATTGGGTAAGTAGGTGATGAAATCCGCTTCGTTGTTTGTCAGGTAAGCAAGGTCATCTTGCTTTAAAATAGCAGTTAGATAGTTTGATCTTACTGTTCTGCGTTGTTTGATTTTTTGAATGTCGAATTTTATAGAATTGTTTGCTTTGGTCAATCTCACTTCTACCACATTCTGGTCCTGATTGGTGGTTGCCAGCACCGTAAATTGGCAGGTATATCCAAAATTGCTGGCGGCGTATTCTACATTTTGCAAAAAAGCCCCTATGGACAATATGGTTTCCCGTTGAGTCGGGTCAACCCCCATCAGCCACTTGGTTTTATCGTTGCCAATGATCCAGTGGTAAGGCTCGAGGTACCGCACAAACCACGGTTGGGCATTGTGTCCGCTTGGGGCAAGTGAAGCCAAATATAAAATCGCTCTTTCATCCTCTTTAAGGGAAATATTACCAGATGGAGCATCTTGAATATCCGCTCTTACGAAATTGCTTTTGTCGGTTGATAAATAATATACTCCGCCTGCAACTCCGACGGTGGTTCCTGCAATGGCAATAAAATTTCTTCTGTTCATGGGAATTTTTTCCAGATTCTGGCTCCAATTCTAATTACGGGTGATAATTCAAAGGTTGGAACACTATAGCTTCCGCTATTCGCAAAGGTCAAATGCTGATCCGCTCTGAAATAACTGTGGATGCCTGGTTGGAGATAAAATACACGACCAATAAAAAACTGGTAACTGATGCCTACCCCGAAATCGTTTGAGGGCAAGTCTTTTTTCTGCCCAGTCGCCATCTGCTCCACTTTAAAGGTGTGTCTTTCATAATACCCATAAACTTCCAGATTTTTCCATACGTTGTAGCCTATAAAAAAACCTGGCGAGGTGGTATAATACCGTTTGTATCCCTTATTCACATTCTCAACTGCCTGAACATCTACATTATAAGTACCGCCATTGATTACGCTAACCCTAAATCTAAATTTTTTATACCGATAACCAATTCCAAGGTGGTAGCCGCCGGTGAAAAACATGGGTACTAGACTTTCAATTTCAAAAGCTTGTTTGACGTCATAATTTCGTGGATTTGGTTTCCAGAAAGTCCCCTGGGTGGAATCGGATTGTGCGGAACTGGTGATTGCTAGGGATAACAATGCAAAAAAAATGAAAATTAGCTTTTTCAATTTCAAGGGGTTGAGTTAGAGTGAATTATTACAAAACAAAAATACACTCAAACGTTTGCCCTAAGGTTATACAGTTTTTTGAAATTGTTGCAAGATTCGCATATTCCATAATTCCCCTGGGATGAAAAGTGAAATTTTGACGACTTTATTTTTGTGCCCTGACGCAGTTTAATGAACATCCCCGGTAAAAGTGGTACTTTGTTATTTAACCGTTCCTAACCTTTCAATTTCTCAATCTCTTCTTTCCAAAGTTGTCTACTACCAACAACGAATTTTTCTATTTTCCTATTAAGCAACCTAATAGCAAGTCCATTAGGAATGAGTCCAAGTGTGTTGTAAAAACTTACTTCTTGAATCTCATCGATGTGTATTATTTGCCCGTGGTTTTGAATGTTAAAACGGTGAGATTGAAATTGCAGTTTGTCTGACATTAAGTAAAGTTTACCGCCAACTGCTTCGCCATTAATAAAGTGATTAGCTCCACCTGAACGAATAATTGGCCTATCTTCAAGGTTTTCAATTTGCGTTTGTCGTTTAACTATTTTAGAAGTTACAAAGAGATATAACGATGTTCCGAAGATAAGTCCAGAAAGTGGCCCGGCAATTAAAGCGGAGTTAGTGTCAAACCGAACTGCTAGATAAAGTCCGAACAAGAGCCCGAAGCCAAGGCCGGCTAAAATCGAGTTTCTAATCTCTGCCATTGTTTAATATCAATTGTGGTTCACCTAAGTCATCCCAAGGGAAGCAGAATCCTGAACAAGCTCTAAGGATGTTTCTTGATAGTAATCGAAAATTCATGGCCAAACTAAACATATTTCCCCATCACCTCAAAGTCATGATTTCAATTTTCATATACGGATAGTAAGGTAAAGTAGACAGCTTTTTATCGGCCTCAGCTTTGTCATCAGCGTTTAACACCAAGTATATTCCAGCAGTATCCTCTTTAATGTAGGAGGCTAGCAGCGTCCCATTTTCTTCCCATTCTTTTATGATTTCTACCTCCTTTGGCAATAATTTCATTCTTGTTTCATGGTCCAATCCCTGCAAAAGGATATCAATCATAAATTTCTTCATTGTGTTGTGATTTGGTTGGTTTTCAATGCCGTAATCCAGTCAGCAGCCAATAATATAATGGTTACCCGATTCACTCCATAAATATCGCCATTTAAATGGGCGCATTTCAAAATTTCGCAAAACACTCTGTTTTTGTTAATTAAGCGTTTCA
>JBBANM010000193.1:0-4177 GCA_040401995.1 Saprospiraceae bacterium
CCCCACCAAATTTTATTTCGAAAAATTATTCTCTGCAAACCTACGAAAGTTTAGGACTTCGCCTTCGGCGTGCGCCTAAACAAATTTTAGCCACAAATTCCACAAATTAACACAAATTAAAGCACGAACGCTGTTCGTGAAGGGGGCACAAACGTCAGTTTGTGTACTAATTTGTGGAAATTTGTGCAATTTGTGGCTGAATTTTTTATATCACTCCATCGAAGATGGGGTGCTATATTTATACATGCCCTTTATTATACTTGAATATGTTTTACCAGAATCAAGCGGAATCAATATAAAGATATGCTTTTTCTCATGCAGAAAACTTAACGCCGCGCAGTACCTCTATTCAAAAAATCAATCTGGAACGACCTCTTCATTGTACAACCGAGTAAATACGTATGATCCGATAACACCGATTGCTAAGCCTATTGCGAGAATCGCCAAGCTGTCGGTAAAAGGGTTTAAATATTCCCCCAAATGAGCATTTTCGCGAATGGTTTTCATTAACGTCGGGTCAATGAGCAGAAAAATAGTCATGAACACCGCAAAGCCGCCAACGCCCACAATAGATGCGCCCAATCCTTGTAACACCCCCTGCATGTAATTACCAATGTGATCAGGGTAAAGTCGATAATAGGCCCGGATTGACAGGTACAAAAATACCAATTGAAGTAACGCACTAAAAATGTGTACTTCGTAGCGGTATCCTAAACCGATGGCATACATCATTAAAAAGAAAGCAACGGATCCAATCAATACCCATTGTCCCATTCTGATGGAGATAGCAACCATAATCAGTCGATTTTTGAATTTCTTTTGCTTCAATAGTGAAGCTTTTTTACAATTCAAAAATGATTGATTTACAGCGATAAAACATTACATTGTTGTTCGAAAGAGTTGCATTATTCACGTGTTTTTTTGTGCAGCAAAGATGGCAAGAATTGCCCAGATTCTTATCGCCTGCGGCGTAAGTGTGATTTCACAGATCGCTCGATCAAAAACGCTTAATGGTGAAAATGCCATGGTTTTACCTTTCGTTTACATTCTTTTAGACCATTTTCAAACCATCAACACAAGAATAAAGTAGTTTTAATGCGTTATCTCCAAGGATCTATTCCATTTTCAACACTTCAACATCCACCGCATGAAAAACACTATCCTTTTTTTGATCACCTTTCTTTATGGCACTACCGTTTTTTCGCAAACAAACTATTCTCCCGAAACCCTAGCAAAAATTAAAGAAGTTGAGAACAACATCAGCGGAAACCTGCTGCTAAATGACGATCGACCCAACACCATCAAGGAGCGCATGGCCAAATACAAGGTAAAAGGCTTGAGCATTGCGGTTATCCACGATCACAAAATTGCCTGGGCCAAAGGCTATGGCTGGGCCGATGAAGCGACGAAAAGACCGGTCACCCCCCAAACCCTTTTTGAACCAGGATCGATCAGCAAAACCTTGAATGCCCTGGGGATTTTGAAATTGGCCCAGGAAAAAAAGGTAGACCTCTACACCGATGTAAACACCTACTTGACTTCCTGGAAATTCCCATACGATTCGGTATCAAAAGGCAAAAAAATAACCCTGGCTAACTTGCTGAGCCATACTGCGGGCTTGTCTGTACATGGTTTTCCGGGGCATGACATCAAAGGGCCTATTCCTACCATTTTTCAGGTGTTGGATGGAAAATCGCCAGCGGTTACCGATGCGGTGCGCAGCGAGTTTGAACCGGGTTTGAAATTTCAATATTCTGGTGGCGGCACCTCCATTTCGCAAGTATTGCTTACCGATGTGACCAAGCAGGTGTACGATGTGTGGATGTATGAAAATGTATTAAAACCCATCGGCATGGTCAACAGCACCTACGCGCAGCCGCCCGCCAAAGACAAACAAAAACTCTGCGCTTCGGCCTACAATAATGATGGCACTCCGATTGAGAATAGATTCCATGTTTATCCCGAGCAGGCGGCCGCAGGGCTGTGGATGACTCCCAGCGATCTGAGTAATTACATCATCGACATGCAGTTGGCTTACCAGGGAAAACCCTCCAAAGTACTTAGCCCGGAAATGGTGAAATTGCATTTAACGCCTTACAGCAACGAAGATGCGGCCATGGGTACTTTTATCGAAAACCATGATGGTGTAAAATATTTTCAACATTCAGCCGGTAATGATGGTTTTTGCGGCATATTTTATGGCAGCTTGGAAGGCGGTGATGGCGTAGTTATCTTTTTGAATACCGAAGCAGGTAGACTCTTGTCGGAAGTCGTGAATAGTGTTGCCAAAGCTTACAATTGGAAGAATTTTTACCGCGAACCGCAAAGAAAAAAAAGCATAGCGGTAGATGAAAAAACAATCAAAACCTAGGAGGGTATTTATATATTTGAAGATTCCTGGGCAGGAGTTGGTAAAAAGGACAATGAATACCATTTTTATAGCAACGGCACCTTTGCAAAAATGTACTTTGCTACCCCCACGCGGTTTTTTAATGAAGAATTTTCGGCAGTAAAAGAATTTATTAAAGATGACCAGGGCAAAATACTGGGCTACACCCGCACAGTAGATGGCAAGGAATTTCCCAAAGCGACCAAATTAGGAAACGTAGACACCCTCAAATTGAGCAGCCAAAAACTAACCGAAATTGGCTACTATTTTTTTGAACTTAAAAAATACTCGGAGGCGCTGGCTTATTTCAAACGGGGCGTACAATTATACCCTGAAGATCTCAATCTGTTGATGAATGCTGCTCATTTGTATGTGTTTAGTGGAGATTTCAACAATGGTATTGCTATTCACAAAGCGCATCTAAACGATAGCATGAAACCAGGGTACACCTGGGCAAATCAGTTGGTAGATGAATACAAATGGTTTCGTGATCACGATTATGATGTCAAGCCGTATGATAAGGTTTTTGCGGAGTTGAAAATTGCTAAGCCGTAGGGTTTATTGTAACTACCCAGGCGCTATTTTATTCCTGAAGGGAATGTATATTTATAGTACGGTCTAAGGTCTTTTTTTCAAATCCCGAAGGGATTATATGTTTATCCTAAGCTATAGACATACATTCCCTTCGGGAATCTTAAGAGTGGCTAGATAGTTACAATTAATTACTTCTCCCGCAATTTTTCAATCGCTTTTAGCACCGCCTCTCGGTTTTTAGCTGATGTCATCCAGCGTGGAAGCCGGGAGCCGATGCTTCTGCTCATGCGTGGGCTGGTGTTGCGCTCGCGCAGCTTCGCGCCTACGTGTAGTGCCAAAAAATCAAGGTGCTCCAGGTTATAAGCCCACAACGTTTCACCAGAAAAATCGGATTGAAACCACACGGGTAAGTGAAAAAAAGGATCAACAGGTACCCCAAAAATCAACACATTACCCTGTTTTTGTTGGGGATTTTCTCGGGGCGAGATGTTTTCCAAGGTCTTGTTGTGCCCACAAGCCGGGCAAACTATCCTTATTTCGTATTCAGTTTTTTTAAAGTCAATAAAATCTCCGGTATGGACAATCGCCTGTTTTGCACACTGCGGGCATACCACCAGAATGTCGGTGACAAATTGGTAGAGGAGGGTATGGTAAGTATTTTTGCTGCGGTTTTCCATGGGGATGTTTTTTGGTTTTTCGTAAAGGCTTAAGGCTTTTTTACTTTTCTCCCTACACAGAGAAAGTCTTATGTGTTTTAAAATTATTTTATGATTTAGCACCTCTCATCTTTGATGGAGTGGTTTTTTAAATGTAGCTGCAAATTTCATAAATTTTCACCAATTAAAGCACAAATGCTGTTCGGAAAGGGGAATCGATCATTCATAACTACATCAAATGATTATTCACCACAGATACACAGATTCCACAGATTGGGATCTTTCGAAATCTGTGTAATCGTGCTTACGCCGCAGGCGATAAGAATCTGTGAATCTGTGGTGAATTCAATTAAAATTAGTGAAAGTTTAGCGCCTCGCCTTCGGCGATGAGCCAAACAAATTTTAAGCCACAAATTGCACAAATTTTCACAAATTAGGAGATGAACGCTGTTCTTGTGGGGGGTAAATCTCAGGGTAAACACATTAAAACACCAAAAAAATTACTACAAAAATAGGACAAAGCTTCGATCTAGCACCTCAGAAGCTATGGCGCGGGCCTTATTGAAATCCCGATTTTGCGAAATCGAAGGCGGGTTAA
>JBBANM010000194.1:0-4063 GCA_040401995.1 Saprospiraceae bacterium
GGAATTACCTGATTAGGTATCAAGGTTAACAACTTATTTTTTACTCGTTCCTAAACCTCTTTTTTAATAAGAAACAACTTTTTTAACATGAAATCTACAATATTCTTTTTACTCTTTTTCCTTTCTGTGTTCTATTTGACTGCCCAGGATAAAGCCATGCAGGATTCCCTTTTTTTCCTAAAAACCAAAGCCGAGTTTGTCCAATTTGAAAAAACGCATGGCCATTATATCCAAACCCCCAATGTGAAAATGCACTACCTGAGCTGGGGTAAACCTACTTGAATACCCATCGTGTGGGCACATGGAACGGGCAGTAATGCACATGAAATGCTTGGATTTGCCGACTCATTGGTCAAGAAGGGTTGCTATGTGATTTCGATTGATTATTACGGGCATGGATTCACGTCGATACCCGACCAGGAAGTATCGCTTTATCACGTAGCAGATGACATTAAATTCTTGCTCGACAACTTAAAAATAAAGAAAACAGTGATTGGCGGTTGGTCACGCGGAGGTTCCATTGCTACCGCTTTTTATGAAGCTTATCCAGATCATGTGCTCGGGCTCGTCCTAGAAGATGGGGGCTCGGTGGCCTGGCTAACAACAGACCATAAACAATCAATGGATTCTTTAACCGCCAAAATAACCAAAGAATTTGCCGAATATGAGGCATTTGATAAAATGACCTTTGCATCGGAGTTCAAAGCCAGCAAGCAATGGGCAGATGGCGATGACTATAACCAGAAACATATTTTTCAAACACTCACCTCTGTGAAGAAAAATGTAACAGGGAACTGGAGTATTAACCCCGGACTTGCTGAACTTTGTGGTGAAAACTCTGTGGAAGAATTTTTGACTTTACTTTACCGGCCATTTGCCTCTACCAGATTGTTTGGTATCTCAACCGTGTTGTTGAACCCCAAGCTTATTTACAGAAACCTGGATGTACCGATGCTGATTTTAGACCCGGTATCGGACAAAGATCAGTTTGCATTTGAAAAAGAAAATGCCCAACTTCAACAGGCGCACCCGAAATGGATCACCCACAAAATTTATAAAAACACATCGCATGCTTTAAAGTATGAGCATCCTGATGGGTTTTTGAAAGATGTTTTTTTACTTATCTCGAAAGTAAAGACCTTAGGAACGGTTAAACAGAAAATAAAATGAACTCAAAACACCTACTTCCGCTACTCCTCTGTCTATTCACTGCTTGCCCCAAACCTGCAGTCGCTCAAAAAGCCAATTTTTATACCCAAGCCAACACCAACCGAACCGCTGCAGAATGGGAACCTGCCAAAGGAACCATGATTACTTGGCCCTTGAGTATCCCCTATAAATTGGTGGTTGAATTGGCGAAAGATAACCATCTCTACACCTTGGTGGAAAATGATTCGATCAGAAAAGAAGCCCAGCAATGGTATGATCAATGGGGAATTGCCACGGATAAAAATACATTTGTTTATGCCCCACAAGGAATAGATGCTTGGTGGACAAGGGATTGGGGTCCAAGCGCTGTTTTTACACCTGATGGTACAATGAAGCTTGGCGACGGCAAGTATATTTATGCTACACCCGAATCGGGACTTAGGTGTGACGATTCATTGATTTTTATCTACAAAAAAGCCAATGGTGAAATCATCCGAACGGAAACAGATGATAATGCCACAGTACCGTTGGGCAAAGGATTGGGTATACCGGTATTGGATCTTCCCTTTGTCACCACCGGTGGAAACGTCATCACCGATGGATTGGGAACCGCTTTTTCGAGTTGTATCCTGCTGAATGAGAATCGGTTTTACAAAGTTCCGGAAGACCAATTTTTGCAGCTAAACAATAACCTTTTGGGTTTCAAGCAATACAACATCCTTTCTAATTTTGAAGAAAAAGGCATTCAGCACATCGATTGTTTGATGAAGCTCCTTGACGAAGAACGGATATTGGTTGCCGAGCCTCCCAAAGACCATGAAATGTACGCGGTTTATGAAAACATTGTGGAGAATGAGCTGAAGAAACTCAAAAATGCCTATGGCCGGAGCTATCAAATCCTGAGAATAAAAATTGGCCGCTACCGAGAAGAGCGATTGGCCGCATATACCAATTCTTTGATTTTGAATAAAACTAGTTATGTGCCTTTGTTTCAAATCAAGGAAGATAGTCTTGCCTTGGAAACTTGGCAGAAAGCCATGCCAGGCTACGTAGTGAAAGGGTTTACCTACGCCTTAGATGAAGAGCCGATTGTAGATAAAGAGGTAATAAAACACTACAAAAAATATGGCTGGAGCTTTGGTGATGCTTTGCATTGTCGTACTCGTGCAGTTTGGGACAATCAAATGCTCTATATCAGCCTCAAGCAGTTGCCCGCCAAGGTGGGAAGTAACGATCCATTGACTGTCTATGTCACCATCATTGATTACAGCAAAAAAGGATTGGTAAAAGACCATGCACAATTGTTGTGGAGGCTTGTGGGAGCAACAGATTGGAAAATCATGCCAATGAAAACAGCAGATAATCCCACCCATTTTTTTGCTACCATTCCCATGCTACAAAAAGGGGCAACGATTGAATACTACATCGCTGCCGAATCAAAATCTGGTCGAAGAGAAACGCGGCCGAGGACAGCGCCGGCGGGGACTTATCAATTTACAATAGAATAGATGGTTGTTTGAATTTGGGAAAAGGGGAAATCAAAACCTGCGCTTATTGTACGGATGGGGGGTAAAGTCAACCTTATGCCAATTGGAAAGAAGTGGGGGACCACGGAAATCATGGAGAAGCAAGTGCCGATCCTGGGTAAAAAGAGTCGTAGCACACTGCGTATTTTATATTTTTGCTAACGATATGGAAGTATAAAAACTAATTCATTCCATTCATTATCAGATTGGTGAAATTAAAATGCTAGATGTTTGGGGATTTAGTGCTTCTGGTTTATCTTTATCAAGCAGAGGTGATAAATCGCATATTTCCGCGTTACCAGCCATTTTGAGGGGTGTGCTAGCTTTTTACATTTGCAGCGCGAATTGAATCCAAATACACTCTAAAGCGGTGAAGCTGAAAAACCTAACTGAGTAACCAAAATTTAAATCAAACAATATGCAAACACCTATCACACCCAATCCAAACAAAGCCTTATGGGAAAAGGGCGACTTCACCCTCATTGCGCAGACTATGCGTAAAAGTGGAGAAGAACTTGTTGCCAAACTTGGCATTACAAATGAAATGACAATTCTTGACCTTGGTTGTGGTGATGGAACTACAGCAATACCCGAGGCAAAACTTGGCGCTGAAGTTACCGGCGTTGACATTGCACGCAATCTGGTTGCAGCTGGAAATATTCGTGCTGAAAAAGAAGGTCTTGCTAATTGCAAATTTCAGGAAGGCGATGCAAGCAACCTGAGTGAGTTAAAAGATAAATCATTCGACATAGTAATAAGCATTTTCGGAGCCATGTTCGCGCCTAAACCATTTGATGTCGCTAAAGAAATGGTTCGGGTTACAAAATCCGGTGGTAAAATAGTTATGGGCAACTGGATTCCAGGTGACCCGACACTAGTTGCACAAATTCTTAAAATCAGTTCTTCCTATACACCGCCACCGCCAGAAGGCTTTATCAGTCCAATGACCTGGGGTGTTGAGAATAATGTAATAGAACGATTCGAGCAGGCTGGCATTTCAAAAGAGAACATATCATTTGAAAGAGATACCTACACGTTTATTGCGCCTTATTCTCCGGCAGAATTTGTTGGTGTATTTAAAACATATTACGGCCCCACTATGACCGCTTTTGACGCTGCTGAAAAGAATGGTAAATCTACTGAACTAGAGCAAGAATTAATTGCACTATTCAATAGCCAGAACAAAGGCACTGATGTAAAAGAGACGGTGATTCCTGCAACATATCTGCGAGTAACAGTCAATTGTTGAATGGACAGAAAATAAAATGGCAGATAATTAGGGGAGCAATAGCGTAAGGTTCAGTGTTTCGCAGAGATTGTTATGTAACTGTGACAGTACAGGGTACTAAGCGATCAAAGTATGTTATCTTTACCATACAATGACAGAC
>JBBANM010000195.1:0-3960 GCA_040401995.1 Saprospiraceae bacterium
AATCTAAAGTGCCAACAAAAATACCATCATTAATTGATGCGTCTCTCCTTGTTGGAATTTTGATAGGGTGTGATTCAATATGATCCAAAGAACCTCACCACTCCGTGTTGATCTGAAGAAGTGGCAGCTATTTTTCTGCCCGCAGCCGCTATCAGCATGGCCCAAGCTGTCATGCCGCCAGCAGTTGGTTCAGGAGTCCCTCATTCGCATGATGGATTGACGGCTGGTCGCTCAGCTTACTCCCGCGCGGCAGCTGCTCTACATGGTCACCAGCGCGTAGGGCTAGCTTGGTGACGATCAGAACATCGGTGGATTCAAGCCTGTTGAGCAGGGCACTGAAACATTTGCGCTCCGTGGCTGCCACGGACCCCGAGACAGTCTCAGCTATCGTGCGCTGAGGTGTGACGGCGAAACCCGCCCCAGCGATTTCCTGAACTTGATTTTCTGTGGTTTGACCGGCGGTGGAGACTCGGCAGTAGGCAAAGGTTCTGGACATGAATCGGCTCCTGATCGAACGCCAAGAGGGTGTCCCGAATTTTCGGCAAGTAAAAACAACTATTTAGGAAAACTTTTCAAACTAATAAACCCCCATTTTTTACTTCCCCTAACATCTACCTCTACGCGAACAAGATCATCAGAAACTTTTCCGATTCTAGAGAACTGAGGAGTGATTACTAAAGTCCCGTTCTTATCCATCAATCCATAGCTTCCATCGTCGAATTCCTTCCAACGAACTCCGGCATAGCCGTTCGCGTAGTCGGAAATCTCCTCAAGTGCGTAGTCTACAACTACCTGACCCGTCCGATTTATAACCCCTTTCAAATTTTCTTCATTGGTTATTACCGCACGGCCTTCATGAAATTCTCCGCCATAAGGAAAGTCTAGCGGCTTTATGATATATGTACCTTTTTTGTTTATGTAACCCGCAGGACCAAGGAAGATATTCTCTGATTTTGCCTCAGTAACTGCCGCCATTCCTGCAGTAAAAGAACCGGCACTTTGAAATTTTCTAGGGATTACAACGCTCCCACCCTTATTAATATACCCAAAGTTATCGCCGAGGCTGGTTGCCGCCAACCCCTCTTTGAACGAATCAGCGGATTGAAATATAGGGCTAATAACTATCTTGCCATTTCGATCTACATATCCATATTTACCTCCTGCTGATTTTTTTTCATGAAAAACAGCTAATCCCTCCGAAAATTCGTAAGTTCGATGAAATTTTGGATGTATTACAACTTTACCTTCCTTGTCTATATAACCCATTCGACCTATTGGATTACCTTTGGCATCCCACCCATTTTTTCCACCGCCGACTCTAAATGCAGCCAATCCTTCTTTAAATGGCCCTACATCGTCGAACTGAGGTCTGATGATCATTTGACCTTGCTTATCAATAAAGCCCCAAAGGCTATTTGTACCGTCCCCGACACTTACACCGATCAAATCTTCGCTGAATGCCAAATGAGTGCTTTCATATATTGCTTGTAATACGATTTTTCCTGACTTATCAATAAATCCCCACTTACCGCCAATCTCTACCGCAGCCAGACCGTTTGAAAAATCAAATACAAAATCAAATTGCGGCGGGATGACAAATTCATAGGCTTCAGCTTGAAGTTTAGTATTATTTGCAAAAACCGGTTGCATATGTAGAAGAAATGTAGCTGCTGCCAACAGTAGGGTTGAAATAAAATAATTGGCAGAAGATTTTTCGACAATATTTTCGGTAAAAATTTTCCAGTTCATTGTTTAGGCCTCGGACTATCACTCATTAACCGTTCTTCTTGATACAGAGGCACCCAGCGAGTAACCAGTTCAAGTACACGCTGCCGATCCGCCTGTGGCAATTTAGCGGCAATGGCCGTGGACAAGGTTTCTGCCGATGTCTTGTTTCGACCAGCAGGGAGGAAGTTGTAGGCCAGCGCAGCGAATTTCAGCGCCTCCATCAGTATTTCAGGGTCGGTGGTGTCCTGTGACAGCAGCGAGGCCAGACTCAGGTACGCAGTTGGTTCACCACGCTCAGCGGCCCGCGTGAACCAGTAGATTGCTGCCTTGTCGCTTTTGGGCACGCCTTGGCCCGTCTCATACAGGTCTCCAAGGTTGTTCTGTGCGCCTGCGAACCCAAGGACGGCAGACTGCCGGTAGAGCAGCGCTGCGGCCTCGTTGGCGGGTACCGGTGCTTTACGAGCTAGGACACCTTCGTTGAAGGCTTCGTAGCCCTTGTGGCGCTGTGCTGCGGTGGTGAAGGTTACGGCAATGCCCAGTTTATCTGCGGTGCTCTTCTGGAGCCAGTGCATATCTTCTGCACCTGCGGTAATAACGAACGAAACTACTTTTTGGCTGAACCCAAGGCTGGTCAAGTACGAACCGACCAGAGCACCATGCGTCACGTCGGACTTGGACTTTCCATTTTTGTCGGTTGTGTACGGCGCATGAAACCCGACTGAGGAGAAATTGCTCATCATTCTTGGCACACCGGCCAGCCACACCATGGCGCAGGCTGATGTGCACTCGGCTTCGTCAACCGCCGTAGCGAACTCTTTTAATCGGATCATTTTCCCGATCTCAAGGGCTGGATATATTTTTCCCCCTTGGCTTTCCAGATACACCGTGGCGTTGTTGGTAGCAAGCGCGACAGACCGGAACTTGTTCTCGTCCCCAAGTTTGAAGTCGCCTTTAACGGTGATGACGTCCTCTTCGCCCTTTGACCCGCGTACAAGATTGATGTCAGCAGCGTGTGACGCTGCGCAGACTATCAGTGCGAATGCGATGATCAGCGGGGGTATTTTATTGCTCATGGAAAATGCATCGTCGTCGATGTGAATATGCCCTCGTCGACATTAAATCGGACAGAAAAATAGAATTTTAAAAAACTACTAAATTAATTATCGAGAAAGGTATGCTGCACCTCTTCGTTGCTGTTGCCGTGAAATATATCTAAAGACATCTTGTATCCAGCTTTAAAACTTGGATATAAATTTTTAAAAGGTCCGGTGGTTCCCCAGTTTTTTGATGGATCAACGTACCTATCTATAAAACCGATCTGCGGAGGCCAAAGCATTTTGAGTGCTCCGAATCAACTCCTTTGCCGTTTTGCCTTCAACAGCCCAATCAATTTGAACGTTTAAATTCAGTGAGCCTCTGAACTCACCATCTATCAACGCTGCGTGGGCAACTACATTCTGGTAATGCTCGTGTTTATCGTAGACAGCGAAGTCCCAGTCATCAAGGTTTAAATGAAGCTCGTCGCTGCGTTCAACCCTCATGACCCAGTAGCGAACGGTCTTTGCTAAAACTAAGCGCCCGTTGGTTAGCGGAGGAGCGATGAACTTTACTTTCATTGGTCGTCAGGCTGGATTGTCCGTTACCCTTAGCAGTCCATCCTGCCTGTGAAATGGCATTGCGCACGTCTGAACGCATCTTGCTGTTGTTGCCGTGCTTGCTGATTTTCTTGATTTGCTTGTGAGTCTGCTTTTTGTAGGCACTGCGCAAATTCAGTCGTACCACGCTTGAACCCATAACCGTCACACCTGCTTCCCAGTTGGTTCTGATAGTTTTGTCGCGCTTGCTGTTGTAGCTCTGCTGAGCCACATGCTGTTAAAAGTGCAAGCAGGGGGACGACCGTCGCCAATCTAAGTTTGATTTTCATGAATATTTTCAAAGTTAAATGAAACGATCGGTATCCTATCCCGTGGTTCTTTGTACGTCAACCAAAGACGATCGTGGGCATGGCAAAACCATCCCCACAGTTCCGAGGCGACCCAGTGCTGGTGGCGCTTGGGGCGGAAATCCGACGCGCGCGCGCTGGGATTGGGCTTTCGCAGGAGGCGTTGGCCGTGGACGCAGGGCTTGACCGGTCTTACGTTGGTGGCATCTAGATGGGTGAGCACAACATCACCATGATGAACATCGCCAAAATTGCAGATGCGCTGAAGTTAAAGCCGTCTACGCTTTTGG
>JBBANM010000196.1:0-3820 GCA_040401995.1 Saprospiraceae bacterium
GTTATTTGGAGTATAGACTTTTCGACAATATAAAATTTTTGAACACGCTCTAAAGTGAGAAATTTATAATCCTTTAATGATGGTTCTTTCTTTAACTCTGTAATTACTTCTGTAATTCGGTTATCTAAATTAAAATTACCGCCCGAAAAATATTCTTCGTCTTTATCGTTGTGTATATAACAAGCATATGTAAGTCTGTTTTGGTCAAATTGAAAAATACGTTCTTTTGTAATAGTGTGGTGATTGTTTACTGGTAATTTTATGTCAGTTAGTTCCCAACCTATTTTATCACAGGCTCCCCATTGCTCGTACCAAAGGTTATTGTGGTATAATTCTGTTAGTTTTTGATTACAGTTGTAATGATTACTCATTCGTATGATGAACTCATTAAGAGCATTTATTTGATTTGAAATAAGAACAAAATAATATTTGTTGTCAAATTGGACAATAGGATTAGTAAGTAAAGGATTTTCCTCTGGATCATTGTTTGAAAAACCTTCGTCATTTAGATCCACAACAAATTCATTAATAATTTTTGGTTCTATACTATGTAATTTACAAATTTCAATTATTTCATCTTGACTGAACGATGTATCAATCAAATTGAAAGAATAATCAAATTTTGTTTCATTTTGAGAGCCTTCAATATTTCTTTCAATATTAAATTTAATTGACAGAATCTTGCCTAATTCTAAAATTAAAGTAACCCCGCTATAAATTTGATTTTTAAACTCGTCAGGCAAATCATTTGTTTGTGTGAATATTACCTCTGTTAAGTTTTTGAAAATTTCAATAGCATACCCGTAAATGCCAGGGAAAACTGTATAATTACCACCATAGAAAATTACATTTTCACTAAAAAGATTTTCTGGAAGGTCTTCCATATAATTGAAAGCAAAATCTTTGTTCAGATGTTGTTTGAATAACCTTAAATCTCCATTTTGCTTTGTGTTTAAATTAGTCACGATATGTGTCGCTAGTTCTTCCATTCGCACATTCTTTCCGTGATTACTTGGCACTAACTGTAGTCCAATTATGAAATTCAATAATTGGCTTGAGTTGTGTGATTCAATAAAATTGTAAGTTTTATTTTCTTTTTTGGCTTGAATAGTATGGTTTAAGTCAAACACTTTATTTGAGTCAATACAACATTTTTTATATTTTTTTCCACTTCCACAAGGACAAGGTTCGTTTCTGCCAATTTTATTACTCATTATTCATTATATATTAGAAGTGTGATTTTTTGAAGATGGCTTTTCTACATTTACCTGTAATTATTATACTCTCATTTTACTAAGTCGCACAAAAAGTGCGCGTATTTCAACTTTAGTCCAATGTCTAGCCCTAAAATTCTCCCCCAATGTACCCCAATCCCCCCAAAAAGTCAATCCATTAATTTTTTTTCTCACGTATTTCAAAAACTCCCCATTTGGAGAAACCACCAACTTTCCTATCTTCACAACAACTGAAAACTTAAAAAACACCACCACACATGCATACCCGTTTCCTCCTCTTTTGTTTTTGCCTCTGCAGCCTGGTTCTCCCCAGCACCGCACAAACCACCCGCAAAGTCGACATTTGCGTATACGGCGCCACCTCGGCGGGCGTAGTGGCAGCCATCTCCGCCCAACGCCAAGGCAAAACCGTCATTTTGATCGAACCCAGTCGGCACCTGGGCGGACTCAGCACCGGCGGACTAGGCTATACCGATATCGGCAACAAATACGTGATCACCGGGTTGGCGCGCGATTTTTACCGTCGCTTGGGTCTGCATTACGGCAAGTTTGAACAATGGACTTTTGAACCACACGTGGCGCAAGGCATTTTTGAACAGTACCTGCAAAAAGCCAAGTTGCAAGTGGTCTGCAATTACGAAGTGGCCGTCGCCACCAAAGTCAAACAACACTTGCAAACGGTGCGTTTTCAATCCACCCTTACGCCCGCAGCGACAGCGTTTAGCGTCAGCGCCAAGGTGTTCATTGATTGCTCGTACGAGGGCGATCTGTTGGCCAAAGCGGGCGTGTCCTACACAATCGGGCGCGAAAGCAATGCGCAGTACGGCGAAACCTACAATGGCGTACAACTCCGCGAGCACCACCAGTTTCCCGATGGCATCGATCCTTATTTAATACCCGGAAAACCGGAAAGCGGCTTGTGTTGGGGGATTAGTCCGGAGACTTTGGCGGCGCAAGGTACCGGCGATAAAAAAGTGCAGACCTATAATTTCCGCATCTGCCTCACCAATAATCCGAGCAATCGCTTAGAGATCACCCGCCCCGCTGGTTACGATTCTACCCGCTACGAGTTGGCAGCGCGGGTGATGGCGCGCAATCCCCAGAATGCCTTGAACTGGAACTACCTGAAGTGGGACGAGCTGCCCAATCAAAAAACCGACATCAACAATTCGGGGCCTTTTTCAACTGATATGATTGGGGTGAATTACCAATATCCGGAGGCGGATTATGCCACCCGTCAGCAAATCATTCGCGCGCATGAGGGCTACAACAAGGGTTTGCTGTATTTTCTGGGCAACGACGCCCGGGTGCCGCAGGCCATCCGCACTTTTGTGAAAAACTGGGGTTACCCCAAGGATGAATACCCCAACAATGGGCATTGGTCGCCGCAGTTGTACATCCGCGAGGCGCGGCGCATGTTGGGCGAGTACGTGATGACCCAAGCCAATTGTCTGGGCGCCGCAACCATCGACGACGGCGTGGGCATGGCGGCCTACACCATGGATTCGCACAATTGTCAGCGGATTGTGATTGAAAAGGATGGCAAAAAAATGGTAAAAAACGAAGGCGATGTGCAGATTGGCGGTTTTTCGCCGTACCCCATCAGCTACCGTTCCCTGACGCCCAAACGCGCCGAATGCGACAACCTCCTGGCGCCGGTTTGTTTATCGGCCAGTCATATTGCTTTTGGTTCGATCCGCATGGAGCCGGTGTTTATGGTGTTGGCGCAGTCGGCCGCCTCGGCAGCGTGTATGGCGATCGACGGCAATACTACCGTTCAACAAGTCAATGTGCAAAAACTGCAACAAAACTTGCTGCTAAACCCCCTCAGCGATGGCTCCATCGCCGATGTGTTGATTGACAACGACGTGACGCCGACTGCACTGACTTCCACTGGCGGCAAGGTAATGCCAGCAAAAACGGGGAGCAGTCAGATGGGAAGCAGCTATGCAGGTAGTTTGTTGATTGGCCAGGGGGCTACTTTTCATTTTTCGGCTGCCTTGCAAAAAGCGGCGGCCTACGATGTGTATTTTTACAATCCTAAAATCAAAGAGGCGAAAGTGGCGCAGGCCAGTTTTACCATCGAGCAGGGTAAAGTGAAAGTGCAAAAACCGGTGGATTTGCGTCAGCAGGAAAACGACTGGATTTGGTTGGGCAAGTATGATTTGCAAAAGGGGCCGGTGGTGGTGAGCGCGGCCAGTTCAGAAACGGAGGGTTATCTGTTGGCGGATGCGTTGTTGTTGGTTCCGCAACGGTGAGGGATTGATGTTTTTCTCAGATAAAGGGGTAAAGCACAACGTTTTTTTTACACTACTGGACATTTTTCTGTGGAGGGGTTGCAAAACCTTCCAGGTCTCCAAGACCTGGAAGGTTTACAGCTCGCCAAAAATTAAAAATGTCCAGTTGTATGAGCTTTTTTTATTCACCACAGATTCACAGATTATTGTGATTGCATCACAATCTCGATTGCACAGATTTCGAAAAACTCAATCTGTACAATCTTGGCCATCGGTGGTGAATTGAATCAATGTTATACTTAACGCTGTCAAGTTTTGAGCATGGGAAAATATTAAAATTTGGAGTTT
>JBBANM010000197.1:0-3707 GCA_040401995.1 Saprospiraceae bacterium
TTTCGATTGCTGATCCCTAGAATCTTTAATGACTAAAAATTCCACGGACTATTGAGTTATACATCCCGATGTAAAATTGACACAAGCCCTAGAAAATGTCATTTTACATGAACCGGATTGGTTTTTTTTGCGACATAAAGCAAATTTTGAGTCTTTCTATCAAAATTTTCCTAAAAGAGCCCGAATAGATATTGCCATTTTACACTTCACTGAAATAGAACACATTCAAGATTTGAAAACGCTGTCAAATCAAGTAAAAACCATTGTCCTTTGCGATATTGAGGTTCAAATGGATGCGATGCGGGCATTTCATAGCGGCGCTGTTGGCTACTTGATAAGCAACATATTTCAAACGAATGTTTACCAATATCTTAAAGCCATGATTGCTGGGGGCGTTTTGATTTCTTCAACTATTGCCCGGCATCTCATCGATTCTTTGATCCTCCCCATTTCCCAAAAAAGAAACAACTGTTTCAATTTAACGCCAAAGGAAATAGAAGTCATCCATTTGATCTCCATGGGTCATTCATATGATAAAGTGGCATCGATTCTGGGTGTTACAAAAAATGGGGTGCGTTTTCACATCAAAAACATCTATCCAAAATTGAATGTCAACAGTCGAGTGGATGCTGTCCGCAAATGGAATAATCAACCGAGCGAGTAAACGTAGCTGTTCAATAAAGAATGGCAAATGAGGGACACAGGCTCGCGCAAGAAACAGCTCAAAATCAAAAACTTACGATCCTTTACGAAAAGCGCCCTCAAGTTTTAACTTAAAAAAAACTATCATTGGATGTAGTCTAGTTATTAATAAAACATCTGCCCTTTTTTCCTAGTCAAAATAGTAGCAACTTTCAGCCTGCAACAAATGTATATTTTTTACACAATTCTATCAATAAACCAGCTAATGCTAAACATTGTTGCCATTCATCGTGATCTGATGTCAACTCAACTTTTAAAAAAAGTGATTTTACATGAGTCCGATTGGCATTTTTTACTACATGAGGCCAATTTTGAAAATTTCCACAATCATTTTCCAAAAAGATCACGTATTGATGTGGCCATCATGGATTCGACCGAATTGGATCACATTCAAGATTTGAGATCGCTGTCCAATCAAGTAAAAATCATTGTACTTTCGGATATTGAAGAGACCCTAGAGGCACTGCGCGCCTTTCACAATGGCGCTGTTGGTTACCTCAGCAGTGCTGAATTTGCTTTGCAAATTCCCTATTACATTAAAACCGTTATTGCTGGCGGCGTTTTGCTATCACCCATGATAGCTCGGCACCTCATCGATTCTTTATCAACCCCCATTTCCAAGAACAGCAAAAACAACTACCACCTAACTCCAAAAGAAATTGAGGTCATCCATTTGATCTCGATGGGCTATTCTTATGATAAAATAGCAAGCGTACTGGATATTACGCTAAACGGGGTGCGTTTTCACGTAAAGAACATCTATGCCAAATTACAAGTCAACAACCGTGTAGATGCTGCACGCAAATGGAATAACCCTATGAATCCGCTAGATCCCGAGCAGGAAGGCTGAAGCCAGTTTATATTTCCGAAAAGCCTCCGCGTACACGGGCGCATGCGCTAGGTTGGGTACAAAAACTGCTTCCGGAGCTTGTTCTTCAGGGAGCTGCCTACCCAAGGCAAGCAAGCCAATCAATACCGCGCCCCAAGCTGAGCCTTCTACGGTTTGGGCTACCGCAACCTCCATCTGAAATACATCTGCCACTATTTGTAACCACAATTTGCTCTGGGCAAAACCGCCGCTGGCTTGAATGGTGATTCCTTTCCGTTCGCCAATTTCAGGGATCAATACTTCGGCAATGTGAAAAAGCCCTAGCACAATTCCTTCCATTGCCGCACGTACAAAATGGGCTTGTTGGTGGTTGATGGTGAGCCCAATCAAACTTCCCTTGGCCGACGCATCCCAAATGGGTGCCCTTTCTCCTAACAAATAAGGTACAAAGACCAAGCCATCTGCCCCAGCAGGTATGGATGCGGCCTGTTCAAACAGCGCTTCAAAAGAATCTGTTGATTGCAGTACGTTTTCTTTTAACCATTGCAATACCACAGCGCCGTTGCTGATTGCCCCCAAGGTGAGGTAATGATCGTCTACCACGTGGTAGCATTGGGTGCGCATCAGCGGGTCGGTCAGGGGCGCGCGTACGGGTAGGCGAATGGCGCCGCTGGTGCCAATGGTGAGCGCCATTTTTCCTGCGGCCATAGCGCCTGTTCCCAAACTGGCCAGCGGCCCGTCGCCGCCGCCAATGACAAAAGTATGCGGGAGATTTTTTCCGGTAGTGAAATAACGCGGTGATACGATTTCGGAAAGCTGCGCGGCTTCCAGGTTGAGGTAGTGCAAAATTTCGGGTTCCCATTGTAGGGTTTGCAAATTCATCAAGCCCGTACCCGAGGCCATTGAGGAATCAACTTGGTACTGACCGGTGAGTTGATGCCAGATGTACTCTTTGGCACTGATGAATTTATGCGCTTGCTGAAAAAGGGCGGGTTCCTCCTCTTTGAACCACAACAGTTTGGTCAGCGGGCTAAAGGCATGGATGGGGATCCCCGTTTTTTCGTACATGCGCTGGCCAGCGGGCGATTCCCTTAAATGTTTGGCCTGCGTTTCGGCGCGGTTATCGGCCCATAAGATGCAATCCGTCAGTGGTATGCCCGTTTCATCCACCAGCATCAAGCTGTGCATGGCCGAGCTAAAGGAGATGAATACGGGATCCTGCCCCTGGGTAGCCAAATCGATGCATTCCAGTACTGCTTGAAGTAAATCTGCTGGTTTCTGAATACTCCAATTGGGTTGTGGGTGGTACATGGGGTACGACCGGCTTACATACGACAAAACGTCGCCGTTGGCAGCAAAAACGACGGCCTTGGTCGCAGTGGTTCCGATATCGATGCCGATGTAATGTGGAGACATTTTCTTCTTTTGGAATTTTTCTTGACGCAACAACGCTATGCTTCACGCAGGCTGGAATGTAGAGACGCGATTGATCGCGTATCTAATCGGCAAAGTTATCAGACTTAAGGAAGAAGCGGTTATTCTGGTTGAAGTAATTTGGGGTGGAATGTAGAGACGCGACAAATCGCGTCTCTACTATGACTGCCTAACCTCAATGTCATTGACTTAAGGATTTTCGCTTTGAATTTGGCATGGTGCTCGCTTCTTAAATCCCCCAACCTCTAAAGGTAGGGTCGATTGGTTCTGTTTTGAACAAGACCGTAGCCCCTTTGGCAGGGTCGATTGGTTCTAAAAAAAGCCCGTAGGGCTGACATTTTGGTAGATAGCAGTACATACCATAGGGGTTCCAGAACCGCGTAGCGGTGACATTTTTGATCCGTTTTGTGTTTATAATGTCACCGCTACGCGGTTCAAAAGGGGTAGGGCGCTAAAATTTCTACCAAAATATCACCGCTACGCGGTTTTTGCCTAGTCTGAAATCAGAACCAATCGACCCTGCCCCTTTGGGGGCGCTATATGGGTAGCAAAAGGTAGTTCGTCATTTTCATAGTCCTGTAGGGACGAAATATGGGTATTGCGTCTTTTTGGTAGATACCCACATCACGTCCCTACGGGACATGGAAAACATCGGGGGCATTGTTTCCTACCCATATCACGCCCCCAAAGGGCAATGTCATTGACTTAAGGATTTTAAGCTGCTCTTCGGTAGTTTTTGAAG
>JBBANM010000198.1:0-3699 GCA_040401995.1 Saprospiraceae bacterium
AAGCTCACCAATGATTGATTATTCATGCCGAAAGGGGATTGGTCGGAGGCTTACGTGCGAAAGGTGACAGGAGGGAGAACTTTGTACAACTGGCATCGTAGGCTTCAGCTACAAGGACTACAAAGTTCAGGGAAGCAAAAGCAGATGACACGTTCCCTCCAGGAGTTTGTAAGAAGATTTGCATTGCACATCCTCCTCAAAGGCTTTGTGAAAATGCGCCTTTACGGCATACTGAGCGGCTGGTCAGCATGACCACAGGCGCAACCGATTTTACATGGACAGCCGAAAAGCGCGGAACAATCAAGGAGATTTTCAAACATTAATTCGTTGGTACATTTGGTCTGTGTGGTATGTAGCCCATCGAACCTTTAATTGTGTATGGCGCAAAACGTGTAACCTAATAAGCTAAAATTAACACTTTTGAAGCATTTGCCAAGCGTTTTGATATTATTTTGCTCAAAATACCGAGGTGTATAAAACGCTTATATAATTTATTATCAAATATATAATAAATTATTTTGGCATTAAAAAGAGCGTAAATACTGAGGGGGTATTTTTATCCCACAGGAAGATATATATCAAACTGGGCACCTTTGTTTATGTCACCAGTAGCAGTAATGTAGCCATTATGTGATTCTACAATTTTTTTGCAAATGGCAAGACCAATGCCCGAACCTATGTATTGGTTGGCATGAAGCCGGTGAAAAACTTTGAAAATATCATTTTTAAAGCTGTTGTTAAAGCCAATGCCATTATCAGCAAAAGAAATTTTAAACCATTGTTTTAGCGGTTCACCGGCAATAGTTGCAGGATTATCAGTCGTTTTTATACTGCTTATTTTTATAATCAGCGGCACATCTGGGTTAGCAAACTTGACAGAATTGCTGATAATGTTTACAAACAACTGTTGCAATTGAAAATTAATACCCTTTACAGTGGGTAAAGTACTTATGTCAATAGTAGCCCCTTTTTCCTCGATTTCCTCATTTAGATCCCTGACCACTTCTTTGATAACACTATTGAGGTCTACTTTCTCAAATTTTGCATCTTCGTGCATTAAACTTGCATACGAAACCAATGCTTCAATAAGGTTTTGCATTTTGGCTGCGGACGCTTGCATACGTACAATATTTGAATGTACAACATCGGGAATTTCTTTGCTGTATTTTTCTAAAATAATGGAAGCATATATCTGTATTTTTCGCAAAGGCTCTTTCAAATCATGCGTACTTATCCAGTTCATATTGGCGAGCTCTTCATTGGCTTTTTGCAGTTTTTCATTGAGGCTGCGGTATCTTACTTCTTCTTCTATCAAATCAATCAGATACAATTGCTTTTGTATCACCAATGATATGGCAGCCGCCGCGTTTAATTCGGGTCTTAGCCATTCAGTGCTTTGATACTTTACGGATTGGCGCCAAGCTGCGAATGATTTTCGGGGCGTAAGCAAATTGTTTTCCTCGTTTAGCAGTATCGATTTGTTGGGGTCACCTCCCCACAGTTTTGTTGTTTGCATTTCGCGCCGCATCCACATTATAGCACTGCCGGGTAATAAAATAAGCCGCTGGCAACAAATTCCTGCTACACAATTGTTCATTGTTTTGGCTGGCAAATAATCATCAGCAAAGTTGGCGGTATTAAAACTTTCATTTTTTATATTTTTTAAAAGCCAGTCTGCCATTAGCTGCATGTCTTCTTTTGCTGGCACTGTGCCTGCCGTAAAGAAATTCCCTTTATGCAATATGGCAATGCCATCTGCATTTAAAAGATTTTTCAGCAATTGCAATGTTGTTTCGTTGCCGATAGTATTTTGTTCTTTGGCAAATTGTTCACTCAACTCTTGCAGTTTTTTATTAGTTTCTTTTGTCAGATAAAATTCATCTGCCACCTGCCGCACATCTATTTGCGATTGCAGAAATACTGCCTGCAAATGTGCTGCAAGCCTTGCATAATAAGGAATATATTTTGGGGTGTCGTGATGACAGGATATAAGCCCCCACAATTTCTTATTGTGAATTAATGAAATACTAAAAGAAGCACCCACACCCATATTTTTTAGGTATTGGATATGAATAGGCGACACCGAACGCAAAAAAGAAAGACTAAGGTCTAATGTAATTGCCGACTTGCCTTCTTGTTCATCCAATCCAAATAAAGGCACAGGCTCATAGCCAACATCTGCTATCATTCTTATAGGATTGCGTAGATAAAGTTCACGGGCTTGTGCAGGTATATCTGTATGGGGATAAAACAGCCCAAAAAACGGTTCCATGTCTTCCCGTTTACTTTCGGCATACACTTGACCGTTATAATCTTTATCAAAACGGTATATCATCACGCGGTCGTATCCAGTAATCAATTTTGTTTCATTAGCAATATCTTGGCAAAAATTCTTTAGGTTATCCGACTTTTCTGTATTGTAGGTAAAACGTTTTATCTGTATATACAGTTCGGGCAAGTAGTTGTACTCTTCCGTAAAAGGTTCCATCTCCAAAACAACCGTATCCCCGCTTTTATGTGCAGAGGTACTATACAATTTGCCATGTAAAGAAAAAATGAAAGGGCGTTCCATATCATTGCCGTCCAATTTGTATTGGGCAGTAAAGGCATTTATTTCTGCGGCATCAAAAAATAAATACAAACTTTTGCCTATTATTTCACTCAATGGTAACTGAAAATAGACTTCGCAATTTTTACTTGCGAAAGCAATCGAATAATCAACCATTTTCACAGCAAATAAAAAACCGTAAGGCTGTATGCTGCCTGGTATATGGATGGGTTCGCTTTCGCAATTGGTAATCGTTGCTTGATGGTCTGGAACCAAATTTTTAATTTTCATATTCAGCAAGTTTATAGGCATTTTCTGATAAACAATTATTTAGCAGCGAAAATGTATTGACGGCACTGTCAATAATTTCGTCTTCATTGGCGTTGCTTGCACCTGCTTCACAAAGCAATTGCAAGAAATTTTTCCACATACCGCCTGTTTGCCCAGCGTATGCCGTTAAATATGTTGTTTTTCCAGCAACTGCATCACCCAAAACTTTTGACAAATGTCGGCTGATGATTTGTCCGCCAAGTGTAGAACCTTCCAGCACATACATTCCACCTAATGCGGCGGCGGCAGTTTGGTAATGTGTACTGAATAGTTCATCGTTTACATAAGGCTGTGCTGCCGTATAATTCAGCAGGACAAGGTCGGATTGTATAAGGTGTGATTTTCTTCTATCGTCAATTTGGAGCAATTCATTGTGCTCTAATAATGGAAACACCATTTTTTCAAAACCATATACAAAGCCATACATACTTTTAAGGTATTGGGCATATTGAGTCATGGTTACACCTTGGCTCATCAATGATTGTGAGATACTGTTTTGCTCAATCAACTGGTGACTGTAGGCAGTTTTGCTCCGTAGTTGCTGTAAAAAAGTGATTGGCTCCAAGTGTTGCTATTTTAAAAATTAGATTTTAATACGGGCGCATTTCAAAGTTTCGCTTGACACATCCCCCTTGATTCTGAAGAGAACCCTAAACCTGCTCATTTGCTGCTTAGCTTCCACTTGGGGGTAGGTAAAAAGCAGCCTGGAGCGAAACTTTGAAATGCGCCCTTTTAATACCTAGTTTATTTTAAGCCTTCCCAATTAAGGGTACTAAGCGATCAAAGTATGTTATCTTTACCATACAATGACAGACACAGAA
>JBBANM010000199.1:0-3638 GCA_040401995.1 Saprospiraceae bacterium
GTACGAGGATTGCCAGGAAGGAATTGCGGCACGATTCGGTCAAGCGTCCCTGGAAAAATAAAGTGCGCAATACCGGTAGTGACGAGCATGAGTCCCATTACCAATCCAACGGGAAGAGATTTCATATTTTCCGTTCGAGCGACAAGTTTGTAGTTTAAGGTACTAGCAAAGAGCATCAAAGTATGGCAGTTAAGTCATCTTGGTTCTTGGTAAAAGAGTTAGAAGAGTCGGAATCCAACGCCGCGAACAGCAGGCATTGTCTTTGGTCCGCCTGCCGAGACAATTTTTGTTCTCAATCGAGATGTGTGATTATCAACTACGTGATTCCCCGAAAATTCAGGCGAGACGCCTATGGCCTCACAAACCTGTTGGCGCGTAAAGACACGATCTGGCTCGCTCATCAGAAGTGATATTAGATCAAACTCGATTGGCGTAGTCGCAACGCCCCTCCCTCCGACCTTTAACTCACGGGTGACGAGATTGATTTCCAGGTTTCTTGCCATGAGGGTGGTAGAGGGCTCGGGATATCGAGCGGTCTTCCACCGAAGCTGATTTTTGACCCGCAATCCTAAGATTGTGACTGACACGGGCTTAGTTATGAAGTCATTTGCGCCGGCCGCAAGGCACATAGCCTCGGAAATTTCGTCCGATAAGGCGGTCAGGATAATAATTGGAGTAGTTGAAAAAGTACGGATCTGACGACACACCTCTAAGCCATCTGGTTGACCGATGCCGATGTCCAGAATGATAAGAGTTGGGACTTCTTCTCGAATCTTTCGAATAGCATCAGGACCAGTTGATGATTCGATTACCCGAAACCCCTCGCTTTCAAGGCATAATCGTACGAAAGTTCGGATATCGGAGTTATCCTCTACGGTGAGTATTAGATCCTGCACTTTACTCTTCACCATTAGCTTTGAGAGAGAGCAGTTTTAACTGCAATTGACGCAATACTCCATCTTTCCTTTGTACAAACCCGACGTCGCTATTTAGATCATCGATCCTCGGCCAGTCACAAAAAGACTCAGTTGCTTGACTTTCATCATTTAGGTCATAGATGCCGAGAGCCCATGATATTTCGTGGAGAATTGAATCGAGATGCTCAATGTCAACAGACTCAACGGCAAGAATTGCGCGCTGCAGAATCTGATTCTGCAGCTGGTTTACCGCGGAATCGGGAGAAATCTCTCCAATTGGAAGGTCAACGATGAATGTTGTTCCAACACCCTCTTTCGATGTCACATTGATAGTTCCGTCGTGCAACTCAATAATTTTACGAGTGATTGTTAAGCCCAGGCCCGATCCTGGAATCGCAGAAGATTCGACATTGCTCGCTCTGTAAAAACTGGTAAATATTGAGTCTTGTTCAGAATCTGGAATACCTGTTCCGTGATCTATGAATGAGATTAATACTCGTGGAGAATTACTTCGAGTTGTAACTTTTTTCAATGCGATTTCTATCTTCGAATTTGATTCGGAGTATTTAATTGCGTTTGCAAGAATATTGGAAAAAGCCCGTGAAATTTGATTCTCATTCACGAAGAGAAATATTTCAGATTCTGGCGTGCTCTTGAATGCGACCGTAATGGCTGCAGCATCTAATTGGGGGCCAAGTGCAATAATAATATTTTTCAGTGTATGGACTAATCCAACCCGACTTTTGACAAGTTCAACGCTGTCGTTGTTCAAAGATGATAGTTCCAGAATATTTTCAACTAACCCCAATAAAAGAATCGAATTTCGATAAATAGTATCGACTAACATTGAATCTTTATTGGGTAATCGAGCGTTATTGTTTAATTTTAGAATTTCAGCAAATCCAATAACGGATGTTAAAGGAGTACGAATTTCATGATTAATTGTAGTGATAAAACTATTTTTTTGATTATCTATGGATCGTAACTTACCTACCAAATCTTGTGACTTATGCAGCTTGCGGTTAGCGCTCTCAAGTAAAACAAATTGTTCGTCAAGATCAGCCTTGTTTTTACGTTTTTTCCGATTGGAATTTTTTCCCAAGCTTAAAATCAAGGCTAATAAGATGGAGACAAAAAGGATGGGAAAAATTAAATGTTGCAATCGAGACTCTGCGTTTCGAAGCAAGAGCCAGACGCGGACCTTATCCAATGAGGATTGATGTAAAATTGAGAGAGAGTGATCCGCCGAATCTACTCCAAGCAAGAACAAAAATGAATTCTCTTTTTCTTTAGCGCTGAGGAGTCTGGTGACAAATCCAGGCTGACTTTGAGAAAGAATTTGATCAGATATGGAAATTGTTCGGATGATCAAGGCAGATATTTTTTTATTATCAATTGAGAACCCAACCGGGAAAAAAATTGTATTTTTGTACAAAGCATCCCGAGCCTCTTGAACAACGATTCGTGGAATTGTGCCCGCTTGCCATGCAGCAAAATTTTTCGCGTATGACAATAAATTGTATCGGAGCAATACGACAGAGGACGATTCTTCCAACGTTGACTGGTAAATCTGCTGGCGTTTTGCTGAATTTTTGAAATCAGAAATGGAATTGAACGTCCAAGTGGCTCCTACCAACATTAGAATCAGTACAAGTGCGATCTCAACCTTGCTCAAAAACTGACGCATGAGGGTGCAATTCTGTTTATTCAGCATGCGATATTATCTCGATAGGGGAGGGCAAATAGAAAAAAGTTGTAAGGAGCCGGAAAATTTTAACAATTTGTAAGACGCAGAAAACTTGATTCTAACAAGCCCAGCATTGTTTAGTCGGAGTATTTTTCCATATCTTGTGCTGAGTAAGTATTCGTTGGTGGATCTTGATTGTTCGACGTACTTTAAATCCATAACAATATTGGAGGAGTGAATCTCAAATTTGTCGTTCATGCCGTGTCCAGATGAAGGCAACTTGGCTGACTAATCAAGAGGCAATTCCCTTTCAGTAGTTTGACAGTAAGCAGCATATTCGTCTTGGTTTAGTATTGCTTTAGATTTCAGAGTATTGAGGTGATCGCGTTGACGAGTTGCCCACTTATGAATGGTTTTATCAGAAATGAATTTGCGCCTGCTGCCATAGCGAGGTTTACACCTGAATCATCCGGTCTGGCCAATTCAGCGGATTTGGCCGTTAACAACAGGATTGGAATAGATTCGATTGCTGGATCCGGGCTGGAGCGGATTTTGCGAACTACCTCAATTCCACTTATTCCTGGCATCATGAGGTCCAGCAGAACAATATCTGGTGGGGAGATTTTGATTTGATTGAGTCCATCGAGACCGTCGCTAGCTGACGTGACTCGAAAGCCTTCGCCCTCCAAGATTAATGTGATCAGTATTCGAATATCCAGGTTGTCTTCTATAACTAATATGTCTTTTTTGCTCGTATTCAAATTCCCTCCTCGTTCGAGATCTGCCTCCATTATCAATGAAGAGGCCTCCGATAGGCCCGCGAGAGGCCCGCGAGAGGCCCGCGAGAGACTACACATTTACCTTTAAGTCGTGATTTTGCTACCACGCATCGAAAGAACTCGCATCCTGACTTTAGTCATCTGCACCCTAATTGTCACTTTTATGCCAAGAGTCACAGCTTCGTCTTTTGCTTCCTCGCTCTCCAACGCGACCGCTATCGACCTGGGCAGCACCGTCTCATATTCAGCGCTAGG
>JBBANM010000200.1:0-3481 GCA_040401995.1 Saprospiraceae bacterium
GGGGTGAATTTTGGCCATTTGCAGCGCGAATAAAAAATCCAAACACACTCTAAAATAGAAAGGTAGAGATAGGGTGAGTCTGTCTCTACCTTTTTGGTTGTGAAAAAACGGTAGAGAAGGAAAAGTGAAACCGATTTTGGTCGTTTAAAAAATAGTGGACTGGGGTTTAAAAGCGCTCTGGATGCTAAGCGTATTTACTCGATAAAATATTTACCCTAATTTTGTGACAAGAAACGGAAATATTTACCATAATTTTGTAACGCAAAATTGAAAAAATTACCCTAATTTTGTTACATGTTTCAAAGATCCATCTTAAAAGAGTTAGAAAATTGGGTTAATAAGCCGAACCGCAAGCCCTTGGTATTACGAGGCGCTAGACAAGTTGGTAAAACTACCGTAGTTCATCAGTTTGCCCAGCGCTTTGAACAGTACATCTATTTAAATCTAGAGATACCAGAGGATCGTCAGCCCTTTGATGCTTTCGTTTCATTAGAATCATTGTTACAGACGCTGTTTTTTATCAAAAATCAACGACTGAGTAAAAAAAGCCAGACCCTTATTTTTATTGATGAAATACAGGTTGTCCCCAAAGCCTTGAATATTTTGCGGTATTTCTATGAGTTGGAGCCAACCATAGCAGTTATTGCGGCAGGGAGTATGCTCGAATCTTTATTCGACAACAACATTAGTTTTCCAGTTGGGCGAGTAGAATACAAGATTGTCAGACCCGTTTCCTTTAGCGAATTCTTGGACGCCATCAATGAACAGTCGGCATTGGAGCTATTGCAGACGATACCCATACCGCCGTTTGCGCATGCCAGAATGCTCCAAGTTTTTCACCAATATGCCTTGATCGGGGGGATGCCAGAAGTGGTGCAGCATTATAGCCAATACAAAGACATTGGCGCGCTGGGTGAAATCTATGACACTCTGTTGGTTTCTTACTCAGATGATGTTGAAAAGTATGCGCACAACCCCAATCAAACGCAACACATTCGGTATGCCATGAACGCCTCCTTTGGTCAGGCAGGAAAGCGAATCAAATTCGCAGCGTTTGGAAATACCCCTTACAAATCTAGGGAAATGGGCAAGGCCTTGCGTATTCTGGAAAAAGCGCTGCTGATTCAACTCATTTATCCAGAAACCGCCGCGGTTCTTCCGCTTAATCCAGATCTGAACAAATCACCCCGTTTACAAGTGCTGGATACGGGTTTGTTGAATTATTCAGTGGGTATCCAAAAAGATATTTTGGGGACTGATGACCTGAACAAAGTCTATCAAGGTACGCTTATTGAACATTTAATTGGCCAGGAGTTGCTTTTTCAGCAGTATTCAGCCCTGGCAGGTTTGCATTTTTGGGTAAAGGAAAAGAACACCTCAACGGCCGAGGTTGATTACTTGTATCCTTTCGAGGGTAAACTTATTCCTATAGAAGTTAAATCTGGCGCTGATGGTCGATTGAGGTCTTTGCATCAATTTATGGATTTGGCGCCCCATGCCATCGCCATTCGGTTTTATGCTGGTGAATTGAGCATTTCAGAGGTGGTTTCCAATGAAGGCAAATCGTTTAAATTGCTAAATCTGCCTTATTATTTGGGTACGCAAATTGAGGGTTATTTGCGGTGGATGGGGTTATAAGCTTAAGAGTGTGTTTGGATTTTTTATTCGCGCTACAAATGGCCAAAATTCACCCCAACTTCGTTACGAAAATACTCATGTAGCGCTGCTACACTCCGTTTTTCGTGCCTCGCTGGTGCAAATTTTGTCTCATTTTCGCTTACGAACTAAAAATCCAAACACACTCTAAGTCAAATAATACCCTAATTCCCCTCCTCCTGCACCTTCAAAATAAATCCCACTTTAAAGACATTTTCAATCGAAATCCTAGGATCATGGCGCAGCATTTTGCGCAAGCGGGAGATAAAAACATCAAAGCTACGCCCCAGAAAGTAGTCTTTTTCGCCATAAATGCGTTCCACCGCATCATCGCGACGGAGGATGTTGTTTTGGTGCAAACAAAGTAGTCGCAACACCTCGTTTTCTTTTTCTGTGATCCGCTCAGCCTGATTTTGATACACCAATTCCTGCTTGGCGTAGTCGAAATAATAATCTCCTATGTTGAACTGCGAAGGGGTTTCACTGACCATCTGATTGCGCCGCAAAATCACCGCTATTTTACACAGAAATTCCGCTTCGTCGAAGGGTTTGGTGATGTAATCCTCGGCGCCAAGGGCATATCCTTTGAGCCGATCTTCCTTGAGCGCTCTTGCCGTGAGGAAAAGGAAAGGAACTGCCGAGTTCTCCAGGCGAATTTGCTTAGCCAATTGAAAACCATCGCTATCGCCCAGCATCACATCCAAAACGCACAAATCAAAAGTCCCTTTTTTGAAATGCTCCAAACCCGTTTGGGCATTGCGCGCCAATTTGATCGAATAGTCTTCCGATTCCAGTAACTCCATCAACAGGTAGCCCAGGTTGAGGTCGTCTTCTACAATCAAGATATTGCCTTTGTTACTCATATCCATCTATTTAGCAGGGAAACTGAGGGAAAAACAAGTGCCGGTGTGTTGGGCGCTAACTACTGAAATTGCGCCCTTGTGCAAATCCATGATTTTTTTCACATATGCCAATCCCAAGCCAAAACCTTTCGAGTGCCTAGCGGTCGCTTCTTCGCCGCGTTTGAAGGCCTGGAAGATGCTAGACAATTCTTTTTCTTTGATTCCTAGTCCGTTGTCGCGTATTGAGACTAGGATTTGCTCGTTTTTGCCCGCTTCCAGCACAATCTGGATTTTTGGAATCTGATCGCAATACTTGAGGGCATTTTCGATCAGGTTGCGGAAGGCGTTGCGCAGATGAAGGGGATCCCCAGCGATGATGGGCAACGCTCCGCGCACCTCCAATTTCACTTCCGCCTCCTTTTCCCGAATGGAAGGATTCAGGTCGGTGATAACGTCCTGGATCAATTGGTCGAGCTGCAAATTCTGGCGTTGCAAAGGATTTTTGTTGTACTCCAAGCTCGCCATTTGCAAAAAGCGCTCTACGTGGAGGATCAACTCATGGCTCTCTTTGCTGATGATTTGCAGCACTGGGTCGTCTTTCAGCTCCGGTTTTTTGCGCCCCAATAATCCTGCGGCCAGTTTGATATTTGTAAGCGGGGTTTTGAATTCATGGGCCATGTGGTTGAAAAAATCGAGGTTCCGATCAGCCAATTTTTTTTGTTTCAACAAGTAGTAGCTGGCGGTAAAAAACACCAAGAGGATGGCCGTCAAAATGAATACCGAGCTGCCAATCATGACATTCATGCGCTGCAAAATATAGCTTTGTTTGGTTGGGAATTTCAGTTCCAAGCGCCGCGTATCATGGGCAACCAGCGGATCCAGCGCACAGGAATAGGCCGAAGCTTTCGCCGTAGTTAGGGCATTGGGATGTAAGCCTCCGACCAATCCCCTTTCGGCATGAATAATCAATCATTGGTGAGCTT
>JBBANM010000201.1:0-3466 GCA_040401995.1 Saprospiraceae bacterium
AAAAGAAGTGCGCATAGAAGTTGATGACACCATGCGCTTTGTCCCCTCAAAATGGGAGGTGCAAGTGGGCGAACCCATCCGAATCATTTTGGTCAACAAAGGCAAGGTAGATCACGAACTAGTGTTCGGAAGTGAAAAAGAAATCATTGCGCATGCGAAAGAAATGGCGAATCCAAATTTCAAGGGCCACCATCACACCAACGAAATTTCAGCAAAGCCCGGACAGCAAGCGGAGCTAGTTTGGACATTCAAAGAGCCTGGCCAATATGCCATGGCTTGCTTTGAGCCTGGCCATTACGAGGCTGGTATGAAAGGCGTTATCAATGTGGTGGGGCACAAGCACTAATCATTAAAGCCCCCGAGACAAATCCCCTACTCATACATCCTAAGCCAGATGACAGCTCGATGTCACCATGCAAATGGGTGGAATCGCTTAAATACTGAGAGTCGTTAAAAACTTTTCTATGGGTAAGTCTTCAAGATAAAAGCTTCAATGTACTTTGCAAATTCTTGATTTGCACCGTTGTACATGTGCGTACCACTGATGCAAGGATTTGTTGGCTCAGCGGAACCGCTATTTACATACATAAATTCTGCAGGGAATTTACTAATGGCCTTGACCTTCTCATAGTTAGCAAAGGAGGATTTAGGAAGCGTGTCAGAACAGCCATCTTTTTCATGGTGGATGAATAAGATTGGGAATGAGATCGGCGCTTCAAAGTAGGACTCTGAACGAATTCCACTTGCAATGAATCCGGATATCAAATCAGTTTTGTTATTCTTTTTCACATACTTGAAGAACTCAGTGAGCGAGATGCCCCCGTTGCTATGTCCCATTAGCCATACTGGTAAACCAGTTTTTTCTTTGTAATATCTGATGGCACTTTCAATACGAATCATGTGATCAAAACCTGTTCTAGCTGCAGGCCATCGTTGACCGGGGGAAAGTTCAGACGGGCTGTCTATTAAAACCATATCAATTTTTCCGCTTGTTAAATCCGAATTCGACAAACTATTGAGTCCTTGCGAAAAAGACGATTTACCAATCTCTAATGGCTGCGGGTTCATATTTTGGAATTGCTTCAACCCTATGTAACCCCAGCCGCCAGGAATAAAAATAACCAACGCTTTAGAGTCTTTGCCTTTTCTGTAAAAAGTTAAAGATGGTTCTGCACTACAAGACATGCAAGTTTCCAGCGGCTGTATGGGTATGACCTCAGCTCGAACTGATGAGAAAAAAAGTAAAACAACCAATATTAAATTTTTCATCTTCACCCTTGATTAATCTTATTTTGATCATAAACAAATTAAATTGGTTGACATTTACCTTAATGTTTAAACCCAATATTCAGTCGCCCCCCCCTATTAACCAAGCGTCGGTTCAACCGACACTTGAACATCAGGGACTGAAAAGATGATGGACTAATGTCTGCTCTGAATTAGAGAACAGAAGACTATTTAGATTTTTAGTAGTTGAAGGACATCAACGACCGTTGTCAAATCTGAACCAATGTAGTCAGGTTGCTGGCCAATGGCCTCAGTTGGGAGATTTTGCCGATTTATCCAAAGCGTCTTAAATCCATACCAAGTTGCACCCAACGCGTCCCATGCATTGCTAGATACAAACAGCACCTCTTCTTTGCTGACTGGAATAGTTAGTTGGACTAGTCCGTAACTCTCAGGTGAAGTTTTAAACAAGCGAATCCGATCGACAGAGATGATGTGATCTAAAACATCTTCCATCCCTGCACTTTTGACCGCACTGGCAAGCATCTCAGGACTGCCGTTAGAAAGAATGGCCGTAGTCAAGCCCATTACTTTGATCTTTTGCAGCACAGCTAAATTTTCTGGAAACGCCGTAAGGTGAGCGTACTGCTTCATCAACTTGTTGACTTGAACAGAACTACGGTCAAGCTTTAGACGATCTAAGGTGTACTCCAAGGAAAGCCTCGTGAGCTCCCAAAACGGTTGGTAGTATTTGCTGCCACTTGAATTGTGTGGGTCTGACTGCGTGATCAACCGCGTGTACTCAATCTGCTTGTCACGCCATTTGGCAGCGATGTCTGCTCCATGGCTTGGATATAACTCTTCAGCTAGCGCTTGTATGGAGTAAACATCAAACAACGTGCCATAGGCATCAAATACAACCGCTTTTATTTGCATTTGTTACGCCTCAAATAAATCAGAATGATGAAGGATGGAAATAAAACTTATCATGGCGTGTGCCTTTATAAGCAGTAGAGAAGTTAAATAAACGCTAGCCAAATACCAAGTGGCAAGAACGCCAAACTCAACAAATGGCCAACGATAACAGTAGAAGCCACTTTATTGGGCTCGACCTGAAATTTGTCAGCAAGCATGAAATTGAATACTGCTGGCGGCAGACATGCAAACAAAATCAAAGCGCCTCGCTCCAGCCCTTGTAATGGAATGAACCAAAGCACTAAGAATGCAGCAACAAGCCTAACTATCAATATTAGTACGCCAGAATGAAAGCCGACTAATGCGTCTGCAACTTGACTGCCAGCTAGTCGTGATCCAAGTGACATCAACATCATAGGAACCAGCACGCTTCCAATCATGGTGCACGAGGTTTGTACCCAGTCTGGGAGTGTCAACTGCATTTGAGAGCTAGCAACACCCAGAACAGTCGCCCAAACCAATGGGTTGGCATAGACCATTCGCCAGTCAACTTTGCCACTCATCACGCCAGAACCTAGAGTGAAGTGCAAGATGTTAGATATCACTAACAAAACCACAGTGGGTGCCATGCCTTCAGGTCCATATGCCAAAGCAATAAGAGGGATGCCGATTGGCCCCACATTGGTGAACATAACGCAGGGTAAGAATGCTTTTTGAGTAGCGCCTGAGAATTTTGCTAATGGCCAAGCTATCAATCCGCTCACTAGGATCAAGACGATGGAGGCTCCAGTAAATGAGAGCGCTGAAATAGGATCGAATGATTTGGCAGACAGCGAAATAAATATCAATACTGGAAGCGCAATATCTACAACGAGTTTGTTAGAGCCTCCTAAATCAGGTTTGACTCTTCGGCTATAAAAAAATCCAACCAGCACCAAGGTGAAAATCGGCAGGGTTATTGATGCGATTTTTGAGAACATATTCTGAAGTTAGTTTAAGGCGGTTAAGTTTTATTGCTGTATTGTGTGAGCCAGCAAAAAATATGTATGCATCGATTAATTTGAACTCAGATTTCCTGTGTCGCTTAAAACGACACCATGACTCAACAACAGCCCCTCACCAGCAACCGTCGGTTCAACCGACACTTAGCACTCAAGCCCTAAATAGATTCGAGCCAGCCTAAAACCCACCCCTAGTCACCAAAGCCGACTCAAATCCCCCACTCACACACCCCCAAGCCACATGACAGCTCTATGTCATGATATTTGACTCTCCCCCGCGCCCGGGTGGTGAAATTGGTAGACGCAGGGGACTCAAAAAATTA
>JBBANM010000202.1:0-3380 GCA_040401995.1 Saprospiraceae bacterium
AAGTCTAAAGCCCTTGACTTTTTTGTTTCTTTTTGCGTCAAGGCAAAAAGAAAATGGCAGATATAACCCGCTGAAATAAAGGGTTTTAGTGCCGAGTTATACACTTGATGTAATAGTCAAGGGCAAATGTATTCAAACGTCAATTTTCATGCGCTTGCCCCAGAATTTGCTGATCAGCGACCAGCAAATTCAGCAATTTTTTATCAATAACCTTTCGCGTCATCATCAGGGTTGCGGGGGTCAGCGCCACCGTGCAATTGTCCGTTGGGTAGGCGCAAAATGGCTTTCACCACGGCCATACGGTCAATCTCGCGGATTTTATGTCCCATTTTTTCCAATTCAGCCTTGCGTTCGGCGCTCAATGCATTTTTTTCAATCCAAATCTCATCAGGCAGCCATTGATTGTGTAGCCGTCCGGCCGTAATTGCTTCATTGATGGGCATGCCAAATTCCATTACATTGAGCATCACCTGGTATACCGCAGTGATGATAGTAGATCCTCCAGGTGCGCCGATAACCAAAAATAATTTCCCATCCTTTTCAACAATAGTGGGCGTCATGGAGCTCAACATGCGTTTTTGTGGCTGAATTGCGTTGGCTTCGGCGCCTACTAAGCCAAACTGGTTGGGAACACCAACTTTGGAGCTAAAATCATCCATTTCATTGTTAAGGAAAAAACCGGCGCCATGTACCAGTACTTTATTGCCAAAGTTGGAATTAAGGGTAGTAGTCACCGAAACGGCATTGCCTTGCTCGTCAACAATAGAAGTGTGTTCCGTTTCAAAACTTTCCTTGCTCATTTTGAAATCGCCGGCCAGGATATCTTTGCTGGAAGTAGCGGCAAGCGGATTGAAGTTCTTCATGCGATTGCGCAAGTATTGGGTATTGAGCAAGGTATCTTTGGGCACTTTGTAAAAATCAGGATCGCCTAGGTACTGCGCACGATCGGCAAAAACCCGACGCTCGATTTCTGTAGTTACATGAATTGCTTTTAGGGAATGAAATCCGTAATCCTTGAGCGGATACTGCTCGGCCATTTTCATCAATTGCAACAGCGCAATACCGCCGCTCGATGGTGGAGGCATGGAAATGATGCGGTAGTTTTTGTAAGGGATGGTTACTGGTTCACGCCATTTGGCTTCATAACCTTTGAGATCATCAAGGCTAATCAAGCCATTGCCACGCGCCATTTCAGCCACCAAAAACTCGGCAGTTTTACCTTCATAAAAACCGGCTTTGCCTTTTTTCATAACCCGAGTTAGGGTAGCGGCGATGTTTTTTTGAACCAGTACATCACCAGCTTTCCAGAGATCGTTTTTCAGGAAAGGATTGTCATCGGCATTGTATTTGGAGAAAACAGTTTTGTAGGTATTGAGTCGATCGGCTTCAGCTTGAGAAATAGCAAATCCTTTTTCCGCTAAGTCAATAGCGGGTTTGATTAAGGCTTTGAACTTCAATTTTCCGTACTTTTTATGAGCTGCAAGCATACCTGCTACGGTTCCGGGTACGCCGGAGGCCAAATGTCCCTCGGTGCTCAAGCCGGATAGCACATTGCCTTTGGCATCGAGGTACATGTCCCGACCAGCCTTGGCGGGTGCTTTTTCCCGATAATCCAGCGCGTCTAATTTGCCATCGCTTTTGCGAATCACCATCAGCCCACCACCGCCAATGTTTCCAGCCCTTGGAAACACTACCGCCATCGCAAATTGTACCGCAACGGCTGCGTCAATGGCGTTTCCGCCCTTGAGTAGGATGTCCAGCCCTACCTGAGAAGCCAGCGGATGCGGCGCCACTACCATGGCTTTGTCTTTGACTACACTTTTTTCAATGTGCTGAGGAAGCGGGTATTGGGCAAAGTTTGTGCTTTGAAAGAGCACAAAAAAAAGAGAAATTAAAAAAAAATATCTCGTTGATTTCATTTTGGTATGATAGTTGTATTGAAGATGATATGAATGCGTAACAAATCCTTTCGGGATTACTAACATACACAAAGAATCAATTATTACTGGCTTTTTTGGCGCTTTTCGTTCACAATGGAAAGCGCTTTTTTTTTGAATACGATTAACACCCCATCTTCGATGGAGTGATTTTAAAAATGTAGCCACAAATTTCACAAATTTTCACAAATTAAAGCACGAACGCTGTTCGTGAAGGGTGCACAAATGCCAGTTTGGGTCATATTTTGTGAAAATTTGTTTTGTCGTTCGCCAAAGGTGAGATTCCAAACCTTTACGAAAATCTGTAATCTATAGTTTAGGACAAGCCAATTTTTTTCTGGATTTATCGGGGCGGGTGTAAATAAACGAAGTTTCAAAAGCGCCGCGGTAGTAATTCGAAGAACGCAAAGCAGAGGTGGTCACATCATAGCTGAAGCCAAGATTCCATCCTTCTAATTCAAAAATGGCGGTAAAGGTGATGGCATCCAGCGCTATGCCTTGGTTAAAGCGGTTATTGAAATGGGCCCAAGCTCCTGCCCGCAGTGCCAATTCCCGACGATAATGGTTGGAATACCGCACGTTGTTCCCCAGCGTAGCACTTAGTGAAGGACCTTGTTTCATTACTTGAAAGGCCGGTAAAGTACTGAACTGATCGGTAATGGGAATTTCGCCGCCGCCATGAAGGGTCATGCGCATGTACAGGGGGTCGCCGTCGGGCACGATAAATGAAATAGCGGGTTGGTTGATGTGATGTGCGGCAGCGCCTAAGTAAAAGCTGGCATTTTCATCAAAAACCGTGTACCACAATAAGCCAGCATTCAATTCGGTATAAATTCGGCTGCTCAGGCCGCTAAAGTTTTCTTTGGAATCGGCATTGTAATCGATCTTATTGCTGAGGGTATTGTATTGCGCCGAAAACCACAAATTATCAAATCCGATGGTTTGTTGTCCCAGACCGGCTTGCACGCCTGCTACCAGATATTGATCGCTGCCACCACGGCGGCTACTTCCAAGGTGTTTCATGTAACTTCCCCCAATTTGGACATTGATTTTGCGGTAATTGGCCAACCCAGCTTGGTCGTTTTGAGCGTAAAAACTCAAGGCAAAATAGTCGCGTTTCACGGCTTTGAAACGGCGCTCTAGTCCGAAAGCGTAAGTCTGGAAAGCTCGGCTAGCCAATAAACTAGAGTAAAGATTGCGGTAATTGATGCTCACGCGGGTAGCACCTTGCGATACGCCCGCCATGGCCGGATTGACTTGTAGCGGTGCATTGTAAAATTGGGAAAACCGCGGATCTTGCGACCATAGCACAAAAGGCAAAAAACAGGCAAAGAGTAGGGCTAGCCAATGGCGCATATGTTTATTTTAGTTTTTGAGAAAATTCTTCAACTATACTTCGCGTCGTCAAGTTTCGAGCATGAAAAATAACGATCCGGTTCAGGT
>JBBANM010000203.1:0-3256 GCA_040401995.1 Saprospiraceae bacterium
AAGGAAAAATTACTTCAGTCAACTTGAATTAGATCTAATGCAAAGGAAAACCACCGATTCAGAGAACCAATGTTTCAAAGCAAAAATAGAACAGCGTGAAACCAGTGCGAAAACTGAAAAGGACAATCAGCTGCAAAGTCCAAACTTCAATGATGCCTTACAATCGATAATTAATGAAAGAATGGCTCAAATTCAGTGCAGTTCCAGTATGGCAGAGGAATTATTTGAACAAATTAAACATCAAGTGATGCTAGAACATGGAATCGACACAGAGAGAGCAAGTCAGACATGTACAGACAGTGCAATTAATGACTCAAAGGCAAATTTAATACCATCGATACTACAACAAATCGAAAACGCAAGTAATGGAATGTGCAACGAAACAATTCGAATCCCTTCTCTAAAACGAGTGAAGAAATGCCAGCTTTTAAAGGTCACCTCAAGTATTAATGAAGCAGTAAAGCACATTGGTGTAACCAGCATAACACATCTGAGACAGATATACCAAGCAGCAGCCTTTACCGCATGTCACATGCTGCAGGTGAAAATACCTACAAATGGACCCCATAAGGCTTTCCAAAAGGAGCCTCCTTGGCTATCTCGAATCAAAATGAAAATCCAGTGGATCAGAAAGATAGTAAGCCAACTGAACCAACTCAAGGAAAAAAGAATGCGAAATAAAAGTAAAATCGATTATTTAACAAACAAGTTTCAATTGACCCACAACAATGTCTCTGAGAAAGTTGAAGAGCTTAAACAACAACTTGCTGTGTACAAATTCAGACTTGAACGTTACACAAGGCGAGACCGATTCTACAAACAGAACAAAATGTTTGAAGAAGACGAAAAGAAATTTTATCAGTGTCTTCAAGAACAGGACTCAGGGAATTCTGTGGCAGTGATGAATGAGGAGATGATGCTAGAATATTGGAAGAACTTGTGGTCAAACGCTACACCAGTCAACCAAGAATCTGATTGGGTGAAAACAGTAGAGGAAAGATACAAGTCCGTCACGCAGCAAGGATCAGTTAAAATCACTCTTCATGACATTCAAATGAGAACAAAAAAACTCCATAATTGGAAATCTCCTGGAAACGATGGAATCCACAATTTTTGGATCAAAAAGTTAACCAGCCTCCATCCAGCTCTGTGCAATACGCTCAATAATATGCTAGAAGGAGACATACCTCAGTGGCTACTAGAAGGAAGAACAACCCTCTTGCAAAAGAGTGCTGGAAAGATTTTTGATCCGAGCAACTATCGCCCAATCACGTGCTTATCAAACTTATGGAAATTGTTCTCCGGAATAATCAGCGATAAAATTTATGAGCATCTTATTATATCCAACCTGTTTCCTGCTGAACAGAAAGGCTGCCAAAAGGGCGTACTTGGTACAAAAGACCAACTTCTCATCAACAAGGCCATAATGGACAACGCCAGACTGAAACAGAAGAACCTATCAACATGTTGGATAGACTATAAGAAAGCATACGACAGCGTCTCCCATGAATGGATAACACAGGTTTTGAAATTAATGAAGATCGATGACAGAATTGTCTCTGTACTGACTGCTACCATGAATAAATACCGGACGACACTTATGTGCAACAACAAAGAAATTGGTAAGGTGAAGATCAATCGAGGAATTTACCAAGGGGATTCTTTGTCTCCCCTACTCTTTGTCATGGCTCTTTTTCCCTTATCACACTTACTTGCCACCTCCAACAAAGGGTTTACAATAAACAAGAAAGAGCAACCGATTTCACATTTGTGGTTTGTCGACGACTTGAAGCTGTTTGCTAAAAATGAAAATGAAATGAAGTGCATGCTGAAAACCGTCGAAACATTCTCAAAAGACATTGGAATGTCCTTTGGCATCAGCAAGTGTAAATGGTGCAAAATACAAAAAGGTAGGCCAGTGGAATCAGACAGCATAGAAACTGAATTTGGTGATATCAAAGCTTTAAACCAACAAGAAGATGTGTACAAATATCTGGGTGTCCTAGAAAAAGAGAGAGTGGAAAAGGAAAAAATGAAAGAGCTTGTCAAAAAAGAATACAAAGACAGAGTTCGAAGGCTCCTGAGGTCAAGTCTGAACGCGAAAAATCTTTTTCATGCAATCAATACTTATGCAGTCCCTGTAGTGAGGTATTCGGCGACCATCATAGAATGGACCAATGAAGAAATTTGTAAATTGGACCGATCAACTAGAAAATGGCTATCCCTACATGGAGCAACAAACCTGAACTCCGATGTCAATAGGTTGTACGTCACACGAAGCAGAGGTGGAAAAGGGTTGATGTCCATCCAAGACACCTTAAGGAAAGAAAGTGCTATGGTAGCCCGATACATCAAGAAAAACAGCGATGATAAATTGCTGAAGATTTGCAGCGTCCCAGCAGAGGAGAAATTGGTAAACCTCACGAAGGTGCAACTAAAAGAAGAACTCATCAAAAACCACGAGAATGAGTGGAAACAGAAAACTATTCACGGAAAGTATTTCAGAGAAGTAGAGCAACAGGAAGTGGCTGACCATGCATGGCTTAAAGAAGCTAAATTCAAAAAAGAAACCGAAGCATTGATTATGGCCGCACAAGAAGGAGCTCTCAGATTGAACTACATAAAGTACACTATCGATCACACAACGGACTCAGGAAAATGCAGGATGTGCAAACAATATTATGAAACAGTGGAGCATGTGGTATGTGGCTGTCCTAATTTGGCAAATGTGGAGTATGTGGTGAGACACGACAGAGTAGGAGCTTTAATCCACTGGGCCCTAGCGAAAAAGTGGAACTTTGTGACCCCTGATAAATATTACCACCACGTTCCGGAAAAAATACTGGAAAACCAGAATTGTAAAATCTTATGGGACTTCTCAATAAGAACCGACAAAACAGTAAAAAGTCAAAGGCCCGACATGGTAATAGTCTTGAAAAATGAAAAGTTGTGCTTCGTGGTGGATTTTGCTATACCATGGGATGTGAGAGTCAAGAATAAGATGCAGGAAAAGCGAGAGAAATATGAAGAGCTGGCATTTGAGCTAAAGCGGGTTTGGAAAATGGCGAAGGTTGAGACTATCCCAATCATAGTTGGTGCGCTTGGTGGAGTATGGAGAACCGACCTACAAAAAAAACTTGCAAAACTTGGAATTGACCATATCATGAAAGTTAGCACTCTACAGAAAGAAGCTCTTCTTGGAACTTCTAGAATTCTAAGGAAGACCCTAAATATGTGACATTGTGTGTATGTGACT
>JBBANM010000204.1:0-3138 GCA_040401995.1 Saprospiraceae bacterium
GAATGCTCGTGACCTTTGCCTTATTTGAAACCTTCACAATCGGCTCCAACATGGTTCTAACTACAAAGCAAGTGGGAGATAACTCGGCAAACGTCCTGGGCGTGCTAGGTCAACAAGTATGGCCAGGTAATGGGGGCAAGCTACTTGTCGTTGCCGTTTTACTCTCGACCGTTGCCACCTTGGAAACACAGTTAATTCAAGTAACTCGCACGATGTTTTCTATGGGTCGCGATGGAACGCTTTTAAAATCTTTTGGCACCGTTCATAAGAGATTCAAAACCCCTATCGTTGCAACTTTAACCATCACGGTCGTTGGAATAGGTCTCTTTATCGGCTCACAATTTATCGGCTCCATTGGAACGATTATGGGCGATGCTATTTCAGCGATTGGCTTACAGATCTCAATTTATTATGGGCTAGCTGGTTTTTCCGTTGTTGTCTTATTTCGCAAGGAGATGTTTAAGAGCATAAAGAACTTCATCTTTATGGGATTGTGGCCCTTAATCGGTGCCGTCTTCATGACGATAATGTTCTTTAAAGTGATTCCAACTTTAAATACAACTACAAAGTGGATCGGTCTTGGCACAATAGCTCTAGGTTTCATCCCCATGGCTTGGTACTGGTCTCGCGGCCACGCCTATTTCAAGATGCCAACAAAGGCCGAGCGCATTGCCGTCATGGATGAGGTGGAAGCGAACTTATAACTTGTCCAGAAATCTCGATAAGGCACTGGAGATTTAGGTCGCTGTTGCTTAAACCGTACCTTCGCCATTGAGTGATTTACGGAGATTTTTGGCGAGGGCAAAACCAATGAGAGCGACTAGGAGATCAAAGCAAATGGTCCCTAAAGTGAAGGCTTCAACGCGGCTCCTTGATAGTCCCCAAATTTTCATAAAGTCATAATCGATTCCAAGTAATCCTTCAACTGTTCCTGGAAATATAACCCCAAGTGAGCCAAGGAGAATATACACAAAGGCAGTTGCGCCCATAAGTTGGAAACCGATTTTTTTGGCTGGAGTAACAAAGGGGCGGTAGACATCATCACGTGAGCGATTCAACTTCATGACTGCTGGGATAATAATCAGGTAGGAAACAAGAAGTGTCGAAACTGCGCACGAGAGCACCACCTTGAAAATCGCTCCAGTATCACCTTCAACGAGACTCATCCCGGCGATGAGAAAGATTGAAGCCATCACTCCAGAGAGAATATTTACCCGCATTGGGGTTCCAAAGCGTTCATTGAACTCTCCGAACCAGCCGTTGAAAAAAGAACCATCGGCCGCAGCCATGGCTTGAATGCGATCGGTGGCCATCATCCAGGAAGCGCCTAGACCAAGCAGTCCAAAGATGAAAAGCATCGCGCCGATACTTAAAAAGAGCTTACTTGCCCCACCATATACGCTAAAGATTGTGGACACAGCGCTCATAAACCCGCTTATCCCGCCAATATCTTTTTTCGGTACAACTAATAATATAGAAAGTACAGGGAGAACATATGCAAGGGCGGAGACAATGCTGCCAATTCGAATCGATGGCGCAGTATCTCTTGCGGCGTCATACATCTCACCCGAAGCGGCATTTGGCGCTTCAAAACCCACGTATGAAAATAAAATAATGGGTGCTACAGCCATGAAACCAGAGATAGTTGGACTCATAGTTGTAAAATCAAATGACTGAAAACCATGCTTAACTCCGTAAATACCTGTAGTCACGACCATCAAAATCAGTAGAACAATCTTCGCCGACGCTGCCGCATTGATAATCTTTTTACCTTTTTTAAGATTGACTACTGCTAAGAGGATAGCAATCCAAATAAAACTCAATTTAAATATCCACTCACCGATCGATCCATGCTTGACATGGAATAGATATTCACTGAAAGCGTCAAATGCAATAAAGCTGAGGGATCCGCCTAACCAGAGTGGATTTGTGATCCAATAAAGAACGGAAGCGATTCCGGCAAATAAGCGACCGTAAGCAAATTTAACCCACTGGTAAGGACCACCTTCTTGCGCAAATGCCGATCCTGTTTCGGCCATAATCAATGCATATGGAATCATAAAAGTAGCCACTAGAAAGATTGCCCAAAATAAAGATTGAGATCCTCCAGCGGCGATGCTTCCTATTGTGTCAAGGGAAATGTAGGCCGCGATTATAAAAAATATGATATCGATGCGACCTAAAGATTTAATGAGTCGTTTTTCCTGTATCACCGCAAGTGGAGTGAGGTCAGTATTTTCTCGCATTGTCATAACCAAGAGGTTAGCGGTGATGGGTGCATATGAATAGTAAATTTCGAAGTTTTGAGGCTCTTTATGGATTGAAACAAAGTGGACAGTACTGAGATCATCTATGCTATCCCGTATTTGACAGCTTAAAATCTTGGGCAAACGGTTTCTGAGTTGGCTTTTTCACCGTTGAAATCACTTTAAATCACAAAGTTAATCAAGTAGAAGTAGATTCCTTTTGGACCAATAAAGTGGATAAAATCCTTGGATGAGGTTGGAAACTGAACGGATTATCCTGAGACCGCTAGAGATGGATGATGTGAGTGATTTACTCGAATACCAATCTGATGCGCAAACAGTTGCCTTTATTCCATGGCCACAACGCACACGTGAACAGGTCATCGATGCGTTAGTAAAATCTATTGCAGCCACTGATTTTGAGAAGGATGAGGATTACAAACTTTTTGCCTGGGTTTTGAAGGATAGTGGGAAAGTAATTGGTCAGTCCAATATCTCAATCAAATCGAAGGCGCATCAACGGGCGGAGATTGGTTGGGTGATCAACCCCGTTTATAGTGGTGAGGGTTATGCATTTGAGGCGACAAAGGCATTAATAAGTTTGGCATTTACGGAACTCGGTTTTCGTCGCGTGATTGCCTACATCGATCAGCGAAATACCCGATCAATAGTTCTAGCAAACAAATTGGGGATGCGTTTAGAGGCCAGCTATCGCGAAGATGAGTTCTTCAAGAACGAGTGGACAAGCGCACATCTCTTTGCTGTTTTAGCCTCGGAATGGAAAATCTAGGTTATTTAAATCAAGCGCAGATTACTGCGTGGATATTTCTCGATGAAGTGGACCGTACTGGGATCGAACCAGTGACCCCCACAATGTCAATGTGGTGCTCTA
>JBBANM010000205.1:0-3113 GCA_040401995.1 Saprospiraceae bacterium
GACTCAGTGTCAGCGTTGATGACCACAACAACAGCCAGCCTGACCAGAGCCCGAGACATCATCGATGAGTACCTCAAACATGACTTCGATGGCATCTTCTTGCGGCATCTTTCGCCGTATGGTTTTGCAATCAAGACCAAGACTTACGGGGCATACAACGTAGATCGCTGGCTTGAGTTTTACTGCGAGGGTCTCGACTACATCTTAGAGCTGAACAAGCAAGGCGTTCATTTCACCGAGTACTTTGCGTCTTTGTTGTTGACCAAGATGCTGACCTCGAACGATCCAGGTTTTGTTGATCTGATGAGTCCTGCTGGGGCTGGCATTGCTGCCGTGGTCTTTAATTACGATGGCGATGTTTACGCATCGGATGAAAGTCGGATGCTTCGTGAAATGGGCGACACCACCTTCAAGCTTGGAAACTTACATACAAGTTCCTATGAAGACATCTTCACCTCCGATGCTCTTCTGAGTGCACTGGATGACTCATTCACCATGTCCGCCCCCATGTGCAGCGACTGCGCCTTTGAGCCTTGGTGTGGGGCAGAGCCAGTTTTCCATCATGCAATTTTCGGTGACATGCTTGGACGCAAGCCGGAGTCTGAGTTTTGTAAACGCATCATGGGAGTGGTCAAGTATTTGCTCAAAAAAATGCAGACCGATCCCGAGGCTAAGGAAATATTCATGCGATGGGCTAACAAATGCTAACGCTATCTGGTCGTGTTATCAAAAGGGGAAGTTCTTCTGAACCTAGTGGCCCAAGGATTTACAGTTTGTCGACTCAAGCTAGTCTTCCCGCAGCACTACGTGGCAAGAAAGCATTTCTCATCAAAGAAGCTGGTTTGGTTCCAACAGGATTCAAACATTACTTTCACCTTGAAGGGGTGGACGCGGCGATCACTGAACCTGAAAAAACGACACGTCTAGGAAAAGAGTTTTCGTACTTCGGTAATGATGATGTTGTGAGCCTCACTGACGATGGCCGGATTCGTTCTATCTTTAGAGCAGACTCAGACCACAACAGCATTTTGTTAACAGAGCAGTGCAACAACTACTGCTTGATGTGCTCTCAACCGCCCAAAAGAGTTGATGACAGTTGGTTGCTTCGGGAGGCTTTTGACGCGATACGTTTGATTCCTCGCGAGACAAAAGTTCTGGGCTTTACTGGCGGCGAGCCAACTGTTTATGGTGAAGAGTTCATAAAACTGCTGGATCACACTAAAAATTGGCTGCCCAACACAAGTCTGCATGTTCTTTCAAACGGTAGATCTTTTGCTGATGAAAGTTTTGCCCATTCGTATTCGAAGGTTAAACACCCAGATCTGATGGTTGGAATTCCGATCTATTCGGCTGATCCCACCGTCCATGATTATGTTGTTCAAGCTCAAGGGGCGTTTGATGAAACCGTTCGTGGTGTGTTGAACTTGAAACGATTCGGTCAAAGGGTTGAAATTCGTGTTGTCTTGCATAAACAAACATACAAGGGCTTGCCTGAACTCGCAACGTTCATTGCTAGAAATCTGCTGTTCGTTGATCAAGTCGCTTTGATGGGTCTTGAGCACACGGGATTTGCACGCGCAAACATCGACTCGCTCTGGATTGATCCCATCGAGTACAAGGATCAACTCAGCGAAGCAGTCCGCATTCTGTCTACTTACGGCATACACACCGCTGTTTATAACCATCCGCTTTGCTTGGTAAATTCGGATGTTTATCCGGCATATGTGAAATCGATCTCTGATTGGAAAAACGAATACGCAGATGAGTGCGCTCCTTGCACCAAGAAAAACGAGTGCGGCGGATTCTTCTCTTCAGGAATTCAAAATGGATATAGCCAATCCATAAAACCATTTCTGTAACGCTGGGAGCCTTAAATGAAACGTAAATTTCTTACCTTGTTTGGGGGCGTTGTTGCAGCGTTCGCTGCTCAAAATGTGATTGCGACTACGAGCGCCACGCCTTCCACACCATCTCACATATCTGCAGCTTTGCCTCTCCGAGCCACCGCACCTGTTGATCAGGGGCCTGCTATTGAGGCGAGCTTAGATGATCTGTCATTTGTGTTGAAAAACTCAAATCAATCAGGCGTGATGATGGCGAGACACAGTTCGCATCGTTCACATAGTTCGCACCGCTCTCATTATTCAAGTCGCTAGTGGAAATGTTTATTCTTATTCTATTCATGCAAGGCTTAGCTTCTGGCGGCTTCTGTGCGTACATAGCGGGTCAAAAAAACCGAGAAGGTTTTAGTTCGTTTCTTTTAGGATTATTTTTCAGTATTCTTGCTTTGATTGCGATCGCTGCTTCGCCAAGTCTTGCCGAACTCCAAAATGCAAACGCCACCCGCCGGTGCCCATACTGCGCAGAAGTTGTTAAAGCAGAAGCTAAAATTTGCCGCTTTTGCCAGCATGAACTGCCCAGCACGGAACTGGCACCAACTCCTCTATCGGCAGAAGATGCTCTGATGAGGCAGTACAACATCCGTAGAGAGGGTGTTCAGTATGTGGCGCTTACTTACACCGATGGTTTTTTTAGCATGGAGAAGAAGCACTTTTTTCCAAGTTTGAAAGAAGCATTAATGACTATGCACAACGTAGAGATTTAATTAATTCTTTACGATACCACTGGCTACGAGAAATGAGAAAAATTCATTTCAATCGACCCCCTTTCGTATCGTTAAAGTTTTTGCGGGCGAAACTCATCGAGGCTGGCTTGCAGTTTCATTAATTCGGGTTATAAATGAAATCCCAGTCCTCTCCACAAGCTCCCCATAGCTAATCGGTGGTGAAGCTTTCGCCGTATCTGAATTCTCTTGCCAGTACGCCCATGCCTTACCCTTCTGTTCGTCATAGACCAGCTTGAAGAGGTACTTGGGAACCCGTACCTGCCCACGGCCAATGCTGGGACTCTCAGCAATGCTCGGTACATACACAGGGCCTGTGATGACGTAAACATCGCCAGTGGCACGGGAAGCATATTTCCTTGTGGCTGCCTCAACAGATTTGGCCCATACGCCTCTGTTGTGCTCCGGCGATTGAGGCACCATGTTGGCTAACGAGAAGCTTTGAGCCATCGCCTGTGCTGTTGGCATGTCACCAGCAGGGGCCATGTGA
>JBBANM010000206.1:0-3036 GCA_040401995.1 Saprospiraceae bacterium
GAAGTGCAATATCGGATTTTATGCTGATTGAGCGTTTTGATGCGTTTGCCCTAGTTAATGTTGGCCTCGGTTATTTTTGCTGTCCGCTTGTACCGTGATTTTATTCAACCCATCAACTTATTGCTTACTGGCGCGGAAGCCATTCGAGATCAGGATTTTTCCGTTACCTTAAGACATACGGGTCACGCGGAAATGGATCAATTGATCGATGTTTACAACCTCATGATCAAAAATTTGCGTACCGAACGCATCCAATTGGCAGAGCAGCAATTTTTTTTGGAAAAACTGTTGCAGGCGCTCCCGGTAGGCGTATTGATTCTGGATTTTGAAAATAGGTTGATCAATTGCAATCCCAAGGCACAAAACATGTTGGGGTTGCACCATCAGAGCTGGAAGAATTACCCGCTTTTTACGCTTATCCACCCACTGATCAGTTATTTGGCGGTCCTAAAAGACGATGTACCGCAGGTTGTACAGCTCAATGGCATGGAAAAATACAAAGTACAACGGTCGCGCTTTATGGATCGCGGGCACCCCCGTCCTTTCATCTTGATTGAAGAACTCAGCAACGACTTATTGGCCAATGAAAAAAATGCCTACGGTAAGGTCATTCGGATGATGGCGCATGAGGTCAATAACTCCATTGGTCCCATCAATTCTATCATCGAATCCACCCAGAAATTTTTAGAAAAAAGGGAAGCAGGTAATTTCGTTGAAGCACTTACTATTGCTTATGATCGCAATAAAAGCCTCAATGTGTTCATGCGGCGTTTTGCCGATGTGGTGCGTTTGCCGCTGCCGCATAAAGCAATCGTTGACGCCAATGTTGTGGTGAAATCTGCAGTGCAAATCATGCAAATTCCTGCTCAGGAAGCTGGAGTTGATTTAACCTTCCAATATTTCTCATCCGCTTTACTGATTGAGTTGGATGCCGATCAAATTGAACAAGCTCTGATCAATATCCTGAAAAATGCCATAGAAGCCTGCCCTCAAGGCGGCAATATTGAGGTAACCCTTACGCCAAATGAATTGGCCATCCGCAACAATGGGAATCCTATCTCGGCGGATATGGAAAACCAACTTTTCTCGCCTTTTTTTAGTACCAAACCTACCGGACAAGGCGTCGGATTGATGCTTACCCGCGATATTCTCCTTCAACATGGTTGGAGATTTTCTTTGCGCACGGAAGTAGATGGTTGGACCACTTTTCGCGTTTTCTGGTCGAACTAAGAGCTTGTTCAAATTTTGGATTCTGAGCTCCATGAGGCAAATTTTATTTCATGCTTCGTTAAAATTTTCGCCGTATTGCCCACATACGGCTGCAAATTTTGCCTCGCTTGAAATTAAATTTGCTCTCCTTCGCCTCAGATCCAAAACCTGAACAAGCTCTAAACTGGTCGAAAAAATCGCCATTCCCATCTTTTGGTTTGTGTGGTGGAAACAAGAATCGTAACTTAGCGGGAGCAATGAGATCACCTTACTGGTTGGCCTTTTTTGCTGCTTTGATTACATTTTTCCACTAAAAAAGTACCAGCGTACTTCAAAAAACCAAAAACATGGACAAGGAACAGCTCCAGCAGCAATTGGCCGATGCCAAAGCTAAAGTAGAAGAAAAAATTGCACAATTGACAGTAGTGGCTAAAGATGCTGCTGCCGAAGCCAAAGAAGAAATTCAGGAGCAATTGGCCAATTTGCAAACAGTAAGCGCTGACTTGGGCGATCGCCTTAAAGACCTTGGCGGCGAACTCAGTGAAGAATTTGACGAATTGAAAGAAAAGGCTATCGCTGGCTTCAACACTTTGAAAGATCGTTTCAAAGACTGGTTCTAAGGCTCAATGAGTTAAGTCGTAAGGAGCAGTTTTTCAACCTTTGCTCCTTACGATTAATTCCCAACCGTATCGGCAATGATTTTTAGCCCAGTAAGCGTCAAATCGGGGTTTATGGTATAAAAATCCTCCTTGAGAGGGGTAAGAATAGACGATAATCCCCCTGTTGCAACAGCAATATACTGTTCCCCCACCTCTGCGCGTATCAACTCAATCATATGGCGTACCAAGCCCACGTATCCCAACAGGATCCCACTTTGAATGGCGTGAACGGTATTTTTTCCAATCGGCGAGGCCGGTAAAAACAAAGGTACTTCGGGTAACTGCGCCGTTTTATTGAATAAGGCACTAATGGCTGTTTTAAGACCCGGAGCAATAGCCACGCCCAATAGATGTCCTGCTCCAGTAACCGTGGTAAAGGTAAGCGCGGTGCCAAAATCAACGATGATCAAATCTTGCTGGTAAAGATGATGTGCGGCAACGGCGTTGGCCAGCAAATCCGTACCCAACTCATTGGGTCTATCAATTTGGACTGCCAATTGCGGATAAATGCTAGGCGTTACAATAATGGGCTCAAAACCAAACAAATGCGTTGTTATCTCCACGAAAGTTCGATTCAGGGTTGGCACCACGCTGCTGATAATAACCCGGTTGACTTGCTGGGTAGATATCCCTCCCTCGAGGAAATAGTCCAGGATTCGCTGCTCATAATAACGCAAAGTTAGCCCCTCGCTAAGGGTGGGAATGCGCCAAACATGTAGCCAGGATTCGTTATGATGGACGCCTAGTACTACATTTGTATTGCCAATATCGATCGCTAGTAGCATGATGGTGCCTGTTTAAGTAATGGGACAATATGAATTGATAGAATTTAACGCCGAAATTTTGGATTTCTGCAACTTATTTTTGAGGCGTAATGTGGGGCATTGTAACGAAAAAATAAGGAAGCAGAAATCCAAAAGATCAAGTTAAAAATGTTAATTCATATTGTCCCATTACTTTGGATCGAAAATTAAACAAATTCTACGCTCCGGAACAAAAAAAGAGCAGGCTTCCGTTTTTAGAAGCCTACCCGAAAAAAGTTCCCCCAATAAAAATTTCAACTAAAATTTAACATTACAATTACTACTAAACTACATGATGATGTAGTGTTGCTTTTTTTGTAACTATCCAGCCTCCTTTGGCGGCTGGGGGATATTGACAATTGCAT
>JBBANM010000207.1:0-2959 GCA_040401995.1 Saprospiraceae bacterium
GGAAGAAAAGTCCAGCATTTTTATCTTGTTTCTTCTCTTTCAGTAGTTCTGCCACTTTGTTTATGAAATTGTTTGCGCTCCTCCCGTAGTTGCCGAAGGTGTCTGCAGCGATTGGAAAGAAAATATAGTTTGTTTCCAACGTTGAATATTTTATTTTCTTTGTCAGTTCTCTCCTATCGAGGAGATTTTCCCATGCAATTAAGTTGGAAGTGCATAATGGATGTGCACAGGTGAAGTCCCAAGTTGCGGGTTTCCCATTTTGCCAGGGCAGTATTGTGACTCCATCGGGTCGGCGATTGTCTGAGTTTGTCAAATAATTGGGCTCCAGGGTGTTTGGGATGCCAGCCTTTTGTAATGAACTATGTAGAACGGCATTCACCATTTGATGACGGATAATTTTTCCTTTGTTTCTTTTGCAAGAAAATGAATGCTGGCCAAATTCGTCGATTGTTGTTCCGCATTTGCATTTGTGGCGTTCATAAACTGCTGATCCAATCCTTAAGCAGATACAGGCCCTGAACTCTTCGTCTGTTAAGCGGGTGCCATAGTGTGTGGATGGTAAAGCGTTGAGCCAAATACTTGCATTTTTATTTGAAATCATTTGCAGTCGTATTTGGCTTTCTGTGCTGACAGACTCTAGCAGAAGTTGACTGTCAGTTTGAGCGAGCGCTTCATCCCATGATTTTTGCTTTGATGGATCATTGGGTTCATTCTTGTTTGTTCTCGTTTGCCATTGTATTTTGGCTGCCTTAAAAGCATCACTCTCCGAGAAGGAAGGAATTAGCTGTTTGGCAAGCTCCGATGTGGCTGACACTGATGCTAGGTATGCTGGTATTGCGATATCAGATGGCATTCTTACACCCAGTCCTCCCATGGAGCATGGTAATGTTGCTTGTTTTGCTGTTTCTTCCGTGAATTTGATATTTAAAATAGAGCTTAAGTTTGTTAGGATCAGATCATCGATAGATTTCAGAGTTTCATTTAGGAAACAAGGAGCGGTTCGTAGGAGGAAAAGGAATTTTGGTAGAGCAAAGCAGTGCTTCAGAATATAGAAGGCGCAGTGTTTGGGGAGCAGCACTAGTTTATCAAGTAGAACTGAGACTTCTTCCATTTTCTTGTTTAAGGTCGATGTCAGTGAATCCGCGTTTAGGCAAGAGCCAAGTAAATTCAGTTCATGTTTAGCAAGGAGCTTCAAGTTTTTATGTCCCGCCAGTTGGTTTTGGTCAATATGCTCGCCAAATATTTCGCATTTTGAGATGTTTACTTCCAGGCCGATATTTGCTGATTCTGACAGGAGTGTGTGAAAGTCACTCAAAACCGTTTGGAGATCTCCACCTAACGTTCCATCATCTAGGTACCAGATGTTCATAGGGGACTTCATTTTTCTGATAATTGGTTGTATGGCTAGACAGAAAAGTAGAGGTCCAAGTGGGTCTCCTTGTTGCACTCCTTCTTCTGAAATTATGTTGTTGTCAATAAACTGAAGAATTGAGTCGGTTTTGTACGATTCCTGTACGTAGTTATAGATGGTTGGGCAAACTGAACTGACTTCTTTCAAGAAAACGTTTCTGTGGATGCAGTTAAAGGCGTTTTTAAAATCAATTTTTAGAATCACATGGGTTGGATTGTTTGAGATGTAGTGACTTGCTCCATGAATTGCTGTTTCGGCTCCACTTCTTACCCCAAATCCTAGTTGGTTTGGTGACAGATAGGTTTTTGCTTCTTCCTGAACTAAGTGACATGCAGTTTTCGACACAAGTCTTCGAAGGCTGTTACCCACGGCAATTGGTCTGATTCCTCCATCTTTTTTTAGAAGAGCTATGAGTCGAGCGCCAAAGAAAACTGGTTTTACAGACGCTGGAAAATTTTTTCCGTTAATAATGAAGTTGCAAAATTTAGTTAGAGATTTCAATAAGAGATTTTTTGTTCTTTCGTCAGTGGCGCTTAGAAACATTTCCTTCAGATGATCTGGTCTAAGACCATCTAGGCCACCACTGGAACCAGTTGGAAAACTTTGCAAAGCTTTGACGATGTTTTCGTTGGTTAGTTCGATTGTTTTACTTTCACTTGAGAGAAAGTCGTGGAAAGTACGGTTGCTCGGTTTTTTGGGATGTTTATTGAGCAGAATGTTTAATGTCTCCTCATTGTTGGGTGCAATTGAGTCGCTTGAAATTAGAGTGCGAATCGCGCCTTTAATGTCCCCATCATCGATCTTTTCACAAACCAAGGATTTAATTTTTTCCTTACTTCGTTCATTCTTGGGATTATCAGTTTTATGGCATTGTTCTGTTGTTTCTTGACGATGAAAAGGGTTTTGTATGAACCATTCTAATCGTTTCAGGATAATAGTTGCCAGACTGCTTTTTCCTCCTCTTTTGGGTTTTGCCAAACATTGGAATTGAAAAATGAAAAGTTTTAGCCATTGGGTGAGATCTTCTGGGTTTGAGCAGATGTTTTCAAGCAACGTGATAAAAACTTCTCCGCATTTTTGACGAGCTGCTTTTGGGATCCTTTTTAAGACAGGGCACCTGAAAATGTTGATTGACGAGAGCATGTTTGTCTCTGATGGAGTCATGTTATTGCTGTTGCCCTCCGTGCTGTTATTGAGATTTGTGAGTTGTTGTTCTTCACTTTTTGAACCCGAGTTTCCATGTTGATTTGATAGTGGTAAATTGCTACAACGTCCATGTCTGCTTGGATAACACGAGGAACATTTCATGTTCTTCTTTACACACTTGCAATTCCTGCAAGCAGCATTTTTACCATTGCAATCACAGCATTTGTTATTATTTTGACTAATGTTGTCTGTGAGCTGCGTAGTGCAGTTGGCAACGCTCGCAACCCACGAGCTCGAGGTCCTGAGATCAACTCCCGCTTGATATTTTGAATTTTTGCAAATTCCATTTATTTGTTGTTGATCGCCATTTTCTGTCAGTTTTTGATAAATTTGGCCTTTATT
>JBBANM010000208.1:0-2937 GCA_040401995.1 Saprospiraceae bacterium
TTTACTGAATTTTAGTAGATTGCGTAGGTGTTTTTACTAAATGGACAGACACTAGTTAATTACGTTGCGCAACCCATATTTTTATTGTCTGATGCACCTAGTCAGGAAGTTGCTATTGCCGGGGATGATGGCCAAATGGGTAGTCTTTCAACAAATAGCCTATTAGACCCTACTACCATTGAAGAGAGAACTAAAGTGATCATTCGCGACAGTTTTTCCAACGAAAAATTATTGCGATTTGGCGAATTGACTTTTCAAAATCGACGCATACCCAAAGGAATTATCCAGTCGGGAGCCAACCATTTAATCGCAGATTTTATATTTGACGACCAGGTATTGACAAAAAACAAGGCTCATTTATTGGAACACCAAATGTCTAATTGGGACAATCAGACGAGGATTTTTGCTGAACAAACCGAGCCACAAAAGAAGTTTGGATTCCAATTTACCGATACCATATCACAGTATACTGGTCAGCTTCTATCTGATACTTATATTAAGTCCGGATTGGTGGCTATTCATGATAGTACCATTAACATTACCGGCCTATTCAAAGGCAGCCTAACTTTAGATTCTACTGCCATCGTACAAACTGCTGAGGTATCCGCATTCTATCTAAAAGTATCTGCTCAAGGTAAAATTATGGGATTCCAACTCGTTGAAAAAATCGATACCACTCAGGGTGTTCAGTTTTCCGAACTTGTTAAAGGAAAAGTAATTCTCAGCAGCGGATACGATCAAGGAGCGGTTAAAATCAATGGCCAATTGACTACTTTGAGCGGCGCAAGAGGAATTTTCATCGCAAAAATGGGAGAACAATCTTCCAACCTTATTCAGGACATCAGCATGAATGTGCCAGTGGTACTAAAAGGTTTGGCTTATTCAACGGATACCACACAAATCGGCTTGGTTATTCAAGGGTTAGATACGATGCGTAGTGTAGGCAACCATCTCATCGGACAAAGCAACTTGAATCAACTCTCCGTTGCCAGTCTATCGGCGCAAGGGGTACTTAGGTGGTCAAGAAAAGTCTTAACAGCTCCACTTAACCTCAGCAAGCTCGCTTTTACCAATGGAGGACTCAATGGTTTGTTTTTGGGATTAACTTTCCAAGACAGTCTTAAACTCTATGGTCATAAATTGTACAGTAAAGGGCAAACGGATATTGCCATCATCAAATTTGATCCCAATGGCAGCATTATCCAGGTAGATACTTTTGGTACTCCTGAGGAAGAAACTATCTCTCAAATGATGTTGTCTGAGAATTTGCTGTTTTTTGGTGGAGAGATGAATGGGCCGCGAAAAATACGTTCCATAGGTTTGATCGATTTTATCAATGAATCAGCCTTCGATAATCGCGTCTACATTTCAGCCATACTGGATACACTGGGCACGCATCTCCCTGCGCCCGACACCAGTGCTTTCGCGGCAGTCCAAAAAACGCCTTTGTTGATTGAACAAAAGGAAATCAAGGAATTGCAACGTTCGGTATCCATTTTTGCTTTTCCAAACCCATTTGAAGACGAATTGACTTTACAATTCCATGCACAACATTCAGAAACCTGGAGTTTAAGGATGGTGGATAATCTAGGGTCGGTGATCAAACAAATTTCGCAACCCGTTACAGCTGGTTTCAACAGCACCAAATTATCAACGGTCACGCTGCTACCAGGCATGTATTTTCTGCAATGTGTAGCGCCTGATGGGTTCATCATGCAAACGATTAAAGTGATCAAAACGAAGTAAAATAACGTGGGTAGATGCTCACCAAGCAACCAGGTCTTTGGGATCTGGTTACTTGGTGGGGCACAAGATGAAGAGGGTTCAGCAAAGCGTAAAGCCACATTGCAACGGGGCTTAACAGTACTTTAGCCTTAGACTAACCTTATTGTATTTGTTTATCAGAAAGCCTTTTGGGAAACCCCCAGCACCTGCTTGACCGTTTCAGCTACGGCTCAAGTACTGGTTCAACGCAATTACTCTGGCTTATCAAATGGAGCACAGCTCCAACTCAGTACAGAGGCCACTAGATTGTCCACCCTTATAAATGAGTACTTTAGGGTTAGCAACTTCAAAGTAGTAGACCTTGGTTTGTACGATCTTTCTTTATTCATGCAAGGAGAACAATCACTTGATGCCGCCTTTCAAACCGTTCAAGCTGAAGTGGAAGGCCAAGCCCTAGCTGTAGTAAAGCAACCCATCCTGCGCAGTAGTCTGAGCTTGGATGCCTACTTGCTCATGGTTTGGCAAGTAGCAGCCGACGGGAATTCCCTTAACCTGCGCTGGAAGCTCCGCCTACCCGACAACGGCGTCTTGCCCACTGCTGAGCTAGCAGAGCTGGAAAGTATCCTCAATGGCATGGGCAGCCAGGTAGCCGAGCAGCAACTCTCTCAATTGGGCATCAATCAATGGAGCCAAGCTCAAGCAGATGGCGTGAAAAAAATGGCAGATTTGTTGGAACGGAAAATAAATGGGAAGGGGGTGCTAGATGAAGAAGTGATGTTAGTTAAAATAAGTTTTCGCAAGCAGTACGATATTTCCGATCCAAATAACCCGCTTTCAGCAGTAGAAAACCATTGGCTTAGAGAGAAAGGAAAAGCTCCTGTCAGTTATCCAATATGTTATGCGAGGAGAGCATCAATTACAATGTTACCTCAAATAACTTGTCCTGCGGATCTTGCTACCAATGAAGTCAGGATTCGCGCAACGTGGAAAAACCAGACCAGTGTAGTAGCTGGGCTATTTGACCCCGTGAGTAAACTAATTAATGTGGCTCCAAACCCAGGCATAGTTTTTCTCAATGATGATTATGTGGGCGTGTTTGACTCTTTTGAAGTTGTCTGGGAGCTATCCTTTGATAATGGAAAAAAATGGAGACCTGTGGGGCAATGTCATTGACTTAAAGAAAAAAAGCGAGTGTGAATCACTATTTTTGAG
>JBBANM010000209.1:0-2892 GCA_040401995.1 Saprospiraceae bacterium
TGTGTCTGTCATTGTATGGTAAAGATAACATACTTTGATCGCTTAGTACCTAATCCTCGAGCATGGGTTTAATCTCTGCGGGAAACAAACTAAGATCAACTTTAAAATCAGTTGCAATATTCCAAGGAGAATTGTACTTCATTTCTTCGTTGGGACGTAGCCTAAGTTTGAGCGATTTAACGTCGTGCACGCCAGCTAGAATGACAGAGTGAAAAGTGGTGTCCAGGTTTTCCTGGCTATTTAAATATTTTTGTCGCAAAACGCCTAGAAAACTCAGAAACAATTGATTATTGCTGCTTTTATCAACCTCATCGATGAGAATAACCACTTTTAAGTCGGTCTTTTTCACCCAATATGAAATGGTATTGGACAGTTCCTCTAAGGATTGTATTTCATCGGCCTGTTCAAGCAACCAGTTGCTCCACTCTTCAGTAATAGTTCTTGCCCCGATCGACAGCTGTCTTAAAAAAGCTGGACTGAATCTTTTTTCGTCTTCAAAAACATCATCGCCAATTCCTTCGAAGCTTATTCTAATGGCCAGATATCCCGGTATTTGGTTCAAAGCTTGGGTAATCCCCATCAACATGGTAGTTTTACCATACTGTCGCAGTCGGTTTATGGTAAAATAGGCGCCGTCTTCTACCATGCGCAGAATAGCTTGGAGCTTTTTACTCACATCCGCCATGTAGTGCTTGGCGGGGATACAGGTTCCGGTAATGTTGAATCGCTTTGCCATTGTAAGGTAAAGATAAGGAAAAAGAGCAAAAAGGGTGCGCTCAATCTCCTTCTATTGATCAGAGAGAGGCCGAATGAATTTGCCCACTTTACAAACAAAACCCTAACACCTCACTCCTCCATCTCCTCGCCATTCTTCATCGGTAGGTACAACATACCAATCACCAAAGTTATGGCCGCGATCCCAATCGGGTACCACAAACCAGCATAAGGATCAGAAGGCGGCGCATCGGCAGTAGCCTTGGTGGCTTCTACCAGGCGCGTGGCAATAAACGGCGTCAGACCGCCAAAAACGCCATTGCCAATGTGATAAGGCAACGACATCGACGTATAGCGGATCCGCGTAGGGAACAATTCCACCAAAAACGCGGCAATCGGACCATACACCATCGTAACAAAAAACACTTGTAGCGCCACCAGCAAAATCATCCAAATAAACCCAGATCGCGGTAAGGTCACTTCTTTTTTTACTTCGGGTTTGGGCGCTGGAAAGTTGGGATAAGGCGACGTCTGGGCTTTAACCACTTCTTTGTAAATGGTCCCGTCCATGTATTCCTTGACTGTGGTTGTAGTGGTGAGGGTAACCCCCATTGGCAATTGCTCACTGATTGAAGTTGGCGGAGGATTCCGTGGAATCTCTACTTTCGTTTTTAAGTCGGCCAAACTGAACATCTGGTGATAAATGCCGCGGTACATCAGGATTGCCAACAACAAACCCGCCATCATGATGGGTTTGCGACCTATCCGATCCGAGAGTCCGCCAAAAACTAAAAAGAAGGGCGTCGCAATGGCCAAAGCAATGGCTATAATAAAATTGGATTGTACAAACTCGATGTTACAGGTTTTTTGGATAAACGACAAGGCGTAAAACTGCCCGGTGTACCAAACCACCCCTTGTCCGGCAACAGCGCCAAAGAGTGCTAACAGCACCATTTTCAAGTTCGTTTTTTGCGTAAAACTTTCCTTGAGCGGGTTAACAGATGTTTTTCCTTCAGCTTTGATTTTGGTAAACATCGGCGATTCTTTCATGCGTAAACGGATGTAAATCGAAATCCCCACCAATACGATCGACAACAAGAAAGGAATGCGCCATCCGTTTCTGCCAAAATATTCCACCCCCACAATCTCGCGGGTTGCCACAATCACGCCCAGCGACATAAAGAGCCCCAAGGTGGCCGTTGTTTGGATAAAACTGGTGTAGTATCCCCTCCGGTTCGCGGGCGCATGCTCGGCCACGTAGGTTGCCGCGCCGCCATATTCCCCGCCTAAGGCCAAACCTTGAATCAAACGCAACAACAACACCAACAAGGGCGCTGCCGCCCCCCATTGAGCATATCCCGGAATCAAACCAATGGCAAAAGTAGATCCTCCCATCAGTACCAGAGTAAGTAAAAACGTATACTTCCGCCCAATGAGATCGCCAATTCTACCAAACACCAAAGCCCCAAATGGCCGCACAATAAAACCCGCCGCAAAGGTGGCCAAGGTCGACAAAAAGGCGGCAGTCGGGTTGGTTTTTGGAAAAAACTGATCGGCCAAAATGGTGGCCAAACTTCCAAAAATGTAGAAATCGTACCACTCAATCAAGGTGCCTACCGAGGAGGCTGTGATGACGCTCCACAAAGTTTTTCGGTCAGTAGTAATGGAAGGGTGAACGGGTATGGTGCTCATGTTGTGCTACTAAAAATGTTGCGTGATGACCAAGCAAGGTGAAAATGAATTATAATTGGTGCTTTTTCCGAGCCTTAAGAACGGTTTCAAAACATAAAAACGCTTTACCTTACACCATTCAAGATAGCGTATGGTTTTTTGGCTCAGTAAAAAAATAAAATTTTAGCGACTTATAAAAGCGATGGCTGGGTTGTTTTAAAAAAAGAATGAGGAACGTCGAAAAGAAGGGAGATGCCTTGGGCAAACGCATTAACCTTGAGTTTTGCATAAGCCACTTTAAATTGCATTTGCTCTACGGCTTTTGCCCCAGCGGCATAGCCGCGTAACGTCTGTAGCACAATACCAGGTTTTAGTCCAAGCTGCAGCGCAGCGTAACCATTTTCAAGTGCCTTTAATCAATTCTAAAATTTTGATTTTTAATTATTTATATATACCATTTTCTTTTTTCCTTGACGAAAAAAGAAACAAAAAAGTCAAGGGCTTTAG
>JBBANM010000210.1:0-2875 GCA_040401995.1 Saprospiraceae bacterium
TAATATTATGAGTAATAATATTAGTAATATTATTACGCGACGACGATCCAAAAATACGCTGGTGGCTTTGGGGGTATTGGGGTGGGGAATTTGTCCTTAATTCTGGTCTCTATAAAATTTATTTTTATTTTTTCAAAAAAAGAAAAGTTGTAATTAAGAGAAAAAAACCCCCCCCAATACCCCCAGTCATCTGATGCGTTCACTTTCTGAAATTAAAAAGAGTATAAAAAGTAAACGCCAAGAATCATAAACAAGAACCTTTAGGAACTTTTGAACATTTGCAAAACCGAAAAACACCCGACAATGCCAGCCCTCACCTACAATTGGTATCCAACTAAAAAAGAGATGATCGCAGCAAGCAGCCCCGTCTCGGACTACTTGTGGTTTGCCAAGGACATCGAAAAGATAGACAAGAAGACCCTTGAAAATGTCCAAGTGAAAAAATACTCATCTGTCCGCATTGATGATGACGCAGCCATGGCCAAGTACTTGAAGGATTTGGAGTCCAACAACAACTGGTACGAGCTACTGCCAGAGAACTGCCCGGTGAAGCCCTACTTCGATCTTGAAATGGAGAACGTGGCGGATTTCGAAGACGATCCACAGCATACCAACAAAAGATTGCTATTAAACGACTTCATTAAAGTGGTCGCGGCAATGATGAACAAAGCCTTCAAAGTGACCCTGACCCCGGCCGACTTCCTCGTCCTCGATTCCTGCCGCGGAAGCAAGCTATCGTATCACGTTATCGTGCAAAACCAGGTCTTCTTCGCAAGCGTGCTTGACCAAAAGGTGTGGATCACAAAGCTGCTTCGAAACTTTGATAAAAACCCCAAGTATGCCGCACGGTTTGGTTGGAAATTTAAGTCCTCGACCACCGAGGTGCAGTCGGATCGATATATCTTTGACAAGAATCCGTATGGGAAGGATCAGCTGTATAGGATGGTCAATCAAACCAAACTGGGCAAGCCTTACCCGCTCGTAGCAGACCCTGGCCACGAAATCAAGGACCTCTTTGTGCGCATCATACCAGGTGAAATCGGCCACAAAGTCTGTTTGGACGTTGCGTCTCATTTGCCTCCTGCAACTACACCGATGACAAAGCCTGCCAAGAGCAGTGAAACTTTGATTTCAACTATAAAGGAGAGCACGGCTCCACGGGAAGTGGATGAGGTGGTTATGACGAGACTGAAAAAGCTGTACATGTGTTTGGGCAGTCATCGCTTTGCTTCTGGCTCGCATCAACACTTCCGCAACCTGGCTTACGCCACGCACCATGCCGTGGGATCGGCCGGTAGAAAACTCTTTGTGCAGACGACGGAAAGACTGGGCTGTAAACGCAAGGTACAGGAAAGCAATTCTCAATTTGATGCATGCTCCAGCGAAAAAAACGAGCAGGAAGGTCGTTACACCATCGAGTCGATCAACCGCTGGGCCTTTGAAGATAACGCAGACTACTGGTATACTCTCTTTCCAGAAGAGTCGCCCCCCAAAGAGGAAGCCGAAAAGAGTTTTGTGTTCGTGTCCAACGACTCCGAGGCGGTCGATGCGTTCTTCACCCAGCTCAAAGACATCATGATCCCGTGCCAGGGTCAGCTCTTTTTCAAGATAGACAACTTTTGGATGAATGACAGCGAGTTCATTGGAAACTACCTCATGAACCTGATCATGACTTCAAACGTGGTTAAAAAGAAGAAGGACGATGTGGTTTTCTACGCCCAAAACACGACTTCGGCCAAACATATCAGAGAGGCCTTTTTGGCCCGCGTCAAAGGACAACCTGATGCGCCAGACATGTACCACAAGTTCCATGACACTACACGGGCAAGACTGTGTTTCGAAGACGGCGTGCTGGACTTCAGAACCAAGCGTTTTTACCCCAACGAGGAAATCGACTTTGAATACTACTCCTGCGTGAAGATCCGCCGCAAATACCAGCACTACTTTGGTAAGCCGAACCTCGCCATCGTAAACGAAATCGTCACAAAGATTATCCGGCCACTCTTCGGCGACAAGACGGAGCTCGCTCTGCGCTTCTTGTCCAGGGGAATTGCGGGCCACTACGAAGACAAGAACTGGGCCACCTACCTTGGCAAACGCAACTGCGGCAAGGGGGTGCTGATGGAAGGGCTCAAAAACGCTTTCGGTGATTATGTCGCCAGCTTCAATCTGAGCAACATTTTGTACCAGCGCAGCTCGAACCGGCCGCTCACCAGCAGGGAGCTCTACTGGCTTATTGATCATCAGTTCACCCGACTGGCCATTGCACAAGAAACGCCAGGCCCAGAAGAGAATCTGCGGGCTTCGGGAAAAATGATAAAAATGATGGCGTCTGGGGGCGATACCATTGTGGCTCGGCGCAACTACGATCGCGTGGACACAAAATTCACCCTTGACACCACCTGGATGATCATGGGCAACGACGCATTGGACGTCGACATCAGAGACACTATGGAACACTGTCTTGAATTTTCATCAATCTGCCAGTTCAAATCGCAGGCTGAGATCGATGCTATGAAGGCCAGTGATGTAGCCGAGGCAGTGTGGAAGATCTATCAAGTGAAAGACGAAAGCTTGAAGCCAAAATTGCGCACAGAAGAATACATGAATGCTTTTGTGTATCTGCTCTACCAGTCATACCCTGACAAGGCAGTGGAAGTCCCGCAGGGGGGTGGTGGCGACGAGGAAGAAAGAGGTGTGATCAGGGACAAACTCTTTGAACTATTCGAAATTACAGGCGACCAGGGCGATGTTATTGTCGCCACCGAAGTGTTCAAAGACCCTGGACTCGTCGGTGAATGCAAAAAGAAAATCCGATATGAACTTGAAAGTATTCCGGGCGTTGCTCGGAGAATGAGCAAAGCACGTGACGAGA
>JBBANM010000211.1:0-2706 GCA_040401995.1 Saprospiraceae bacterium
GGGCCCTCTTGATGTGCATTCTTAAAATCTCTGCTACATTTTGTTATATAGCGTTCGTTGTCCTGTAATTGCTACTAAATGTTTCTATTTAGATTGTCTTGATTTCCGGCGCTATTCTAATTCTATATAGAAGAAAGATTGCGATAACTAAGGAATTTTTAAAAAATAATGTATTAGTAGGTGGCCAACGTTATGTAGGTAGATTTGGGGAATTTTATACGGATTTGAACGCGTGAAGAAAAAGACGAATGACAACATGTAGCGACAGGATTCAAAGCTAGTTGATTTGCCGCGATCTTCGTGATTTTATTGCCGTGCAACGCACCTCGTCATTGAGATTTCATGCTGCCTACGTAGCCATTTCAATTGGCTATTTAGATTGTCACATAAGACAGTAATAGACGACACGATACAAAAAAAGCTCTCCTCAAATCCGTACTTTACCGCTAGGTAGTCTTTGTTTATCAGATGCAACAGATTACTCGCTTCAAGCGATTTTTTTCCCCCGAAGAAATCAACATCGATTAAACGCGCTCTGTTACAAGGGCGATACGAACAGATCGCGATACCGCGGTACCGAAATAAACTCGCTCTGCGCGCTGTTTGCGTCAGCACTGAGGAATAAGTAGAACTCATGTGATCCTTTAAAAAGATTCACATTACATTGCCTACTGTATTTATCGATAATATAATTTTTCAAAAATACTTGTTTTGAAAAATACTTGCCAAAAATAATGTTTTCAAGCTGCTGTACGAATGAAAAATATGTTTGACCATCATCGAAAAGGCACGCAAAATCGACTTCACTTTGACTGATGAAGATAAACTGCCGGATTTGCTCACTACATCGGTGATCAATGCAGCGAATACTCTTCTGCGTGCTCAATATCCGGATGTAAGCGGCCTTAATTTACAACTGCGAATATGGAGCAATATCGGAACACGCGACTCTGAATGTTTCATTCCCACCAGCTCGTTCAGGCAAATGGCAGCCATTTAACTCTAACTCTAGGCATTTAACTCTATAGTTCTGAATTCTGAATAAAGTAATTAATTATGTTTTTTCACTACTAGTACATATTTACCCATTGTGCCCATGTAGTTTACCTATGCAAGTTATACTTAACTAATTATTCTAAAAATAAGACAATAAATGCACGAGTTTATTTGCAGATATTTTATGTGTATTTTTGATAAAAGATATATAAAAGAATAAGGGGAGGGGTATAAATAAGTACGCGCATCTTCGGTTCTGTGGTGATGATTAGGCCTCCGCCTATTAGATTGTGCTATTACCGTGTGAAAGAAAAGCACTCCAGCGGGCGTCATTATTACACTATCACAATTATGTAGACTAGTGACGCCGTGTAGGTTTCCTTCGAGAAGAAAACACTCCAACGGACGCCACTATTCTATCATAATCTAGTAGGTCTTTAATGACGCCATGGAGGCTTTCTTACCACACACAAATACACATGGCCCTTATACCCATGTGGCCCAACCCGAGACAACGATTCGTCGAACCGGGATGGGTGGTGGCGATGGTTTCTTCCGGGCATAAGGCGTTGGGTCGTACGTGTACGTTGTGTTCCGTACAATGCGAACCTCATACCCGGTACGGCGAACAGTCGGGACGATGCGAGATGGCAGCTTGTTCGTGGTGGCAGCTACTGGTGATTTCTCTTCTTTATGCTTATATCCTGCAATGCGACCAGGAATGCGTGTTGGCGAAGGCTTGTTGTTCGTTGTGGTAGCCACTGGTAGTTGTTCTTTCTTAGGCTTATATCCTGCAATGCGAACAGGAATGCGTGATGGCTTGTGGTTCGTTGAGGTAGCCACTGCTGGTAGTTGCTCTTCTTTAGGCTTATATCCTGCAATGCGAACAGGAATGCGTGATGGCGAAGGCTTGTTGTTCGTTGTGGTAGCCACTGGTAGTTGTTCTTTCTTAGGCTTATATCCTGCAATGCGAACAGGAATGCGTGATGGCTTGTGGTTCGTTGAGGTAGCCACTGCTGGTAGTTGCTCTTCTTTAGGCTTATATCCTGCAATGCGAACAGGAATGCGTGATGGCGAAGGCTTGTTGTTCGTTGTGGTAGCCACTGGTAGTTGTTCTTTCTTAGGCTTATATCCTGCAATGCGAACAGGAATGCGTGATGGCGAATGCTTGTTGTTCGTGGTGGCAGCCATCGGTGATTTCTCTTCCTTAGGCTTGTATCCGACAATGCGAACCGGGATCCTCGATGGCAACTTGGAAGAAACCAGCAGGCAGGACTCACCGAGTGGTTGTATATAGATCGACATGGTTGCGGTTATACTGGTACTGGTTAAACTGAATATCTGAAAACTGAGTGAGTACAATAACTTATCTTCTGACTATAATATGATCGGCAGTATGGGCTTTTAGGTGCAATGTATCGCTATCGACCCTTCCGCCGTTCGTATTATCCCGTCTCAATACCATCAATAATATTATGGTATCAAGTTATTTTACATTATTTGGTTGCGAATATAATTATTCTACAATGTTCATTGGTTGTAAGATAATTTTCTGCAATCTTACAGCTGTTATAGTCGTTTTTGCCAACCAGCCGGCCAGGGTAGTGCATCATGTTTTAAGAAGTTTTGCCCTTACATATGCCTTATGACGGACGACATGAAGTAGAGCTTATTATATACAATCAGCTCTTTTTCTTATTAATTGTTTGC
>JBBANM010000212.1:0-2662 GCA_040401995.1 Saprospiraceae bacterium
ACATGAGTTTGCATGCCTTGAAATACTCCCGAGCATTTCCAGACTCTGCAAGATCCTCAATGGTATCGCAATGTCTCGGCCAATACTTATCCTGCATTTGGCGCAATTCACGTTGCGCTTTAGCCCTAACGTGTTTAAACTCTTCTTTAAACTCGGCGTTAAGGGGGTTTGCCAAATGTTTATTGTGCGCGTCCGTCCTAGCCTCTAACAGTTCTCTAATCTCAAGATTATCACTATCAAACCAATCTTGATGCCGTCGTTGGTTACTAATTTTCGAAGGAATAATATTATTCGCGCAAAAATGAATAATGTCATTAAGCTCGGCGAAAGACGAGTCTTTAGGATCTTTAGTACACCGCGCCAATCGGATTTCACTATCCAAAATTTTACCAAAACCGCTACAAAGCGACGAGCTCTGCTTTAGTAAGGAGAAATCAGGCTCAAAGGGCTTAACCTTAGGAGTAGGGAAAAACCTCTTCGGCGGAATCTTCGCCGTCAATGTTAGTTGGATGGCGATGTGGTCACTCCAGACATTGACACTTTCAGCTAAGGTGCATTCTTTAACTTGCTTCAACAAACCATCAGAAACTAAACAGTGATCCAGGGTGAACCACTTTCCCGACGGGATGTGTTTCCAGGTCCCGACTCTCCCAGACTTCACTTTTTTAAGTGTGTTTGCAACGAACAGTTTGTTACGAGAACAAAGCCCCATCAACCGCAATCCATTGTCGTTAATACCATCGTTGATGTTAAACAGCCCACGACAATCCTGAAATACCCGCTCTCTATCCTGACCAATCCTTGCGTTAAAGTCGCCCATGACAATTTTCCTTCGGTACTTCTTAGGTACTGAATCGAATGTTTCCTGGAATGTTTCATAAAAACGTTCCTTCTCTACTTCACTGTAGTCGTTGGTCGGAAAATACACAGAGAAAATTGCCACGTCCATACCTTCGAATCGTCCCGCAATCCATATTAACCTATCCGAGACAAAATGGATCTCGCGTTCCCCCTTGTCGTCCAGGCCAATTTTACTAACAAGGCTATCATCGAGCACTATCGCAACACCGTTGACTCCCTTCGCCTCATGGCCTGAAAAAAATATAGAAAAACCTTTACCCGTCAACAGGTCAGTTCTTTCAAGGATCCCGCTTCCACAAATGCGAACTTCCTGCAAACAAGCTATCTTCATACCGTGATGAATCATATGATCTAAAAGGAATGGAAATTTGTCAAGTGGACGTCCGCTATTAGCTTTCTTACCAGTGGCAAAACCTCTGGTATGAGAGACAATACGAAAAGTACGGCCATTGACAGATAAGATTTTCAAAACCTGGTCTGGAAGAGCACCCTCCTGTGGGACTGCGCCGTCGCTGTCGACCTTCCCAACCTCTTCAACTTCCTTCTCCTTCTCTACGTCCTCCTCCTCCCACTTAGGCCCACTGAAAAAATGGTACAATTGTCTCAATTCGTCTTCGGTGAAACATAAATCTGATGATTGACGAACCGAACGTGCGAAGAAGCCAATCTCGCGGAGCAACTGAAACGATAAGCGTTCTAAGGAATCTACCAACTCCTCGCGATTGTTTGTCACTCCAAAGCATTCAAGAATCGCAACGAAGCTCGCATGGTTACCTGAGATGCAATGAGAGATGCATTCCTTATGTTTTCTCTCTCCCATAGACGCAACTGTCGCAAGGAAAAAATTGTAAGACCCAAGTAAAAATGGATTACCAACACCTTCATCGGAAGCGACTTGACCATCGCCAAGAGACAATACACGAATCTCTTCTAGCGCCTTCTCTCTACTCTCTACAGCATTGTCTCCTACTTCAATCCAATATCTCATAGCGATGGCCACCAACCTTGGATTGACCGAGCTTATAAGCAGTCTGACCATTTTGAATTCAAAATCTGAAAACGAGTCTGGGTCCAATTCCATGTTAATGAAAAGTACCCTTTCCAATGTGCGGACCGGGGAGCTTGCATCACTCAAACATTTGAATCTTTCAAAGTTGCGCACAATGCGAGCGTAATCACGAACCTCTCTACCACCATCCCAAAAATGCACCGAAGACACCCCCTCCCCCACCCCCTCCCCCACCCCCTCCCCGACCCCCTCTTCCACCCTCCCTTTAACCCCCTCTGGTTCTCCCTCCCCCCCGCCCCCCAGAACCCCCTTCCCCGCCGAACCCCCCTTTCTCGAGACCGATTTTAAGCATTGTCCGATAAGAGTTGTTTGACTTCCTCTTCCTTTCTCTCTAGTGGATCTCGCGCTCCAGTCAAGGACATCCTCGCCCCTCCTCCCTTCTACCCCCCACCTACCCCCCCCCTCTAACAATGATGATGACTGGTGTTTGTTGGACACTATACGACTAAAGTTAGGAGATGCCGCCGTCGATGCAGATCTCCTTTGCGGACGCTTCTTGCTTTTGGCAAAACGCCGGATTCTGCGTTGAACACCTGCAGATAAAACACATGATGTCTGTAATCTACTATTCAAATAGTGCAGTTTCCTCCTCTCAGTTCCTGACAACTGGTTGGGCTGTTTGACAACCCACGATAAGCTCTGCTTACGGGACAATCCTGTCATCTCAGGCAATGTCGTAAACACGTTCCGCTATCTACAAACGTTCACCGTCGAACCAAGACAGGAGAAGGA
>JBBANM010000213.1:0-2542 GCA_040401995.1 Saprospiraceae bacterium
TATCCAGTATTTGGTAAGCTTGCGATTCTTTTCTTGACTAAATGGACAGACACTACTTAACGGCGGCAACCAAAAATATTGATCAGTGAACTTTATCATATTTGATTTAGAAGCAACATGTTGGGATGGAAAGCCGGCAACGATGATTCAAGAGGTAATAGAAATTGGAGCCCTTAAGTTGAATGGTTATGGCGAAGAAGAGGACGTGCGGTTCAACCGGTTTGTTCGGCCAGTAATCAACCCATACTTATCAGGCTATTGCCAAAACTTAACCTCTATAAAGCAAGCAGACGTGGATCGGTCGTCAACATATCCAACGGTGGTAGAATCTTTTCAAGACTGGATCGATATTTTTGAAGAAGATTACCTGCTTTGTTCCTGGGGCAGTTTTGACAAACGCCTCTTGGCGCAGGATTGCCGACTCCACAAGCTGGAAGAGGCTTGGTTGGATTCCTACATCAACCTCAAACAGCAATACCAAGATTTCAAAAGACTGCGGCGACCGCGGGGCTTAAAAGCTGCAGTTGAGGCGGAAGGCTACGAATTTACGGGCATCCAACATCGCGCTATTGCTGATGCCGAAAATTTAGCCAAGATTTTTATACGTTATTTGGATGAATGGCAATTTTAGAGTTTTTTCAGAATCCAAAATCTGAAAAAGTTTTTAACTAAAAGGAATCCAGTTCTTTATATTCGCCAGGTTGCATGTTTTCAATGCTCAAATGCTCCATGCGAACGCGTACGAGCCGCAATACCGGATAACCCACTTTGGCGCACATACGCCTTACCTGGCGATTTTTTCCTTCACACAAACTAAGTTCGATCCAAGTATTAGGAATTTTTGCCCGGTAGCGAATGGGCGGATCGCGGTCGGGTAGGGGCGGTGCTTCATTAAGCATGTTTACTTTGGCGGGCAAAGTGCGGTGCGTTTTTTTGTTGATCTTAATGTCTACTCCTTTTTGTAAAGCTTGTAAGGCCTCCGAAGTTGGAATCCCTTCTACTTGTACCCAGTAAGTTCGCCAATGCCTATTAGCAGGATGGAGAATCTTTTGATTCAGCTGGGCATCGTTGGTGAGCAGTAACAAACCCTCGCTGTCCAGATCCAACCTTCCCACCGGATACACATCAGGTGGGAAGGGACCTAGATCGGCCAAGGTTTTGTGTTCCTCGTTTTCCTTGGTAAATTGGCTGAGGTAGCCAAAAGGTTTATAGAGCAAAAAATATTTCAAAGCTTACACATTGAAGCGGAAGTGCATGATGTCGCCATCAGTAACCACATATTCTTTACCTTCTACGCCCATTTTTCCAGCTTCTTTTACTGCTGCTTCTGATTTGTACTTGACAAAATCATCGTATTTGATAACCTCGGCACGGATAAACCCTTTTTCGAAATCGGTATGAATTACACCAGCGGCCTGTGGGGCTTTGGTGCCCTCTTTGATCGTCCAGGCGCGAACTTCTTTTTCACCAGCAGTAAAGTAAGTGATCAAATTAAGCAATTTATAACTGGTGCGGATCAACTTATTGACACCAGGTTCGGAAAGCCCCATGTCGGCTAAGAACTCCAAACGCTCTTCTTTGCTTTCTAGCTCGGCGATCTCTGCTTCAATGCCTGCGCTGATGAAGATGATCTCGGCGGGTTCGCCAGCAATTGCTTTCATAAATGCCTCGGTATGCGCATTGCCAGTTTGTACGGAGGCTTCATCGACATTACAAACGTAGAGGATGGGCTTAGCAGTAAGCAATAGCATCTCTTTGAGAACTTCTTCACCTTCTTCATCGAGCTCAACAGAACGCGCCGGAAGTGCATTCTGCAAGTGTGCCAAGATTTTTTCGCCGGTTTCTACCGCCCGCAAATCTTCCTTGTTGCCACTTTTCGACTGCTTTTTCAATTTGTCCACTCGTTTCTCAACGGTATCGATATCTTTCAAGATCAATTCCGTATCGATCACGTCTTTGTCGCGAACGGGATTAACACTTCCGTCAACGTGTACCACATTGCCATCTTCAAAACAGCGCACCACGTGAATAATGGCGTCGACTTCGCGGATGTTGCCAAGGAACTGATTCCCTAGGCCTTCCCCTTTGCTAGCGCCTTTGATCAGGCCGGCAATGTCCATGATGTCAATGTTGGTAGGCAATACTGCCCGCGGATTGATCAAACTTTTCAGTACGTCCAATCGTTCGTCAGGAACAGTAATCATCCCCAAGTTAGGATCTTTGGTGGCAAATGGATAATTTGCCGCCAGCGCCTTGGCGGAGGTTAATGCGTTAAATAAGGTGGATTTTCCAACGTTGGGTAAACCAACAATTCCGCATTTGAGTCCCATATCGAATTTTTTCGGTTCAAAAAACGCCGCAAAGATAAATTAATAATGAACTTTTTAGCCCACTTCTTTCTTGCTTTTGACGAACCAGATTTAATGGTTGGTAATTTTTTAGCTGATTTCCTGAATAAACGGCAGACAGAGTTACTATCGGAATCGGTGTAACTATCCAGCCTCCTTTGGCGGCTGGGGGATATTGACAATTGCATTAATGG
>JBBANM010000214.1:0-2485 GCA_040401995.1 Saprospiraceae bacterium
TTCTGTGTCTGTCATTGTATGGTAAAGATAACATACTTTGATCGCTTAGTACCCAGTATTATTATTGACCGGCAAAGAGAAGTCAACAGCCATTGCCTACCGAATAATCTCAGATTGCTATCAGCGCTTAGGAAGTTACGACAGTTCTTTTGTTTATTTAAAATTTGCTACCCTATTAAACGATAAGCTTCAAGAAGCTGAAAAGAAAAAAATCCAAGAATTCCAAATTGCAGGATTTGAAGAGACTTTGAAGAATCAAGAATTGGAAAAGGAAAAAATCCAAACACAAAATAATATTAGAACCTATGGCATGCTTGCTGGGCTATTTATCTTATCCGTTATCGGTTTTTTTCTTTATCGAAATAACAAAAAAGAAAAAAAAGCTAAAAACCAACTCCAAGAAAAAAACCATATCATCGAAAAAACTTTAACAGAACTCCAATCCACCCAGGCCCAACTCATCCAATCCGAAAAACTCGCCTCGCTCGGTGAACTCACCGCAGGTATTGCCCACGAAATCCAAAACCCGCTGAATTTCGTCAACAATTTCGCTGAAGTCAGTGCCGAAATGCTGGTTGAGATGGATGCCGAACTCGACAAGGGGGACATACGCGAAGCCAAAGCCATTAGCGCCGATCTGCAACAAAACCTCAGCAAAATCAACCACCACGGCCAGCGTGCCTCCGCCATCGTAAAAGGCATGCTGGAACATTCCAGGACGGGCGACGCGATTAATCGCGTCTCTGTGGATATCAACGCCTTGGCCGATGAGTACCTACGGCTGGCGTATCACGGCTTGCGCGCGAGGGATAGTAGTTTCAACGCTGTGATGGAAACACATTTTGATCCTGATTTGCCTAAAATTGAAGTCATTCCACAGGACATTGGCAGAGTGCTGCTCAATTTGATCAACAACGCTTTTTATGCTGTTCACCAACGCGCCACCGATGTAGAGACGTTGCATGCAACGTCTCTACCATACCAGCCTAAGGTAACGGTTAGCACAAAAAAACTGGAAAACGCCATCGAAATCAGCGTCCAAGACAACGGCAAGGGTATTCCCGATAACATCAAGGACAAGATTTTTCAACCTTTTTTCACCACCAAACCTACCGGGCAAGGGACGGGTTTGGGGCTGAGTTTGGCGTATGATATTGTGACGAAAGGGCATGGGGGGACATTGGAAGTGGAAAGTAAAGAAGGTTCAGGAACAATTTTTACCTTGAAATTTTCATTGGGTTGAAACATCCATGAAAATTAGGTTTTCTAGTCTAAATGTTTTATTTTTCATGTGGTAATCATTAAACTATGGATGCACAAATGTCTGTTTCTGAAATCTTAAACAGTGCTAAAAGCCTAGAAACAAAAAAATTAGATGAGCTTTTTAAGGGGTTGTTCGCCCTGAGATTGCAACGAAATGGAACAGAAGTACTCTCTGATCTAGAAGTCAATTTATTGAATAAAATTACAACCGAATTTAATCCATCAAATTTAGACCGTTTAAAGTACCTCGATTGGAAATTGGAGTTCGGAGCCTTAAGTTCAGAAGAGGAAATAGAATCGCTACAATTGGCTGAAGCCTTTGAAAATTATAGCGTTGAGCGCTTAAAACACTTAACTCAATTGGCCATGCTTCGCCAAGTCTCTGTTGATCAATTGATGGAGCAATTGGGTCTAAACGTTTAGAAGGATGCCCAAGTTTTATATATCAAACTCGCTCAAGGAAGCTGTTGTTTTGTGTGCATCAAATTGTTGTGAATACTGTAAAAGCCAGGATAAATACTCTCCTACATCCTTCACCATTGATCACATTATTCCTGAAAGTTTGGACGGCACATCTATTTTCGAAAATCTTGCCTACGCCTGTTTCCTGTGCAATCGTCTAAAATCCAATAAGATCAAAACTTTTGATGAATTAAGCGAGAAATGGATTCCCTTGTTCAATCCTCGCACAGATAATTGGGGTGATCATTTCGCTTGGAATCAAGAAGCGACCCTCATCATTGGTACCACAATCATTGGGCGTTGTTGCGTCAAAGAATTGAAATTAAATCGCGAAAAGTTAATAGAATATCGAAACTGTATCATTCCATTTGGAACCCACCCACCAAACTGAATTTTAAACCAATTCAATCGCATGTTGTCGCTAAAGAACAATCCTTCGGAGTCCATTTCCTACCATTCGGAAGATCAAACACGGCATTGGGAAAGTCTTTTTGTATTCCTGCCTCACGATGCTTACATTTATAGGGTAAAGCAAGCTCTATCATCAGCACCTTAATCAATGAAATTCAGCGTCAAAGACAAAATCTTTCAGCCCTTTTTTACCACCAAACCTACCGGGCAGGGGACGGGGCTGAGTTTGGCGTATGATATTGTGATGAAAGGGCATAGGGGCATTAGAAGTTGAATCAACTGAGGGGGGTAGGTCAGGGCAAACGCATTAAAATATCGAAAAAATTATTGCTAAAAATAGGTCAAAGCT
>JBBANM010000215.1:0-2476 GCA_040401995.1 Saprospiraceae bacterium
AGTTAGAAGAAACCGCCGTGGTACGTTAAAGCGTATGCCCGGTGGTGTGGGGGGGGCGGCAGCGAAAGTTGCCTACCTATCCCGATTAGCACAACATTAGGATTTTAGTTCCAGCTGCAGCGCAGCGCAACAAATAAATGGCACAAGATTAGACATTTAAGCCCAACCTAAAACTTCAGACTTGTCTATAATCTCATACCTTTTTCCCAAGTAAACACCTACACACAAAATTAAAATTTATAATAAAGTTACCGTACTTTTAGGGGGAAAGTAAAGAACATATTGGAGGAATCAGTCAAGTGCAAGAGATAATATTTGGCGCCTATTGATCAAAAATCCTGACCTCCTTGCTCAAATTGCAGTAACCAACTCAAAATATTGTCACATGCCAAATAGGATGCATATTTCCGAAACGCTTATATCACTCCGCACAGAACAACTAAAAAAAGTACTCAGTGAAACTTTTGGAGAATTAAGCGAAGAGGAGTGGCAACAAATTCTACAGAACATCGAATGGGTTGACATTCAAGGGGGTAATTTACTTTTTGAACAAGGAATGCCCAGCGACGGTATGTACCTGGTACTTTCCGGTCGTTTGCAAGCAGAGCTAAATTCCTCCGATGGTCAAATCAAAAAGTTGAGTGAGATCGGGCGCGGTGAAACCATTGGCGAAATGGCTTTATTGACCGGTGAACCCCGCATGGCCAGCATCCGGGCCCTACGAGATTCAGTATTGACCAAATTGTCCCAAGAGTTTTTTGACTCGATCCTCGTCAGCAAACCAAAAGTACTGCATCACATTGCGCGCAACCTCATACAACGGCTACAACATGCTAATTCGGGAAAAAAAACAGCAGCACATATTTCCGCATTGTGTCTGTTACCCCTAACTGAGGGTTTTGATTTATCCCAATTTTCTGAAAAATTACATTTGGCCAGTTCCGCCAAAAAAAACACCTTGACGCTTAAATTTCAAGATTTCGCCACTGCCCATCCCGAAACATTGTCGCTGCCCACTGAGCTTTTATTGGACAGTATGATGCACTGGATGAATCAACAAGAAGCCACTGTAGATTTAGCTTTGCTGGAAACTGAACCGGATCAACATTGGTGGAATCAATGTTGTGTAAGACAGTCGGATGCGGTTTTGTTAATTGCCGATGCCGATGTAGTGGCTGCCGATCAAATCCTCAACACCGCTGAGTTGCTGTTACAAACGGAGCGCCAACGCCGAGAACTGAATTGTATCCTGGCCTTGATTCATTCCGAACACGCCATTGCCCCCCAGGAAACATCAAGCCGGCAAAAACGATTGAATCCTCGCCGGTGCATCCATTTGCGACAAAACAACTGGAGTGACATGCAGCGCCTAACACGTTTTATTCAAGGGCGCGCAATCGGTTTGGTACTGGCCGGAGGAGGCGCGCGAGGCCTGGTGCATTTGGGCATTTATAAAGCATTGGAGGAAAAGGGAATCCCCATTGATATAGTAGGCGGCGCTAGCGCAGGATCCATTGTAGGTGGTATTCTGGCCATGGACCTCAAAGTGGATGCAGCCTTTGCCCTTTTGAAAGAAATGGCGGCCATTAACCCCACCAAGGGAGATACCGATTTATTACCTTTTGTGTCGTTAATCAGGGGTAAAAAATTAAAAAAAGCACTTCATTACGCTTACCACGATCGCAATATTGAAGACCTCTGGCGGGAATTTTTCTGTGTGAGCTCCAATATGAGCAAGGTGGAACTCTGTGTGCACCGGGAAGGAAACTTGGCCAAAGCGGTTCGCGCCAGCGTGGCCATACCCGGCGTTTTTCCGCCCGTGATCTATGGCAACGACATTCATGTGGACGGGGGCGTAATGAGCAATCTACCGGTGGAAACCATGCGCGACATGGGCGCCAGCCGCATCATTGCAGTTGATTTTGATACGGATCGGGATTATGAATTGAATTACGATGAAATTCCTTCCTCGGCAGTGTTGTTGCGACAACGCATTACCGGGCAAATAAAATACCGGGTACCCTCCATTGTGAATATTTTGATGAAATCGATCGTATTGAGCAGTGATTCACAAGCGCGGCGTCTGTCAGAATCAGTGGATTTGTTTTTCCGCCCTGATGTAAAAACCATTGGATTTATTCAGTGGGAAGCTTATCAGGAAGCGGTTGACATTGGTTATCAATATGCTTCTAAAGCGCTGGAGGGTGTTGATGCAGAAGATTGGGTATAGGGAAGTTGTTGGTGTAAAAAAAGCGCTGCTGGTCCAAGTCATCGGCTGGTCAAAGTCTCTGGCTTTGATCCAATATCTCTGCGTCTCCAGACGCGCGGGTTTCTCAAAAAAAATTGGGGTATAACCTTGACTTGAAGATTTTCACTTTGAAATTTGACAGCGTGCATTGCTTTTCAAGACCCCCAACCCCTGAAGGGCAATGTCATTGACTTAAAGAAAAAAAGCGAGTGTGAATCACTATTTTTG
>JBBANM010000216.1:0-2417 GCA_040401995.1 Saprospiraceae bacterium
AATTACCTGGCTTCGGTTCGTATATCGTATTCGGGGTGAATGGTGGATGTGGATGGTGGATCATTAAAAAATTCTTTTTTATATTCCGTTCCAGCCGTTTTTCCTTTTTATTAAAAACCTTATTTTATCCACCATATCCACCATTAAAAATAGTAGTATCATAAATAGTATATAAAAAAAAAGCTATATGACGGAAAGTGTCATAAAAAAAGATGGTGGATTGAGGAGCTCGATCCACCATTCAATCCTCCACATCCACCATTCACTTCTTGTAGAAGGTTCCTGCGGTCTTCGGTTGTTTAATAATCAGTCCATCCCTGATGAATGTGAGCATCAAGTTTCCAAACCTCTTCTGGCTTGTAACGTATTCATAATCGTTCTCAACGCAGTAATCTCTGTAGAGCTGGTAGAATGCGGTTGCGGTGATTTCTTCGCCGCTCCACCCCTCCACGAACCGTTGCTCTGGGCTTGCTGCTGCCTCCACTACATTTGCCTGGTAAGCATTCTCTGGGAGCTTCCTCACATCAAAGTCTGTTAAATCTATTTCCAGTAAGAAATCCGCAACCGCCTTACCAACTTGGTCGTTGAATAGTGTCTCTCTCACTTTACACCAAAACGCACTATCACCCTGCTTATCAGCACAGCAAGGCAATATCACAAACCGCCTCTCGGCTTCGCTAAAATCAACAGGATTACCCTTGTTCGTTGTAAAGACAAACCTACAATAATTAGGCACGGAGACGGGCTTTTCATTCTTTCCGTTGTAGATGATACTTTCACCGGTGATGAGACCCTTTAGTGCTTGAGCGTTGTCGATACACGTCTTTCTGTCTGCTTCCTCCAACTTTACAAGAAACTTTCCCTTCCGTCCTGTATCGTGCTTATCCCAGAATTGCTTGTTATTTACATAATTGATTGCGCTGTATTTTCCATACACGTGCTTACCAAGAAAGTCAAAGAATGTATCTTTACCAACTCCTTTTCCTCCTGAAACAATAAGCATGACACCAGGTAATTCATAGGGCCTCTGGAGTGCGTGAGCCAGCCATTTTCCAACGTAGGTTGTGAGAGTCTGATCTTTACCACATATCAAATTCAGCAACTCGAGGAATAATGAAACTTCCTTTGAGTGATCGTTTCCATCGCTGACTGTCATAAGGTGTGTCATTTGTAGAGGGAGCAGTGAGAGCTTTGCTTTTACTTTTGTTTGGGTAATAAGCTTAGCAATTCTATTAACATCGCCTCCATAATTAAATGTTATTACCATACCCATAGAGTTATATTGCTTCCATACAAGCCTCTCTTCGTATTGACTTATTAGATTGCGAATAGCGTCATCGTTTGCCTCCCAGAAACCATCATCATTCAGCACATACAATTCACCACCGCATCTTCTAATTTTGTCTCCGACCATCTCAACAAACTTCGTAGCCGCAAAACTATCATCTATTAGGATTCTCGGTGAGATAAACATACTATCTTTCTTTGTAAAGTCAAAGCTGTGTATGAGAGGCTTTAACGTGAGAGTGATCGCATATCCCAACTTATCTAAGACCGCTGCTTGAGCCTCTCCCAACACCGTCATAGAAATAGTTTCTCCATTCTTCTTCTTGACATTACCACCGTCGTGAGATAGAACATCAACCGAATAGTCTTTGGATTCTAAGAAATCGCAGATACTGAGGAGGACGGTTCGTTCTTCATTCTGTGCGTATTGGGCAAGTGCGCCGCCGACGATGTTGTCAGAGCGGCCCTTCTTAGCCTTACTCAAGCGTCCTAATTCTAAAAACTCAGGGTGGTCTGTGGCTATGCGGCCGGCCAATAGATCAAGCTCTTCTTTCATTCGAGGCAGCAAAGGATGCTCTGAGTGAAATCCGCCAAAAAGCACAGCGATACAAATATCTTTAGCATCTTCTCTGTCTATCTTTTGCGTTTGCTGTAAAGCTTCAAGAACCTCTTTTCTCTTTTCAACATATTCACACAGCGCAGGACATGGAATCCCTTTTCGTTCTGCGATTTGATTTAATAAGACTGGTTGGGAGTTCTCGCAGTCAAACTCATCATAGAACTTTGCTGCGAGAGCGGCTCGGATTTCTTTTTTGAATGTCGTGAGGCAATTGAAATCCGTCGGATATAGTCTTCCTTTCTTGTATTGACGATTATTTTCACAGAAGTCGTAGGTGACTGAGACCTCATTACCGTTGCGAGCGTTTCGCTTATACTTTCTGAGGCTCTTCTTCTCCTCCTCACTAACTCCGTCACTTCTCAATAGTCCCTCCATACTATCAACATCAAAGACCTCTTTCTTGTTGATAGGCATATTTGGTTCTATCTATTGAACTTATTTTAAATTCCTTAAACGGCCGCACCGGGTGCGGGGAGGGTGGCCGGAGGAGTGGGTGGGTGCCCGTAAGCTT
>JBBANM010000217.1:0-2387 GCA_040401995.1 Saprospiraceae bacterium
TCTCTGCGTTGTTTACATGCAGTTTGCAAAAGTGACAGTCTTTGCGCTGAATAAAAGGACTCACCTTCTCTCAATTCATCAGATGTGATGGCGCCGTAATCAATCAGCTCTTGCGTCTCATCGTGACTCAATTCACATAATTTTGCCATCTCAGAAAAAGTGAATCGCTCCACTGTTTCTATTGCGAGCGTATCAATAATGTGAATTGTCATGTTTTTTCTTTCGAAATAACTTTGCGAGGATTGAACTTTGAAGTCGCAGCTAATTGTTGGAATAGTTTGAGTTCTTCAGGTGAGACTTCATTTGGTGTCTCAATGTGAATCACTGCAAAAATATCCCCTCTTGTGCCTTGGTCTGCCGTTAATCCACGCCCCTTGATGCGCAGCTTTTGGCCATGGCGGGTATTGATAGGGATGGTCAATAAAACCAAGTCCTCCAATGTTGGAATCTCAACTTCACTTCCTAGCACAGCCTCCCACGGGGTTAGCGCCAATTCATAAAACAAATCGCTACCAATGGGCTTAAATAATGCATCAGGCTCTAGGACAACATGCAAATAGATATCGCCATCTGGGCCTCCGTTATGCCCCTTACCTCCCATGGCTCGCAATCTTATTTTTTTACCCTGATTGACTCCTGCAGGAATGCGAACTTCAAGCTCTCGCTCTTGTCCGTTGTCCATCAACTTCAAACTTAGTTTGGTACCCAGAAGTGCTTCCTTCAAAGTGATTTGAACGGTGTCTTGAAAGTCACGACCTGGAGTTGGATGTGAAGTTGTATTTGCATTGCCAGATCTACCTCCAAGGGAAGCCAATAAGTCGGCTAAATCCATTTGGTCGAATTGCGTGTCTGAACTTTGGTATTGATTACGCCATTGCGGCGGTGGCGAGAAATTGGATCCTTCTGCAGATTGGCCTAGTGCATCGTAAGCCGCCCTTTTTTCTGCGTCTTTAAGGGTTGCGTAGGCTTCTGCTACCTCTTTAAATTTACTTTCGGCATCAGGCGCTTTTGACATATCCGGGTGATGCGTTCTAGCCAATTTTCTATAGGCTTTTTTGATCTGCTCAAGATCTGCATCGCGCGGAATCCCGAGAACTGCGTAGTAGTTCTTGTATTTCATCGAAAGAAATCTTCAAACTGAGAAAGCATTCTGGGAAACTCCAAACAAATAATATCGCTAGAAAAAATTTAGATGATTAGTATTCGTAATCAACAACAGGGGTGGGGGCAATACTAGGCGCTTTACAAGTCTCGTAATTGATCCATATCAAATTAGTTTGCAAATAAAAAGCCACCCTAAGGTGGCTTTTTATTTGCCCAACTGTTTTAACCGCAGTTTCTGCCCCACATCATGTGCGAGCCATGCCATGCTGGCAAAGTAATACTCTTCTCCTTGGCACGCTTTTCCATCTCAGTGTGGTTAGCTGTGATGATGGCTTGACGCTCTTCTGGGGTTTTAGCGTCCATCATCTTATCCATCATTGCAAGCCTTTCCGCGGGAGTCATTAACTCTCGCATGACTTTCATGTCGGAATTTTGTCCCGCCATTTGTCCCTGCATCATTCCTCCGCGCATCATGCCCTGCCCCACGCCATTTCCAAATGAGCCCTGCTGAGCGTAAACAGTTACTACTGCCAAGCCAAGGCCTATAACGGTGGCAATACTTATTGCGATTTTCTTAACGGTTTTCATTTTCAATTCCTTATTCATTAAATTAGTTACAACAACAACTAGATCCACTTTTGCGAGACCTCCTTATTAGTTGATCGAATTGTTGAGCGGCTTGGCCAATACGCGTATGATTTTGATCATATGAAAAGCATTCTTCTACCGCCGTCGTTAACTACGCTTCTCCCTGAGCAAATGCATCCACTTTGCGAAGGTGCCTATTACAAGAAGCACCAAAGGCTATTTCTTACAGGTGAGCGTCCTCACTCAATGTTCTTTGTGGTCAGTGGCGAGGTGACTCTAGAGCGAACAGGTCTACAAGGAGAGCCGGTAGTCCTCCAGAGAACGCGACTTGGCTTTGTTAGCGAGGCAAGTCTCAAGGTAGCTAAATACCACTGCGATGCACTAGCCATCACCGATACGACCGTGATTAAAGTACCAGCAAAAGAATTAGCGGTGGTTCTTGATCATGATCCTGACTTTGCCAGTAGATGGATCAATATGCTCAACAGTGAAGTTAAGCGTCTGCGTCTTCACTGCGAACGTTTGAGTATGAAGTCAGTTAAAGACCGTGTACTGCATCTTATTGATACAGAGGGTAAGAACGGACAGTTCCAGGTAAATACCGGGTTGAAATCCTTGGCTGGGGAACTTGGCGTCTCACATGAAGCTTTGTATCGGACACTAGCTCTGCTAGAGAAAAACAAAACCATCAAACG
>JBBANM010000218.1:0-2304 GCA_040401995.1 Saprospiraceae bacterium
CTTGGTTCCCCATCTGACCCGGTTGGCCGCTTCACCATGCGGGGAGGCCCGTCACGTTTACATGTTCCTGCGGCCCCGTTAGGTGCCACACGCACATGCTACATGAATCTGACGCTTCTCATTGGGATTCTGGCGTAAATTCTTGCCATATCAAAGACATCTAAAAGCTAGTACTTCGGAGGTGCTTTTTGATGTGGCTGAAGGTTCTTAGACGCGGTTATGCAAAACCTGCCCGTGCCGCTGAATCAAGACTCATCCAGAGCCTGCTGACACTTCAGTCAGATCGCTTGGGTTCAACTCCCAGCAGCTTCATTGGTATCTAGAACCCAGTACCCATGCGGCTTTCAAGCTGGTGTGGGTGCATGATGTGGGTGCACAAATTAAGCCTCTTGGAGTGATCCTTGAGGCTTTTTTTGTTTCCCGCTTCATCTCCCTCTACACAACTTGAAACATTCAGCGCACACTCTGGCTGATCAATGTTGAGCTTAGGAGCGGATCCATGAACAAAGCACTGATTTTCTTGGCCTCGCTGGTCTTGGCGGCTGGCGTAAATGCCAAAGGTGGCCACACAGGTGGCTCACACCACAGCAGCGCAGGGCATGTGAACAGTCAAAGTCACTCCGTCAAGGGCTATACAAAGCGGGACGGCACCCAAGTGCCCCCTAGCCATGCAACGAACCCTAACGGCACTCGTACGGACAACTACACGAACAAGGGCAATGTGAACCCATACACGGGTAAAGAGGGCACTAAGGAGTGATGTGCCGCTCCATTTCTTCGAAAAAGAAGCTGCGCTTCCCTAAAACCAGTAAACAGCCTAAAAGTTCTAAAGACTTTCTGCTTGTATTTTAAAAAATACAAGTTAAACATTGAAACTTGTGCAATTTTGATGCAGAATTGGCTAACATTAAGGAGCTAAACATGAAGAAATTTCTCACAGCCTTCGCTGGAATTGCTGCCGCTTTTGCAGCTAGCGCCACAGCGGCTCCTTCAACGGCCCACACCATAGCTCCAGCAATGGACGCCGTAAGCATTTCTGCGCCACAAGTAACCGTGTTTAGTAAAAACGTAACGGCTGCAGACTCAAAAAATGATCAGTTCAATTTTGTTTTGAAGAAGTCAGCTGACACAGGGTTGATGATGGCTGCCCACGGATCGCACTCATCCCACGCATCGCACGCATCGCATGCATCTCACTACTCAAGCCGCTAATCCCTAGCTGCTTAAGACAAGGCCGCTTTTGAGCGGCTTTTTTTTGGAATGAACAATGAAACTTGAACTTGATGAGCAAATTTATTGCCTCGAAGTTGTGCAAAAGGCTTCGTACCGCTTCATTGATCGGCTAACGATTCTTATCTCAAAAGGTGCTGATAAGCTAATTTGTGAGATAGAACCAGTTCTTGGGGCTGAGGCGCAGCTAAACGAGCACATAGCAAACTTTAAGCGTGAACTCCTTGACCAGCAGTTACGCAAACAAATCAAGGACGAGACAGAGCCGGCAAGAAACCTCATCCTTGCATATGCTTTTTCGCGTTCAGGTCTTCAAAAATGAGTAAGTTCAGCACGCTAGATAAATACGAGAGCCCAGCAGGACAGTACGAGCTTTTACCTTTTCGTTTTGAGCCCCTCGACGATGACAATGTCGTAGTGACGAACTATGTTGGCGAGTTCGTTTTCTTAAAGCGAGAGCAGCTTGATGACGTTGTTCAAAAGAGGCTCAACCCTACTGATGAAACGTACTCGTTGCTGCGTTCGAGGCACTTCCTGAAAGAGGCGTCAGACTTTGCAAGTATTGAGTTGCTCGGCCTGAAAACGAGGACGAAATTCAGCAACCTTCGTAATTTCACCAACCTGCATATATTTGTAGTCTCACTGCGGTGCGACCATAGTTGTCCGTACTGCCAAGTCTCCCGCCAGTCAGAAAACAAAGCAGCCTTTGATATGACGGTAGAGACTGCAGATAAAGCACTTGCGATTGTTTTTCGCTCCCCTAATCCGGCTATCAAAATTGAGTTTCAAGGCGGTGAGCCGTTGCTCAATTTTGAACTGATCCGCCATGTGGTCATCAGGGCAAAGGAAATCAATGAAGTTGAAAAGCGTGACCTCCAATTTGTCATTGCAACAACGCTCTCACTGATCACCGATGAGGCATTAGATTTCTGCAAAGAACACAAAATATTCTTGTCTTCCTCATTGGATGGCCCAGAAGATCTCCACAACAGAAATCGCCCACGTCCCGGCAAGGATAGCCACACACGATTTGTGGAGGGTTTGAAAAAGGCTCGTGACAAGGTTGGCTACGAC
>JBBANM010000219.1:0-2272 GCA_040401995.1 Saprospiraceae bacterium
TGCAATATCGGATTTTATGCTGATTGAGCGTTTTGATGCGTTTGCCCTAATTTTTTTTCGCTAAAATGTATAAGTTTAGCACCCCATCTTCGATAGTGTGGATTTTAAAATGTAGCCACAAATTAAACCACGAACGCTGTTCGTGAAGGGGGCACAAACGTCAGTTTGTGACCTAATTTGTGAAAATTTGTAGCTGAAAATTTGTTTTGTCGTACGCCGAAGGCGAGGTGCTAAAATGTTACGCTAAAGTTTAAATGGAAAATGGCTTAAATGCGTTTTGCGATTTTTTTCCAACCAACTATTCAACACATAAAAAACTGCGCCCACCAGCAAATTCAGCAATCCCAAAAAACTTTCGTAAGGGCAATCCACCAATAAATACCCCAACATCCACAAACTAACGACCACATAAATCAGCTGAAAAAATGGAAAACCCGGACTTTGATAGCCCGCCTTTCCCATTTTTTTTGCCCGTAAAATGATCACGCCACCAACTGCTAAAGTGCTGAACAATTGAAGGATAAAGCCGCTGTAGATCATCACCTGTTCAAAAGTGCCGGTTAAAATTAAACCCATGCTGATTGCCGCATGTAGCCAAAGCGCGCGTACGGGAATCCCCGCCGAATTGTCTTTTTTGAAAAATCCCCAGATTCGATAATCGGCGGCCATGGCGCGAAGAATGCGCGGCCCCACCCAAATCATGGCGCTCAACCCTGAGGCAATCATCAAGGCAATGGCTAGGCTAAACCATCGACTACCCTGAACGCCAAAGAGAGCAGTAGCGGCCATGAGACCCACTTCCACTTTCCCCGCCATTTGAGCAATAGGTACTTGACGCAAAAATGCCAATTGCAACAACAAATAAAGCAGCGTCACCAGTACCGTTCCGCCAATCAAGGCGCGAGGCAGGTTTTTTTGTGGTTCATCAATTTCCTCGACAATATAAGCAGCGGCATTCCAACCGGAATAAGCATAATTGACAAAAAGGAGCGCCATGACCAAGATGCCTGGCGAAAGATTGACGGGTGCGTGCGTACCGTTTGCCCAATCTGGTGAAGCGGGGGCAAAGTACCAACCCGAAAAAACAAAACCGCTGATCAAAACCAATTTAATGACCGTAAGGGTATTGTGTAGTTTACTGCTTTGGCGGATACTGAAAGAATGCGCGAAGGTCAAGATCAATATGGCGACAATGGCTATGGAATGGCTGCCGCCGCCAAAAATTGGCGCCAAATAAGCGCCCATCGCCATGGCGGATAGTGCTACAGCTGCTGCGAAGCCTACCGTAAGGGAAATCCAACCAGAAAGATAACCCAGGAAAGGGTGGTACAACTGGCTGAGGAATCGGTATTCACCGCCCGATTGTTGGAGGGAAGCGCCGAGTTCGGCATAACTAAAAGCGCCAAAAAGCGCCATTATGCCACCTGCCAGCCAAAGACCGATAATGACCCAAGTATTTGAAATGTGTTGAACCTGAAACCCCAGACTGGTAAATCCTCCAGCGCCAATCATGTTGGCGATTACAATTGCTGCCGCGCTAAACCACCCTATCTTATGTTGATTACCACCCATCTACACATTGAATTGTGTTCCGATTGCTCGGAAATTTACAGGTAATAAAAGTCAATTTACGGGTTTTTATTCCATAGCGCGGGCTAAATAACAAAACATTAAGGGATCGAATTACCCCGCCTTTTTCCGCATTGCTCACACTCGCCGCGGATTACCAGGTGGGTACTCGATATCTGGAAATTGGGAAGAACGGGCGCAACAGGTGCTGCTACCGACTCCAAACAAAGTGTACGACCACAAGAATCGCAATGAAAATGGGCGTGGTAATCTTGGTGTAGTTGCGGCGAGCAATGATCTCCGCATAACGCAAATTTGATTTTATCCGTACCGTCAATGGCACGATGGAGTAGACCTTTTTCTTCAAAAGTGCGGAGGGTACGGTACAAGGTGATGCGATCAGCGTCATTGATTTTTTGCTCCAAAAAACTTTGTGACAATGCCTCGCGGAATTCCAAAAAAAGTGCCAGCACCTGCTGACGGATGGGGGTCTGTCGCAGTTGGTTGGCTTTGAGCAATTGCGCAACCGAATGAGTGGTAGGTCGCAGTTCGTGATTCATGGGATAAAGATACCGATTGCCATTAAAAAATCAAGCAAATGAAACAATGTTGCATAAAATCAGTAAGTTTGTTTTGCGGAAAAAATCAGTAATGTTCTGTGTCAAAAACAAAGTAAAAGGGCAAATATTATTTTGCACAATTG
>JBBANM010000220.1:0-2230 GCA_040401995.1 Saprospiraceae bacterium
GTAAGCCATCGACTAACCCCGTATTGCAATTTTTAAGCTCGTGAAATATTTTTGCCTACAAAAAACAAAGATACCATGGGAGCAACAACTGAACACCGCAACAGGATGTTTTCACTCATTGAAAGCTGGCAGCAAAGTGGCCTTAGCCAAAAGAGATTTTGTGAACAGCAGCAAATCGCAGTTCATCAATTTTATTATTGGTACAAATGTTTCCGTACAAAAAGCGATGGCCCTATCGTTGGAGTTGAAAAGAGATTTATTGAACTGCATTCTCAGGCACCATCAGCGGAGGCAGCCATAGAAATATTACTTTTCAGCGGCCACCGCATATTGTTTCATCAGCCGGTAGCAGCATCCTTTATAAAAGCAATTATTAGCTAAGGCCATGCTACATCTTTCACCCGCTATCCGCTATTATTTGTACGCCGGCGATACGGATATGCGTAAAGGCTTCGATAGCCTTGCAGGCATTGTATCATCGCAGATGGCACTGGATGCCCTTAGCGGAGCGGTGTTTATTTTTATCAATAAAAGGCGCAACCAGGTGAAGATGTTATTGTGGGAAGGTGATGGTTTGTCGCTTTATTACAAGCGCCTGGAAAAAGGCACCTACGAGCGACCGTTATCCGGTGAAACCACCTCAAACACTGCACTTACATATCAACAATTACAGTTTATTTTACAGGGGGTGGCTTTACAAAAAATACAGTACCGCAAGCGCTATCAAAAAATTGTATGAGTTATCCACAGCGTCAAAAAAACAAGGCCTTATGCCTGCAATATTCCTGTGCAGAGGTAAAGAGAATTTACTACAGCCTGCTCCTGAAGCCTCTTTTTTTAAAATCATTTTTTTGATGCCGGTTATCCTCAAGTTGTTCTATGCTGTTCCTGAAAGGCTTATCCATCGTAGCTTTACAGTAACAATGAAGGCAACCGAAAACATAGTGGATTATAAAATTTTATATGATCAGTTACAAATAAAGTACGATGAGCAGGAAGTACGTCTCGAAGGTTTAGCCCAGCAGTTGGCACAATTGCAAAAAATGATTTTTGGTAGCAGGCACGAACGCTTTGTACCTACTGATGATAAAAACCCCAGCCCTCAGTTATCACTGCAACTGGATGCAGATACTATCGCCACCTGTAAGATAACCGACGTTAAAAAAACAACCGTCATCCGCACCAAAACAGCCTTCACATTTAATAAGCCAACACCACATCCGGGCCGGATGAAACTGCCCGAAAGCCTTCGCAGGGAAACAGTAATATTAATGCCGGACTGCGATGTAACAGGGCTTAAAAAAATTGGAGAAGAGATCACCGAAATACTTGATTTTACGCCAGGCGAGTTTTATGTAAAACAATACATCCGCCCCAAATTTGTAAAGCCATTAAGTGAAACCAATGATACGGTCATAACAGCCTCATTACCGGGTCGCATGATGGAAAAATGTATGGCAGCCGAAGGGTTGCTGGCGCAGATACTGGTAGATAAATACATGGATCATCTGCCGCTTCACCGCCAGTTGCAACGCTTTTCAAGAGTGGGTTTATTAATCGCTCAAAGTACTATAAATGGCTGGGTTAAAAACGCCCTGCTGCTTTTTGTAGCCTTGTACGAACTGCATAAACAACAAATATTAAACAGCGGTTATTTAAATGTAGACGAAACCGGCATACGGGTGCTGGACGATGATAAAAAGGGTAAGTCGCACAAGGGCTTTTACTGGGTGTACCACAGCCTGGAATTAAAGGCTTCCCTGTTCGATTACCAGCTTGGCCGTGGCCGTGAAGGCCCCAATAATATTTTAGAAAAATATCAGGGCTTTTTGCAAACGGATGGCTACAGCACGTACGAAAAGATCGGTGCAAAGCAAGGCGTTGTGCATTTGGGTTGCATGGCGCATGCCCGCAGGCATTTTATGGAGGCCAGGCAGAGTGATATGCCCCTAGCAGACCATGCACTAAAAATATTTCAGCAGCTTTATGCCATAGAAGCCCGTATAAAAGACCAGGCACTGGAAGGAGCCGATAAGTTGCGCCTGCGTACCGATGAAGCAGTGCCCATACTAAAAGCAATGAAAAAATGGTTAGCCGAAGAATATGTAAAACTAAGGCCAACAAGTCCGATAGCAAAAGCGATGGCGTACAGCCTTGCCCGTATGGATATGTTAACCCTTTATACAACGGATGCAAGGCTGAATATAGATAACAATCCTGTTGAAAATGC
>JBBANM010000221.1:0-2222 GCA_040401995.1 Saprospiraceae bacterium
ACGAGCGAACGACTGAAAATCGTTAGGTCGCCGGTTCGATCCCGGCCCAAGCCACCGTAGCAATATCGCCCTTTCAATATCACATTCTCTCTCCACAAAACACAATCAATTTTGCTATTTCAATAATTCTGGTCCTATACTTCTACTAACACCCCCAGTTATTTCGATGGCTGGCTGCGAAAGCCCCGCTTATGCGGGGCTTTCTGCTTTACCATTCTTTCGGTTTTGAAAACATGCCATTTGAATCGCTCAAAACTTCCGGAAATTGCGAACTCTGCAAAACGCCTAACCTGATTCGTCTGACTATAGGAAGTTTTAATCCTAACAAATCTTTGCCAGGATTCTCTTGAGGCAAGATTAGTCCCAGTTTTGCATCAGTTCGGGTTTGCAACATCTTTAGTGGGCCAACTTGATCTGAGTCGTTAGATAGCACTACAAATGCATCTGCTTCACTATTCAAGACATCGAAGACTAGATGGGACGCTAAATTCACATCGGATCCTTTTTCTTGAGTGAAGTGGATTCGCCGCATAACTGGTCGACCATCATCACCGTATTCCCAAGGGTAAGCAGGATAATTTTTAGGCATAGATACAAATTGACCAAAATGTATTTCAATTTTTGGATTAGTTCGTAATGCTCGAAGATAGATTTGTTGGCGACTAGCTTGCGATGAGTTATGTTGAGTGGGTTTCACAATTGCCGTAAAGTACTTAATTTCAATCACCTCATAACCATGCAAAAGTGTCTTGCACATCAGATTAAGGTCCAGCCACTTGTAAGGAGTCTTTTCAACAACTCTTCGATAGAAATTGAATCCATCTATATAAACTATCGCGGTTGGTATTTCAGAGATAGGAAATGTATTTTCTTCTACTAATGCTTTTGGATGAACCATTACTTAACACTATTCAGAATCCCAAGACTCCTAGACTTATCCACAGATTGTTGGAGCTGACTCATGTCAGGACTTTTTCACCCCTGACTGACAAACTTATTCATTTTCCCCAGACGCACGCATCCGGATTGGTTAGCGAGAGGCCAGCGGAGGTCGCGGGTTCAAGTCCCGTCCGGGTCGCAAAGGTTTTGGCGTTGTACTTTTTTAAAGGCTGGCGTTAGAACCTTGTTTGGCTTGGTAGCTCAGTTGGTACGAGCGAACGACTGAAAATCGTTAGGTCGCCGGTTCGATCCCGGCCCAAGCCACATTAGTTTCAATTAACTTTCTGTATCTTCTTACAAATACTTACGAAGCAACGCGACTGGACCACGGCTTGATTGTCTTCAAGCTCTCTCCAATCTGCGCTTGAGCAACTTCAATGTCATGGGCAGCCTGGGCTCGCAACCAATAGCCATCAGATAAGTCAAAGAATCGGCAAAGCCGCAAATCTGTATCGGCAGTGATTGAACGTCTACCCTTAACAATCTCCCCGATGCGCTGTGCTGGAACATTAATTTCTTTAGCAAGTCGGTAAGCAGTAACGCCCATAGGAATCATAAATTCTTCAAGCAGAAGCTCACCAGGGGTCACTGAATCAAGACGTTTAACTCGTGCCTTGACCTGACGCGATCCAACCTTTGTAGCCATGTTAGTTTCCTCTCTATCTGCCTAGTGATAATCAACAATCTCAACATCTTCGAAGCAAGTGCTTCGGCCTGCTTATCCCTAAAAGAGATAATCACCTACGCATAGTAACGCATTGCGTTATTAACGCCAAACGTTACTAATTGCTTGATTTTGATATATTCATTGCGCATATCTGAAACATCCCACCTGTCACTGACAATCTGACCAATCATCCACAGGTGCGCTTCATGTACCCGTCCTAACATTGACTATGGAAAAACATGAGCCGTTCAACGTCTTCATTTCATATAACCATGAATCTTCATTAGATCTAGCGAGGCACATTTACTACACTACGATCGCAAATGGTGTTCACCCTTCAAAGGATGCTCTTTTAGCCTAGCTGGCAAACGCTTATCGGCCGAAAGTAAATCGAGAACCTCTTCAAGAACTAGATCTAAACCCTTGCCTGATTTCCTTCTCTTCTCTCGCTTATAGTCTCGTTCAAATTGGGTGGTGTACTCAAGCTCTCGCATTTAACTTTGCAAGTAGTTGCTTAGAGCTCTTTGCCTTTAATTATCTCACCAACACGCTGAGCTGGAATTAATCGAGGCGAACAACACCGTTTGGTGTATTAAGGTGCACGGCAACGATTCCA
>JBBANM010000222.1:0-2204 GCA_040401995.1 Saprospiraceae bacterium
TTGGACGCCATGACAAATCAAAAACAAACAGTCAAGCTGGAGGTCGAGGCCCTGCGGGCACAACAGAAACAACAGTACAGAAACCAGCAGCAACAGCAGGCGTCAGCAGCGCTATACCAACGCCAAGGTCAATCACCTCGCTCAATTCCTTCACAACAAGGTCAGTCTTTCCGCCCCCAGCCGCGGGCTTGCTATCACTGTGGCAGGCCATTTACGAAAGGTCACATGGATGTTTGCCCAGCAAAAGGCTCTGAGTGCAACAATTGTCACAAGTTAAACCACTGGAAAAAGGTCTGTCATTCGGCTCCCCAGGTGAACATGGTCGAAGAAGAAAACAGTGCTTCTAATACGTTTGTCATTGAGAGTTTAACAGTTGACGCTATAGAGAACCGCAATGTTCCCTTCCCTTCCTACCCAACAGCAATCGTCTTGATGACGTTGAACAAGAAAGAAAGCTTCTGCACTGTCAAGCTCGACACTGGGTCTCAGGCAAACGTTATTTCAATTGGCACGATAAGGAAATTGTTCCTGCCGCCATTCACTCTTACAAAGACCAGAAACCGTCTCGTTGCGTATGGAGGCAGTGGCATTGAGTGCATTGGAAAAGCCGACATTGAATGCACATCAGTAGCGAGTGGCAAGACTCTTACACTTCCTTTCTTCGTCATCAGTCAAGAAGCTGGATCCATCCTTAGTCATCAAGCGTGTAGAGCTCTCGGACTGGTAGAATTTCCTTTCGAGCGCAAAGAGGTACATTCAGTTGCAACCAAGTCCCCTAAATATCTCCCTGAAAAGTTCAAGGTTTTTGCTGACGTTTTCCAGGGGATTGGGAAGCTGGAAGGAAAGGTGTCGATCGAAACTCGCCCGGACGTTAAACCGGTTGTCCACCCGCCTCGCAATGTCCCACTATCCAGAATGTCAAAGCTTAAGGAGCTACTGGACCAGAGGGAGAGAGAATGCGTCATCAGGAAGGTAACCAAACCGACTGAATGGGTGAATTCTATGGTAACTACTGAAAAGGCGGATGGATCTTTACGTTTGTGTCTCGACCCAAAGGATCTCAATGAAGCGATCATCCGTCCGCACTATCCGGTCCCAAAATTCGATGACGTTCTAGCAGGCGTTCATGGCCACAAATTCTTCACGAAGCTTGACATTACATGGGGCTACTGGATTTTTGAATTGACGGACGAGGCCGCAGATCTCACCACGTTCAACACACCATTTGGCCGGTATCAGTACATTCGTATGCCTTTTGGTCTAGTCTGTTCTCAAGACATTTTCCAGCGAGGAATAGATGAGTTTGTCGAAGGCCTAAGAGGTGTCCGAGCAGTCGCAGACGACATTGTTGTGTCCGGTCCAACTGAGGAAGAGCACGACGAAAACTTGCGCGCACTCTTGAGACGCGCCAGAGAGCGAAACATTCGATTTAACTTACCAAAGTCGTTTTTCTCTCTTCCCAGCATTCCGTGGTTTGGAAATCTGTTGACGAACGAAGGATTGAAGCCGGACCCCTCAAAACTGACGGCTATCAACAGTATGCCAAATCCCAAGAACCACGAAGAACTGGCAACGCTGATTGGTATGTTGAACTACCTTTCCCGTTACATTCGCGACTTATCAACCCTGAATCAACCGCTTCGAGAACTAAATAATCAGGAAACCTTTTTATGGACAGATGTTCACTCTGAGGCCGTGCGCAAAGTAAAACTGGCAATTTGCAACTCGTTGGCCCATTTTGACCCGAATGCCACGGTCGTGGAGCTAACAACAGACGCATCGCAACATGGTCTTGGGGCCCATCTCGCTATCAAAGGTAACATTGTGTGTTACGCTTCTCACTCACTCAACAAAACCGAGCAAGACTACTCTCAAATAGAGAAGGAGCTATACGCGATAGTGTTCGGCTGCATGAAATTTCATCAGTATATATTTGGGCGGGACGTCACCGTATTCACAGATCACAAGCCGCTGGAAGCAATTTTCGCCAAACCAATATACAAGTCCCCAGCTCGACTGCGACGGATGCTACTGGCTCTTCGCCCCTACCGCATAACGACAGTGTTCAAGCCCGGAAGAGAGATTCCCGTAGCCGATGCGCTGTCCCGTCTACACCCGCCTGATGATGGAATGCCCACTAAGCTTCAGGAGGAGATCGCCGTGTACGTCCACGCGGTGATGACCAGTCTGCCGGTACGTGACGC
>JBBANM010000223.1:0-2151 GCA_040401995.1 Saprospiraceae bacterium
CGGCGACCTAACGATTTTCAGTCGTTCGCTCGTACCAACTGAGCTACCAAGCCAACAAAGATCTTGCTAGTAGTTGCCCACCAGTACATATGGCACACAAATAAATTTGCATACGACACCAAAACCTTTCGGCCTGGATGGAACCCACGACCTCCGCTGGGCTGTTGCTGACCATGCTTGGGGGTGACTGGGGACAACTCGAGGGCTTGTCGGTGGGTGGTGGAAGGTGCTGGGCAATACAGGCAGAGATGGAAAGAGGTGCACACATGAACCGAGAAAACAACAGAACTGCTTTTTTAGTAACGTTTGGCGTTAATAACGCAATGCGTTACTATGCGTAGGTGATTATCTCTTTTAGGGATAAGCAGACTGAGGCACTAGCCAATGGCAGGCGAGTTCCGCGGTTTACCTCCTTTGAAAGAATCGCACTTCGTAAATTGCGACAGCTCGAAATCGCAGGTCGGCTTGAGGATCTGAGGGTCCCACCAGGGAATAACCTTGAGAAACTAAAGGGTGATCGTGCGGGGCAAATGAGTATTCGTATTAACGATAAATGGCGAGTGTGTTTTAAATGGACGGCAGCAGGGCCTGAAGATGTTGAGATTGTTGATTATCACTAGGCAGATAGAGAGGAAACTAACATGGCTACAAAGGTTGGATCGCGTCAGGTCAAGGCACGAGTTAAACGTCTTGATTCAGTGACCCCTGGTGAGCTTCTGCTTGAAGAATTTATGATTCCTATGGGCGTTACTGCATATCGACTTGCTAAAGAAATTAATGTTCCAGCGCAACGTATTGGTGAGATTGTCAAAGGTAGACGTTCAATCACTGCCGATACAGATTTGCGGCTTTGCCGCTTCTTTGACTTATCTGATGGTTACTGGCTCCGCGCACAGGCGGCTCACGATATTGAGATTGCACAAGCGCAAATTGGTAAGAGCTTAAAGACGATCAAGCCATGGTCTAGTCGAGTTGCTTCTTAAATAGTTGCGATTATTTCAAACAAGTTAATTAAAACCCTTGTGGCTTGGGCCGAGTGGTCGATTAGGAAGCACAGGTATGAAGGGCTTGACACAGTATGTGTAAATACGCATAATTGGATAAGGGGCAATCATGGCAAAAACAAATTTTGATCAATATGTAGAGCAGCGAGGCAAATCTGCTTCTGCAGAGTCTCGCGATGCTCGTGAAGTTTTCACTCAGGCATATGTTTTAGCTAGTGCCTTGATGCAGGCTCGAAAGGCATCTGGAATGACTCAGAGTGCGCTGGCGGAGAAGTCAGGAGTGCAGCAAGCCGATATTTCGCGTATGGAAAATGGTTCCATGATTCCAACGATGAGTACATTTCTGAAATTAATGGATGCGTTAGGGGTTACTGTCACATTGAAAATCGGTGATAAGCCAAAGCGAAATGGTGCTGGGCAATTAATAGTTGAGGTAGCGGCTTAGAAGCATTGATATGGGTAGCCCAGTTTTTCTGTGGCTTGGGGATAAGTCTTTGTATTTGTCGGTGGGTGGTGGAATTCTCCTTGTAGGAGAAAGAAAAAGCTAAATGGGATTTTGAGCTCAATACTTGGAGTGATCGGGAATTATCATATTAAAAGTCGAGTGCCCAAAGTTGACATATGCGACGAGTTGTATGGTGATGCGCATAGACAGCCATATTCGACAACCGTCACAGCGATAGAGGCCGCTCGTAATGGTGATCTCAAGAAAATGGGCAAGAAATTTGACTCATCTAAAATTCAATCCCCAGATGAGAATTACTCCAAACCGTACTTCGGATTCCTTCATAAAATATAACTCATGATGAGTGTCGAGCTTCCACCTAAGGTAAATGTCTACATAGATGGCCTTAACTTCTATAGGAGAGTTCTACAGAAGACCCCTTATAAGTGGCTGAATCTAGAGTCGATGTGCCAAACGCTCTTGCGTGGCTATGAAATTCAGTCGATTAAGTACTTCACTGCAAATGTCAAAGCCACTCGGCACAATCCCTCACAACATCTCCGCCAGCAAATCTATTTCAGGGCACTTCGAACGAACCCAAAAATTGAAATTCATCTTGGTCAATTTGTTTCGTTGCCAAAGCTCTATCCTGCATACCCTTGGGAGTATTTAGAAAATGGGCGACCCCTGATGCATCGAATC
>JBBANM010000224.1:0-2094 GCA_040401995.1 Saprospiraceae bacterium
CCTTCAAAAACTACCGAAGAGCAGCTTAAAATCCTTAAGTCAATGACATTGCCCCAAAGGGGCTATTGATGAGCAAAAAACATAACCAATCGACCTTGCCTGAAAGGGGGGCATCGTGCAAAAGCCTAATTTCTAGTCTTTTTTCCTGGGAAATGCTGAGATAAGGCGCAAATTTATCAAAACCTAAGCTACTCAGGAATCTCATTATCTGTATGGTTTGCAGGCTGCTTTTTGAGAAAAAAGGTACGGTAGTAAGGTTCAGCACAGAGGGCTCCGCTTTAGGCAGGTTCGATTGGTTCTGTTATGAACTAGACCGTAGCCCCTTTTGGGGCGTGATATGGGTAGCAAAAGGTAGTTCGTCATTTTCATAGTCCTGTAGGGACGAAATATGGGTATTGCGTCTCTTTGGTGGATACCCACATCACGTCCCTACAGGACTATGAACAAATTGAGGGCTGTTTTCTACCCAAGTCACGCCCCCAAAGGGGCTATTGACACGCAAAAAAACAGAACCAATCGACCCTTACCTTCAGGTCAGGTTTAATTGGTTCTGTTCCGCGCAACGGAAGCCCCACTAGGGGCGTGATATGGGTAGAAAACAAGAGTCCCGTTGTTTTCCATAGTCCCGTAGGGACGCGATTTGGGTTGCATCAGCTAGAAACTAGGAGGATTCTGCCCATTTATTTATCTTTATGTGGAATATCATCTATACTTGAAATCCTTATGGCCAACACTTATACACAAATTCACATCCACTACGTATTTGCCCCCAAATACCGGGATGCTATCCTTGATAAATCCTGGCGACCTGAGCTTTTTTCCTACATTACGGGTATTGTGCAAAACAATGGACATAAGATGCTACAAATAAATGGAATGGCAGACCATGTGCACATGTTGGTTGGCCTGCGTCCAGTACAATCCGTTGCAGAGTTGATCAAGCAAGTCAAAGAGGATAGTTCTGGCTGGATCAACGACAAACGTTTGGTGCGCCATCATTTTAACTGGCAAGAAGGCTATGGCGCATTTTCGCACAGCAAAAGTCAGGTACAACGGGTAATTCAATACATTCAAGAACAAGAAACTCACCATGCTAAGACAAGTTTTTTGGAAGAGTATATTGATATCCTAAAAAAACTTGAAGTTGAATACGATGAACGTTATATTTTCAAACCGTTAGAATAATGGATGATTGAGAATAATACCCACATTTCGTCCCTACGGGACTCTGGAAAACATCGGGGTCATTGTCTTCTACCCATATCACGCCCCAAAGGGGCTATCGATAAGTGAAAAAACAGAACCAATCGATCCTGCCTTTAGGGGCTACGATTAGGACACAAAGTTTATTTGCTTGACATTAAACATGTTGCGTTTGGTTTGCCGACCCACGACCCCTGGAAGGCAGGGTCGATTGGTTCTGTTTTGAACAAGGCCATAAGCCCCTTTTGGGGCGCTATATGGGTAGCAAAAGGTAGTTCGTAATTTTTATAGTCCTGTAGGGACGAAATATGGGTATTGCGTCTCTTTAGATACCCACATCACGTCCCTACGGGACTCTGGAAAACATCGGGGCCGTTGTTTTCTACCCATATTTCGCCCCTAGCGGGGCTTCCGTTGCGCAGAATAATAGAACCAATCGACCCTGCCTTCCAGGGGTCGGGGTTTGGTCAAAATGAGCACAATCTTGTGGATTAAACAAATTCTGTGTCCTAATGGTAGGCCTTCAGGGGGGGTAAATAACCACAAAATATTAAAAATCAATTTAAAACACAATAAAAAATATTTAATTTAAATAACCAACCACTCATTCCAACCATATTTTATACAATCTACCCCGCACGCACAAAGACTCTCCATCCTATCCTACGCTTAAATCGAAAAAATCCAACCTCAAAAACCTGAACAAGCGCCGAAATCAACGACATTGCCCAAGAAAACCAGTGGCAAGGGCACACGTCCAATCATTTTTTCCCAACCCCACAAAAATTTCCCCGCCAAAAAAATCAGCATTTTTAGGAATTTCCTAATTTGAAGGCTTTAAGAGTGTGTTTGGATTTTTTATTCGCGCTACAAATGGCCAAAATTCACCCC
>JBBANM010000225.1:0-2073 GCA_040401995.1 Saprospiraceae bacterium
TGATAAAAATAAATAAAAACAGGAGCAAGTTCTCCTGTCCGGATCCTGTCAAGTGGGGGGTATCGATAATTTATTCGGATACAGTACCTTTTCTGATCTTTCCTGTCGCACATGCCTTGGTATTGGATGTTGTAGCTGGTAATGATGTCGATTTCTAAGCAGCCACTAGTAAAAATGAAGATAGTACGCGAAGCTGAAAAACAAAACAATAAAATAGTTAACCTTAGATCCCATAGAAAAATGTCATCAATTCCAACGTCTACTTACCTTCAGTTGAAAAAAAGTTATCCCAAATACAGTTTGAATTTATGTCGTTGTTGATCTGTGTCAATATATGGTATTTTAAAGTTCGATTCACAGATCAAATTTGTTGCTCCAGTCTTCTGTGATCTCATTTCTATCAACAGAGCGATATTACCCGGTACGAACCTAGTATCATCATCGTCAGTGTAGTCTATCGTAGTACCGGTATATCCATTCCCCAGCAGGTATGGTTCTTGGGGATTGAACAGCCATCATCTGACTCGGAAAAGAAGACTGTTGGAGTAGTCGTTGACGGAATTCGTAAATTTCAAAATTCCGAAGCTTTTATCACCGTATAAAAGTAGTGTCCAGACAAGGCCCAACCTCACGTCCGTTTCGAATTTCTATAGATAAGAGATGAGTGCAGAGTAACTTATACGTCCAGCAAAACTTGAAGCACAACGACTCAACGACTCAACTTTGCATCTTGCTGAACAAATTTAAAGGCTCAATTCATCAATGAGTTTATCAATCATCGTCGCTTTTGAACTTTTCTTTGGAGATGAATATTGAAAGCAATGCACATTGCTTTGCTTGAACATTCATCTCCAATGAAAAGCTAAAAAGCGACGATGATTCAAAAACTCATTGATGAGTTGAGCCTTCAAAGTGGCAAAACAAATGTGAGATTGCGTGGCCATCTATACAAAGCAGTTAAAAGGAGTAAAGAAGTTGAAATTAGAATTTTTGTGTTTGATTCTTTCTTACATAATTACAGATATCTTGATCTTGCAAATTCTATGTAAGAGAGAACCAAACACAAAAAATCTCTTCACAGCTTCTTTACTCCTTTAAATTGCTGTGTATTGGTGGCAAACGTAATCTCAAATTCGTTTGGCCACTTTGATTGCTCTCTGTCTCTTTGAGCTCATTTCATCTCGAAAGTAGTTTATTCCGACTTACGATTTTCCGAACCCTCTTTGTGACGTTGCTGATCAAGGTAAGAATGCATGTCGAACCTTCTTTAAATATTACTGCTGATATTGTGCAATTTACTCAACGGTTTTTTCTAAATTTGGAAATTGAAGGCAGAATGACGGATCGCGGTGAGGTAAACATTTAGATTTCAGCCATTTGTTTTTTCCCCTTCTTATTGTAGCCGTGCATTAAATCGATATTACATTCAGCAACGCATTATCTCCTATGCGATAGGAAAAATGGTTCACATCAATATACAAGGGCTTTTGAGATCGCTTCATTATCGAGATCTTTGCGCTAAGGGCTTCCAACGTTGCACAAATCTCATCGGCATTCGAGCAATCTTATCCGAGTAAGAAGCTAAGCGATTTTTACTTCTTGTAGCAGCGTATTTGTTATCGCAATATATCGATGAAGCAACCGTCTAGGCCCATGTTGTGCTAACCATTTGCCTGTTTGCCTTCTACCCGCTGCTGAAGGCGATGCATGAAGTTGTTGGGAGTATACCGCGCTCAACTTATTACTTTGCGCTATGGAGAATCAGGACGCAACCATGGGGGTTGTGGGAACTCGCTCCGATGTCTCACGATGTCCTTAACGTTGTCTTATTTTCGCGGGTAAATAATTTTATTTCGCCCTTTTTTTACAGCATCTGCAACAAAATGCTCAATAGTGATTGTTTGTGCCCTGCTATGTGGATTTGGTTCTCAACCGATTTTGTCCTCGTATTACGTGATGTGGACTTGCGAAGCCACGCTGCGACATGTCAACTCGCTAGCCGATGGGGCCATCATAAAGGTATATGATCGACGTATCCTGATATTGTTGCTTCACCCTCCAGTCTCTCTTCTG
>JBBANM010000226.1:0-2019 GCA_040401995.1 Saprospiraceae bacterium
CCATTAATGCAATTGTCAATATCCCCCAGCCGCCAAAGGAGGCTGGATAGTTACTAAATTTTTCATTATTCCACAATTTAATCTATCTTTTTTCATAGCTATTTTAATTTTTATATTTAATGAAAAATTTACAGCAATAAATAAGTAATATCCCTCCTAACTTATTTATTCCTTGTGCCTAGCTCCTTTTTTGGCGGCTAGATCTTTTCTTGTTTTTCTATCTACACTAAAAAAATTTGAGAGGCAAATTTACAAGTATAAATTTCAATTATACTTAGTCAATACTTTAGAACTTATTCAGACTTCGGACTCTGAACAAGCTCTTATCCTATCTGCCATCTATTACTCCTGTATTAGAGTGTGTTTGTCCATACTACTGGACATTTTAAACTTTGGCGAGTTGTAAACCTTCCAGGTCTCGAAGACCTGGAAGGTTTTGCAGCCCCTCAACAGAAAATGTCCAGTAGTATGGTTTGTCTTATGCCATTTGTCATACTGGATAAATGGCCATCATAATCGCGTGCCGCTATTGACGGGATGTTAAAGCTGTAATTTTTAATCTGTAATCCTCTTTAAAAACGACCTTTTAAACCACCTTCTCATGAAAAAGATTAACTTTTTGTGTGCATTCCTCGCACTTTCTCTGGCCAGCTGCAATGTTGAGGTAGTGGAAGCTCCTTCAGTAAGTCAGCAAATCGAAAAATCGAAGGCTCCCTGTACCGTCAATTTATTGGGTATTGTTACTGATGCCAACACTTTGCAGCCCATTGAAGGCGCCGTTGTTAAAGTGGGTCCAAATTCCGTTACCACTAAAAAGGATGGCAAGTACCTGTTCAAGGTCAGTGAGTTCCTGGATGCCGACTCTGTAGCGCTTGTTGTTGTCAATAAACCCGGTTACGTACTGAGCAACTACCAGTTTTCCATAAAAGATCGGGTGAATTTGTCGCAATGCCGAGGAAATAGCTGGGACGCTATCCAAGACTTTCCGCTATCGCCAGTTCTTCCCGGGATTAAGATAACACCGGCTGGGGGGCTATTTTCGGCGAGTACCCCAATTGGCGCCATCAATGACAAAGGCGAGCAAGTCATATCCAATTTTGATTTTGTACTGAATGTGCCCGCCGGGGCAGTTGATCAGGATACTTACATATCCATTTCCCCGATCTCCGATCGCTCTTCACTGGGCGCAACCAGCGATAGCATAACCATAGCTGGGTTTAATTTGTCTCCCAGCTCGGTGCAATTAAAGAGCCCTATTTCCATTATTTTTAAACCAAGTATAAAAATAACAGCCCAAACAAAGTTGTTTCCCCTGGATTTTGATGCGGCCAAGAATAAATTAGTACCTGGAAGTGGTTCGGTAAGCTATGATGCCACCAGCAACCGCATCACCTTAGTAGCCAATAAAATGGGATCCATTTTTGTTGGCTCCAATATCACCATTACTGTCGCTGGAACTCGAAAGAGCATCACCGATATTGCATATGGACTGGTAGAAAACTGCGACTGCGGCAGCCTGAACATCAAAACTGCGCAATACACTGCTCCTCCGGTCGATTTTTCGGCTGCTTTTGATGCCAGCGGGCGCGATAAGGTTTTAAAATTTTTGAACATCAATTATGACCCTACCAACATCACCAAGCTTTCCAGTAATGTTACCGTTGAAAAATGTAGTGTGCGCGCATATGCGATAACCGCTTCTAAGGTAGTAATTTCAGGTCTTTATGGCGATCAGCCTTGGCGATTGACCAGCTATGAAAGTTTGTCTTTACAACCCAATACTACTCAAAAATGCTCGGTCACTACCCCTTGCCACCAGGGATGTCCGCAGTAGGGTTACACATTGCTGGCCAGCATTCGCGTTCAGCGGTGAGTAAAAAATACATCGACGAAGTCGGGGCGCTTATACTTAACGCTGTCAAGTTTTGAGCATGGGAAAATATTAAAATTTGGAGTTTTATCTCGCAATAGTCCGTGGAATTTTTAGTCATTAAAGATTCTAGGGATCAGCAATCGAAA
>JBBANM010000227.1:0-1910 GCA_040401995.1 Saprospiraceae bacterium
GCTATCAGACATGGATTTCTCCGATTCAGCGATCGGAAATTTTTCTTTGGCAGGGCGCTTACGGTCAGAAAGTAATATTTGACCCGCGACAAAATAAAATTATGATTCTTTTTAGAAACAAAGAAGAGGAAAACATATTAAAAGATTACTTTATGTCATTTAATAAGTGGCGTGGTTTTAATTAAGTTGACCTCCCATTTGCAGCTGCCCACCTACCACCTGCCCTCAAGCATCAAGGTAACTTTTGGCGGTGTACCCACTCCAGTTCCAGCAGCGGAGTCAAACAAAGAGTTAACATTGAAATCAAAAAACTAGCAACAGAAAAGAATAAAGAAAAAATCCTACTGATCAAAATTTATCAAACTCAAGTCCATATTAATGGAGAAATAAAAATGGAAGTTAAAAAAAAATATTACTTGCTAGCCTAATTACTCTAAATTTTTCAACATTTGCTGATGAAATTGATGCCGCGAAGAAGCTAGCTAAAGAGGTGCCAATTGCTGACGTTCACCGTCACGTTCAAAAGTGGGTTTCTCCCGAGTTGTTGAAGCAGCAAATGGAAAAGAATAATGTCAGATGGTCAGGTGCTATCGGCGCACCATTTGGCCCATTCGATACAGCTCCATACTCAAGATTACTCAAAAATAAATATATCGCAACAGCTGGCCAAGTTGAGCTTAGTGATATTTTTGGTGTGCATGGTGCGACAGGTCTTACTGATATCAATCTTCGTACTTACCAAGAACTTCTTGAGAGTGCTGATAAATTGTTTTTATCTGGTCAAATTAAAGGATTTGGCGAGTTGATCCTTAATAATAAACAATCAAATCCAAATGTGTCATTTCGTCGTAAAGTGAAGATTGATTCAGCGCCGATTGATGCGATTTTTGCTATTGCTGACAAATATAAAGGCTTTGTTCAAATTCACTCGGAAGATGACGCTGATTCAATCGAAGAGTTGAAATCACTTTCGAACAAATACAAGAACACCGCACTTATCCTGTCACATTGTTTGTTTACAAGTAATGTTGAACTAATTCGAAGTTTGATGGCAAATTCCAGCAACATTTACTGCGAAATGTCTGCTCGTTCTAGATCCCATTTCCCTAATCCTGAATCTGAAAAAGCAAAACTTTGGGTTGTTTACAGTGAAGATTCAGTAAAACCAGAATGGATAAATCTTATTGAAGAGTTTTCTAATCGTTTCATGGTCGGAACCGACACCTACAACCCAAGGATCAACTTTGAAAAGAATATCGAGGAAATTCGTGGCGGTTTGCTTAGCAACCTAAAGCCATCTACTATCGAGTTGGTCGCGTACAAGAACGCTGTGCGAGTAATGCGCTTGGAATAAGATGTTGATAATTGGTTGGTACGAACATTTTCTTTAAAAAATTTAACGACTGGACTTTAATCGCAGCTTATATTTCAATACGCTCAGGTAATCTATTAACTTAATATCTATATGACTATAAAGCACATGGGCGTAGCACCATCTACAGTGAAGGCAACTTTTGATGTGGTTCTTTGGAATCCGGAAAAAGCTGAAATGCTTTTAAGCTGGAATATCAATATGCTCAGTTTTGGAGCCTTTGGTAAGGGCGGTGGCATTGCAAAATTTGCTTTTCCTGCTAGAAGCTAAAAGTAGTATCGTGTCTAGACCCTAGTCACCAAGTGTCAGGTTGAACCGACAGTTTTTTCTTGCTCAAGCGCACAACTCGATATTAAAGTAGCTGGATGCGTTTTTTCTTGAGCTTGTAAGTGAGCCAGTTTGCATGGAACTACCAAAGCCTGCAGCTGCCCACCTACCACCTACCCACCAGCATCAGGGTAACTTTTAGCGGTGCACCCACTCCAGCGCCAGCAGCTGAGTCAATCAAACAGTTAACAGCTGGTACAGATCAGATTCA
>JBBANM010000228.1:0-1809 GCA_040401995.1 Saprospiraceae bacterium
TACAGACGTTACACGGCTCTGCCGCTGGGCAATAGCTCTGACTGGGTTAGAGCCACATTCGAAATAGCGAATTTAGACATCCCTTTTAATGCGTTTGCCCTGGGGGAACTATCAAGTCCCGAACATCCAATCGCTGAACCTGATGCCAGTAGACTCATGCACATTGCCCTGCCAATCGGCAAAAGTAGTATGTTATTAGGTAGCGACGTTATGGAAATGATGGGACAAGTAACGGAAAACGACAACCGAAATACGATAGCCATCAGTGCAGAAAGTCGGGAAGAAGCCGACCAATTATTCAACGGTCTTTCTGCAGGAGGGAATGTTGAAATGCCAATTTCTGACGGACCTTTGGGTTCTTATTTTGGCATGTTTTCCGATAAATTCGGTGTTCAATGGATGGTGGACTTTACGCCAAAATAATATGGACAAAAGCAACTGAAGCAAGGTTTAGAACCTCGCCTTCGGGGATGATTCAAACAAGTTTTTAGCCACAAATTTCACAAATTTTCACAAATTAAAGCACGAACGCTGTTCGTGCAGGGGGCACAAACGCCAGTTTGTGCCCTAATTTGTGAAAATTTGTGCAATTTGTGGCTACATTTTTTCATCGAAGATGAACGTGCTGAATTTATACAAATAATGACCATCTTCCTACGCTCTATACACCCTTGCTACCATCCGTGCCTAAATGACGAACCTGCAACAATAAATCATTGACAAAATCCATATCGCAATGCGTTGGAAGCCCTGAATGAGCGAACAAAGTTTCCAGTTTTTCTAAATCCAGTTCAGCCTGTTCAATGATTGCATCCAGTTCCACTTCACCTCTGCGGATTGACAATAAATAATCAGCGTTAGGCCGCCTTACATGTATGGTTTTTTCTGTTGCTATTTCCATAGCCATATCTAAAAGCCGGCGGCAATGCAACAAGTTTTTACCATCAATTTTCTGATTATGTCCCTTAATATCCACATAGCGTTGCGTGTTTCTATTTTCTAACCAGTTTTCGTATTCCCGATAATCTTTGCAATGCGTGGAATACCCATCTTTGTTATAATAAACGATGGTTGCTGGGGTCATCCCTTTGGGAACCGATGAGAGCCTTACCGAATTGCTGTCATCCAGTACAATGCCTTTAAAACCTAATATCTCGGCTGTACTCTCTGCCTCTTGCCTATGATGCGTATTGTAATCATAGTACAGCGCAAAACAATCTTTAAAATGATCAAGCGCTACCAGCCCGCAGTGTTCCTGTTTTTTGCCTTCCTTTTGTAACCATTTTTTAATGGGCATCGTTTTGCCATCTACGTAGCAATAAACAAAATCAAGCGGTGTTTTTCTTTCCACCCTGGCATTTTCCCAGTTCATTTTTTTATCCAGTCCTTTCGCCTTTTTGATTTGCGCAATCGCATATCCGCCAAAGGAAAGCAAGCATTTTTGGGTCAAAAACTTGTCCCTGTTTTGTACAATTAAATCAAATGGCGGGCTACTTTGAACAATACAATCCGTTGGGCTATAAAGCAACTCCAATACCGTTGGATTTGCCGATTGTAAAAGTTGCAAAAAACGCCTTACTTCATAGTAACATTCATCTTTGCTGATGTCAATTTGCTCCTTGTAGCCAAAAGAGATGAGTTCATTTACAGGTTGCATGTAAACGCCTTTGTAGTCAATATCCGATGTAGGCGTGGAAGTGCCATAGCTTTGACTTCCTACGATTGCTTTAAAGATTAGATTCATAATCGTTTTATTATACTTCGCGTCGTCAAGTTTCGAGCATGAAAAATAACGATCCGGTTCAGGTA
>JBBANM010000229.1:0-1803 GCA_040401995.1 Saprospiraceae bacterium
GAACAAAAAGATGATCAACCACCTATTGTACCTGCCGAAGTAGCCAAAGCCGTTCAGCTTCGTCAATACTTTGGAAAGAAAATATGGGAGAATGCTAACGATTTTAAAAAAGTTTGCACTCTGGAATTTTTAGTACTGTGGAGAGATGCTCAGAAATTAACAAACAAGAGTGGAGTATCAGCTTCGACAACGGCCTGTTTAAATGCCATTCGAAATCACGTGTACCCATATGACTGCATGACAAGAGCAATCAATAATGCTAAAAAACAGTTGGGAAGAAAACAAGACTCTGAAGGCTTGGACAAATTGAGCAAAGAAATATGCACGCAATACATAACAGAAGGTATGCCTCTCTCGTTTTATCCCCGTGAGTGGTTAGTGTTTGTTATTCAGGGTCCACCAGCTGGCGACAGATGTCTACAGTCATTAAACGGTGGCCAACCACTCAGCAAACTTGATCCTAATGGGAAAACTGCAGCCCAAATTTTGGCTGAGGTTACAAGTCCTGGTATTATGGATCGAGTGAAACAAAGTGCAAATAAATCTGGTCGTCGAGCAGCACGCGAGGGAATGAGGCAGGTGACTGGTATTGACGGGTCATCTGAAAAGTCAATGACAGATCCAGGAAGTGCAAATAAAAGAGATTTCAAGGCAACAGTTGAGCATATTCATCGTAGAGAGGTTGAAGCTCCTAAAAATCCTTTGGATCTACTCATTGCTGTGACTCAATCTCGTGCTAACAATACAAGGGAAGCTATTCAAGAAGCGAAGTCAAGGGGAGACACGACGACGTTGAACGAATTACAAGTTAAACATGACAGTTTGACCAAAAAATTGGATCAATATCTCGAGGAAAAGGCTGACATTCTAGAAGAAGAATTAATTGAGTATGTCCGAGCCAAGAAGGCCAAAGCGTAGCTAGTTAGTCGTCTTCTTCAGGATACTCGAAGCCTCCTGAGTAACACCAGGACAGCTCCGTATTGGCTTTAATGGCCACATTCTTTGTCCATAATGTCACTACGTTCATGAGTTTTGGATGAGGTCGGATTGTACAGTTTGCTTTGGCTTTTTTCTTGGTCATTGTATCCCATGCATTTGTAGGTGAATTAGCATAACTAGCCATGCATTTACCTTGTAAATACTTCAAACGGCAGTCCAAAACAACTCCCTTTTTTCGTTGAATACCATAACCTCCTTCATTTCGAGCAACACGACCTTCGTAATCAGCATCAGTGCACAAATCTCCATAAAATTGAATCACTTTCATGTTTTTTCCCAAGGCTAAAGTGCTGAATAATCCATCGCCGATCTCTCTTGTGTAAAGTGAAGTTTTTTTGGACAGCAATCTATACGTAGATGACTTGTGATAGAGAGAAGCTGCCACTTCTGAGTCAATGCGCTGCAAAGAAGGAGGCTTGCGAGGGAGTCTTGCTTTCGATCTGTCGTCAAAGCGCTTTGGCCAATAAACTTCTCCTTTGGCGTATTGCACTTCGAAATTAATTACTAGATCGCGTTGTAATTGTTCGTGGTCAGCTAATCCATAAACGCGTATGGGCCGTGGATCTGATGGCACTCCATACATGTCTTCCTCCTCTTCTTCTTCCTCCTCTTCAGGATCGATTCCAACTTGATTTGTTTCCAAGTCTCTAAGAATGTCTTCTTCGGTATCATCGAAATCTTCGTCATTTGCGTCGGGGTCTATTTGTTCCCAGTCCACGTCTTCCCAACTGTCTATACTCATACAGTCGAACACAAGGATCATATTATGCAATATGCAAGCTGTTGTCATTGCAGCTTCAATAA
>JBBANM010000230.1:0-1775 GCA_040401995.1 Saprospiraceae bacterium
CCAACTCTCGAAGTATGTGGCGATTGCTGAACAGATCACTTGGTAGGGGTTTTGAACCCCGTCTTCCTCCTCACGATTCGGATCTCTCTCTAGCTGAGGAGTTCAATAAATTTTTTCTGGACAAGGTATGCAGTCTTAGATCAACCATTGTTCCATCGGCTACGACCATTCTTCCAAGCAATGAACCTCCGATTCCTATGTGTTTTCTTACTGAGTTTCCGATCGCATCTGAGAAGGAGGTGTTGCAAACACTACGCTCTTCACCAAATAAGACCTGCTTTCTTGATATAATCCCAACATGGGTTCTCCGCTATTGCATTGATCCCCTTCTTCCTGCAATCACAATTATTGCCAACGAAATTCTCAGCTACGGCATGCCGTCCAGTTATAAGCATGCCATTGTTACACCTCTGATCAAGAAGGCATCCCTCAATCCAAATGAGCTTAATAACTACCGTCCTGTCTCCAACCTTGTTTTCCTCTCAAAAGTTGTGGAACGCCTGGTGTCAAAAAGAATAGTCATGCACTTGGAATCCTGTAAATTATTTGACAGCCATCAGTCAGCCTACCGCAGCCACCACTCATGTGAGACGGCGCTTATCTCTATCCTTGACACCACATTCGTCTCAATTGATCGCGGAGAGGTCACCCTACTCGTGCTTCTTGACCTCTCCGCTGCATTCGATACCGTTGATCATCGCTTGTTGTGTGACAAACTTCATGCAGTTGGAATTCGCAATGATGCTTTAAAGTGGATTGCAGACTATCTTGCTGATCGCTCCCAATCAGTTAGTATTAACGGAACTGTTTCCTCTGCAATGACTCTGATGCATGGAGTACCGCAGGGATCAGTCTTAGGACCTCTGTTGTTTCTCATTTACATGTTGGGAGTTGGTGATGTCATCTCGAATAAGGGCATGTATTATAAACTTTATGCTGACGACATCCAAATTTATACCTCCGCACTTCCTCAACATCTTCCTGCCTCTGCGATTAAAATGGAACAATGTATTGATCAAGTCAAAGATTGGCTCACCACAAATTTCCTTTGTTTAAATGAATCGAAGTCCGAATGCATTCTGTTGGGAACTAGAGTGAGCCTCTCACATTGCACAGTCACCTCCATTCGTATCGGTGGCAGTCACATTCCTGTTAAAAATTCTGTACGCGACCTGGGTGTCCAGTTAGACTCCATCCTTAGCTTCGACTCACACATTAGCAATATTTGCAAAAATGCCTTTACACAACTTCGATTAATTAGCCGTCTCCGGAAGTGCATGGACAATGGTTTGTGTGTGCGAGCAGTCGACTCCTTAGTGCTCCCTCATGTGGATTATGGCATTGCTTTAATGGTTGGCGTCACTAAAAAGCGTCTCCTTCGTATTCAAAGGTGTGTCAACTCTGCAGCTCGTGTGATCCTGCAGGCAAGTACAGTTCACTCTGTTTCAGACTTCTTGCACCTCAATGGCTGGTTGACAATTACTCTCCGCATCCATTTTAGAATCCTTTGTCTCATGCATTCTGTGATTCACAGTAACTCACCTTCCTATCTTAATGACATTCTCACTGTGCACATCCCAGTACGTTATCTTAGATCATCCACTGATATTGCATTTGTTGTGCCCTCTACTAGAACCAAAGTAGCAGAAAGAGCTTTTTCTGTCACAGCACCAAAGTTATGGAACGCTCTACCTGGTGAAATACGCCAAATTAACTCGGCAGCAAAATTTAGAGAGGCTGTGAAACACCACCTTTTGTCTTGTGGTTAATTTGAT
>JBBANM010000231.1:0-1612 GCA_040401995.1 Saprospiraceae bacterium
CGAAACCCAAATCGCAAACCCACACATCCTGGTGCTGTTCTGCGTGAAGACGTTCTTCCAGAACTGTGTTGGACCGAAAGTGAATTGGCTACTCGCCTGATGGTCAGCAGGCAAACCGTATGTGACTTGCTTCGTGAAGAAATTTCTGTGAATGCTGAAATAGCAAATCGCTTGGCTAGAACTGTTGGTGGCAGCCCAGAGAGTTGGCTGCGTATGTAAGGGGTTTCTAGTCCTATGAAATGAAAGTTGCCTTGAATATGACGCATATCCTGTATCACACCGTTTCTAAACTTCGTCCTCTTGGGCTCAATTACTTGAGCCTTGAAAGCGTTTTGAGTGATGCTGGCGTTATCTCGCAGATACCCATAAATCGCATCATGGTCATGTCCTCAGGGCGATCCGAAATCATTGACTGCGGCAAATGGGGAACCATTGAATTTATAAAAACCAGACAAGCACAAGTAAAACTTATTAGCGAACTTACTTACGACCCGACAATCCAACTTTGGCGAGCGAGCGTTTCTCAAGCCCTTAGAGATATGCGCACAACTCAACGCAATATGGACTTGGTTGATTGGAAAGTAGCCCATGAATTAACCAATGCTTGATAAGCACCCAAGCACACCAACACCAATCACCTAGACAAAATCTCAATATAACCAGCGTAGCTAAAACTTCGGTTCTTTTTTTGTCCTGTTGTTTCGCTGATCAAACCTAATGCTTCTAATGTTTTCACGGCTGCATTTGCAGTTGGGTAGGACGTTTGTAACGACTGACGAACCCTTTCAACCGTATATCTTGGCATCATCGGGAGTAGATCTAAGAGCCGAACGGCCATGGTATTTGCTTGCACTGAATTCAGTAGTTTGGCCCTATGCGCCGCTAATAAATTTGCAATCTGAACAATGCTTTTTTCCGCATCTGTGGCAGCGACTTCCACAGCTTCCAGGAAAAATTTGATCCAAGACTCCCAGTCGCCTTCTTTTCTAACGCCTGACAGTAATCTGTAGTACTCCGACTGATGTTGCTTTAAAAATCCGCTCACATACATCAGCGGTTCAGGCAAAAGACCCAACTACTGTGGCGTCCACCTCAAACACCTCGCCCCACACTTTGCCGGCGCCGTGGACAACTGCTGGATAAGGCCCTAAGTCGTAGAGCAGGCCTGTGATAGTTCCGCGCCCGAGCGAGCGAGAACCTTGCATCGCGTAATGGCGACACAGGCCGGGTAATAAGGTTCCGTAGACGAATATGCGTTCCATAGATGTAGTATGAAGAAACATTCACATTAAAGAAGTCTTCAATACGCCGGATTCATATTAAAGACTTCTTTAATATGCCCTTGATCCACTCACTCGAAGGTTACAGAAATCGTAACTTTCTGATGAGTCTTTCATTCGCCAAATAAATTTTCAACTCAAAAAAGCGACAAATCTTCATTTTTCAACTGAAAAAAGCGACATTTCACCTAATCGGGATCAATTTAGTCCCCAAAAATGCGACAAGCAGCAACTTTGCTTCCCAGTGTCTGAAAGTGAGCTAGCGGCTGCACAGAGCCACATCGCTAGAGCGAGAGGCATGAATCGAAACCCATTCGTCTTTGAAGATCAGG
>JBBANM010000232.1:0-1548 GCA_040401995.1 Saprospiraceae bacterium
AGTTAGTATTTCAAGCAACATTAGGCGGTCAAGTTAACTTGGTTGGCCCCAACACTGCGTCAACTTTTAACTTAAATGTGCCTGCGGTAGCGGGAACTTTGATTACATCTGGCGATTCTGCAACTGTAACCAACACCATGTTGGCAGGCTCTATCGCTAACGCAAAACTTCTAAACTCTAGCGTTACTGTGGGTTCTACGGCTATCGCACTAGGTGCTACGGCTACTACTGTGGCTGGCTTAACCTCTTTAGCAACCAACACACTGACATCTGCATCTGCTACTGCGCTAACTTTGCAGTCTGCTGGCACTACTGCGATTACTGTTGATACTTCACAGAATGTGGGTATTGGGACGAGTTCGCCTGTTGCTAAGTTGGATGTTCGTGGCACAAGTAATACAGTTGCAACCACAATTCAAATTGTTGGTAATTCAGTCTCTACTTTATTGCTTGGTCAAAATGCGGATGGTGGTGTTATTCGTGGTCAAGGTGGTAATAATGCTTTGTCTTTTTGGACTGGTGGCAGTGGCGATACAGGTGCGGGTTTATCAGGCTCAGAACGCATGCGCCTCGACTCCAGCGGCAACTTGCTGGTGGGTCAGGCATCACAATCTTCTTCAGGAAAAGTGTGTATTACTTTCCCATCAGATACTTTTGCAGGTGTTGTGACAACCACAGCCGCTGTTACAACTCAAATACATTACAGATTTGTAAATGCAAATGGTATTGTTGGCTCAATAACAACAACTGGTTCCGCGTCTTTGTTTAATACAACATCTGACCAGAGGTTAAAAGAAAACATTGTTGACGCGCCTGAGTTTGGTAGCGTTATTGATTCCATTAAAGTGCGTAGTTTTGATTGGAAGACAGACAACACACACCAACGCGCTGGTTTTGTTGCTCAAGAACTGGTTACTGTTGCTCCTGAAGCAGTACACCAACCAGCCAATGAAGAAGACATGATGGCTGTGGACTACTCCAAACTTGTGCCAATGTTGGTTAAGGAAATCCAATCACTTCGTAAACGCCTCACGGCACTTGAATCAACCTAAAAGAAATATCATGACTACTACTTGGAAAATCGTCCAATGTGACCGCCTCACCGCAGACGGTTTCATCACCACAGCCCATTGGACTTGCAACGCTGTAGACGGTGACTACACATCCTCTGTTTACAGCACTTGTTCTTTTGCTTCTGCCACACCATCCATTCCCTACAATAGCGTAACTGAAGCAGAAGTGCTAAATTGGTGTTGGGCTAATGGCGTAGATAAAGATGCAACAGAAGCAAGCCTAGCAAGTCAGATTGCTTTGCAAAAGAATCCTGTAAGCGCTACTGGTGTGCCTTGGTGAACTACGCTTGGAAAATACTAGATATTTACGCTGATGGTGAGAAAATCACCTCGGCTAAATACCATTGCGCTGTTTTTGATGGTGAAAACACAGTAGAAACAGAAGGCTACGCTAGTTTTGATGGCGAGGCTAAGATTGCATTTTCTGAAGTAACAGAGGAAATGGTCGCACAATGGGTTAAAGAATCGCTGACAA
>JBBANM010000233.1:0-1506 GCA_040401995.1 Saprospiraceae bacterium
ATGTTTCATCCCGAGTGATTGGAGTTCAAGTAGCATGTGGGCCCATCAACGGTACGTTGCTGTATTATTATGATAATTTTGGGGTTGGCGGGGCGAACATCATGATAGAAGTTCAGCGTCAAGCATTGAAAGATTTGGGCGATCTGCTTGCCGACAAAAACATGAAAATGCCAAAGCGTCTCATGCTTCAATTTGACAATTGCACTGAAAACAAGGTATGGCATCGACTAAAATACATATGGTCATCAATTATTTCTATAAAACTTGCTGTTTCAGAATAAGTCGATGTTCGGCTACTTGAGCACATTAGTTGAACACGACGTGTTTGAAGAGATTTTTGTTAATTTCTTGATTGTGGGACACACTCATGCAAGTATTGACCAGTACTTCAGTGTGTTAAGCAATAAAATTGCTGAGCAAAAGTTCATTGGTACCCCAAAGATGCTAATGGCCCTATTAAGTGTTGCGCATGCTGTTGCGAATGAGCGGCCGCTGATACCCCCGCAGAAAATAATTGTCAATTACGATGTGGCGGGGTTTTTCGAAAAAGGTTTGATTCAAAACATTTTACAACTATTTGCTTTTAATATTGGTCACTCACGGTTTAAAGGAAAATACTTGAACAAATTCAAGTATTATGGCACCCCCCATTGTTTTCGTTTTAAGAAGGAAGGACACTTAAAGTGTATTATGCAGTACAAGATGTTTTCAGTGTACGATGCTTGGCTTCCACAGCGACCATTGGCTAGCCAACATTCAATTCAGCCTGGTTCCTTGAACACCAGTCTTCTTGTCACGGGAATTCATGTTGCTGACGCTTTCGAAGCTGTAGGAGGAAAGGATGCCTTCTTCAACGATGCAATGGTAAGAATCTTGTAATAGCACTAGTTTTTCTATTGTAGTTTATTAATTCTTTCCTCCTCCGCCTTTCACTTACCGCGCATCGCACTTATTATAACAGAGCAGTGCGCTCCTGACAGAGGCTTCAGAACAAGACGTGGAAATTAGAAGGCAAATCGACACGCTATCCTCAGATTTTCACAGTTTACAAGCATGTGCGATGGTACCTTCATTCAACAAAGATACCTCCAACTATCATCGACCAGATAAGGATGTGTTCACAGAGCAAGTGGACGAGGTGAACTTATGGAGGACGGCTGCTATGCTAAAAAGGTTTGAGTTTGCCTGTTTTAATTATTGGAGTTTTTAATCATCTATTAATTTCACTGCTTAAATGAAGACAATCTTCCACCACGCATGGTTTTATTGTTTGGCTGGAGCATGCCGTTGTTTTGGATGAAGACAACCGGCCTGACAAAATGTTCTTGCAGCCTGGCAAGGACTCCAAGGGAGCAGCACTCTGTATCATTAATGCGATGAAGCGCCTGCTTGGAGACATTCGAAAAGGTCGTGTTAACGTGACTGCCGATACAGAGTACAAGCAAGAGCACTATGGAAACAGACTGGTCCTTGAAATTGAAGCTGCAGAAATGACGAGGATAGTGG
>JBBANM010000234.1:0-1463 GCA_040401995.1 Saprospiraceae bacterium
ATACGCTGACATTTGATGGCCCTGAGCCGCTCCTTGTTCAGATGGCCATGGACTGCGCCAAAGCCCGCGAACTAACCGAACTCTAGTAAAGCAGAACTCGGTAGTCCCTCTACTTACTATATTTCTAGTATTCGTAGTAGATCAAAGCAAACGTAGATTCTGTTGTACTTCTTGCCTGTAACTTCCCTCAAAACTCCAAGCTTCACCAACTTTGCCACAGCTGAACTTGCAGGTGGGTAAGTGACTTTATAATTACTTGCTATTCGATTGACAGTCAAGACGGGGTTTGCAATTAACTCATCTGGAAGTTTTAACACAAGCCCTCTCTCTTTAGAGGAGTCAAGTTTCGAGGCAAGACTATTTCGATAATTTAAAAGTTCTTTAATTCGATTAATTTCTCGCTCTGCCTGTCCGATAATTGCCTCTGCAAAATAACAAATCCACCGATCGAAGTCTCCTTCACGACTCAGCGCCAATAGTTCATCTTTGTACTTTTCTTTATCCCGATTTAACCAATCGGACAAATTCAAAACAGGAGGATTCAACAACCCGTGTTCCACAAATTGAAGGGAGATAATTAATCGCCCAACTCTGCCGTTTCCATCAGTGTAAGGGTGCAAAGTTTCAAATTGGTAATGTCCGAGTGCCATTTTAATGATTGGCGAAATATCGTTGATAGCATTTATCCACGTCTCCCACTCGTGATAACCCTTAATCAATAATTCACCTGCTGGTGGCGGAATAAACCGAGCTTCATTTACTGGTCGATTCTCATCTCCGATAATTACAGGACCTGTGCGCACTTCGCCCTGATTTGCCTGCGCCCCGAGAGTGCCATCAACTAATATTCCTTGGAGTTCAGATAGCATCGTGATGCAGACTGGTTTAGTCTTTATGAGTTCAAGACCGCGATCTGCTGCTTTCATATAGTTTCGAATCTCTTTTACGGAGCCTGAGATTTGAGAATCTTCTAGATAGTCCCCTTCAAGGATTTCTTGTAGAGGAGCATAGGTACCTTCCAGGGCCGAAGTACTTTTTGCTTCACGTGCTAGTGATGGGCGGAGGAGAATTTCCGGATTCGGCAGTCTTTTAACGCATTCCTGGAGGCGACCAACTTCCATCGACGCCTTTGCGATGAGAGCATGAGTTCTGTTTTCAAGTTGAATTTCAAGGGGAAGTTCTGCGGGTACGAAGGCAAAGTGGTCATATGTTTCATTCCTTCTCACGTTTACTCCATTTATGGGCGCCAGACGCCCCATTCTCGGGTTGGTAAACTTCGAGATATCCACAGGGCGCCTCCCATCAATCCTATAAATCCACAGGTTGAAATTATAGCAAAATCCGATTCCCTATAAATTACACCTCTGAAATTATAGCCTCCGCGCTCAGCCCCAGGCTTGATTTCACGTATCCACAGGCTCGCTGGTAGCCTTGGCATCCAACGAGAAAGCGATTTTCCGTGA
>JBBANM010000235.1:0-1441 GCA_040401995.1 Saprospiraceae bacterium
GAATTACCTGATTAGGTATCAAGGTTAACAACTTATTTTTTACTCGTTCCTAAGCCTTTGATTTTAAAAGAAAACGCCGCGAGAATGTTCAAATTGAGTGCGACATCCGGCTCTTAGATATGATTAAACGTTTACTAAACTTTCGAAGTTTAGTAAACGTTTAATCATACGTAAACAACTTAAAATCAACAATTAATCTAATCCGTTTTTCGCATTAGATAACTTTTTCATCAAGACATATTAAAAAATCCATGAAAACACCACCATTTCGTGCTGACCATGTCGGTAGTTTGTTGCGAACGCCGGAAGTAAAAGCAGAAAGAATACGCTGGAAAAACGGCGAAATTCCTGCTGAGGACCTGCGCGAAGTAGAAAATGCGGCCATTGCCGAAAACGTAAAACAGTTGGAATCAACGGGGATGCGCGCGATCACCGATGGTGAGTTTCGTAGGGATTATTTCCACCTCGACTTCCTCAAAGAATTGGCTGGCGTTACCGTTACCGGCGTCATTGGCGCCAATCCCAACGCCAAAGCTGCAGTAGATGGCTATACGCCGCCACAATTGAGCGTAACCGGTAAATTGGCGCACGTAAAAGACATCCAAGTAGCGGATTATGAATTTTTAAAATCGGTTACTACCCAAACGCCAAAAGTATCCATCCCTTCGCCTACGATGGTGCACTTTCGCGGTGGTCGCAAATCGATCGACATCAATTCGTACCCGGATATGGATGAATTTTTCCATGATTTGTCGGCGGCATATCGGATAGAAATTGATCATTTGTACAAAGCAGGTTTGCGTTATTTGCAACTCGATGATACCAACCTGGCTTACCTTTGTGATCCAAAAATGCGCGCCGCCGCAGTGGAACGCGGCGAAGATCCCAACACCTTACCACGCACCTATGCCGCGTTGATCAACTCGGTAATCGACGATCGTCCTGCTGATTTAACGGTGGGCATCCACTTGTGTCGGGGCAATTACCGCAGCACTTGGTTTGCCGAAGGCGGATATGAACCCGTTGCCGAGGTCTTGTTCAACGAAATCAATGTTGATGCTTACTTTTTGGAATACGATGATGAGCGTTCTGGCGATTTTGCGCCTTTGCGTTTTGTGCCTCACCACAAATCGGTAGTATTGGGCATCATTTCTTCCAAAGTACGCGAACTGGAAAAAATCGACGACCTGTGCAAACGCATTGATGAAGCGGCGAAATACATGCCCCTTGAAAACATGTGCGTAAGCCCACAATGTGGTTTTTCTTCCACTCACCACGGCAACGATCTGAGCTACGACGATCAATGGCGCAAAATGGAATTGACCGTCAATACCGCGATCAAAGTGTGGGGAAATCCTTAAGAGCGTGTTTTGATTTTTTATTCGAGCTGCAAATGGCCAAAATTCACCCCAACTTCGTTGCGAAAATACTCATGTAGCGC
>JBBANM010000236.1:0-1389 GCA_040401995.1 Saprospiraceae bacterium
GTTGCTGGGCTGGTAATAGTAATCGCCCAATGTTTTGTCCATCATACCACCCAGCAGACCCTTCCCGTTTGACCCCACGCCGTTGAACAGACCGAGCTTCTGGTACCCGATCCCGTCAAGTCCAGAGGCTAACACCAGCAGTAAAAAGTTCAGGCATTCTTTGTCTGGCTGTATGGACTCCATGATTTCAATCACTGTCTCCTGCAGTTTTGCATCTTCTTCGCTTGCAAAGTCCGGTTCCACAAAATCATAGCACGTACTCATGGTCATGTAGTCGTCGTACCGATAGGATCTAAACTCGTGCTTTGCCAAATCAAACACTCCGTTGTTGAACCCCAGCAAAAAAGGGTTAGCGTCAAACTCAATCTGGCTTCGGGGAATAGACCCAATCATCAGCCTGATGATGTCGTTGATGTAAGAGGAGCTGGAAGTGCTTTTTCGAAGCAGTGCCGACAGATCCACCTTTTCTTGGTCAGACAAAAAGTCGTCGCATTGGATTTCTTTCAGCACGACATCGTACAAAGAGACGGATATCAGCTCAGTCAAGTTGTACCACCGTTTTTCGTTTTCGCGATTCCAGCGCTCCTTTAAAAAAACATACACGTTAATCGATTCGCTGCATCCAGATGAAGACTCAGATGTGACCATGATATGCTCTTTGTACAACTCAATGAGTCTGTTGGCAAGGATCCTGGTGGAGAGGTCGTCCTTCCATTCCGCGAGTGACTTTGCCGAAGACACGCAGGGGATGTCGTAGCCCTCGTCCATCGCCTTCACAGAAAACCGCACTGCAATATTGCACTTATTTTTCATGTGTTCAGAAATGTCTGCGCACATCTGGTTGTAATAGTCGTCGTCATCGTGGTACTTCAAAATCATGAACCCATCTTGGCAGGGAACCGCGTTTGAAATCGGGTAGCTGAAGTTGTCGTTCAAAAACAAAATTGCGCTCTCCTGGCAGTACTTCTCGATGCTGTAACACCAAATTGCCATCACTCCACGTTTTGCCTCGGTCCTGTCCCTCCATTTATCGGGCTCTTCTTTCACCACATCTTTGTACAGGTGCTGGTTTTCGTTCCAAATGATTTCCCTGAGCATGTTCATCTCGCTCTCCACTCCAGCAAACGATTCGATCTTGTTGTCGACATTGGCAGAAATCTTATTCTTATGCATCCACGAGTCGTAAGAGCCGCCGTACGTCAGCATAATGGGCAGTGTTTTTGCGACGTCCTTGCTGCAATTGTGGTGATTCATGATTTGTTGACGGATGGATTTGCAGTTCTGGATGTACTCGAACAGGTGCGGGACCTCTACTCCATTTTGTCTGGCCACGTCGCAGAAAATCGAAGGAGACGAGTTTTCCATGTCGATGTCGATGTACTTTTTCAT
>JBBANM010000237.1:0-1375 GCA_040401995.1 Saprospiraceae bacterium
ACATAAGTTTCCGAAACCCTAGTATTTTCATGAATTTTCGTGTTTTCATGTCTAATGTTCATATTTCAAAAATATTAAGGACGTTATAAACTCCGAACTGAAAATCACAAACAAGGCATAGACAATATATATTGGAAATCAGTAATTGATAGGGAAGCCATGGTTTTTAAGGCAGAGATCCATGCGAGAGGGCAGACTGCTATACAGACGCTGAACATAAGAAACAGGTACAGTATCCCAGAGTGAAAACACTTTTGCACAGAGTTCATCAAGATTTTGTGGGCGTGTTGGCAATTTATTGAGACGGTGTTTCAGGAAGGACCATACGTTTTCAATGGGGTTGAGGTCTGGGCTGTATGGTGGCCAATCGAGACATTCAACCCCATTGTCTTCCTTCCACTTCTTCACCACATTCGCGCGATGAATTGGCGCATTGTCGTCCATATAGGTAAGATTGAAAGAAGGAAGTGCAAATATACATGCAGAATTCATGACAGAGATATACTCGAACGCAGACATGCGATTAGAACATTGGAAGAGGCGTCCCACTCCATCCCATGAAATAAACCCCCAGAACATTATAGATGCGCGGGAGGTTGAAGTTGTTGTAGTACACCCTGGCAGATAACGTTCTCCTTTCTTCCGCCAGACTCTGATGCCACCATCAGGTCGGAAGCCAATACGCACCTCGTCCGTGAAAATCACACGAGACCAATCAATCACTGTATTGGCACGATGCAGCCGACACCAACGAATGCGAGTTCGTCGATTTGTAGCAGCGATGCCCAGTTTCTTAGCAGCAAGCCGACCACGGAAACCACATCGATGCAATGCACGCTGAACAGTTCTTGCACAGACACGATTGGAATAATGACGACCATGGTTGTAGGACTCTGTGACCTCCGACAGAGAGGCACGACGATCACGAATCACTATCCTGGCTAGGAATCTCTCGGATTTGGCAGTAATTTTCCGGGGACGTCCACATGCTGGTTTGTTGCTAACGCTGCCAGTAGCTTTGAATTTTGCCACAATGTCCCATGCAGTTGTTTGTTTCACGTTTAGTTGTGAGCAAATCTGCTTCCAGGACATTCCCGTATCACGCAGAGCAATAATTTGATTTTTAACTCCTTCAGTGAGTCGTGGCATTGTAAAAATGATGAGATAAATGGAGTGCTGCAGATAAACCTTGATTTCTAAGAAACCAGTGTATGTGTGTGCTATATACAGCTGCGAGCACTGGATTAGAAGCAGGATTGTAATACACCAATGGTACATGCTTTTCTAAAAATAGAATTGGTAAAACCATAACTGCTTTGAGAAGCATGCTGATTGGTTAGAGGATTATTACCTGCTTATGTCTGTTGAACTTGTA
>JBBANM010000238.1:0-1347 GCA_040401995.1 Saprospiraceae bacterium
GGCATTCAGTCCATGCATTGTGAAACTTTTCTCAGGGCTTTTTGTGTAAATCAATGCGACACACTCCCCGGGGACACTGAACACGATGTCAAGTATTGCGCTCCGTATACCACCAGGGAGAATGTTTACAATGAGTTCCAAACATGGTGGTTTGACAGTGGAGAACCACCAACCAAGATTCCCAGTTTGACAACATTTCGAAGATTATGGGAAGCCAAGTTTAAAAATCTAGGCTTAATGACCTGTAAAGGAAATTTTTCCACTTGCTCTATTTGTAGTGCAGGTGGGGTATATAGTTTTATCGCTTCTTCGTTTCGTTTGCTTATAATACTATCGAATGTTGTTATTTTGCACAGCGGCTGATTTACTGAAGCCTGGCATGAGTCAGTTCTGTAGGTTTTCGATGTATCAAAGAGAGCTGATCAAGAAATGGAGGAGGGCACACTTAAATCTGCAGAGCACAGAGCGCGCAGCCATGAACGACAAGAGAGCTCGTGCTCGTGCTAGTGGTAAAGGTGGGAGACCTCTTGAAGCGTTTTTTCTTATCGATGCGATGACAGAATTCAAAACTACGACACCTCGTTTCTCATCTGACTCGTCGGGAGCCCCCACTCCGGGTGAAAATCATTTTCAATCTAGAGTTTTTGGAGTGGAAGTTATTTGTGGTTCTATTGATGGCTATTTTCTGTACACCACCGACCATTACATGGGGAAAGGCGCGAATTTGATGGTCGAGATTCAACGCCAAGCCTTTGCTGATCTAGAGGCTCAGTTGCAAGCACGCGGTCAGACGATAAGGGGGGGTAGCGTTCTTCTGCATTACGACAATAGCACTGAGAATAAAAACAAAACTATGTTTTTTTATCTCAGTATGCTCGTTGAGATGGAAATTTTTGAATCAGTCTTCGTCAATTTCTTGATGGTAGGGCACACACACTCGTCTATTGATCAGTACTTCAGCCAACTGTGCAAGGTCCTTAAAGTCGCACCTTTTCTGGGAACCCCTCTGGCACTTCATTATCTTTTTAAGACTCATCTTAGCAAGGAAACACGTCCTCTGGTTTGTCGCTCAGTTGATGTCTACTACGATTGCACTGAATCATGGGAAAAGTCAAGGTATGTGTATCATCATTACAATGCTCCTCATGTGTTTCGCTTCGTCAAACGAGGTGACAAAGCGTGCATGGACTACATGCTGTATTCCAATGATCGATGGCTCCCAAAGCCACCGAATTCAGAAGCAAACGCAAGGTGTTTTTGATATCATGACTTGTTGTTAGCATTACACTCTCTCATATATTTATACTTTAGACTTCGCGATGAGCTTGCAAAAGGATCAGCTCCAAA
>JBBANM010000239.1:0-1337 GCA_040401995.1 Saprospiraceae bacterium
CTAAGCTCGGCTGTCTTTCAGATGTAAACAAGATGGGGTTGGACGGGTGTTTACGGGCAAATGGATGCCGTAAAAAACCAAAGATTTATTCAGGTTTTTCAGCAATTGTGAATCGCTGAGGATCATGGTGCTGGAAACCAGATCGGCGCAACAGGCGCCATTGCTTTTGGCGCCTGTTTTGCCAACTTCGCTTTTCATGGGCTCTGCGGCAGTGGTTTCGACGGCGCTGCACATTGCCATATCCACGCGGTGTTCAAACTCTTCATCCAGGAGTTGTCGAGAATACTCCATCCAGCGCACTTGAATGGCAATCAAGCCCAAAAGCGCTAGACAGGAAGCGACGATTACAAACCTTATTCTATTCGTTTTCATTATGATAAGCTAAAATTCAGGTACAAAAAAACAGTAAAATACCTAGCAATGGGCGTTTTTAACAGCTGATTAACAAGTGAATAACAGCCGCGAAACAGCTTATGCCTGGGGTCTGCGCTATTTTTGTGTTGTGCAATGACGCACACCACCGGCAACCCAGCGGATCTGGGTGAATCCATCTAATACCATTTTCTCATGCGTTTCACATTTCTCGTACTTTTCGGTATGCTGTTTTTGGGTCTCAACACCGTGAATGCCCAAGCTTGTTGTTTGAAAGCCAACAGCACTGCGGCGAACGTTTCAGACAAAAAATGCAGTCTTGACAAATCAACTGCTAGTACTGCTAACGCTACGCCTATTTCTGCCAATAAGAAGCCTATTGCTACTAGCGCCGCTGCTTTTGTAAGTATTGATAATAAAAAAGCGGGTGCAAAATCTTGCGATCCTAACAAATGCACCGAAATGAGTTGCGATCTTAGCAAATGCGCCGAAATGGGTTGTGACCCAAGCGAATGTATCAAAACGGCTTCCACCAAAACGAACTCGAATAAGACAGCAGCAAAGCAGAGTAAGTCTAAGACTTCTTCGCTTTAGACTATGGTTGACTGTAAGAAATCACCCTACTGTTGGCTATTCACCTTAGTTATTCAAAATCCCGTTCGCATTTGGTTCAGGCTAGATGCGGCGGGATTTTTTTTGAGGCAATAAATGAAAGGTATTAGGTTTAAGATGCCGTTCCGCTGGAACGGTGACGGATTGATTGCGCGGTTCTACAAAGATATTGTTCCTCTGGAACAGGGGCGGTGCGTCTAAAATAGGTTTGATTGCCATTTTTAACCCCACACTCATGCTAAAGCAATGCATGCAAATAATTAGCGGTATCCTTCAAGCCATTCTTTCTCAAGCAGTCCAGTACAGGGTACTAAGCGATCAAAGTATGTTATCTTTACCATACAATGACAGAC
>JBBANM010000240.1:0-1304 GCA_040401995.1 Saprospiraceae bacterium
GGCTACGGCTACGGCTACGGCTACGGCTACGGCTACGGCTACGGGTCCTGCTACGGCTACGGGTCCTGCTACGGCTACGGGTCCTGCTACGGCTACGGCTACGGCTACGGGTGCTGCTCCGGGTGCTGCTCCGGGTGCTGCTCTGGGTGCTGCTCCGGGTCCTGCTCCGGGTCCTGCTCCGGGTCGGGCTCCGGGTCGGGCTCAGACTTTCGCTCCGATTTCGCCTCCAGTCGCTCGATTGGGGAGAAAGTCCGAACACAAGGTGATGGTGTCTTGTAGTTGCGTGTTCGTTGATTGCAATGTGATCGTTGCTGAGCATGAGCTTCAGCCTTGTCCCCAGTGCTCCTTTCCTTCACTTTTCAGTGGCTGTGCTACCATGTGGAGAAAGTGCTTTACTTGTGAAACCAAGGCACAACAGAAGGAGAAAAGTAAAAAAGCTGGAGCATCTTCCAGTGAGAACTCCGAGCTCAAATTGGCCGTGACAAGAACAAAAATCACGAAAGACAGCCTCCTCCATAACGACGGTCAATATAATGAAGACGTGGTAGATACGTATGTTCAGGTACTGTTTTATTTATTTATTTTAATTGTTTACAAATTTTTATTTTATCACTTTTATTTCGACTATTTCATTTATTTTATATTGTTATGTACTCATTTTTTATATTGAAGGTCATGGCCGGAGATCCGATTCAAATTCGTGCGATGACTGTTCAGCAGGTCAATAAAATTTCGCCTGTCGTGTTGACTCAGTTTGAAAATGAAAACTATCCTGGATTTGCATTGGTGCCGGGAGAGGGAGCAAAATATCTACATGCTAAGCATCACATCCCAATGACGTGGGCGAAATTTCGGTGCCTGAGGTGGTTAGAGATGGAATGTGTTGATCGTAAGAAGAGAAATATGTATCTGAATGATGAGGTGTGTTAATCGTCAGCTATACTTTGCTTCTACTTGTAATCGTTGCTGCTTGCGTGTAGGTCATAAATGGCTACTTTGCCTTACTCAAGGACGCTGCATCAAGGTTGTGCCCTAGCGCAGCACCATGCCATTTTATGAATTCATTTTTTATGTTCATACTTTTGGATCGACTGAAGCAGTGGTAAGATTGTGTAAATTTATTTGAATATACATATCTTCTTTTTAATTGCATGAGAATACAGGAACTACGACGGCGTGAAAAGATGGACGAAAGCGAAGAATCTGGGTGGGGATGGGGAAGCCAACATTATCCAGAATTTCGGGAAAATATTTTTTCCCATAAACATTGAGAACATGCATTGGATCTTGATCGTTGTGTATAC
>JBBANM010000241.1:0-1233 GCA_040401995.1 Saprospiraceae bacterium
TTTATTCGCAAATACATGCAGGTATTTCAACGTATTTGTGTAATACAGTCGCATCGAGTGCGTAGAAGATACCTATAAAGTGTCATACATTTACACACTCTCATATACATCACACTCTCACACATGTACAACCGTTGTCACACGCATACACACACAGCACATGAGTTCATTCTTCTTCTAACAGTTCTTGTTAAGGAGACTGTTTCTGATCTCTTCAGAGTTGATCTTTGCTAGGAATGTCTCTTTGTTGCTTAGGCTGGTCGCTGATGTAGGCAGCCTGTTCCACAAAGTGATCATCTGTCGTATTGTCGTCTCCATCGTTCGAGTTAAGCGTGGTTCTTTCCCTATGACTCTGTAGGGCGTGTCATTGGACAGTCTTGAGGATCTTCGAGCTGATTCGGGTTCAATCATCATGGTCCATTGGTTGGCCTTTTCACTTTTTTGCACAGCTGTGTAATGATGCATTATACGTAGTTGTTCCTTTATTGACAACCAATTTATGGTGTCCCAGTTGACTACTTTTAATATTTCTTCGTAGTCTGTGTGATATTTATTTGCGGTCATTTGTGCAGCTAGTTTATTGACTCTTTCTAGGGTGGATCTTCCAATGGCAGTTCTGGGGTAGGTAGCAGCGATGCCGTATAATATGGTTGGACGGATGCAACATAAGTAAATTCTTTTAATTTGTTTGAACATCTTCCACTTTCTTAATACTGTACCAACTGCTCCAATCATTTTCCTTGCTTTTCTTGCTACTAGTGAGGCGTGTTTGGTGAAAGTTATGCGCTCGTCGAAGACAACTCCCAAATATTTCAGTGTTTCTACTTGCATGATCTGATTCCCATTAATGACTGGCGGGGTTTGAAGGCGGGTTGCTCCACCAGGGGATACTGAGGTTATCAGAAGTTGGGTTTTGCTTCCATTGATTTTTAGTGACTCTTGTTCGTAGAATAGGTTGATTTTATCACAGTCCATTTGGAGTTGTTTTTCATCTTCGTCCTTTATTACCTTTTTGATAAGGAGCAAGTCATCAGCATAGATGATTATCTCTGTCCCTTTCGTTAGCTCTAAATTCTTAAGTCCTGATGTTGCAGCATTGAATAGTATTGGTCCTAGGACCGTGCCTTGAGGTACTCCGCATGTGGTTGGGCTCCATCTTGAGTAATCGGTACCTACTCTCACACAGAAGGTGCGTTCTGTTAAGAAAGCTAGGAGCCACCTTTTTGCGTTCAA
>JBBANM010000242.1:0-1223 GCA_040401995.1 Saprospiraceae bacterium
CACTTGGACCAACTATCTCGAACCGGACTGGCTCAAACTTAGATCGCGGCTGTGCTACTACTTTGATGTCACCATCTGAATATGCCGTGCTTGAGGTCGATGAGCTTTATCTTCCAATGATGATTGCGGCGACAAAACCACAGGTTGTTCTCTTACTCAATTTAACGCGTGATCAACTTCATCGAATGCATGAAGTAAAACGGGTAGCTACCCGATGGGCCGATGCCGTAAAGGGTGCACCGCAGACGATGTTTATAGGTGATATTGATGATCCATTTGTAAGTTTTGCACTCTTAAATGCGCACAAAAGCATTCGCGTCTCATTTGGTGGCCGCAGACATCCCGATGGCGCAGCCTGTCCAGCCTGCGGAAGTTATTTGACATGGATTGGAAATAACTATTCCTGTAGGTGTGGCTTAGATAATCAACGGGCCGATAAATTACTTGCCCTGGGCACAGCTGCCTATAGAAATAGCGAGCTGGCAAATATTGCAGGGGGTGCAATGGGATGTCCCAGAGTTGAGATAGACAACTCACAGTTGGAGCGATCATTTATTAAAGAGGTCGCCGGAGTAACTTGTAAATTACGTCTGGTCAAAAATCCCGCGTCCTGGAGTGAAGCGATAGCCGGTATCGATAGTGATGATGTCATTTTAATTCTGAACGCGCGACAAGTTGATGGGATAGATACATCTTGGATTTGGGACGTCTCATTTGAGGCATTGCGCGGAAAGAAAATCTCGGTGTGTGGAGAACGGGCGATCGATCTTTCGTATCGATTACACGTAGCAGGTATAGAAAATATTTTGGAGCCTAGTTTTGAGGCAGCAGTCGCTTCGCATAAAGATTCGCCAACTGTTGACGTGCTCGCCGCTTATACTGCCTTCTTTGCAATGGTCAGCCAATGACACAGATTCGAATAGTACGAATTCACAATGAGCTGTTGGGGACTTACGGGGACTCTGGAAACGCCGAAGTCCTCGCCTTCAGGGCTAAGTTTCACGGCATCACTGCCACGGTGATAGATGTTTCATTTGAGGATTCGATTCCAGTCAATGGCAATTTATATCTGTTGGGTGGGGCAGAAGACTCCGCCCAACTACTCTCTCTTGCCGCTCTCCAGCGTGAGCCAGTATTGGAAGATGCAATAGCCCAGGGCGCCGTTGTTTTGGCCGTCTGCGCCGGCTTTCAGATTATAGGAAAGAGTTTTTGGGCCAATGGTT
>JBBANM010000243.1:0-1172 GCA_040401995.1 Saprospiraceae bacterium
AAATCGAAGGTAAGATTTCTTCTCCATTGGTTTAGAATCATCATATCCACGATGTTGTACTGCCTGCCCTCTTCATATTTTGCTAACCTAATCGAAAGACATAAATCCTTCATCGGATTGATGAGGAAAAGGATCAAGATTTACTTGACAAGCTGCCAGAGGGAAAGAAAAAGAAAAAAAATCCGTTGATGCATGCTGGCGATGACAGAGAATTGTGGCCGTAAAGATTGTGGTGAGAGAATAATAAATTTATCGTGATTTGATGTGCTGACAAAATCCTGTGTCCGACGGCTGAGAGGCATTGAATATGAAGAACATTCCACAGAAGGTCGATACGATTGATAGCCGCACCAAAAGAGAAGTCATGTATGTAACAATCAAAATTTGATTATTTACAGTGATGTATGACATTCTCCCTTGTAAATTGACTATTTTATTAAATAAATTCGTTATCCATACATTTTCTGAGTTTGCCATATGTATTTGACCCGGTCGTTCCATATCATGTCACGGGCGTAGAGTAGCCTTGTTCAGCATTATCTAGTTAGGAGTAATAGTCCATCCACTGCACCTGTGGCCGTGTCCATGCGCTTTGTGCGCTTGGCAATATGTCCCATGAGAAAAGTTGACACTTTGCGACTCGTCCTGATGAGCGTGATTGTCTGTTGGCGAACAAAGGTGAGTGAAGTCTGTAGAAGAGCTCTGGCATTCTCATAGTGAGTATTCACTGTGTTGATGTAGTCGACCATGCGTGTCTGACTTGTGAGGGCCAGATTCTTCTCGACTGTTGGGATTGGCGCTAACTCCTCTCGTACATCATCGCCGCTACCTCGTCGGTCCCCGACATTGCTAGTGGAATTCGAATTTTCTTGAAGATCTGCAATTATCATGGCCTCTAATAACCCAGTTGAGGCAGCCAGTGTCCAGGATGCAAAAGCAGGTAAGCTGTGAGCGACATAATATATCGTCAACCTGGAATGGCGTCCAGGCTCCTCCATTCGAGGAGTAAATTCCTGAGCCATTGCCTGAACAATATTCACTGACCCTTTGAAAGCGACCAGCCAAATCGACCCCAGCCACAGAATTGCTGAATCCCCCCAATTAAATCTCCAATGAGCCACTCTACGCTGGCCAAATGCGTGAGGTAGTCGGGAAGTGTGATGATCTGGTCT
>JBBANM010000244.1:0-1125 GCA_040401995.1 Saprospiraceae bacterium
TATCTGCCCAACCCAAGTCAAAAATGGCGTGAACGGGCTTTGTAGGGTCGTAGTTGACTTTTGTTATGCGCTCGTCTAACTCTGCTAACTGCATTTCATTTGCAAAGATTGCCCCGTCTACTGTTTGTCTGCATAGACCTTCCCAGACTGTTTGATAAGCGCTTGGGTCACGGCTCTTGAGTGAGTCTTTCTCTAAGGCTAGAACCTCTGGAAACCACGGGTTGTCTGACCAGTTAATTTTTTGGACTACCGCTTGCTCTGGGGGTCTGACCACAAACCTTTGGTAAGTCTCGTCTGTCTCTAACTCTGGGTTGAAGGTAATCCATATCTCAGAACCCTCCTTGCGGATGGTCGGTATTAGCGTATTCCAACTGTGACGGGAAACTGTCTGTGCTTCCTCAACCCAACAGTAGTCGACACCCTCATAGGATTTGACATTGGCTACATTGTTCTTTAGCCCTACAAAGGCAAACTCAGACCCGTTCTTGCCCCTAATGCTGTTTTGGGTTATTTCGTAAATGCTGTGCATATTCATCAATTCAATTTGGTCGCACAGCAGTTTGTGGACAGAATCTTTTATTGATGTTTGGAATTCCCTAGCGCACAAAACCCTAATGGGGCTTCGCGCGCCAAGGATTAACAGGGCTTTTGCGGCAGAATGTGACTTGCCTGCCCCTCTTCCCCCAAAGTAGATTTTATAACGCGCCTTGTCGAACAGGCTGGCCATCTTGACGGGAAACTGAGCGTTGGTGTCACTCATTAGGCTTTACAAAGGTCACATTGATGCCCGTCAAAGGCTCACCATCCGCACCCGTGACTTCGTTCTTAACAGTTTCGGACCACTTCATTTGGGTCTTTGTCCACCAGATAAGGCTAGTCGTATCGCCTGCCACCGCCTTGGAAAACAGCGTCTTGGCTATTTGCCCGTTGGCTTTGGCTTTGCCCGTGTCCAGTTCGGTGCGGTAATACTTCCGCAGGGTTTTATCGTCTATCCCCACCAAAATGGCTATTTGCTCGTGGGGCAAGCCTAACCCGCTGGTGCTTTCGACCATTCTGCGAGATTCATTGGTTGTAATATGTTCGTAATTCATTTATAGAGGGGAATTTAAGCAGTTTCGGTTACTT
>JBBANM010000245.1:0-1099 GCA_040401995.1 Saprospiraceae bacterium
TTGAGGCGCAATGTGGGGCATTGCAACGAAAAAGATAGGAAGAGTGGCAGTGAAAGTGCAAGGGTAAAGTGGTAATTAATTGTTCAACCGTTCCTTAACAAGCGCTGATCTGTAGATCCGTAAACTTATGAAAATACTGAATTATGCGTTTTTCCGCGGGCTGTTGCGATCCAAAACTTCGTCAACCAGACCGTATTCTTTAGCTTCATAAGAGTTCAACCAGTGGTCGCGATCGCAATCTTTTTCGATCTTTTCGTAAGGTTGACCGGTATTATCAGCCAGGATATCGTACAATGCTTTTTGATCTTTTTTGATCAAATTGTAGTAGATCTCCATTTCAGTTACTTGGCCTTGCATGCCTCCCAGCGGTTGGTGAATCATTACTTTGCTGTGGAACAATGCGGTACGTTTGCCTTTGGTACCTGACGACAACAATACTGCCCCCATTGAAGCGGCCATACCGGTGCAGATGGTACCAATATCAGGAGCGACATACTTCATGGTATCAAAAATCCCTAGGCCAGCAAAAACTGAACCGCCGGGGCTGTTGACAAACATTTGAATATCGCGTTTAGGATCTACCGATTCCAAGAAAAGCAATTGCGCCATAACCACGTTGGCCACGTAATCGTCAATAGGTACCCCTAGAAAGATGATGCGGTCCATCATCAAACGAGAGAAAACGTCCAATTGACCTATGTTCATCTGGCGTTCTTCTATTACGTAAGGCGTAAACGACTTGATGTCGGGTGTGACATAAGTAGTCGCTTTTTCGGCATACTTTTCAAGATGCATGCTATTCATTCCTCGATGCTGTGTAGCATACTTCATGAATTCATCTTTGTGAAACATATCAGATTTTTTTTGTAGGTAAAAAGGTAAGGAACGGGTGAATAATAAAGTGTCATTTTAGCCGCTGTTATTTTGCTGCCAATCAACTATCTTTTGAGGCGCAATGTGGGGCATTGCAACGAAAAAGATAGGAAGAGTGGCGGTGAAAGAGCAAGGCAAAAGTGACATTTTATTTTTTATCCGTTCCTTAACACAATAGTCCGTGAAAGAAAAGCATCTAAGCAGCGGCTTTGACGCCAAAGTTCCT
>JBBANM010000246.1:0-1045 GCA_040401995.1 Saprospiraceae bacterium
GTAGATGGGAATAAATCGACCTCAGATTTACTAAATGAGGTTAAAGCTAAATATGTCGCGCTACGAAGCAGATGACATTTACTGCATACCAGGCACTGCAGTTCTCAAAAACAAAGCGGGAATAACTGATCAATACCTACTTGATGAGTATGAGGGTGATTTCACTGCCATTCGTTTACTTGAGCTTGCTCACAACCCAATCGCGGGCGCCTTTGACTTAGCTCACCTTTGCAAGATACACGGATACTTATTCCAAGACGTTTACGAATGGGCGGGTGAAATAAGGAGCGTAGATATCATTAGAGGCGAGAGTCGGTTTTGCAATGCCTTTCAAATACAGTCCTACTCAAATACAGTTTTCAGCGCCCTTGCAACTGAGAAATATTTAATTAACTTAGAGCCAAAGTTATTTGCTAGAAGGTTGGCACACTACTTATCTGAAATCAATGCTATTCATCCTTTTCGCGAGGGAAATGGTCGCGTACAACGCCTTTTTATTTCTCAACTAGCCGATCATGCAGACTACGCTGTTGATTATTCGGAATTGAATCAATCCGAGTTTTATTCAGTGATGCAGGCATCATTTTTTGGCAAAGAGCAGCCGCTCGCAGACTTAATTTTTAAAATCATATCTTGAAGATTTAGCCACCCTTGGGCTTCGCTTCCAAAATATCGCTCAAGTTTTAGAGCTACTTCGGCAGTGAGATTCCGCTTTCCATTTTTAAACATGCAAATCAGCCATCAGATCAGCGATGGTTTTGTGTTTGGTGGTCTTTCTCTGGCGAGCTTCACGCATAGCCTTGACCGTTTTTGCGTTTGGGATCAACGGTTCACAAAGCATGGACTGTTCTTGCACAACTTCGTTTAGCGGCATCTTTTGCGTAATTTGAGGACTTCTTGTTGCTAGAGAAAATATAAATTTATTCGTTAAATAATTATAAATAGTTATTATTTAATTTAAAATAGTATTTATTTATTGTTTTTAAGAAGTGGGTAAACATGACATTTTCTAAAGATCGGATGAATCTAAAGATCAAAGACAAAC